>CP063166.1:1818124-2424165 GCA_016806145.1 Variovorax paradoxus
GGCATCGACGGCATCGAGGTGGCGCGTGCGCTGCGCGAGCGCGCCGACGCGCCGGCCGTGGTGTTCGTGACCGCGCATGCCGCACATGCGGTCACCGCCTTCGAGCTCGACGCGGTCGACTACCTCACCAAGCCCGTGCGCGCCGAGCGGCTGCAGCAGGCGCTGCAGAAGGCCGAGCGCTATCTCAAGGAGCGCGCCAGCGACAAGGCGGCGCAGGAGAGCGTGCTGATCCAGGACCGCGGCCGCGCCGAGCGCGTGCCGCTGGCGGAGATCGTCTACCTGAAGTCCGAATACAAGTACCTCACGGTGCGCACGGCCGCGCGCAGCCACATCCTCGACGGCTCGCTCAACGATTTCGAGGAGCGCTATCCCGAGCGTTTCCTGCGCGTGCACCGCAACGCGCTGGTGGCGCGCAGCGCGATCCGCGCGCTCGAGCGCTACGACGACGGCGAGGACGCCGAGGGCTGGGCGCTGCGCCTGTCGACCGTGCCCGAGCTGGTCGCGGTGTCGCGCCGGCAGCTGGCGGCGGTGCGCGAAGTCATCAAGGACGCACGATGAACGACAAGGCGCGCGACGACGACGCCCCGCGGCCGCCGGCCGCGCAGCAGGAGGCGCCCGCGCCCGAGCCTGCCCCGCCCGAGGAGGTGGTGGCGGCCGCCTCCGTTCCCGCGCCCGCGCTGCAGCCCGAGCCGCCGCCCGTGCCGAAGTCCGAGGCCGACGCCGAGCGCGACCTGCCGGTGCTGCGCGTGCCGGTCGACGTGCGCAGCTTCTCGCTGGTGGTGCTCGCGGTGCTGGCCAGCGTGTTCGCGCTGCAGTGGGCGCAGTCGGTGTTCATCCCGCTGATGCTGAGCCTGCTGCTGAGCTATGCGCTGTCGCCGCTGGTCGACCGGCTCGAGCGCTGGCGGCTGCCGCGCTGGATCGGCGCCGCCGTCATCCTGCTCGGCCTGTGCGGCGCCATCGGCTGGACCGGCTATTCGCTCTCGGGCAGCGCCTCGTCCCTGCTCGACTCGCTGCCCGCCGCGGCGCAGAAGCTGCGCCAGGCCACGCGCACCGACAAGGGCAGCAGCGGCACGCTCGACAGCGTGCAGCAGGCCGCCTCGCAGCTCGAGCGCGCGGCCGAGGAGAACTCGCGCGCGCTGGCACGCCGCGGCGTCGCGCGCGTGGTGATCGAGCGGCCGCCGTTCAACGTGCGCGACTACCTCTGGACCGGCACCGTCGGCCTGCTCGGCGCGGCCGGGCAGCTCACGCTGGTGGCCTTCCTCACCTACTTCGCGCTGTGTTCGGGCTCCACCTTCCGGCGCAAGCTGATCAAGATCTCGGGCTCGAGCCTCGAGAAGAAGAAGATCACCGTGCACGTGCTCGACGACATCACGCGCAACATCGAGCGCTACCTGCTGGTGCAGATCTTCACCAGCGTGCTCGTGGGCGTGGCCACCGGCCTGGCCTTCTGGGCGCTCGGGCTGCAGAACGCGGCCGTCTGGGGCATCGTGGCCGGCGTCACCAACCTCATTCCCTACATCGGTTCGGTGATCGTGCTCTCGGCCGCAGGGCTGGTGGCCTTCCTGCAGTTCAACACCCTCGAGATGGGCATCGCGGTGGCCGGCACCTCGCTGCTGATCCACACCTTGGTCGGCAACCTGCTGATGCCCTGGCTCACCAGCCGCACCAGCCGCATCAACCCGGTCGCGGTGTTCGTCGGCGTGATCTTCTGGGGCTGGCTCTGGGGCGTCTGGGGGCTGCTGCTGGGCATCCCGATCACCATGGTGATCAAGGCCATCTGCGACCGGGTCGAGGACCTGCAGCCGATCGGCGAGCTGCTGGGCGAATAGGGCCGCTCAGCGCGCCGGCCGGGCCAGCCGCGCGAAGCGCGCGATCATCAGCGGCCCGAGCAGCGCGCCGAGGCCGACCGTGGTCCACGCCGCCACCCAGCCGTGCGTGCTGCCCGTGCCAAAGCGCGCCTGCCCCCAGTCGAGCGCGAGGCCGAACACCCAGGGGCTGATCGCGCCCGCGCCGAAGCCCATCACCGAGCGCACCGAATAGGCCACGCCCAGGCGATGCGGCGCCACCACGTCGGCCAGCGCGGTCGAGTAGACCGAGGAATCGGCGATGGCGAACAGGTTGTAGAGCGCGGCCGCCACCGCCAGCAGCCACAGCGGCCAGCTCCACAGCCAGCCGAAGGCGAAGGACATGCACAGGCTCGCGAGGGTGGCGACCATCATCACGCGCGCGCGGCCCCAGCGGTCGGAAGCGGCGCCGCCCGCGATGCTGCCGAACACGCTGACCAGGTGCGCCAGCGCCGCGAGCGCGATGCCCGCGCCCTTCCACGCCGCGGGCACATCGCCCGACGCGGCCACGAGGTAGGCGGGCAGCCAGGCCCACAGTGCCATCAGCTCCCAGCAGTGGAAGGCATAGGCCCAGTTGCCGGCCATCGCGGGCTTGTCGCGCACCGTCTCGATCAGCGCGCGCAGCGTGCCTTCGCGCGCGGCCGGCGGCGGTGCCGCGGGCAGCCGCATGCGGCGCAGCGCGGGCACGGTGAGCAGCGCGCCCACCGCGGTGCACAGCGCCGCCGCGATCAGGCCGTGGCGCCAGTGCGCGACGCTCGCGAGCGCGGCCACCACCGCGAGCGAGAGCGCATAGCCGAGCGACGAGGCGCCGAGGAACAGCCCCATCGCGCGGCCGCGCACGGCGGGTTCGGCATTGCGCGCGAGCAGCTGCAGCCCCGGCGTGTACGAGGCACCGGCGCACAGCCCCGCGAGCCCGTACAGCAGCAGCGCCGAGCGGTGGCCGCTCGCGAACAGCGCGAAGCCCAGCGCCGCGATCGCGCTGACCGCGCTGCCGAGCAGGAACACGCGGTGCGCGCCGAAGCGGTCCGCGAGCAGGCCGACGGCGAACAGCGAGCTCATGTAGCCCACGTGCCAGGCGCTCTGGATCGAGCCCGCCTGCGCGGCGCTCATCCGCCAGTCGACCAGGGTGAAGGGCAGCACGCCGGCATAGGCCGTGACGATCATGGCCTGCAGCAGCCGGCTCGTGCAGAGCATCGCGAGCCAGCCCGGCGCGGGCAGGGATGGCTGTGCCGCCATCAGGCCAGCGCGCGCTGCATCAGCACGGTGTCGACCCAGCGGCCGAACTTGAAGCCCACGTCGCGCAGCACGCCGACCCGTTCGAAACCCAGGCTCTCGTGCAGCCGCGTCGAGCCCGCGTTGCCGCTGTGTCCGACCACCGCGACCATCTGGCGCAGGCCCCGCGCGGCGCAGCGTTCGATCAGCGCCGCGAGCAGCGCCTTGCCGATGCCGCGGCCGTGCTCGCCCTGCGCGACGTAGATCGAATCCTCGACCGTGTGGCGGTAGGCGGAGCGCGCGCGGTAGGCGCCGGCATAGGCATAGCCGACCACGCGGCCCTCGCGCAGCGCGACCAGGTAGGGCAGGCCGAGGCGCAGCACCTCCAGGCGGCGCGACAGCATCTGCGCCACCGTTGGCACCTGCTCCTCGAAGGAGCAGAGGTCGTGCAGCACGTAGTGGCTGTAGATGGCCTGGATCTCGTCCAGATGCTGGGGCTCGGCGTCGGCGATCGCGAGCGCGGCGAAGGAAGAAGGCAGGTCGGAAGAGGGCATGGCGCGATCTTGACGCGCGGCAATCGATAAATGAAGCTTGGGTCAACTATGCAAGCCATGAGAAAAACTTTGGACAAGCCTGTGCAGCGCTCGCTCAACCTCGACCAGCTGCGCGCCTTCGGCCTGGTGGTCGAGACCGGCAGCTTCTCGGCCGCGGCCGAGCGCCTGGGCCTGACCCAGCCCGCGGTGAGCCTGCAGGTGCGCCAGCTCGAGCGCCGCCTCGCGGTGCGGCTGGTGGAGCGCGTGGGCCGGCGCGCGCGGGCCACGGCGGCCGGCAGCGAGCTGCTGCGGCATGCGCGGCACATCGATGCCGCGGTCGAGAACGCGATCGAGGCGCTGGCCGACCATGCGAGCGCGGTCGCGGGCCGCGTGCGGCTGGGCACCGGCGCCACCGCCTGCCTGCACCTGCTGCCGCCGCTGCTGCGCGCGCTGCGCGAGCAGTACCCGGCGCTCAGCGTGGTGGTGAGCACCGGCAACACCGACGACTGCGTGCGCAAGGTGGAGGAGAACAGCATCGATCTCGCGCTCGTCACCTTGCCGGCGACCGGGCGTTCGCTCGAGGTGACGCCGGTACTCGACGACGAATTCGTGGCCATCGGCCGCGCCGACCTCGCGCCGCTGAAGGCACGCGTGGGACCGGCCGACCTGGCGCCGTTGCCGCTGGTGCTGTTCGAGCCCGCGGCCAACACGCGCCGGCTGGTCGACCGCTGGTTCGCGGCCGAGGGGCTGCAGCCGCAGCCGGTGATGGAGCTCGGCAGCGTCGAGGCGATGAAGGAGATGGTGGCCGCGGGGCTGGGCTACGCCATCGTGCCGGGCATGGCGATGCGCGGGCGCGGCGCCCATCCCGAACTCAAGATCAGCCGGCTGGTGCCGCCCCTGTCGCGCAGCCTGGCGATCGTGCTGCGGCGCGACAAGCCGGTGGGCAAGGGCCTGCGCGTGGTGCTCGATGCGATCGCGCGGGCCGGGGCCGAAAGCAGACGGCCGGGCGCGCCACGCGGGCGCCCCGGCCGTTGAGGGAGAAGCTGGCGCTCAGGCCGCCACGGCGGCGCCGCGCGCGCGGCCCAGCGTGACCACGATCAGCGCCGCGACCAGCACCAGTCCGCCGCTCATCACCATGGTGCTCGAGATGCCCCAGCCGTCGACCACGCGGCCGCCGAGCAGCGCGCCCGAGGCGATCGCCACCTGGAAGCCGCTGACCAGCAGCGCCTGGCCGGCCTCGGGCGCATCGGGCACGGCCTCGAGCATCCAGCCGGTGAGCGCCACCGGGATCAGGCCGAAGGCCACGCCCCAGATCACGACCACCACCGCGCCGGCCACCATGCCGGTGCCGAGCAGCGTCGACAGGATCAGCGCCGTGGCCAGGAGCAGCGCGGCCAGCAGGGTGGTGCCGCGCACGCTGCGCGCCACCATGCTGCCGCCGAGGAAGGTGCCGAAGAAGCCCACGGCGCCGTAGACCAGCAGCAGCGTGGTCACGCCGTTGGGGTCGAGGCCGAAGACCTGCTGCAGCAGCGGCTTGAGGTAGGTGTAGGCGGCGAAGTGGCCGGCGATGAAGAACAGCACCGCGAGCAGCCCGACCTGCGCCATGCGCCGCGTCAGCGGGATCAGCAGGTCGCGCGCGCCGATGGCGCGTGCCGAGGGCAGCGGCGGCAGCAGCCACAGCTGCACCAGCAGCACGGCCCCGGCCAGCGCACCGGTGGCGGCGAAGGAGGCGCGCCAGCCGAAGGTGGTGCCGAGGAAGGCACCGGCCGGCACGCCGAGCACGGTGGCGGCCGACACGCCGGCCAGCACCAGCGACATCGCGCGCGCCTGCTGGGCCGGCGGCACCAGCTGCGTGGCGGCCGGCGGCGCGAAGGTCCAGAAGCCGCCCACGCACAGTCCGAGGATCAGCCGCGCGATCAGCATGGTGGCGAAGTTGGGCGCGAAGGCCGCGAGCAGGTTCGAGGCGATCAGCGCCACGGTGAGGCCGATCAGCAGGGTGCGGCGGTCGAGCCGGCCCGAGGCCACGATCAGGCCCGGTCCCGCGAAGGCCGCGAGGATGCCGGGCATGGTGATCATCAGGCCCGCGGTGCCGTTCGAGACGTTGAGGGTGCTGGCGATGTCGGTGAGCAGGCCGATCGGCATGAACTCGGTCGAGACCATGGCGAAGGAACCGACCGAGAGCGAACCGACCGCGAGCCAGGTCGAGCGCGAGGTCTTCGCGGAATCGGGCGGCAGCGCGTCGATGCAGGGGGCGCCGCTGGGTGCGTTCATCATGAGGAGGAAGTCCGGTGGGCATCGGCCGGCACGGCGGTCGATGCTTGTTGCAAGGGGCTTCGCAGTGTGGTCGCGCGGACGCCCGCGACAAAGGGGGCGCGCGGCAGTTGTCAGTTTCCCCAGGGCGAACAATCGAGGGGTTCGCGTGCTTTCGGCTGCACGCAGGCGCCCGGGAGCGGCACCTTGCCGTCCATCGACGGCAGGGCGCGCTCAGGGCTTGGGCGGCGCGGCCTCGGCGAACGAGGGCAGGTCCTCGCCGCAGGCCATCCACGGCACGTCGTGCGAGCGCCAGATGTGCTGGCTCGGCCGCACGCCGGGATCGTCGTCGAGCGAGCCCACGCGCAGGATCACCTGCGGCTGCGCGACCCATTCCGCCACGAGATGGCTGCCGCAGCGGCGGCAGAAATGGCGCAGCTTGCCGGGCGTCGATTCGAAGGCCGCGAGCGCGTCGTCCTGGCCGCGCAGCCAGCGGAAGTCGGCGCGGTCCACGCGCGCTGTGCTCGCGAAGGCGGCCGCATGCGCCTTGCGGCAGGTCCGGCAATGGCAGTGGCCGATCGGGCCCGCGAGCTTCGCGGCCTCGTAGGCCACGGCGCCGCAGAGACAGGAGCCTTGCATGCGCGCCTCCTCAGCCGGTGTTGCGCAGGCCCGCGGCCACGCCGTTGATCGAGATGTGGATGCCGCGCTGCAGCCGCTCGCCGCCGTCGCCCGCGCGGTAGCGCCGCATCAGCTCGACCTGCAGGTGGTGCAGCGGGTCGATGTAGGGGAAGCGGTGGCGCACCGAGCGCTGCATTTCTGCATTGCCCTCGAGCCGTTGCTTGGCGCCGGTGATCAGCGTGAGCGCGTCCGAGGTGCGGTGCCATTCGGCATCGATCATCGAGAACACCTTCTGGCGCAGCTTGCGGTCGCTCACCAGTTCGGCATAGCGCGAGGCCAGCGCGAGGTCGCTCTTGGCGAGCACCATGTCCATGTTCGACAGCAGCGTGCGGAAGAAGGGCCACTGCGCGTACATGCGCTGCAGCAGCGCCTGGCGCTCCTTGCGGCCCGCGGCATTGCCGGCGGCCGCGAGGAACTGCTCCACGCCCGCGCCGAAGCCGAACCAGCCGGGAATAGTGAGGCGGCACTGGCCCCAGCTGAAGCTCCAGGGCACGGCACGCAGGTCGTCGATCTTGTGGCTCGGGTTGCGCGAGGCGGGGCGCGAGCCGATGTTGAGCTCGGCGATCTCGCGGATCGGCGTGGCGCTGAAGAAGTACTCGCCGAAGCCCGGGGTCTCGTAGACCAGCTTGCGGTAGGCGGCCATGCTCGCGGTGGAGAGCTCGCCGGCCGCCGACAGGAAGGTGGCGGGCGCCGACTTGCCCTGCGGCAGCAGCGTGGCCTCGAGCGTGGCGGCCACCAGGGTTTCGAGGTTGCGCCGGCCGATCTCGCGGTTGGCGTACTTCGAGCCGATGACCTCGCCCTGCTCGGTCAGGCGGATCTGGCCGCGCACCGTGCCGGGCGGCTGCGCGAGGATCGCCTGGTAGCTCGGGCCGCCGCCGCGTCCCACCGTGCCGCCGCGGCCATGGAACATGCGCAGCCGGATGGGGTTGGCCTTCTTCTTGTTGAGCTCGTCGAACAGCGCCACCAGTGCGATGCCGGCGCGGTAGAGCTCCCAGTTGCTGGTGAAGATGCCGCCGTCCTTGTTGCTGTCGCTGTAGCCGAGCATCACGTCCTGCTCGGCGCCCGAGCGCTCGATCAGCGCCTGGATGTTCGGCAGCGCGTAGAAGGCGCGCACGATCGGCGCGGCATTGCGCAGGTCCTCGATGGTCTCGAACAGCGGCACCACGATCAGGTCGCAGGTGGCGTCCTTGTCCATCGCGCCGCGCAGCAGGCCCACTTCCTTCTGCAGCAGCAGCGCCTCGAGCAGGTCGCTCACGGTCTCGGTGTGGCTGATGATGTAGTGGCGGATCGCCGCGTTGCCGTAGCGCGCGCGGGCCACGCGCGCGGCCGCGAAGATCGCGAGCTCGCTCTTCGCGAGCGGCGAATAGGCTGCATCGGGCACGCGCAGCGGGCGCGCGTCGTCGAGCAGCTTGAGCAGCAGCGTCTGCTTGGCTTCCTCGGCCAGCGAAGCGTAGGCGGGCTCGATGCGCGCGGTGGCCAGCAGCTCGGCGATCACGGCCTCGTGCTTGTCGGAGCTCTGGCGCAGGTCGACCGTGGCGAGGTGGAAGCCGAACACCTCGACCGCGCGGATCAGCGGCTTGAGGCGCGGCGCGGCCAGCAGGCTGCCGTGCTTCTCGCCGAGCGAGTCCTCGATGGTGCGCAGGTCGGCGAGGAACTCCTCGGCCGTGGCGTAGGGGTTCTGCGGCGCCACCGCGTGGCGCGCGGCCTCGCCGCCCGTGAGCTCGCGCAGCGTGGCCGCGAGCCGCGAATAGACGCCGGTCAGCGCGCGGCGATAGGGCTCGTCCTTGCGGTGCTCGCTGGTGTCGGGCGAGCGCTCGGCCAGCGCCTGCATCTCGACCGACACGTCGATCAGGGTGGCCGACAGCGAGAGCTCGCCGCCCAGGTAGTGCACCTCGGTGAGGTAGTGGCGCAGCGCCAGTTCGGCCTGCCGGCGCAGCGCGTACTCGAGGGTCTCGGCCGTGACGTTGGGGTTGCCGTCGCGGTCGCCGCCGATCCACTGGCCCATGCGCAGGAAGGTCGCGACCGAGGGCGTCTGGCCGCCCTGCGCCAGCGCCTTCTCGAGGTCGGCATAGACGCGCGGGATCTCGCGCAGGAAGGTGGCCTCGTAGTAGCTCAGCGCGTTCTCGATCTCGTCGGCCACGGTGAGCTTGGAGAAGCGCAGCAGGCGCGTCTGCCACAGCTGCGTGACGCGGATGCGGATCTGCGCCTCGTTGTCGGCGAATTCGAGCGGCGATAGCGCGTCGGTGCCGCCGGCATAGGCCTGCTGGCGCAGGCGGATCTCGTCGCGCGTGGTCAGCAGCAGCGCGATCGCGCGCTCGGCGTCGAGGATGCTCTTGCGCTGCACCTCGGTCGGGTGCGCGGTGAGCACCGGCGACAGGTAGCTGTGGGCCAGCGTGGCCACGATCTCGTCGGGCTTCACGCCGGCCTTGCGGATGCGCGCCAGCGCGGTCTGCAGGTCGCCGTCGGCGCTCTCGCCGGCGCGCTCGGCCTCGGTGCGGCGGCGGATCAGGTGGCGGTCTTCGGCCAGGTTGGCCAGGTGGCTGAAGTAGCTGAAGGCGCGGATCACGCGCACCGTCTCGGCCGCGGTCAGGCTCTTGAGCAGGTTCTTCAGCGCGCGGTCGGCGGTCTGGTCGGCATCGCGGCGGAAAGCCACCGACAGCGTGCGGATCTTCTCCACCAGTTCATAGCTCTCCTTGCCCTCCTGCTCCCGGATCACGTCGCCGAGGATGCGGCCCAGCAGGCGGATGTCGTCGATCAGCGGCTGGTCTTCGGCTTGCCTGCGCTTCGGTGGGGCGACAGGGGTCTTGCTGGCTTTCATTCGATGGTGTTCCTGGAGACTTGGAGTGCTGTTGGAATGGAGCGTCGCCGCCGTTGCTGCGGCGCAACATGCTAGCATCCCGCCGGTTTCTGTTCATGTACTTTTCGGGGGCGGTTTTGAGCAATATCGTGATTGCCACGCGCGAAAGCCGGCTGGCCTTGTGGCAAGCCGAGCACGTGCAAGCGCTGTTGCAAGACAAGGGCCACACGGTCCGCCTGCTGGGCATGACCACGCGTGGCGACCAGATCCTCGATCGCACCCTGAGCAAGGTCGGCGGCAAGGGCCTGTTCGTGAAGGAGCTCGAGCTCGCGCTCGAGGAAGGGCGCGCCGACATCGCGGTCCACTCGCTCAAGGACGTGCCGATGGAGCTGCCCGAGGGCTTCGTGCTGGCCTGCGTGCTCGAGCGCGAAGACCCGCGCGACGCGCTGGTGTCGCCGCGCTACGCCTCGCTCGACGAACTGCCGCAGGGTGCCGTGGTCGGCACCTCGAGCCTGCGCCGCGTGATGCTGTTGCGCGCGCGCCGGCCCGACCTGCGCATCGAACCGCTGCGCGGCAACCTCGACACCCGGCTGCGCAAGCTCGACGAGGGCCAGTACGACGCCATCGTGCTGGCCGCCGCGGGCCTCAAGCGCCTGGGCCTCGGGGACCGCATCCGCATCGCCTTCGAACCCGAGACCATGCTGCCGGCCGCGGGCCAGGGCGCATTGGGCATCGAGGTGCGCGCCGACCGCGCCGACCTGATCGCATTGCTGGCACCGCTGTCGCACCGCGGCGACTGGCTCGCCACCGCCGCCGAGCGCGCCGTGAGCCGCGCGATGGGCGGCAGCTGCTCGATGCCGCTGGCCGCGCATGCGCGCTGGCAGCCCGACGGCAGCCTGCGCATCGACGCCGCCTGGGGCGACCCCGAGGGCGCCGAGCCGATGCTGCAGGTGAGCGCGCGCGCCGAGGCCGGCGATCACGCGCAGGCCGATGCGCTCGGGTTGCACGCGGCCTCGCTGCTGCGCGACGCGGGCGCCCACTGAAACGCGTGGGGACCGTGGCGACGACCGCAGCGCCGACCGTCCTCGTGACGCGACCGGCGCGCGAGGCGCCGCCGTGGATCGATGCACTGCGTGACGCGGGCTTCGATGCGCGCGCGTTGCCCTTGATCGAGATCGCGCCGGTCGCCGATGCCGCGCCGCTGCGCGCGGCCTGGAACGAACACCACGCGGCGCGGATGTTCGTGAGCGCCGCCGCGGTCGACCGCTTCTTCGAAGCCAACGCCGGCACCGCGCTGCAAGCAGGTTGCCGCTTCTGGGCCACCGGCCCCGGCACCGCGCGCGCGCTGCAACGCAACGGCGTTCCGCCCGAGGCCATCGACACGCCAGCCGCCGACGAAGGCCGCTTCGATTCCGAAGCCCTGTGGGCGATCGTGGGGCTGCGGGTCGTGCCCGGACTGCGCGTGCTGATCGTGCGCGGCGGCGATGCGCAGGGCCAGCCCGCGGGCCGCGACTGGCTCGCGCAGGCGCTCGACGATGCGGGCGCGCGGCGCGAGACCGTGGTGGCCTACCGCCGGCTCGCGCCCGTGCTCGATGACGCGCAGCGCCGGCTGGCAGAGGAGGGCGCCGCGGGCCGCGCGCTCTGGCTCTTCAGCAGTTCGGAGGCGATCGCCAACCTGCGCGCCGCGCTGCCGGCCATCGATTGGCGGGCCGCGCGCGCCATCGCCACCCACCCGCGCATCGCGCAAGCCGCGCGTGGCGCGGGTTTCGGCACGGTGCGCGAGAGCGCGCCGCTGCTGGAAGCGCTGGTCGCGTCGATAGAATCCCTCGCATGAGCGCCGTGCCTCCGTCCGACGAGTCTTCTTCCGCCTCCGCCGCACCCCAGGCACCCGTGCCGGCTCCGCTGACGACTTCTTCCCAATCTCCCGCCGCCCTCGCCGCGGCCGCCACCACCCTGACGCGCATCGGTCTCGGCCTGCTGGCGCTGGTCTCGCTGGGCGCGCTGCTGACGTCGATCGCGCTGTGGCAGAAGGTCGGCAACATGAAGGAACAGCTCGCGCGCCAGAGCAGCGAGGCGCTGATGCAGTCGCTCGAGGCGCGCACGCTGGCGCGCGAGGCCAAGGACACGGTGCGCGACACCGCCGCGCGCGTGGCGCTCACCGAGACCCGCGTCGCCGAGGTCGCGCTGCAGCGCTCGCAGCTCGAGGAACTGATGCAGAGCCTCTCGCGTTCGCGCGACGAGAACCTGGTGGTCGACATCGAATCCACGCTGCGGCTCGCGCTGCAGCAGGCGCAGGTCACGGGCAGCGTCGAGCCGCTGCTGGCCGCGCTGAAGGCCGGCGACCTGCGCATCGCGCGCGCCGCCCAGCCGCGGCTGGCGCCGCTGCAGCGCGCGATGCAGCGCGACGCCGACCGGCTGCGCAGCACCGCCAGCGCCGACGGTGGCGAGGCGCTGCAGAAGCTCGACGAACTGATGCGCGGCGTGGACGACCTGCCGCCGCTCAACGCGGTCGCGATGCGCGGCACCGGCCTCAATGCCTGGCAGGCCGACCCGGTGCCGGCCGACGCGCCCTGGTGGGAGCGCGCGCTGCTCACGGTGCGCAACGAGGCGCGCTCGCTGGTGCGCGTGGGCCGCATCGAGCGGCCCGAGGCGATCCTGCTGGCGCCCGACCAGACCTACTTCCTGCGCGAGAACCTCAAGCTCAAGCTGCTCAACGCGCGCCTGTCGCTGCTGTCGCGCCAGGTCGACGTCACGCGCACCGAGCTCGCCAACGTGGCGGCCTCGCTCAACCGCTATTTCGATCCCGCGTCGCGCCGCACGCAGACGGCCGCAACGCAGTTGCAGCAGCTGCAGGCGCTGGTGAAGACCACCGAGCCGCCGCGCATCGACGACACGCTCGCCGCCCTGGCCACCGCCGCGGCCGGCCGCTGAGAAGGCAGGGCTCTTCATGCGCGCCGCACTCTGGCTCCTCGCGCTGTTCGCCGTCGCCGCGGCGGTCGCGCTGTTCGCCGGCAACAACCAGGGCACGATCACCGTGTTCTGGCCGCCGTGGCGGGTCGACCTCTCGCTCAACCTCGTGCTGGTGATCCTGCTGACGCTGTTCGTGCTGCTGCACGCGGCGCTGCGTGCGCTGGCCGCGCTGTTCTCGCTGCCGACCCAGGCGCGCCAGTGGCGCATGCAGCAGAAGGAACGCATGCTGCATTCGGCGCTGCTCGATGCGATGGTGCAGCTGATCTCGGGCCGCTTCTCGCGCGCGCGCAAGGCCGCGCAGGCCGCGCTCACGCAGGAGAAGACCCTGGCCGCGCTCGGCGCCAGCCTGCCGCAGGCGCAGCAGGTGCGCGTGCTGTCGCACCTGCTCGCGGCCGAGAGCGCGCAGGCGCTGCAGGACCGCCCGGCGCGCGACGCCCATCTGCAGCAGGCGCTCAACGAGAGCGCCGACCGCAACCTGCTGGCCAGTCCCGAGACCCGCGAGGGCGTGCAGCTGCGCGCCGCGCGCTGGGCGCTCGAGGACCGCGATCCGGCGGCAGCGCTGGCGCGGTTGGAGGAACTGCCGCAGGGCGCGCAGCGCCGCACGCTGGCCCTGCGGCTGCGGCTGAAGGCCGCGCGCCAGGACCGCCGCACGCTCGAGGCGCTCGAGACCGCGCGGCTGCTGGCCAAGCACCGCGCCTTCTCGGAGGCCGCCGCGCAGAGCATCGTGCGCGGGCTCGCGACCGAGCTGCTGTCGGGCGCGCACGATCCGGCGCAGCTGCTGCGCGCCTGGTCCGAACTCGAGACGGCCGAGCGCGAGATGCCCGAGGTCGCGATCCACGCCGCGCAGCGCATGGTGCTGCTCAAGGGCGACCTGCCGGTGGCGCGCGGCTGGCTGCTGCCGGCCTGGGAGCGCATGGTGTCGGTGCCGCGCGGCCTCGGCGACGCGCTGCGCGTCAAGCTCGCGCTGGCGCTCGAGGCCGGGCTCGATTCGGTCGATGCCGACTGGCTCGCGCGCATCGAGAGCGCGCAGCGCAACAACCCGCGCGATGCCAACCTGCAGTACCTCGCGGGCATGGCCTGCATGAAGCGCCAGCTCTGGGGCAAGGCGCAGCAGCTGCTGTCGCAGGCCGGCATGGGGCTGCAGGACCCCGAGCTCTACCGCCGCGCCTGGCTCGCGCTCGCGCAGCTGGCCGAGGACCGCGGCGATGCCGAGCAGGCCGCGGTGGCCTGGCGCAACGCGGCGCAGATCGAGAACCACCCGGTCTCGCTGCGCTAGCTCAGGGGCGAGAGGCGCAAGCGACCGGGGGCCGCCTGCCCCCGCCGTGGAAGGCCAGCGCGCTCAGTGCCGCGAGCACCCACACGCCGAGCGCGCCGTAGAGCATCACCCCGCCGAAGCCCTGCAGCAGCGCGCCGTGGGCGATCGCACCCGAGGGATCGAGCGCGGCGAGCGCCGGGAACTCCCGGTGCAGCGTCGCGAGATGGCCGGCCGCGATCCGCTCGGCGAGCGCGGGCAGCGACGGCGCCAGTTCCGGCAGCGCGCCGCGCAGCGCGGCGACGATGCCCGCGAGCAGCAGGAAGCCCATCAGCGCGATGTTGATCGCCAGCGTGATGAGCCGCGCGCTCATGTCGATGCCCGAGGCCATGCCGGCGCGGCTCGCGGGCACCGAGCCGGTGGTGGTGTTGGTCACCGGCGTGTTGATCACGCCCAGGCCGAGGCCCGCCAGCAGGCAGCCCGGCAGCAGCGTGAGCCAGCTCGCCTCGGCGACGCCGCTGCCCCAGCGCATCAGCAAAAAGCCCGCGCCGATGGCGAACAGGCCCGCCGGGATCACGGCGCCGGCGCGAAAGCGCGCAGCGAGCCGCTCGCCCAGCGGCGGCGCGAGCAGGGTCGGCAGCGTGTAGGCCAGCAGCGCCGTGCCGGCCTGCACCGCGTCGTAGCCCAGGCCGGCCTGGAAGTAGATCGGCAGGTAGATCATGAAGGGCCAGAAGCTGAAATTCATGCCGACCGAGCCGAGGATCGCGCCCGAGAACGCGCGGATGCGGAACACCGAGAAGTCGAACATCGGATGGGCGCGGCTGCGCTCGATCGCCACGAAGGCCGCGAAGCTCGCGGCCGCGGCGCCGATGAGGCCCAGTCCCGCCGCGCTCGCGAAGCCGAGCCCGGGCCCCTGCGTGATGTAGCCCGTGAGGCCGAGCACCGCGAGCGACAGCGTGACGATGCCCGCGAGGTCGAGCCGCTTCGCCTCGGGGTCGCGCGACTCGCCGATGCTCGCGGCCGCCAGCAGCCAGGCGATGGCGGCCAGCGGTGCATGGACCAGGAACACCCATTCCCAGCGCCACAGCGCGGCGATCGCGCCGCCGACGATCGGCCCGAAGCCCAGGCCGACGCCGAACACCACGCCCCAGATCGCGAAGGCCCGGCTGCGTTCGCGGCCTTCCTGGAATTGATGCGACAGGATGGCGATCTGGCAGATCAGCATGGTGCCGCCGCTCAGGCCCTGCAGGAAGCGCGCGCCGATCAGCAGCGGCGCGCTCGGCGCCAGGCCGCAGGCCAGCGAGGTGAGGCCGAACAGCAGCAGGCTGATCGCCAGCACGCGCTTGCGGCCATAGCGGTCGGCCAGCGTGCCGGCCGCCATCAGCACCGTGGTGCAGGCGATGGTGTAGGCGTTCATGATCCATTGCATGGCCTCGAAGTCGGCGTGCAGCGTCTTCTCGAGCGTGGGCAGGATCACGGGAATGCTGGAGATCTCGAGGCCGAACATCGCGGCGACGAGGCAGAGGGCGACCAGCGCGAGCCGGTTGCGTGCGGTGGATGAAAGGGTCATGGGGCGTCCGGTTGAAGCGGCGCGGCGAGCAGGCCGGCCGTGAGGAGCGCGATTCTGGGCAAAGGGTCTTCATGAGGGAAATGATTTAATTTCGTGAGATTCATTAATCTCCATCACTACTCAAACGACCCGCCCACCTCCGCCATGGACTTCGATCCCACCCTGCTGCGCGCCTTCGTCGCCGTGAAGGAGACCGGCAGCTTCACGCGCGCCGCGCAGCGCCTGCACCTGACGCAATCGGCCATCAGCCACCAGATCCGCCGGCTCGAGGAGCAGGTGGGCCGCGCGCTGCTGCACCGGACGACGCGCCGCCTCACGGTGACCGAGGACGGCGAGGATTTCCTGCGCTATGCCGAGCAGATCCTGACGACGCTCGACGCCATGACGCAGCGCTTCCAGCCCTCGCCGATCTCGGGCGTGGTGCGCTTCGGCGCGCCCGACAACTTCCTGGGCGAGCGCCTGGCGCCGCTGCTGTCGCAGTTCGCGCGCGCTTTCCCGTCGGTGCGCCTGGAGGTCTGCGTGAGCATGCATGTCGACCTGCGCGCGGCGATCAGGGCGGGCGAGCTCGACCTCGCGGTCGTGATGTCGCCGCCCGAGGTGGAGGAGGGCACGCGGCTGCGGCGCACGCAACTGGTCTGGGCTGCGGCCGAGACCTTCGAGCCGCCCCGGGGCGGCTCGCTGCCGCTGGCCTTCTTTCCGAAGCCCTGCGTCTACCGGCAGGTGGCCGGCTCGGCGCTCGACCTCGCGCCGATCGACTGGCACGTGGTGTTCACCTCGGCCAGCCCGCAGGGCATTCGCGCGGCGGTGCTCGCGGGGCTCGCTGCGACGGTGATCACGCGCGATGACGTGGAGCCGGGCATGAAGATCGTCGACGGCCGCTATGGGCTGCGGCCCTTGCCGAGCGTGGACTTCTCGCTGATCTGGAGCGAGAACGGCCGCACGCCCTGTGCCTGCCGCTTCGGGGAGCTGATCCTCGAGATGCCGGCCCCATGAAAAACGGCGCCCGAGGGCGCCGTCTTCATTGCAGTCGAGCGGATGCTGAGAGCGTGCGCTGCTCCGGCTGCGCCTCGCCAGCCGGTTGCTCGAACGGCAGCGTCATCGCGGCCAGTTCGCGGCGGGTTTCGACCAGCACCAGCGGGCCTTCGTCGAGCACGATCACCGGCGGGCGTTCGCGCGGCACGTGGACCGGCTTCGGCTCGGCGGCGATCGCGGCGCGCGCCTGCGCGATGCGTTCGGCGTCGGAGTTGACCCACTGCAGGCCCGAGCTCTGCGCGATCTGCGCGAGCTCGTCGAGCGGCAGCTCGAAGGACTGGACCTTCGGCAGCGCACGGCCGTTGGCGGCCGGCTGGGGCGCGCTCGCGCGTTCGACCACGATCGGGGCCACGGGCGCCGCGGGTTGCTGCGGCTGCTCGAAGCGCGCCTGCGGCGCGGGCTCGCGCACCTGCGGCGCGGCGGCCGGTGCTTCGGCGACGACCGCGACGCTGTCGGCGGCTTCGGCGACCGGGGCCACCGCTTGCTCCGCGAACGGCTGCGGCTGGCGCGCGACGGGTGCGTCCTGCAGGTTCTGCGCTTCGGCGGGCGCACCGTCGAAGGCGGCCACGGGTTGCGCTTCGCCTTCTTCGCGCGGTGCGCGTTCGCGGCGGTCACGGCCGTAGCGGTCGCGCGAACGGCCGCGGCGCTCTTCGCCGTCGCGGCGCGGTGCCTGCTCGGCGCCGTCCTGCGGTGCGGCTTCGCGGCCGGCTTCGGCGTCGGCCGATGCAGTGGTGGCGGCTTCGCCTTCCTCGTTGAAACGCGGCTGGCCGTCGTTGCGGCGCTCGCGGCGGCCGTCGTTGCGTTCGCCACGCGGGCCACGCTCCTCGCGGCCGTTGCGCGGTGCACGCTCGGTGCGTTCGCCCTGCGCGGCGTTGCCGTCCTCGCCGGCGGCGGCTTCGCCGCGCGGCGCGTCGCCGTTCAGGTTGCGTTCGCCGCGTTCGCCGTTGCGCTCGCCACGCTCACCGCGCTCGCCGCGTTCACCCCGTTCGCGGCGGGCGCGCGTTGCGCGTTCGCCGCCGGCCGTGCCTTCCTCGCCCGGCACCGCGTTCGGTGCGAGCTGCTGGGCTTCGAGGCTGACGCCTTCGAGCGCTTCGGCCGGCACGTTGCGGCCTTCGCCCTCGCGGCGTTCGCCACGGCCACGGCGCTGGTCGCCTTCGCGCGGCGGACGGCCTTCGCGGTTGTTCTCGCGCGGCTGGCCATCGGCGCGCAGCTCGGCGCTGCGGTTGTCGCGGCCTTCGCGACCTTCACGGCCCTCGCGGCCGCCTTCGCGGCGCTCGCCATTGCGGCCGCCGCCACGGCGTTCGCCGTCGCGGTTGCCCGAACGGGCGCCGTTCTCGCCACGGCCTTCGGCATTGCGGCCTTCGCCGCCGCGGCCGCCACGGCGTTGTTCGCCGTCGCGTCCACCGCGCGATTCGCCATCGCGGCCCGGACGGCCGTCACGGCCTTCGCGGCGCGTCGGCTTCGGCGGCTCGACCGGAATCGCCGAGGGTGCGGGTGCCGGCGCGGCCGCCGGCGTACCGCCGCCGAACCAGCTCTTGATGCGGGCGAAGAAGCCCAGCTCGGCCGGCGCGGGCGCCACCGCCACGGGCGGCGCGACCGGCGCGGGTGCGGCGACGGGCGCGCGCACCGGCTCGGGCTTGACCGGCACCACGGGCGCCGGCGCGTCGGGCAGCACGCCCTTGATGACCGGCGTCTGCTTGTTGGTGGGCTCCTGCGAACGGCGCGTGACCGAGGTCGGGTCCTCGATCTCGTCGGCCATCTTGTAGCTGGCCTCGATGTGGTCGAGGCGCGGGTCGTCGTGCTTCAGGCGTTCGAGCTTGTAGTTGGGCGTCTCGAGCGTCTTGTTCGGCACCATCAGCACGCTCACGCGCTGCTTGAGCTCGATCTTGGCGATCTCGGTGCGCTTCTCGTTGAGCAGGAACGAAGCGACTTCCACCGGCACCTGCACGTGCACGGCGGCGGTGTTGTCCTTCATCGACTCTTCCTGAATGATGCGCAGGATCTGCAGCGCGCTCGATTCGGTGTCGCGGATGTGGCCCGAGCCGCCGCAACGGGGGCAGGGGATCGACGAGCCTTCGCTCAGCGCCGGCTTCAGGCGCTGGCGGCTCATTTCCATCAGGCCGAACTTGCTGATCGAACCGAACTGCACGCGCGCGCGGTCCTGGCGCAGCGCGTCGCGCAGGCGGCTCTCGACCTCGCGGCGGTTCTTCGACTCGTCCATGTCGATGAAGTCGATGACGATCAGGCCGCCGAGGTCGCGCAGGCGCATCTGGCGCGCCACTTCGTCGGCGGCTTCGAGGTTGGTGCGGGTCGCGGTTTCCTCGATGTCGCCGCCCTTGATGGCGCGGGCCGAGTTCACGTCGACCGAGACCAGCGCCTCGGTGTGGTCGATCACGATGGCGCCGCCCGAGGGCAGCTGCACGGTGCGGGCGTAGGCCGATTCGATCTGGTGCTCGATCTGGAAGCGGCTGAACAGGGCGGCGTCGTCGCGGTAGCGCTTCACGCGGGCGGCATGCTCGGGCATGACGTGCGCCATGAACTGCTGCGCCTGGTCGTAGATGTCGTCGGTGTCGATCAGGATGTCGCCGATGTCGTGATTGAAGTAATCACGGATCGCGCGGATCACGAGCGAGGATTCCTGGTAGATCAGGAAGGCGCCCTTGCCGCCCTTGGCCGCGCCGTCGATGGCGGTCCAGAGCTTGAGCAGATAGTTCAGGTCCCACTGGAGTTCGGGCGCCGAGCGGCCGATGCCGGCGGTGCGCGCGATGATGCTCATGCCCTTCGGGTACTCGAGCTGGTCCATCGCCTCCTTGAGCTCGGCGCGGTCGTCGCCCTCGATGCGGCGCGAGACGCCACCGCCACGCGGGTTGTTCGGCATCAGCACGACGTAGCGGCCGGCCAGCGAGATGAAGGTGGTGAGGGCCGCGCCCTTGTTGCCGCGCTCTTCCTTCTCGACCTGGACGACCAGTTCCTGGCCTTCCTTGATCACGTCCTGGATCCGGGCCTGGCTGGCCGAGACGCCTTCGGCGAAGTATTGCTTGGAGATTTCCTTGAACGGCAGGAAGCCGTGGCGGTCCTCGCCGTAGTCGACGAAACAGGCCTCGAGGCTGGGCTCGACGCGGGTCACGACGGCCTTGTAGATGTTGCCCTTGCGCTGTTCGCGTCCCTCGATCTCGATTTCGTAGTCGAGGAGCTTCTGCCCGTCGACGATGGCCAGGCGGCGTTCTTCGGCCTGCGTGGCATTGATCAGCATCCGCTTCATGATGCGTTGTCCTTATATGTATCGTTCTACCGGCCCTGGAGGGCCAACGATGCACGGACGACGCCCGCGAAACTTGGGGAATTGCCGCTTGGCTCCGGATGCTGGGTGCCGCGGCGCGCGAGCGCGAGCGGCCGTCTCGAGCGTCAGCTCGGTGACGACAGCCGGAGTGGGGGCGCGTGGATGGGGGCGAGCCCTTCGTGGTGCTGAGAAGCTGTCTGTTCGACAACTCGTTGCGCAAGGGTGGCGCGCGGTTCTGGCGATTCGATGCCCGAGGCCGCTGGTCGGGACCAGGTCAGCCAGCGCAGGCACATTTGAATCAGCAGCATCAGCACAAAGGGACTCGCTTCGATCCGCCGGCAGCTGAAGGCTGCAGGCTGGTATTCCGTATCGGTGTTTCGTGGGTGTCGGCTTGACTTGGACGTCTGGCCTGCCACTTTGCGCAGTTGCGCGGGGTTTGCAGGCTCGTCGCCAAAGCGGCATCGACCTCGCAGCGCCGCCGGGGTGTTTGACAGCAGTGCTCTAAACTTCTGTCTAATCAAGCACTTACACGACCGCGCTGGTGAAAAACATTATAGGTGCGAAGCAAGCCCCCGCGGCTAAGGAGTTTGCCGGAGGGCCGGCGGCCATCCGCTTCCTCACGATCGACGCCGAGTCGGCCGGGCAGCGCCTCGACAACTTCCTCTTCCGCCATCTGAAAGGCGTGCCGAAGACCCACGTCTACCGGATCATCCGGTCGGGCGAGGTGCGCATCAACAAGGGGCGGGCGCAGGCCGAGACCCGCGTCGAGACCGGCGACGTGGTGCGCCTGCCGCCGATCCGCGTGGCCGAACGCGCCGAGGAGGCCGCGAGCGCCGCGCCGGCGCGCGAATTCCCGCTGCTGCTCGAGGACGAGGCCGTGCTGGCCGTCGACAAGCCCGCCGGCGTGGCGGTGCATGGCGGCAGCGGCGTGAGCTTCGGCGTGATCGAGCAGTTGCGCACGGCGCGCCCGGGCGCGAAGTTTCTCGAGCTGGTGCACCGGCTCGACCGCGAGACCTCGGGCATCCTGCTGGTCGCCAAGAAGCGCAGCGCGCTGGTGGCGCTGCAGGAGCAGTTCAGGGAACGCGAGACCGGCAAGACCTATCTGGCGCTGGTCGAGGGCGCCTGGCCCGCCAACAAGAAGGTGCTCGACGCGCCGCTCGCCAAGTACCTGCTGCCCGACGGCGGCGCCGGTGCCGGCGAACGCCGCGTGCGCGTGGTCGCCAAGGACCATCCCGACGCGATGCGCGCCGTGACGCTGGTGCGTCCGCTCGCCACGCTGTCGCTGCCCGGCGATGGCACGCCGATGTCATTGCTGGCCGTCACCATCAAGACCGGCCGCACGCACCAGATCCGCGTCCACCTGGCGTCGGCCGGCCATCCGATCGCCGGCGACGACAAGTACGGCGAATCCGAGCGCCGGCGCGCGCTGCAGAAGCTGGGCCTCAAGCGCATGTTCCTCCACGCCTGGCGACTGCAGTTCAACCATCCCGCCACCGGCGAACGCGTCGCGCTGCAGGCCGAGCTGCCGCCAGAATTGCGCTCGCTGATGCCGCCCGCCGCGCTCAACGCGATGGCGCTACACCCCACGCCCACCACCCATGACTGACTCTGCAGACACCGCCCGCCCCCCGCGCTTCGACCTGATCGCCTTCGACTGGGACGGCACCCTCTACGACTCCACGCGGCTGATCGTGCGCTGCATCCAGGCGGCGGTGGTCGACGTCGGTGGTGCCAAGCCCAGCGAGGACGATGCCGCCTGGGTCATCGGCCTGGGGCTGGCCGAGGCGCTGGCGCGCGCCGCGCCCGACGTGCCGAAGGAGAAGTACCCCGAGCTCGGCGCCCGCTACCGCTACCACTACCTGCAGCACCAGGACGACATCGTGCTGTTCGACGGCGTGCTGCCGATGCTCGATGCGCTGCGCGCGCGCGGCCACAAGCTGGCGGTGGCCACCGGCAAGTCGCGACGCGGCCTCAACGAGGCGCTCAAGACGGTGGCGCTGCGCGACCGCTTCGACGCCTCGCGCACCGCCGACGAGACCTTCGGCAAGCCGCATCCGCGCATGCTGCTCGAGCTGATGGAGGAGCTCGAGGTGGCCCCCGAGCGCACGCTGATGATCGGCGACACCACGCACGACCTGCAGCTGGCGACGAACGCGGGCTGCGCCAGCGTCGGCGTGAGCTACGGCGCGCACGAGCCCGACAGCTTCGCCGAGTTCAAGCCGCTGCACATCGCGCATTCGATCGCCGACCTCGAGGCCTGGCTCCTCGGCAACGCCTGAAACGACAATCGCCTGCCATGAGCGACGACAGCATTCCCCTGTGCAATGCGGCCGACCTCGCCGAGGGCGGCCGGGCCGTGTCCTTCGACGTGGTCTACGGCGGCGAGACCTGCCGCGCCTTCGCGGTGCGCTTCGAGGGCCAGCCGCATGCCTACCTCAACCGCTGCAGCCACGTGGCGATGGAAATGGACTTCCAGCCCGACCGCTTCTTCGACGACACCGGCCAATGGCTGCTGTGCGCCACCCACGGCGCCGTGTACCGGCCCGACACCGGCGAATGCGCGGGCGGGCCGTGCCGTGGCGGCCTCGTGAAGATCGCGCTGAGCGAGCGCGACGGCGTGGTGCACTGGCATACTGCCTGGAACCTCCAACCCTTCAATTTCTAGCAGCGCCGCGCTTCGCGACTGCCTGTTCGCCCGCCGCTCCCATGAACGACCAGAACCGCACCGACCCCCGGGGTTTCGAGCCTTTCGAGCCGACCCCGCCCTCGCTTTCGTCTTCGACCGATCCCCAACGCACCATGTCCAACGATCCCACTCAGCGTCCCGGCTGGGAACGCGCCACGCTCGAGAAGCTGGCCTTCGCGGCCCTCAACGAGCAGAAGGCCACGCGGCGCTGGAAGACCTTCACCCGGCTGGCCTGGCTGGCCTTCTTCATCTTCCTGGCCTGGTTCGCGCTGTCGCGCGGCGCGCCGAGCACCGCCAAGACCACGGCCCACACCGCGGTGGTCGAGATCAAGGGCGAGATCGCCAACGGTGGCGACGCCAGCGCCGAGTTCGTCGTGGCGGCCATGAAATCCGCCTTCGAGGACGAGGGTGCCAAGGGCGTGGTGCTGCTGATCAACTCGCCGGGCGGCAGCCCGGTGCAGGCCGGCATCATCAACGACGAGATCAAGCGCCTGAAGGCCAAGTACAAGAAGCCGGTCTACGCCGTGGTCGAGGAAACCTGTGCCTCGGCGGCTTACTACATCGCCGCCGGCGCCGACAAGATCTACGTCGACAAGGCCAGCATCGTGGGCAGCATCGGCGTGCTGATGGACGGCTTCGGCTTCACCGGCGTGATGGAAAAGGTCGGCGTCGAGCGCCGCCTGCTGACCTCGGGCGAGAACAAGGGCTTCCTCGACCCCTTCAGCCCGATGAACGACGCCCAGCGCGAACATGCGCAGAAGATGCTCGACCAGATCCACGAGCAGTTCATCAACGTGGTGAAGGCCGGCCGCGGCGACCGCCTCAAGCTCGACACCCCGGGCCTGTTCAGCGGCCTGTTCTGGAGCGGCGAGCAGGCCGTGAGCTACGGCCTGGCCGACCAGCTCGGCAACGTCGACTACGTGGCGCGCGAGGTGATCAAGGCCGAGGAAGTCATCGACTACACCCGCCGCGACAACGTGGCCGAGAAGCTGGCCAAGAAGTTCGGCGCCGCCATGGGCGACGCCTCGATCCGTTCGCTAAAGTCGGTGCCGGCGCTGCGCTGAGGCCCGGACCTCAGCCGGCCGGCCGGTCGGCCGCCGCGTAGCGCGCCGAGGCCGCCAGCGCGACCGCGAACACCACCACCACGTAGAGCGCCGCAGTCAGCGAGGTGGCGCGCGCGATCAGCCCGATGACCGCCGGGCCGGCCATGAACCCCAGGTACGCGATCGCCGAGACGGCCGCGATGCCGCGTGCCGGCTCCACGCCCGGCACCTTGGCCGAGGCCGCGAACAGGATCGGCACCACGTTCGCGAAGCCCACGCCCACGCCCGCGAAACCCACCAGCGCGAGCCAGGGCCAGTCGGTGAGCAGCGCCAGCGTCATCGCCGCCGCGGCCAGCAGGCCGCTGCCGCGCAGCAGCACGGCGGGCGCGAAACGCGCGCGCAGGGCATCGCCGCCGAAGCGCGCCGCCGCCATGGCGGCCGAGAAGCTGGCATAGGCGAGGGCGGCCTGCTTCTGCGGGCTGCCCAGCTCCTGCTGCAGGTAGAGCACGCTCCAGTCGTAGATGGCGCCTTCGGCGATCAGCCCCAGCGCCGCCAGCACGCCCAGCACCGCGAGCGCGCCGCGCGGCAGGCGGAAGCCGTGATCGGCCTCGGCCGCGCCGGGCGTCGCGGGCGGCTTCGGCAGCATGCGCGTGGCCGACAGCGCGACCAGCGCCACCATCGCCGCCGACACCAGCAGCAGATGGTTCTGCGGGGCGAGCCCGGCCGCGAGCGCCGCGCTGCCGCTGGCCGCGCCGGCCATGCCGCCGAGGCTGAACATGCCGTGCATGCCGCTCATCAGCGGCTTGCCGTCGCGCAGCTCGAGCTGCGCGGCCTCGGTGTTGATCGCCACGTCGAACACGCTCGTGACCAGGCCGAACACCGCCAGCAGGCCCAGCAGCGCGGCATAGCCCGGCATCGCGACCAGGCCGCAGAGCAGCAGCGCGTAGACGCAGCCGCACAGCGCGGCCATGCGGCGCGGCCCGTGGCGGCCGATCCAGCGGCCGGCGCTGGTCAGGCCGTACATCGCGCCGGCGCCGGCCGCGAGCATCGCGAGGCCGAGCTGGGCCTCGTCGATGCCGTAGTGCCCCTTGACCGTGGGCACGTGCACGCCCCAGGTCGCGAAGATGAAGCCCGAGGCGAAGAATTGCGCGCGCGAGGCCCAGCGCGTGGCCGCGGTCACGGCCATCGTCAGCGCCCGATCGCGAACACCGCGGGCAGGCGTTCGTCGACGCCGGCCGGCGGCTTGTTGGCGCGCCAGCCCTTGATGGTCTCGCTGCGCAGGTTCGCCTCGGCCAGCGTGAGGCCGCGCGCGACCGCCAGCCGCGTGTTGTGCTGCAGCGTCTGCACCAGGGCCTGCAGCAGGGCGGCGTTGCGGTAGGGCGTCTCGATGAACAACTGGGTCTGTCCGGTCTTGAGGGCCAGTGCCTCGAGTTCGCGGATGCGGCGCTGGCGCTCGTCGGCGTCCTGCGGCAGGTAGCCGACGAAGGCGAAGTTCTGGCCGTTGAGGCCGCTGGCGGCCAGCGCCAGCAGCAGCGAGACCGGGCCGATCAGCGGCACCACCGTGATGCCCAGGTCGTGCGCCGCGCGTGCCACCGACGAGCCCGGGTCGGCCACGGCCGGCATGCCGGCTTCGCTGAGCAGGCCGATGTCGTGGCCCTCGAGCGCCGCCGCCAGCAGCGGGCGGGCGTCGAACTGGCCGGCGTGGTCGCCTTTCTTGTGTACTTCGCGCGGCAGTTCCTGGATCGCCTGCGCCTGCAGCGGTGCCGCCAGCGGGGCCACCGCGTCGATGCGCTTGAGATAGGCGCGCGCGGACTTAGCGTTCTCGCAGATCCAGTGCGTGATGCCGGCGGCGGTCTGCAGCGTGCCGAGCGGCAGCGCGTCCTGCAGCGGGGCCTGGCTGTCGCAGCCGAAATCGAGCGGCGCCGGCACGAGGTAGAGCTTTCCGCGGCTCACAGCAGGTCGATCCCGGCGGCGCGCAGCATGCGGGCGGTGCGGATCAGCGGCAGGCCCACCAGCGCGCTGGGGTCGTCGCTGTCGATGGCCTCGAGCAACGCGATGCCCAGGCCCTCGCTCTTGGCGCTGCCCGCGCAGTCATAGGGCTGCTCGGCCAGCAGGTACTGCTCGATCGCGGCGTCGCTGAGCTCGCGGAACACCACGCGCACGGGCGCCAGGTCGCGCTCGACGAAGCCGGTCGCCTGGCAGACGACCGCCACCGCGGTCTGGAAGACCAGCGTCTGGCCGCGCATGCGCCGCAGTTGGGCGGTGGCGCGCGCGTGGTCGCCGGGCTTGCCGAGCGATTCGCCGGCCAGGTCGGCCACCTGGTCGGAGCCGATCACCACGGCGTCGGGGAAGCGGGTGGCCACGGCGTTGGCTTTCTCGAGCGCGAGCCGCTGGGCCAGGGCCTGCGGGGTTTCGCCGGCCCGCGGCGTTTCGTCGACTTCGGGCGCATGCACCTCGAAGGGCAGGCGCAGGCGGGTGAGCAACTCGCGGCGGTAGCGCGAGGTGGAGGCGAGGATCACGGTGCGTTGCATGCGTCGATTGTGAGGGAGGCGTCGCAACCCTTTCGGGGTCGGCCCGGCGGGCAAGCCGGCGTCGGCGCGCTAGACTGGGGCGGATGAAGAGAGAATTTGCCCCCGGCCGGCTCGATGTCGCCGGCTTTGCCGCCGCGGCGGCCACCCTGTCCGCCGACGATCCGGTGCGCAACTACACCCGGCTGGTCGACGAGATGGCGGCCGAGGCTGCTTCCGATGCCGTGGTGCACTGGGAAGCCGATGGCGAGCAGCGCGTCGGCGCCGACGGCCGCGAAGAGCCCTGGCTGCACCTGACGGCCGAGGCCACGGTGCCGCTGGTCTGCCAGCGCTGCCTGTCGCCGGTCGACACGCCGGTGCAGGTCGACCGCTGGTTCCGCTTCGTGGCCGATGAAGAGACTGCCGCGGTTCAGGACGAGGAGTCCGAGGAGGACCTGCTGGTCGCCAGCCGCGATTTCGACCTGCACGCGCTGATCGAGGACGAGCTGCTGATGGAAATTCCGGTCATGCCGGTGCACGACGTGTGCCCGGCGCCGGTCCAGCTCTCGGCCGTCGACCCGGATTTCGAGTCGCCCGACAAGGCGCGCGAAAACCCCTTCGCCGTGCTGGGTGCGTTGCGTTCGCGCAAGCCCGGGCAGGGCGACTAGCCCCATCCGGGCAGTCTGGGCTATAATCATGGGCTTCGCGCGCGCCGCCGTACGCAGCAGTGCAGATTTCGGAAAAGACTTTCGGAGCTTTCGGAATCTGGGCATGTCCTTCATGCCGCCTCACTGCTTCAGCCTGAGCCCGCATCCTCTCACCCACCTTACCGTCCAGGAGCCATCATGGCCGTCCAGCAAAACAAGAAGTCGCCTTCCAAGCGCGGCATGCACCGTTCCCACAATGCCCTGGGCGTGCCCGGCATCGCCGTCGAGCCGACCACCGGCGAAACGCACCTGCGTCACCACATCAGCCCCAACGGTTTCTACCGTGGCCGTCAGGTGCTCAAGAACAAGTCCGAAGCCTGATTTCGCACTCCAAGGCCAAGGCCCGAAGCTACTTTTTTTGTAGCATCGGGCCTTTGTTTTGATGGCTACGCCTTCTTCTTCCCCGGCTTCCACTGCTGCGCCTTCGGCAATCACGCTCGCCGTCGATTGCATGGGGGGCGACCATGGCCCGCGCGTCACGCTCGCGGCCTGCCGTGCCTTTCTCGAGCGCCATTCCGAGGCCTCGCTGTTGCTGGTCGGCGCGCCCGATGCGCTGGCTGGCTTTGCCGCGCATCCTCGCGCCCGGATCGTTCCGGCCAGCGAAGTGGTCGGCATGGACGATCCGATCGAGATCGCGCTGCGCAAGAAGAAAGACTCGTCGATGCGGGTCGCGATCCAGCAGGTGAAGGACGGCGCGGCCCAGGCTGCGATTTCCGCCGGCAACACCGGCGCGCTGATGGCGATCGCGCGCTACCTGCTCAAGACGCTCGACGGCATCGATCGGCCCGCCATCGCGCCCCAGTTGCCCAACGTGAAGGGCGGTGCCACCACGGTGCTTGACCTTGGCGCCAACGTGGATTGCGATGCCGAGGACCTGCTTCAGTTCGCCGTGCTCGGCTCGGCGCTGGTGTCGGCGCTGACGGGCAACGAGTCGCCCTCGGTGGGCTTGCTCAACGTCGGCGAGGAAGCAATCAAGGGCAGCGAAACGATCAAGAAAGCCAGTCAACTGCTGCGTACGGCTGCCAACTCCAAGGATCTGAACTTCTACGGCAACGTGGAAGGCAACGATATCTTCAAGGGCACGACCGACATCGTGGTCTGTGACGGCTTCGTCGGCAACGTGGCCTTGAAGGCCAGCGAAGGCGTGGCTTCGATGATCGGCGAATTCATTCGCGTCGAATTCTCGCGGAGCATCTTCACGAAGATTGCTGCCATCGTTGCTTATCCGGTTCTAAAAGCCTTCAAAAGCAGGTTGGATCACCGTCGCTACAACGGCGCGGCCCTGTTGGGCCTGCGCGGGCTGGTGTTCAAGAGCCATGGCTCGGCCGACGAGACGGCTTTCGGCCATGCGCTGGATCGCGCTTATGATGCCGCTCGCAACAACCTGCTCGACCGCGTTCGGGCCCGCATCGCCCATGCCGCGCCTTTGCTCGCACGGCAGGAATCGGCGGCGACGGCCGACGCGGTCTAGCTTCACGTTTTGATGAGCCCATATTCACGCATCACCGGCACCGGCAGCTATCTGCCGCCGCGCCGGGTGACCAACGACGATCTCGCCAAGGAACTGGCGGCGCGCGGCATCGAGACCTCCGATCAATGGATCGTCGAGCGCACCGGCATCCATGCGCGCCATTTCGCGGCGCCCGACGTGGGCAGCAGCGACCTCGGCCTGCATGCCGCCCGCCACGCCCTCGAGGCGGCCGGACGCAAGGCGACCGATGTCGACCTGATCATCGTCGCCACCTCGACCCCCGACATGGTGTTCCCCTCGTCGGCGGCCATCCTCCAGAACAAGCTCGGCATCGCCGGCTGCCCTGCTTTCGACGTGCAGGCCGTGTGCAGCGGCTTCGTCTATGCGCTGACCGTGGCCGACGCCATGATCCGCACCGGCAGCGCGCGCTGCGCGCTGGTGATCGGCGCCGAGGTGTTCTCGCGCATCCTCGATTTCAACGACCGCACCACCTGCGTGCTGTTCGGCGACGGCGCCGGCGCGGTGGTGCTGGAGGCCAGCGACGAGCCCGGCATCCTGGCGACCGATCTGCATGCCGATGGCAAGCACGTCGGCATTCTTTGCGTGCCCGGCCACGTGTCGGGCGGCAACGTGCTGGGCACGCCGCTGCTGCACATGGACGGCCAGGCGGTCTTCAAGCTCGCGGTGCGCGTGCTCGAGGAAGCCGCGCGTGCCACCCTGACCAAGGCCGGCAAGACCGAGGCGGACATCGACTGGCTGATCCCGCACCAGGCCAACATCCGCATCATGGAAGGCACGGCCAAGAAGCTGAAGCTGCCGCGCGAGCGGCTGGTCGTCACGGTCAACGAGCACGGCAACACGTCCGCGGCCTCGATTCCGCTGGCGCTCGACGAAGCGGTGCGTTCCGGCAAGGTGAAGAAGGGCGAAACCCTCATGCTCGAAGGCGTGGGTGGCGGTTTCACCTGGGGCGCGGTGCTGCTGAATCTGTAGTAATTAGTGGGCGAGACAGCCGGTCCTGCCTAGGCGGGCCGCGCGATGCAACGCATACAACAATGAAATCCTTTGCTTTTGTCTTTCCGGGTCAGGGTTCGCAGGCGGTCGGCATGCTCGACGCCTGGGGCGATCACCCGGCCGTGGCCGAAACGCTGCGCGAAGCCTCCGAGGCGCTCGGCGAAGACATCGCCGCGCTGATTAAGACCGGCCCCAAGGAAGCGCTGGCGCTGACCACCAACACCCAGCCCGTGATGCTGGTGGCCGGCGTCGCCGCCTGGCGCGCCTGGCTGGCCGAAGGCGGCGCCACGCCGTCGGTGGTGGCCGGCCATTCGCTCGGCGAATATTCGGCGCTGGTGGCGTCGGGCGTGCTGACGCTCGCGCAGGCGGCGCCGCTGGTGCGTTTCCGCGCCCAGGCGATGCAGCAGGCCGTGCCGGTCGGCACCGGCGCCATGGCCGCCATCCTCGGGATGGAGGCTGCCAAGGTCATCGCCAACTGCCAGGAAGTCACCGCCTCGTTCGGTGCCGGCAGTGTCGAGGTGGTGGAGGCCGTGAATTTCAACGATCCGATGCAGACCGTGATCGCGGGCAGCAAGGCGGCGGTCGAGAAGGCCTGCGAGACGCTGAAGGCCAACGGCGCCAAGCGCGCGCTGCCGCTGCCGGTGTCGGCGCCGTTCCACTCGAGCCTGATGAAGCCCGCGGCCGAGGCGCTGCGCGAGAAGCTGGCCTCGGTGCCGCTGGCCGCGCCGCAGATTCCGGTGCTCAACAACATCGACGTGGCGGTCGAGACCGATGCCGACCGCATCCGCGACGCGCTCGTGCGCCAGGCCGCCGGCCCGGTTCGCTGGGTCGAAAGCGTCCAGGCCTTGAAACTGCGCGGTGTAGCCGCCATCATCGAGTGCGGCCCGGGCAAGGTTCTGGCCGGCATGGCCAAGCGCATCGCTCCCGAGCTCGAAGCCGCGTCGGTGTACGACCCGGCCACGCTCGCCGACGTTCGACAATCGCTCGCCGGCTGACCGGTGCCAGGCCCCAAGACCTCCTTCTTCCTATGAGCATTCCCAAATTCGAAGGGCAAGTCGCCCTGGTCACCGGCGCATCGCGCGGCATCGGCGCGGCCATCGCCCTGGAGCTCGCGCAGCGCGGCCTCAAGGTGGTCGGCACCGGCACCACGGAAGAGGGCGCGTCCAAGATCACCGCCATGCTCAGCGCCTACGACGGCCGCGGCCGCGCGCTGAACGTGAACGACGGCGCGGCCGTCGAGGCGCTGATCGACGAGATCGTGAAGGCCTACGGCGCGATCCACGTGCTGGTCAACAACGCCGGCATCACGCGCGACACGCTCGCGATGCGCATGAAGGACGACGACTGGGACGCGGTGCTCGACACCAACCTGAAGGCCGTCTTCGGCCTGTCGCGCGCCGTGATCCGTCCGATGATGAAGCAGCGCTATGGCCGCATCATCAGCATCACCAGCGTGGTCGGCGCCTCCGGCAATGCCGGTCAGGCCAACTACGCGGCCGCCAAGGCCGGCGTGGCCGGCATGACGCGCGCACTGGCGCGCGAGCTCGGCAGCCGCAACATCACGGTCAACTGCGTCGCCCCCGGTTTCATCGAGACCGATATGACGGCCAGCCTGCCCGAAGCGCAGCAGCAGGCGCTGCTGCAGCAAATCCCGCTGGGCCATCTGGGCAAGCCCGCCGACATCGCGCATGCGGTGGCGTACCTCGCATCTCCCCAGGCCGCCTACGTGACGGGGCAGGAACTGCACGTCAACGGCGGCATGCACATGTAGCCGCAAGGCGCAAGCTTTTCGTCGTGCCGGGCCTGCGGGGAAGCTCGCAATCCGCCCGGCTAAAATCCACCGGTTACCTACAACCCTCAGAGGGAATCAAATGAGCGATATCGAAGCACGTGTCAAGAAAATCATCGCCGAGCAGCTCGGCGTGGAAGAGTCCCAAGTGACGAACGAAAAGGCTTTCGTGGCCGACCTCGGCGCTGACTCGCTCGACACGGTCGAACTCGTGATGGCACTCGAAGACGAATTCGGCATCGAGATCCCCGACGAAGACGCCGAGAAGATCACCACGGTGCAAAACGCCGTCGACTACGCCACCAAGAATCAAAAGGCCTGATCGGCCCCAACTGACGACACTGCGGCGGCCGGCGGTCTTCTTCCAGAACCGCATGCGCCGAGCGCACGTCGTCCAGCGCTTCCAGAAAGGTTTGCCGGCATGACCAAACGCCGCGTCGTCGTGACCGGACTCGGTTGCATCGCTCCCGTCGGAAACACGGTGGCCGATTCCTGGGCCAACCTGTTGGCGGGAAATTCGGGCATCGCGAACATCACCGCGTTCGATGCGAGCGCCTTCGCCTGCAAGTTCGCGGGCGAGGTGAAGGGTTTCGACATCGCCCAATACATCTCCGAGAAGGAAGCGCGCCACATGGACCGCTTCATCCATCTCGGGATGGCCGCCGCGATCCAGGCGGTGCAGGACAGCGGGCTCAAGACCGGCGAAGAACTCCCGTACGAGGAAGCGGTCCGCATCGGCTGCAACATCGGCTCGGGCATCGGCGGCCTGCCGATGATCGAGGCCACGCACGGCGAGCTGGTGAACCGCGGCCCGCGCCGCGTGTCGCCGTTCTTCGTGCCGGCGTCGATCATCAACATGATCTCGGGCCACGTGTCGATCAAGTACGGCTTCAAGGGCCCGAACATCGCCGTGGTCACCGCCTGCACCACCGGCCTGCATGCCATCGGCACCTCGGCGCGCATGATCGAGTACGGCGACGCCGACGTGATGATCGCGGGCGGCGCCGAGTCGACGATCTCGCCGCTCGGCATCGGTGGCTTCACCGCGCCGCGCGCGCTCAGCACGCGCAACGACGATCCCGCCACGGCCTCGCGCCCGTGGGACAAGGATCGCGACGGCTTCGTGCTCGGCGAGGGTGCGGGCGTGGTCGTGCTCGAGGAATACGAGCATGCCAAGGCACGCGGTGCCAAGATCTACGCGGAAGTCGCGGGCTTCGGCCTGACGGGCGATGCGTACCACATGACGGCGCCCGACGTCGATGGCCCGCGCCGCTCGATGGTCATGGCGCTCGCCAATGCGGGCGTCAACCCCGACCAGGTGCAGTACCTCAACGCGCACGGCACCTCGACGCAGCTCGGCGACCTCAACGAGACGAACGCGATCAAGAACGCCTTCGGCGACCATGCGAAGAAGCTGGTCGTCAATTCGACCAAGTCCATGACCGGCCACCTGCTGGGCGGCGCGGGCGGGATCGAATCGGTGTTCACGGTGCTGGCGCTGCATCACCAGAAGAGCCCGCCGACGATCAACATCTTCAACCAGGATCCGGAGTGCGATCTCGACTACTGCGCCAACGAGGCGCGCGATCTGAAGATCGATGTCGCGGTCAAGAACAACTTCGGCTTCGGCGGCACCAACGGCACGCTGGTGTTCAAGCGCGCTTGAGTCTTCATCTCCCATGCACGGCGCACCGTCGGTGACCTACCCGGTGGGGCGCTCGCGTGGCGCGGCCCGCCTGCTGACCGTGGTCTGGGCCCTCGGCGCGCTCTGCGCGGGGGCGTCCTGCTACTTTTTCGATAGTGTCGGCTGGCGCCATGCGCTGCTGCTGCTCAGCGTGCTGTTCGCCGGAGCGGCCGCCGGCATCGGCCTGCGCCGCGACGGTGCCGGCTTTCTTCATTTCGACGGCCGCCTCTGGTCGCTGGCGACCGCGGCCTCCGACGCTTCGGATCCGGCGCGATCGGTGCTGGCCGCGCGTGCTTTCGTCGCGCTCGACCTGCAATCGCTGCTGCTGCTGCGCCTGAGCGAACCGGGTCGGCCGAATCGCTGGCTCTGGGTCGAGCGGCAGGCGATGCCTGAGCGCTGGCGCGATCTGCGCCGTGCGGTATATTCGCGCCCCCCCGCTGCCGAGACCGGCGGCGATGTCTGGCGCGCGACCGCACCCGCCGACGCACCCTGAAATCCCCCTCTCGATGACCACGTCCCCGCCGCCCGTGCCGCCGGATTCCGGCCTGACCGACGCCGCGGCGGCGCCGCGTCCGGGCGAGATCGACTTCCAGCTCGTGCAGCGCACGGTGGCGGGCGACCAGAAGGCCTTCGAACTGCTGGTCATGAAGTACCAGCGCCGCATCGAGCGCCTGATCGGCCGCATGGTGCGCGACGTCGACCTGGTCGAGGACATCGCGCAGGAAACCTTCATCCGCGCCTATCGTGCACTGCACCAATTCCGCGGCGAGGCGCAGTTCTACACCTGGCTCTACCGGATCGCGGTGAACACCGCGAAGAAGGCGCTGGTCGACATGAAGCGCGACCCGACGATCTCCGAAAGCGCCCTGAGGCCGTCTTCCGAGGACGACGATGAAACTTACCGTCCGGGAAACGAACCAACCACCGACGAAACCCCCGAATCCGTCATGGCGGCCAACGAAATCGCGGCCGCGGTCGAGTCCGCCATGGAAGCGCTCCCCGCGGAGTTGCGCCAGGCGGTCACGCTGCGCGAGATCGAGGGCATGAGTTACGAAGAGATTGCCGAAGTCATGGATTGCCCTATCGGCACCGTGCGGTCCCGGATCTTCCGTGCGCGCGAGGCCATTTCGGCCAGGGTCAAACCGCTGCTCGACAACCAGTCGGGCAAGCGTTGGTAAGCACAATCAGGTGAACGAAATGAATCAGACGATGACGGTTCGAGAACAGGTGTCGGCGCTCGCGGATGGTCATTTGCAGGGCGACGAGTTCGCGCAGGCCATCGACAAGGTCTGCGGCGACGAGGAATACCGCGCGGCGTGGCAGGCCTACCATGTGGTGGGCGACGTGCTGCGCTCGAACTCCAACGTGGCGTGCAGCGACGGCAGCGCTTTCCTGGCCCGCTTCCAGCAGCGGCTGGCGGCCGAGCCGGTGACGATCCGGCCGGTGGCGGCCGTGCCCGAAGCGCAGGTGGTGCCGCTCCAGCGTCGTGCCGACGCGGCCAACGAGCCGGTCTTCCGCTGGAAGCTGGTGGCCGGTGCCGCCTCGCTGGTGGCCGTGGCCGCCATCAGCTGGAGCTGGGTCGGCAGCGGTGTCGTCAACGGCCAGGCTGGCGCCCAGCTCGCGCAGCAACAACCCGTGTCGGGCCCGGTGCTCGCATCGGCGGCGCCCACTGGCGTGCAGCAGGCCTCGACGCTCACGCCCACGCGCGTGATCGTGGGCAACGGCAAGCCGCAGGTGATGCTGCGCGACCCGCGCCTGGACCAGTTGCTCGAGGCACACCAGCAGGCGGGCGGCGCCTCGCAGATGCCTTCCGGTTTCCTGCGCAACGCCACCTTCGAAGGACCCACGCGCTGAGCGCGCGACACCGCCGCCTTCCCTGCCAATGACCGTTCAGATGCCGATCTCCGCACGCGCGTTCGTGCTCGTGCTTGCCGCCTTTTGCCTTGCGCAGATCGCGTCCGCGCAGACCCGTTCCAGCGCGGCGAACACCCGGGGCCCGGCATCGGCCCAGACGGCGGGCGAAGCGCCCGTCATGACCGTGACCGAGTGGCTGCAGCGCATGCACGCGGGTGCGCGCCAGCGCAACTATGTCGGCACCTTCGTGGTGTCCGCGCCCGGTGGCGACCTGTCGAGCGCGCGCATCTGGCATGTGCGCGACGGCGAGCAGCAGATCGAGCGCATCGAGGCGCTGAGCGGCCCGCAGCGCTCGACCTTCCGCCGCAACCAGAGCGTGATGACCTTCCTGCCCGAAGCCAAGGTGGTGAAGGTCGAGAAGCGCGAGAACCTGGACCTCTTTCCCAACCTGCCCGACAAGCAGGATTCGTCGATCGGCGAGTTCTACGACGTGCGCTCCATCGGCAAGGACCGCGTGGCCGGCTTCGACGCCGACGTGGTGCAGCTGACCCCGCACGACGGCCTGCGCTTCGGCTACCGCATCTGGAGCGAGCGCCGCACCGGCCTGGTCGTCAAGCTGCAGACGCTCGACGACCAGTCGCGCGTGGTCGAGCAATCGGCGTTCTCCGAGCTGCAGCTCGACGTGCCCGTGAAAGCGCAGGCGCTGGCGCAGATGATGGCCAACACCGCGGGCTACCGCATCGAGAAGCTGGAGCTCGAACGCACCAGCGCGCAGGACGAGGGCTGGACCCTGAGCGCGCCGGTGGCGGGCTTCAAGCCGCGCAGCTTCTTCCGTCGGCCAGCCGCGGGTGGCGACAAGAATGCCGCGATGCAGGACCGCACCGTGCAGTGGATCTTCTCCGATGGCCTCGCCTCGGTGTCCCTCTTCATCGAGCGCTACGACGCCAAGCGCGCCCCGCGCGATGGCGTGCTGACGATCGGCGCGACCAATGCGATCCGCAGGCGCCTGCCCGAACCGGCCAACGACTGGTGGCTGACCGCCGTCGGCGAAGTGCCGCAATCGACGCTCGACGCCTTCGCCCAGAGCCTTGCACGCACGCGCTGATCGGCCTTCGAGGGTGGATGGACGCGAATTGCATGGAACCAAGTCCGTGGTTCGACTCATAGTCAATGTTGTTGGATCTGCTCTTTGATCTTTTGAAAGAAAACCCATGATGTTCAAAGTCGAGGGACACAAGCTCCGTTCCTGCCTCTTCGCATTCGGCCTGGCGTGTTCGGTCGCCGTGGGGTTCCTGCCGGCCGCGCCGGCCGTCGCGCAGACGCGCGGGCTGCCCGACTTCGCCGACCTGGTGGAGCAGGTCGGGCCCGCGGTGGTCGGGATCCGCACCGTCGAGAAGGTGTCGACGCGCGGCAGCGGCGAGATGGACGAGGAGATGCAGGACTTCTTCCGTCGCTTCTTCGGCCAGCCACTGCCCGGCAACCCGCGTCCGGGTCCGCGCCAGAACCGTCCGCAACAGCAGCCCCAGGAAGAAGAGCGCCCGCGCGGCGTGGGCTCGGGCTTCATCCTGACGGCCGACGGCTATGTCATGACCAATGCGCACGTCATCGAGGACGCATCGGAGATCATCGTCACGCTGACCGACAAGCGCGAGTTCAAGGCCAAGCTCGTCGGCGCCGACAAGCGCAGCGACGTCGCGGTCGTGAAGATCGAGGCCACGAGCCTGCCGGTGGTGAAGATCGGCGACATCTCGAAGCTGCGCGTGGGCGAGTGGGTGATGGCCATCGGTTCGCCGTTCGGCCTCGAGAACACCGTGACCGCGGGCATCGTGAGTGCCAAGCAGCGCGACACCGGCGAGCTGGTGCCGCTGATCCAGACCGACGTCGCGATCAACCCGGGCAACTCGGGCGGCCCGCTGATCAACCTGCGCGGCGAGGTGATCGGCATCAACAGCCAGATCTACTCGCGCTCGGGCGGCTACATGGGCATCTCGTTCTCGATCCCGATCGACGAGGCGATCCGCGTCAGCGACCAGTTGCGTACCACCGGGCGCGTGTCGCGCGGCCTGATCGGCGTGTCCATCGGTTCGGTCTCGAAGGACGTGGCCGAGTCCATCGGCCTGGGCAAGGCACGCGGCGCGCTCGTGAGCGCCGTGGTGCCGGGTTCGGCGGCCGAGAAGGCCGGCGTGCGCGAGGGCGACATCATCACCAAGTACGGCGACAAGGTCATCGAGACGCCGAGCGACCTGTCGCGCTCGGTGGCCAGCACCAAGCCGGGCGTGAAGAGCACGTTGACCGTGTTCCGCAACGGCGCCTCGCGCGAGCTCTCCATCACCGTGGCCGAGGGCGATGCCGAGGCCAAGCCCGCGAAGAAGCCCGCCGATCGTGAAGAGCCGCAGGCGAAGCCGTCGGCGGCGGGCAAGTCGCTCGGCCTCGCGGTCAGCGACCTGACCGAGGCGCAGAAGAAGGAGCTCAAGGTCCGCGGCGTGCGCATCGACGCGGCCAGCGAAGCGGCCGCCAAGGCTGGCCTGCGCGAGGGCGACGTGATCCTGTCGATCGCCAACACCGAGGTGGGCAGCGTCAAGGAATTCGAGGCCGCCGTTTCCAAGGCCGACAAGAGCAAGCCGGTCAGCGTGCTGTTCCGCCGTGGCGAATGGGCGCAGTACGCGCTCATCCGGCCCGCACGCTGATCCCGGCGGTGCCGTCAAGTGGCCCCACCCGTCAGTCGGGTTTGGGGCCATTTTTTTGAGCTGTTTGCGACGCTTCGGTGCGCGGCTCTAAAAAAATCTGCATCGGCTCGGAGCCGGCGATTTGTTGGCGTTCACTAACTTAAAGAAGGGCTAAGGACCGTTTTCGGTAGAATAGCGGCCTCTCGGCGGCGAGTCGGCGCATAAGCGGGACAGTCTCCTCCACCATGCGAGATGTCAGGTGACAGTCCACCGACGCTCCACAGATCGCCCACAAGTTGTTCAGAGAGTGCTCCACCAAGCCTGTTGATAAGTTGTTTATAAGTTGCTTGTTGTTGACCCGCAACGACCCGTTTGAACCCTGTTCCCGGATGTACGCGCTTCCCTTTTTGCCTACAATGAAGTTCCAACTACTGCAGTTGCCATTGCTTGTTGGTTCAGGGCGCGTCTCCAGGAGACGCGCCCTTTTTTCTTGCCTGTTGCCCTCTGTGCACGAGCCAATTCAAGTACTTAAGCGTTCCCGTTGATGAATCACATCAGAAATTTTTCGATCATTGCGCACATCGACCATGGCAAGTCGACGCTCGCAGACCGTTTGATCCAGCGCTGCGGCGGCCTCGCGGAACGCGAGATGGAAGCGCAGGTGCTCGACTCGATGGACATCGAGAAGGAGCGTGGGATAACCATCAAGGCACAGACCGCGGCACTGCACTACAAGGCACGCGATGGACAGGTCTACAACCTCAATCTGATCGACACGCCGGGCCACGTTGACTTCTCTTATGAAGTGAGTCGCTCGCTGTCGGCATGCGAAGGCGCGCTGCTCGTCGTCGATGCATCGCAAGGCGTGGAAGCGCAGACGGTGGCCAACTGCTACACCGCGCTCGACCTCGGTGTCGAAGTGGTGCCCGTGCTCAACAAGATGGATCTGCCGAACGCCGATCCCGACAACGCGCGCACCGAGATCGAGGACGTGATCGGCATCGATGCGACCGATGCGATTCCGTGCTCGGCAAAGACCGGCCTGGGCATCGACGACATCCTCGAGGCGATCGTGCACAAGATGCCGGCGCCGCGCGGCAATCCCGACGCCGCGCTGCGCGCGATGATCGTCGACAGCTGGTTCGATCCGTACGTCGGCGTCGTGATGCTGGTGCGCGTGGTCGACGGTCGGCTCGCGAAGGGCGACCGCATCAAGATGATGGCCTCGGGCGCCAGCTACAACGCCGACAACGTCGGTGTCTTCACGCCGGCCAACGAGCCGCGCGCTTCGCTCGAGGCGGGCGAGGTGGGCTACATCATCGCGGGCATCAAGGAGTTGCAGGCCGCGAAGGTCGGCGACACCGTCACGCTGATCAAGCCGGGCACCGGCGGCGCGGCCGCCACCGCGACCGAAGCGCTGCCGGGCTTCAAGGAAATCCAGCCGCAGGTGTTCGCCGGTCTCTATCCGACCGAGGCCAGCGAGTACGACTCGCTGCGCGACGCGCTCGAGAAGCTCAAGCTCAACGACTCCTCGCTGCGCTACGAGCCCGAGGTGAGCCAGGCGCTGGGCTTCGGCTTCCGCTGCGGCTTCCTCGGCCTGCTCCACATGGAGATCGTGCAGGAGCGCCTCGAGCGCGAGTTCGACCAGGACCTGATCACGACCGCGCCGAGCGTGGTCTACCAGGTGGTGCGCAGCGACGGCGAGGTCATCATGGTCGAGAACCCGTCCAAGATGCCCGACGTCGGCAAGATGAGCGAGATCCGCGAGCCGATCGTGACCGTGCATCTGTACATGCCGCAGGAATACGTCGGCGCCGTCATGACGCTCGCCAACCAGAAGCGCGGCGTGCAGATGAACATGGCCTATCACGGCCGCCAGGTCATGCTGACCTACGAGATGCCGCTCGGCGAGATCGTGCTCGACTTCTTCGACAAGCTGAAGTCGGTCAGCCGCGGCTATGCCTCCATGGACTACGAGTTCAAGGAGTACCGCGCCTCCGACGTGGTCAAGGTCGACATCCTGCTCAACGGCGAGAAGGTCGACGCGCTCTCGATCATCGTGCACCGCACCCAGTCGCAGTACCGCGGCCGCGCGGTGGTGTCGAAGATGCGCGAGATCATCTCGCGCCAGATGTTCGACGTGGCGATCCAGGCCGCCATCGGGGTCAACATCATTGCGCGTGAGACAATCAAGGCGCTGCGCAAGAACGTGCTGGCCAAGTGCTACGGCGGCGACATCACCCGCAAGAAGAAGCTGCTCGAGAAGCAGAAGGCGGGCAAGAAAAGAATGAAGCAGATCGGCTCGGTCGAGGTCCCGCAAGAGGCCTTCCTCGCGATCCTGCAAGTCGAAGACTGATCAACATGGCATTCATCACCTCCCTCATCCTCGCGGCATTCGCCGGCTACATCGGCGCCTGGTACTTCGGAGCGATCGAGGGCAACTTCGCCTTGCTGTTGTTCCTGGCCACGGTGGTCACCGGCCTCTACTGGCTGGCCGAGCGCTTCTACTTCCTGCCGCGACGCGAGCGCGCGGCCGCCGCGCTCGAGAGCTCGCTGGCCGAGCGCAATGCGCGGCTGGCCGGCCAGGGCATCAAGCAGGTCGACACCGCCGACGCCAAGGCCAGCGAGCGGCTGCTGATGCAGCCCTGGTGGCTCGACTGGACCGCCGGGCTGTTCCCCGTGATCCTGGTCGTGTTCCTGCTGCGCTCCTTCCTCTACGAGCCGTTCAAGATTCCCTCGGGTTCGATGATGCCCACGCTGCTCACCGGCGACCTGATCCTGGTCAACAAGTTCACCTACGGCCTGCGGCTGCCGGTGATCAACACCAAGATCACCGACGGCACGCCGCTGGCGCGCGGCGACGTGGTGGTGTTCCGCTACCCGCCCAAGCCGAGCCAGGACTACATCAAGCGCGTGGTCGGCATTCCCGGCGACGAGGTGGCCTACCTGAACAAGAAGCTGACCATCAACGGCCAGCCGGTTTCGAAGGAGGCCGCGCCCGACTACCTCGACGGCGAGTCGATGCGCCTGCTCAAGCAGTTCGACGAGAACCTCGCGGGCAGGCAGCACAAGATCCTCAACGACGACGCCGGCCCGGCCTTCGTGCCCGGCGCCAGCGACTTTCCGTTCCGCGAGAACTGCCGCTACTCGGTCGAAGGCGTCACCTGCAAGGTGCCGGCCGGCAACTACTTCATGATGGGCGACAACCGCGATAATTCGGCCGACTCCCGTTTCTGGGGCTTCGTGCCGGACAAGAACATCGTGGGCAGGGCCTTCTTCGTCTGGATGAACTTCGGCGACCTGGGACGCATCGGTCCATTCCAATAAGTCAGCAAATCGTTCGAGGGGTATGAGGGTATGAGAGCTGTTCGGTCGATCCGGCACAGTGCGGCGCGCCAGCGCGGCATCTCGTTCATCGGGCTGGTGTTCGTGGCCGTCGTGCTGGCCTGCGTGGGCGTCGTCGTCGCCCAGGTCATCCCGACGCTGATCGAGTACCAGGCGATCTACAAGGCCGCCAACAAGGCCAAGGAGGGCAGCACCGTGCCCGAGATCCGCGCCATCTTCGACCGCGCCCAGGCCATCGACGACTTCACGTCGGTCACGGGCAAGGACCTCGACATCAAGAAGGTCAACGACAAGGTCGTGGTGGCCTTCTCGTACGAGCGCGAGATTCCGTTGTTCGGCCCCGCCTACCTCGTGCTCAAGTACAAGGGCGAGACCAACTGAACGCCCAGGGAAGCAAGGTGGATGGCGGCCTCACGGCGCTCCAGTCGCGCCTGAAGTACACGTTCGCCGACCCGCGGCTGCTGCAGCTCGCGCTCACGCACCGCAGTTTCTCCGCCGACCACAACGAGCGCCTCGAGTTTCTCGGCGACTCGGTGCTGAACCTGGCGGTCTCGCACCTGCTCTACACCCGCCTCGCGGCCCTGCCCGAAGGCGACCTGTCGCGCGTGCGCGCCAACCTCGTGAAGCAGGACACGCTGCACCGGCTGGCCGTGGGCCTCGCGCTCTCGCCGCTGCTGCGGCTGGGCGAGGGCGAAGCCCGCTCGGGCGGCCCGAACCGGCCGTCGATCCTGGCCGACGCGCTCGAGGCGCTGATCGGCGCGGTCTATCTCGATGCCGGCTTCACGGCCGCGCAGGCGCTGGTGCACCGGCTCTACGAAGCGGTCGAGATCAATCCGCGCATGGAAGCGGTGGGCAAGGACCCGAAGACCGAATTGCAGGAATGGCTGCAGGGTCACAAAATGAAGCTGCCCGTCTACCGCGTCGCGGGGACACTGGGGGCAGCGCACAAGCAGACCTTCGACGTCGAGTGCGAAGTGCCCGAGCTGGGCCTTCGCGAACGCGGCATCGGCGGTTCGCGCCGCGCCGGCGAGCAGGCGGCAGCCGCCGCCATGTTGATCCGCCTCAAGGCACGCGGCGGCGCGTGACACACGAAATGAACGACGCTATCAAATCAGCAGCACAACCCCAGGACCCGGCGGGCGAATCCAAACCATCGGAAGCCACGGGCCCGCAGCACTGCGGTCTGGTGGCCATCGTCGGCAAGCCCAACGTGGGCAAGTCCACGCTGCTCAACGCGCTGGTCGGCCAGAAGATCAGCATCACCTCGCGCAAGGCGCAGACCACGCGCCACCGCATCACCGGCATGCGCACGCTCGGCGCCACGCAGTTCGTGTTCGTCGACACGCCGGGTTTCCAGACCCTGCATGGCAACGCGCTGAACAAGTCGCTCAACAAGACCGTGCAGGGCGCGGTCGGCGACGTCGACCTGATCCTGTTCGTGGTCGAGGCCGGCAGCTTCACGCCGGCCGACGAGCGCGTGCTCAAGCTGCTCGGCAAGGGCATCCCGACGATCCTGCTGGCCAACAAGCTCGACAACGTCGGGCGCCGCGGCGACATCGCGCCCTGGCTGCAGCAGATGCAGGCCAAGCACGAGTTCGCCGAGTTCGTGCCGATGTCGGCCAAGAACGCGAAGGACGTCGAGCGCCTGTTCGGCATCTGCGAGAAGTACCTGCCCGAGCAGCCCTGGTTCTACGACGAGGACGAACTCACCGACCGCAGCGAGAAGTTCCTCGCCAGCGAGCTGGTGCGCGAGAAGCTGTTCCGCCTCACCGGCGACGAGCTGCCCTACACCTCGACCGTCGTCATCGACAAGTTCGAGGAGGAAGCGCCGCAGAAGAAGGGCCACAAGCGCCTGCTGCGCATCGCCGCCACCATCGTGGTGGAGCGCGACAGCCACAAGGCGATGGTGATCGGCGACAAGGGCGAGCGCATCAAGCGCATCGGCATGGAAACCCGCGTCGAGCTCGAGAAGCTGGCCGACGCCAAGGTGTTCCTCGAACTCTGGGTCAAGGTGCGTTCGGGCTGGGCCGACGACGAGGCCCGCGTGCGCTCGTTCGGCTACGAATGAAGTGGCCGCCGCCCACCGCGTTTCGCACGAACCGGCCTATGTGCTCCATCGCTACGACTGGAGCGAGTCGAGCCTGATCCTCGAGGTCTTCACCCGCCACCACGGGCGCATCGCGCTCGTGGCCAAGGGGGCGAAGCGGCCGAGCTCCAACTTCCGCCCGGTGCTGCTGCCGCTGCAGCCGCTGGAGATCAACTACGGCGGCGACGCCGAGATCCGCACCCTGAAGGGCGCCGAGTGGATGGGCGGCCACGTCATGCCCACCGGCGACGCGCTGCTGTCGGGCTACTACCTCAACGAGCTGCTGCTGCGCCTCTTGGCGCGCGACGACGCGCACGAGGCCCTGTTCGATGCCTACGGCGGCGTGGTGCAGGTGCTGGCCGGCGACCACGGCGGTGCCCAGGCCGCCACCCAGGCCGCCGCGCTGCGCGCCTTCGAGTTGCTGCTGCTGCGCGAGGTCGGCCTGCTGCCGCAGCTCGACGTGCAGACCCTCACGCTCGAGGCGCTCGAGGCCGGCACCCGCTACGCCCTGGTTGCCGAGGCCGGCCTGCGCGCCGCGGCCGACGACGAGGCCGCGCTGGCCGGCACCGACTGGCAGCGGCTGCAGGCCGCGCTCGACGACCGCGCGCCGTTCACGGCCACGCTGCGGCTGGTCGCGACCCTGAGCAACGGCAGCAACAGCGCGCTGCGCAACCAGCTGCGCGTGCTGCTCAACTACCATTGCGGCGTGTCCACGCTGCGCACGCGGCAGTTGATGAGAGATATCCAAGCACTATGAGCACTTCCTCTGCCTCGGCCGGCACCACCGCGCTGTCGGTCAATCTCAACAAGGTCGCGTTGGTGCGCAACACGCGCCACCTCGGCATCCCGAGCGTGACGCGGGCCGCCACCCTGTGCCTGCAGGCCGGCGCCCAGGGCATCACCGTGCATCCGCGCCCCGACGCGCGCCACATCCGCGCGCACGACGTGCACGACCTGTCGGCGCTGCTGGCGAAAGACTGGCCGGGCATCGAGTTCAACATCGAGGGCAATCCGTTCCAGAACCTGATGGACTTCGTGCGCGAGCTGCGTCCCCACCAGGCCACCTTCGTGCCCGACAGCGAAACCCAGTCGACCAGCGACCATGGCTGGACCTTCCCCGACGACGCCGAGCGCCTGCGCCCGCTGATCGCGGAAGCCCGTGCGCTGGGCGTGCGCGTCAGCCTGTTCATGGACCCGATCCCCGAGATGATGGCCGCGGCCAAGGCCGTCGGCGCCGACCGCGTCGAGCTCTACACCGAATCCTTCGCGGCCTCGCGCGGCACGCCCGACGAGCAGGCCGTGCTCGAGCGCTACGCGGCCACGGCGCGCGCCGCGCTCGCCGCCGGCCTGGGCCTGAACGCCGGCCACGACCTGAGCCGCGACAACCTCACGCCCTTCCTGAAGGCGGTGCCCGGCGTGCAGGAGGTCTCGATCGGCCATGCCTTCGTGGCCGACGCGCTCGAGCTCGGCTACGAGGCCGCCACGCGCGACTACCTGCGCTGCATCGCCGAGGCCCACGCCGCCGCATGATCTACGGCATCGGCACCGACATCTGCGACGTCCGCCGCATCGCCGCGACCTTCGAGCGCCAGGGCGAGCGCTTCGCGCGCCGGGTGCTCAGCGACGCCGAATTCGCGGTCTGGAAGGCGCGCAGCGAGCGCTGGCCCAAGCGCGGTCTCAGCTACCTCGCCACCCGCTTCTCGGCCAAGGAGGCCTTCAGCAAGGCCATCGGCATGGGCATGCGCATGCCGATGAGCTGGCGGCTGTGCGAGATCGCCAACCTGCGCAGCGGCAAGCCGGTGATCGTGCTGCACGGCGAGCTCAAGACCTGGTTCGAGGCGCAGAACCTCACGGCCCACGTCACCGTCACCGACGAAACCGAATACGCCGCGAGCTTCGTGGTGGTCGAACGCAAGGATGGGCCCGCGCCATGAGTGCGAAGACCGAGGAACTGCTTCTGTCGCCGCTGGTCGTCGATGTGGCCGGCACGGCGCTGACCGACGACGACCGCCGCCGCCTCGTGCATCCGCGCGTGGGCGGCGTGATCCATTTCGCGCGCAACTGGGAAAGCCGTGCGCAGATGACCGCGCTCAATGCCGAGATCAAGGCGATCCGGCCCGACCTGCTGATCTGCGTCGACCACGAGGGCGGGCGGGTGCAGCGCTTTCGCAGCGACGGCTTCACCCACCTGCCGACGATGCAGTCGCTGGGCGAGCTCTGGATGCGCGACGCGATGCAGGCCACCCAGGTCGCCACCGCGGCGGGCCAGGTGCTGGCCGGCGAGCTGCGCGCCTGCGGCGTCGACTTCAGCTTCGCTCCGGTGCTCGACCTCGACCATGGCCGCAGCACCGTGATCGGCACGCGCAGCTTCCACCGCGATCCGCGCGTGGTCGCGCTGCTGGCCAAGAGCCTGATGCACGGCATGCTGCTCGCGGGCATGCGCAACTGCGGCAAGCACTTTCCGGGACACGGCTGGGTCAATGCCGATTCGCATGTCGAGATCCCGGTCGACAGGCGCAGCCTCAAGGCCATCCTGGCCGACGACGCGCGGCCCTACGACTGGCTCGGCGGCGCGCTGGCGGCGGTCATGCCGGCGCACGTGATCTATCCGAAGGTCGACAGCCGGCCCGCGGGCTTCTCGCCGCGCTGGCTGCGCGAGATCCTGCGCGGCCGCTTCGGCTTCGACGGCGCCATCTTCAGCGACGACCTCAGCATGGAGGCCGGCCGCTACATCGACGGCGAACTGCTGAGCTTCGCCGACGCGGCGCTGGCTGCGCTCGGCGCCGGCTGCGATCTCGCACTGCTGTGCAACCAGAGCATCGGCGAGGGCCGGCCACTCGACGAATTCCTCGACGGCTTCGAGGCCGCCGAACGCGCCGGCCGCTGGCAGCCCGGTGCCGAGGCGCGCGCCAGCGAGGCACGGCGCCGCGGCCTGCTGCCGCAGGGCGAGGCCATCGATTGGCAAGCGCTCACGAGCTCGCGCGGGTATCTCGATGCGCGCCGCCTGCTCGACAGCTAGCGCCACGTCCTCGGCGCCCACGGCGGTCCGTCGCCCGGAGTGACCCATGCCCCTGTGCCTCAGCCTGTTCCAGCACGCGGACGAGGCGGTGCTGCGCAACCACGCGCACTACTGCCGCCTGTTCGGCTATCCGCACCAGTGGGCCGACACCGAGCGCATCGCCCATCCGGCGCTGCGCGCGAGCGCCCGGTACAGCCAGATCCTGCGCCACCTGCGCACGCTGGCCGAGGGTGACTGGCTGCTGTTCCTCGACGGCGACTCGGTGGTGTTCCATCCGGTCGCGGTCGAGGCGCTGATGCAGGGGCGCGATCTCGTCGTGCTCGAGGGGCCATCGACCGGCGACCGCGCCGGTCCGGCCATGACCAACATGCTGGTGTTGCGCAACACGCCGGCCAACCGCGCGCTGCTGCACCAGCTGATCGTCGACGCGGGCCACGTGGTGGCGCTCGAATCGCCGCGGCTCGACGAGACCGCGCGCCTGGCGCCGGCGGGCCTGCTGCCCTGCAACAGCGTGCTGGCCGAGGCCTACGTCAACGTCTCGTGGCGCGTCTCGCAGTGGCACGAGGCGCGGGTCTTCGTGGTGAACCTCGCCGCGCTGCCGGTGCCATTGCCCGTTGGCGGCTGGCGCGACGAGATCCTGCACGACCTGAACCTGCAGGCGCTGCTGGTGCGCGAGGTCAACGGCGCCCTGATGCAGGGCCGGCCGGTGCTGCAGCCGCCCGCCTATCCGGCGCTGTCCGACGAGGCGTGCACCAGCATCAACCCGCAGGCGCGCATCGCCTTCGTCACCCTCTACACCCACCACATCGCCACCTACGCGCGCGTGTCGGAGCACAACGTGCGCCGCTACTGCGAGCGCCACGGTCATGCGTACCACGTGTACCGCGCGCTGCCCGAGGCGATCGGGCCCGGCATCAACGGCTCGTGGGTGCGCACCTGGCTGCTGCAACAGCACCTGCAACAGCACGACTGGGTGATCTGGATCGATGCCGACGTGATCTTCCGTAATCAGGCACGCCCGTTCGAGCCGCTGCTGCAGGGCCGCGAGCTGCTGCTGGCCAAGGACGTCGGCGCCTGGCAGTTCAATTCGGGCGTCATGGGTTTTCGCAACACGCCGGCCAACCTCGCGCTGCTGCAGCGCATCTGGGCGCGCATCGGCGAGGTGGCCGACAAGTCCCAGGTCTACAGCAGCCTCGGCGACCAGCACTACACCAACGAGGTGCTGAAGGAGGAGGGCCTGCTCGGCGAGCACAGCGTGCTCGACAACCTGAGCCTCAACACGCCGCCGCCGCTGGCCGACGAGGACACGCTGCTGGTCCATTTCGTGAGCCTGTCCGAGCCCTACCGCTCGGTGTACATGGCGGCCATGGACGCCGCCTCGCAGAAGAGCCGCTAGCCGCGGGCCGTGGGCCGCGGGCGATCAAAGCCCGCGCAACCGTGCAGTACCTGACAGCGCGGCGCCCGCCTCGCAAGGGGGGCTCCTGTACAGTCGTACGCCCCGGAACAGCAGCGAGCAGAAGCAGCGCCATGGCCGAAGCGAACAAGATCTCCCTGCGCGACCTCGACCTCGTCGTGTCGTACCGCGAGGCCAGCGAGGAGCGGCGCGAGAACCTCTACACCGTGCTCGCGCACCTGCGGCACACCTACACCGACTACCGGCTGTGGCTGCTCGAGGCCGCGGCCACGCCGAGCTTCGACTGGCGCCGGCTCGGCGATCCGAACATCCGGCATGTCTTCGTTCCGCACGACGGCCCGTTCCCCAAGTCGATGCTCTACAACACCGGCGTGCGGCTCGCGCGCAGCCCGGTGATCTGCTTCCACGATGCCGACTCGATCGCCCAGCCGCAGTCGCTGCGGGCCTGCGTCGACGCGCTGATGGAAGGGCAGGACAGCGATGCGCTGTGCCCCTACTGGTCGGTGATCAACGTCGCCGGCGCGCTCAAGCAGGGCTTCATGGCCGACCCCGACTATGGCCGCCTGGCCGCGATCGATCCGCAGCAGCTGCCCGAGGACGCGATCGTGCTCTACCCCAATGCCAATGGCGGCATCGTGCTGTTCAAGCGCGACGAGTACATCCGCGTGGGCGGCTACAACGCGCGTCTCGAGGGCTGGGGCGGCGAGGACGACGAACTGCTGCGCCGCGCCTCGCGGCTCGGTGTGCGCTGGCACTCGATGAACGTGCCGATGTTCCACCTGCACCACGACTCGGCCTCGCGCGGCGAGCACGTCGAGCGCATCCGCGGCACCGAGAACGCGCGCGCGCCGGAGGCGATCGCCGACATGTCGCAGCAGGAGGTCGAAGCGCTGGCCGCCGAGCTGTCGGCCTTCTTTCGCTGAGCGAGGCGCCGCCGGTCAGGTCGCGGCGGTTTCCCACAGGCGCGCACCGCCCGCGTCGATGTGCGTCAGGTACAGCCGCAGGTCGAACTCCAGCTGGTGGTAGTCCGGCTCCATGTGCGTGCACAGCGCATAGAAGGCCTTGTCGTGATCGCGCTCCTTCATGTGCGCGAGCTCGTGCACGACGATCATGCGCAGCCACGGGGCAGGCACGGCCTTGAACAGGTTCGCGACGCGGATCTCCTGCTTGGTCTTGAGCTTGCTGCCCTGCACGCGCGACACGGTGGTGTGGGTGCCCAGCGCATGGCGGATCACGTGCAGTTTGCTGTCGAAGACCACCTTCGACAGCGGCCCGGCCTTGCGCATGAACTCGTTCTTGAGGCCGGTCGTGTAGAGGTAGAGCGCCTGGTCGGTCTGCACGGCATGCGCGCCCTCGGGATAGCGTTCGCGCAGCCAGGCGCCCAGGCGCTCCTCGTCGAGCAGCCGGCGCACCTGCGCCTGCAGCGTCGTCGGATAGGCCGAGAGGTACTTCATGCGCGATGGCGCGATCGATGGCGCGACCGATGACGTGGAGGGCCCCGCGCTCAGCGCGCCGCGAAGGCCAGCCCCGAGGCCACGCCGCCGAACAGGTCGCCCTCGACCAGCGGCACGCCCGCGAAGCTCTTGCGCAGCGCCTGCTGGAAGGGCCGCAGCGCCGACGAGCCGCCGGTGAGATAGATCGCGTCGAGCTCGTTGCTGCGCAGGCCGGCGCGCTTGACGCAGGCATGGGCGCAGGCGATCACCGCCTCGAACTGCGCCGCGAGCTGCTGCGCCATGTCGGCGGGCGACAGGCTGGCCGTGAGGCCGGGCTCGGCGCAGTCGAGGTCGATGACGGCGGGTGCGTCGCTGACCGAGGCGTCGATCTTGGCCTGCTCCACCGCGCCGAGCACGCGGTGGCCATGGCGCTCGTCGAGCACCGCCATGAGCCGGTCGTGCAGCCGGGTGTCGGCATAGCTGGTGCGCAGCTCGCGCGCCTGCCGGGTGGCCTTGGCGAGGTACAGCCAGTTGATCAGGTGCCACGACGAGAGGTCGAAGAACACCTTGCTCGGCACCTCGCGGCCCTGCGGCCCGTGGTGGCCGAAGCCCAGCAGCGGCATCACGCGGTCGAGGTTGAGCCGCTGGTCGTAGTCGGTGCCGCCGATGTGCACGCCGGTGGTGGCCAGCACGTCGTCGCCACGCTCCTCGCGCGCGGCGCGCTCGGGGCCCAGGCGCACCACGGTGAAGTCGGAGGTGCCGCCGCCGATGTCGACGATCAGCACCAGCGATTCCTTGCGCACGCGCTGCTCGTAGTCGAAGGCGGCCGCGATCGGCTCGAGCTGGAAGGCGATGTCGCGGAAGCCCGCGGCGCGCGCGGCGGCGCGCAGGCTCTGCTCGGCACGCTCGTCGCGCTTGCTGTCGTCGTCGACGAAGTGCACCGGCCGGCCGATCACCACGCGCTCGGGCAGGCGGCCCATCTCGCGCGCGGCACGCTCGGCCATCTCGCGCAGGAAGCGCGCGATGATGTCCTCGAAGCTAACGAGGCCGTCGAAGATCGCGGTCTTCTCCTGCATCAGCGGGCTGCCCAGCAGGCTCTTGAGCGAGCGCATCAGCCGGCCTTCGACACCGGCCAGGTAGAGCGCGATCGCGTCGCGGCCGAAGTGCGTGCTGCGGTCTTCGGCGTTGTAGAAGATCGCGGTGGGCAGGGTGGTGGCCGCGCCTTCGATCGGCAGCAGCCGGGTGGCGCCCGCGATGCGGCAGGCGACGGCCGAATTCGAGGTTCCGAAGTCGATGCCGATCGCGGTGGCGTTCGCGGTCGCGGTGCTCAAGATTCCCTGCGCAGCGCGGGGAACAGGATCACGTCGCGGATGCTCGGCGAGTCGGTCAGCAGCATCATCAGGCGGTCGATGCCGATGCCGCAGCCGCCGGTGGGCGGCATGCCGTACTCGAGCGCGCGCACGAAATCGTGGTCGTAGTACATGGCCTCGTCGTCGCCGCCGTCCTTGGCCGCCACCTGCGCGTTGAAGCGCGCGGCCTGGTCCTCGGCGTCGTTGAGCTCGCTGAAGCCGTTGCCGAACTCGCGGCCCGTGATGTAGAGCTCGAAGCGCTCGGTGACCTCGGGGCGCTCGTCGTTGGCACGCGCCAGCGGCGAGATCTCGGTCGGGTGCTCCATGATGAAGGTCGGCTGCCAGAGCTTCTCTTCGACCGTCTCCTCGAAGTACATCACCTGCAGGCTGGCCAGGCTGCGCTGCGAGAGCTTGTCCTTCTCCTCGCTCAGGCCGAGTTTGCGCAGGGCGTTGACGAGCCAGGCGCTGTCGTCGACGCCGTCGCCCGCATCGGTGTGCTTGAGGATCGCCTCGCGGATCGTCAGGCGCTCGAAGGGTTGCGTCAGGTCGACGGGCTTGCCCTGGTAGGTGAGTTGCTGCGTGCCCACGGCCTTGTCGGCGATGGTGCGGATCAGCGTCTCGGTGAAATCCATCAGGTCGCGGTAGTTCCAGTAGGCCGCGTAGAACTCCATCATCGTGAACTCGGGGTTGTGCCGCACCGAGATGCCCTCGTTGCGGTAGCTCCGGTTGATCTCGAACACGCGCTCGAAGCCGCCGACGATCAGGCGCTTGAGGTAGAGCTCGGGCGCGATGCGCAGGAACATCTCCTGGTCGAGCGCGTTGTGGTGCGTCTTGAAGGGCTTGGCGTTGGCGCCGCCCGGAATGGGGTGCAGCATCGGCGTCTCGACCTCGAGGAAGTCGTTGGCCACCATGAATTCGCGCAGCGCGCTCACGGCCTTGCTGCGCGCGGTGAAGCGCACGCGCGCCGACTCGTCGGTGATCAGGTCGACGTAGCGCTGGCGGTACTTCTGTTCCTGGTCGGCCATGCCGTGGAACTTGTCGGGCAGCGGGCGCAGGCTCTTGGTGAGCAGGCGCAGCGTCGTGACCTTGATCGACAGCTCGCCGGTCTTGGTCTTCATCAGCGTGCCTTCGGCGCCGAGGATGTCGCCGAGGTCCCAGCGCTTGAATTCGGCATAGACCTCTTCGCCGACCGCGTCGCGCGTGACGTAGAGCTGGATGCGGCCGGTGGCGTCCTGCAGGGTCGCGAAGCTGGCCTTGCCCATCACGCGCTTGAGCATCATGCGGCCGCCCACGCTCACGGCGACGTTCTGCGCCTCGAGCGCTTCGGCTTCGACGGCGCCATGCGCCTCGACGAGCGCGGCGGCGCGGTGGCCCGGCTTGAAGTCGTTGGGGAACGCGACGCCCTTGCCTTCGGTCTGCGCGGTGCGCAGCAGCTTGAGCTTCTCGCGGCGTTCGGCGATGAGCTGGTTGTCGTCGACGGCGGGCGTGGTCGCGGCCGGAGCAGGGGTGGGCGGCTGTTGTTCGGACATGGGGAGGCGGTGGGGGAGGCGCGCGCAGGGAAATTCGGCGCGAAAGGCGGGATTTTAGCCCAGGCGATGGCGCGCGAATTCCGGCGAACCCGTCGCCCGCCTTGCGCCATCAGCTATCAAATTCGAAGCGCGAAACGAAGCGGGGCGGGCGCTGTGGCCCTGCGCCCGTCGTTCAGGCGATGCCCGTGCGCGCCAGCAGATCGCCGACCAACTCGAGCCGCATCAGCGGGCTCTCGAGCTCCATCAGCCGCTGCCGCAGCTCGAGCTGCATCGGCACCAGCTCGCACCAGCGGTTGGCGACCCAGCCGCAGTCGTCGTAGCGGTAGGGCGCGCCGATCGGCAGGCGCACCGGCGGCGAGCCGGTGGCGTCCTGCGCGCGCTTGCGTTCCTCGAGCGTGTCGACCAGGCGGCGCAGCGCGGTGGCGGTGTGCCGCAGGTCCTCGGGGATCTCGAGCGCGACGTCGTCGGCGAGGATCGCGACGTCGGCGATCCACAGGCCGTGCTTCTGCAGTTCGCTGTGGCGCACGCGAAAGCGCTGCGTGCCCACGCACTCGATCTGCAGCAGGCCGCTCTGCGGCGATTCGAATTCGCGGATCACGGCCAGCGTGCCGACCTCGGCGAAGCGCTCGGCCTGCGCGCCGGCCTTGCGCACCTCGGTGCCGCTCGTGAGGTTCACCACGCCGAAGGGCACGCCGCCCTTGCGGCACTTGCCGATCATGTCGAGGTAGCGCACCTCGAAGATGCGCAGCGGCAGCAGGCCGCCGGGGAAGAGGACCGTGCCGAGCGGGAACAAAGGCAGGGAGTTCAGAAGGGGTTGTGTCGTCATCGAAGAGCCTTGCGTGGCTATCATCGCACTCCGCTCCACCTCGCGCGCCATGCTCTATCAGATCCCATCGTTCCTCCTCGACGTGATCGTCGGCCTGCTCGGCGGCGCCTGCCTGCTGCGGCTCTACATGCAGTACCACCGCGTGCCCTTCGGCAATCCGCTGGGCCGCTTCATCTTCGCCATCACCGACTGGATCGTGCTGCCGCTGCGGCGCCTGCTGCCGGCCGTCAAGAAGTGGGACCTCGCGAGCGCCGTGGCCGCCTGGCTGCTGGTGATCGCCAAGTTCCTCGTGCTGTGGCTCTTGATCGGCAACCTCGGGCGCATCGGCGCGCTGCCGCTGGTGTCGTTCATCGGCCTGCTGCAGCTCGCCGTGTCGGGCCTGACCGCGCTGCTGGTGGTGTACGCGGTGCTCTCGTGGGTGCCGGGCGCCTCGCCGATGCTGCTCGACCTGATCTCGCGCCTGGCCGAGCCGCTGGTGCGGCCGTTCCGCCGCGTCATTCCGCTGCTCGGCGGCGTCGACCTGTCGCCGCTGGCCGCGATCGTCGTGCTGCAGGTGATCGCGATCGTGCTCAACAACCTGCTGGTGCTGGCCTACCGGCTCTGACCGTTCGCGGGCCCCATGAAAAAAGCGCCCGGAACCGCGAGGTTCCGGGCGCTTCGTCTTTCGGGAAGCCGGGACTTCAGCTCACCGCATCCGCGGGCTGGCGCAGCAGCATCGCGAGCGTGCTGGCAATGGTCTTGCGCAGTTCGCGGCGATCGCTGATGAAGTCGATCGCGCCCTTGGTCTGCAGGAACTCGGCGCGCTGGAAGCCTTCGGGCAGGGTCACGCGCACGGTCGATTCGATCACGCGCGGGCCGGCGAAGCCGATCAGCGCCTTGGGCTCGGCGATCACCACGTCGCCCATGAAGGCGAAGCCCGCCGACACGCCACCCATGGTCGGGTCGGTCAGCACGCTGATGTAGGGCAGGCCCTTCTTCGCGAGGCGCGTGAGCGCGGCGTTGGTCTTGGCCATCTGCATCAGCGACAGCAGGCCTTCCTGCATGCGCGCGCCGCCGGTGGCGGTGAAGCAGATGAACGGCACCTTCTGCTCGATCGCGGTCTCGACGCCGCGCACGAAGCGCTCGCCGACCACGCTGCCCATGCTGCCGCCCATGAATTCGAACTCGAAGCAGGCGACCACCACGCTGATGCTGTGGACCGAGCCGCCCATGACGACCAGCGCGTCGGTCTCGCCGGTGTTCTCCAGCGCTTCCTTGAGGCGCTCGGGGTACTTGCGGCTGTCCTTGAACTTGAGCGCGTCGACCGGCAGCACTTCCTGGCCGATCTCGTAGCGGCCCTCGGCATCGAGAAACGCGTCGAGGCGCGGACGCGCGCCGATGCGGTGGTGGTGGCTGCAGCTCGGGCAGACGTTCTGGTTGTGCTCGAGATCGGTCTTGTAGAGCACCGTCTCGCAGGCCGGGCACTTGATCCACAGGCCCTCGGGCACCTGGCGGCGCTCGGCGGGGTCGGTCTGGGCGATCTTGGCGGGTAGCAGTTTTTCAAGCCAGCTCATGGGCATTCCTAGGTTCGCGCGAAGGCGGGAGAGCCTTCGGGGCCGTCAGTGCCCCTTTCGTGCTTTTCGCATGACGAAAGGGGCCTGACGAGGGCAGCGGCGATTATCGGCCAGCCGCATTCTTCGCGGTAGCCGCCGGCAAGGCATCGAGCGCTTCGCGGATGCCCGCGAGGAATTCATGCACCGCGGGCACCACCTTCTCGCGCGGCTGGCCGTCGATCAGCTGGATGATCTTGGTGCCGATCACGACCGCGTCGGCCGCCGAGCCCACCGCCTGCGCGGTGCCTGCGTCGCGGATGCCGAAGCCCACGCCGACCGGGATGCCCACGTGCTGGCGGATGCGCGGGAGCATGCGGCCGACCGCCTCGGTGTCGAGGTGGCCGGCGCCGGTCACGCCCTTGAGCGACACGTAGTAGACGTAGCCGCTCGCGATGCGCGCGACCTGCGCCATGCGCTCGTCGGTGCTGGTGGGCGCCAGCAGGAAGATCAGGTCGATGCCGGCTTCGCGCAGATCGGCGGCGAACTGCTCGCACTCCTCGGGCGGGTAGTCGACCACCAGCAGGCCGTCGACGCCGGCCGCGGCCGCATCGCGGATGAAGGCGTGCTTGCCGTGCACGAGGTCGTAGCGCTCGACCGGGTTGGCATAGCCCATCAGCACCACGGGCGTGTTCGTGTCCTTCGCGCGGAAGGCCGCGACCATCGCCAGCACCTGCTTCATGCCGATGCCCAGTGCGAGCGCGGCTTCGCCGGCCTGCTGGATCACCGGGCCGTCGGCCATCGGGTCGGAGAAGGGCACGCCGAGCTCGATCACGTCGGCACCGGCCGAGACCATGCCGTGCATGAGCTCGGGCGTGATGTCGGCGAAGGGGAAGCCGGCCGTGACGTAAGGAATGAGCGCGCGGCGCCCGTCCTTCTTCAGCGCTTCGAAGGTGGCTGCGATGCGGCTCATCACTTGCCTCCCTTCACGCTCAGGCCGCGCATCGACGGCCGGTCGTAGAAGTCGACGCCCGCGAGGTCGGCGACGGTGCCGATGTCCTTGTCGCCACGGCCCGAGAGGTTGACCAGGATCGACTGGTCGGGGCGCATGGTCTTCGCGAGCTTCAGCGCGTGGGCCACGGCGTGGCTGGATTCGAGCGCGGGAATGATGCCCTCCGTGCGGCACAGGTAGTGGAAGGCCTCGAGGGCTTCGGTGTCGGTGACGCCCACGTACTCGGCGCGGCCGATGTCGGCCAGGTGCGCATGCTCGGGGCCCACGCCGGGGTAGTCGAGGCCGGCGCTGACGCTGTGCGTCTCGGTGATCTGGCCGTCCTCGTTCTGCAGCAGGTAGGTGCGGTTGCCGTGCAGCACGCCCGGGCTGCCACGCAGGATCGAGGCGGCGTGCTTGCCGCTGTCCAGGCCCTCGCCCGCGGCCTCGACGCCGATCAGCCGCGTGCCCGCGAACGGGATGTAGGGATGGAAGATGCCGATCGCATTGCTGCCGCCGCCCACGCAGGCGACCACCGCATCGGGCTGCCTGCCCTCGGCCTCGCCGGTGATGCCGTCGGCCGCCAGCATCGCGGGCATCTGCTCGATGCACTCGGTGCCGATCACGCTCTGGAAGTCGCGCACCATCATCGGGTAGGGGTGCGGGCCGGCGACGGTACCGATGATGTAGAAGGTGTTCTCCACGTTGGTGACCCAGTCGCGCATCGCCTCGTTGAGCGCGTCCTTCAGCGTCTTGCTGCCCGATTCCACCGGCACCACCGTGGCGCCCAGCAGGTTCATGCGGTAGACGTTGGGGCTCTGGCGCTTCACGTCCTGGCTGCCCATGTAGACCACGCATTCGAGGCCGTAGCGCGCGCAGATGGTGGCCGTGGCCACGCCGTGCTGGCCGGCGCCGGTCTCGGCGATCACGCGCGGCTTGCCCATGCGGCGCGCGAGCATCGCCTGGCCGATCACGTTGTTGATCTTGTGGGCGCCGGTGTGGTTGAGGTCCTCGCGCTTGAGGTAGATCTGCGCGCCGCCCATCTCGCGGCTGGTGCGCGCGGCGTGGTAGATCGGCGAGGGCCGGCCGACGAAGTGCTTGAGCTCGTAGTGGAATTCGGCCAGGAAGGCCGGGTCTTCCTTGTACTTCGCGTACGCGTCGCGCAGTTCGTTGATCGCGTGGGTGAGCGTCTCGCTCGCGAAGGTGCCGCCGTAGTTGCCGAAATGGCCGGTGGCGTCGGGTTGCTGGTAGGTGCTTTGCATGGTTCTCGATCGTTGGGCCGCGGCCCGGTCGACAACCGGGTGCGGCGGCTAACTGGAGAAGGACGAGGCGTCGGCCGCTCTCACGGCGGCGACGAATTGCCGGATCTTGCCGGCGTCCTTCAGGCCCTTGTTCCCGGGACCGTCGATCTCGACGCCCGAGCTCACATCAACGGACAGCGTCTTGCAGCGTGTCCGCAGCGTGCGAATGCCATCGCCCACGTTTGCAGGTGTGAGTCCACCACTCAAGACGAGGTGAGCGTCGACGGCGGGTGGAAGAAGTGACCAATCGAATGCCTTGCCGCCACCGCCATAACCGTCGACATGGGCGTCGAGCAGGATGGCCTGGGCGTTTGAGAAATCGGATGCGTATTTTACGAGGTCGAAGCGGGCGCCGGCCTCGCCGAGGGGAATGCGGGCCGCGCGCATGAAGCGGAAGCGGCCGTTTCCGCTCGCCGCGAGGCAGTCGGCGGGCGTTTCATCGCCATGGAACTGGGCGATGGCACCCGGCACCCGGGCCAGGGCGGCGATGGCCTCGGCGGGTTGCGCATCGACGAACAGCAGCACCGGCGTGACGAAGGGCGGCAGGCGCGCGGCCAGCACGGCCGCGCGTTCGGGCGCGATGGCGCGCGGGCTCTTCGGGTAGAGCACGAAGCCGACGGCATCGGCGCCGGCTTCCACGGCGGCATCGAGGTCGGCTTCGCGCGTGAGGCCGCAGATCTTGATGCGGGTGCGCGGCGGGAGAAGGCTCATGGCGGGCCATCATAGGCCGCGCGGTCGGCCTCGAAGGTGGCCTCGGCCGGCAGACCCCACTTGGCGTCGTACAACGGGCCGAGGAAGTACAGCCCGTCGGGCGAGAAGGTCGGTGCCGCCGCGTCGCGGCTGCGTGCCGCGAGCACCTCGCTGATCCACGCGGGCGACTCGGCGCCCCGGCCCACGCGCACCAGGCAGCCCATGAGGTTGCGGATCATGTGGTGCAGGAAGGCATCGGCCTCGAACTCGAAGTGCCAGCGGCAGCGCTCGCCCTCGCCGTGGCGCGTGATCTCGATGCGCCGCAGGTTCTTGACCGGCGAGCGCGCCTGGCAGGCCGAGGCGCGGAACGAGCTGAAATCGTGTTCGCCGATCAGCAGCGCGGCCGCGGCGCGCATCGCGTCGCCATCGAGCAGGTTCATCGACCAGCCGACCCGGCCCGCATCGAGGCTGGGACGCACCGGCGATTGCGAGAGCACGTAGACGTAGCGCCGCGCGAGGGCGCTGGCGCGGCAGTGGAATTCGGCCGGCACCGGGTGCGCCCACTGCACCGCGATGTCGTCGGGCAGGTAGCGGTTGGTGCCGCGCATCCAGGAGAAGGGTTCGCGCTGCACCTCGGTGTCGAAGTGGATCACCTGCATCAGCGCATGCACGCCGGTGTCGGTGCGACCGGCGCACAGCGTGGAGATGCGCTGCGCGGCGAACTGGGACAGGGCCTTCTCGAGCTTGTCCTGCACCGTGCGGCCCGAGGACTGGCTCTGCCAGCCCTCGTAGGCCTGGCCGTTGTAGCGGATGCCGAGCGCCAGCCTCACGAAACCAGATGCAGGAGGCCGGCGCCGCGCGCTCAGCGCAGCTCGGCGAGCAGTTGCCGGGCCTGCGACTTGAGTTCGCCGGCGCTTTCGGCTTCGACTTCCTCGACCAGCGAGCGCGCGCCTTCGACGTCGCCGATGGCCTGCAGCTCGCGCGCCAGCGACAGCTTGACGGCATGCGGGCTCTCGTCGTCTTCATCGGCCGAGGCCGACGGCGCGGCATGGTCGGTGCCGTTGCCCGCGCGGGCCGGCAGGCCGGCCAGGGCGCTCATGTCGAACTCGATGAAGCCCGAGTCGGCGGGCAGGCCGGCACCGCCGCGCAGCACGGCCGGGCGGGTGTTGTCGGCGTCGTTGAGCGAGCCGGGCAGGGTGTCGAGCTGCAGCGCGCCGGGGGCGGTGTCGAAATCGTTCTCGAGATCGACCGTCGGTTGCGCGCCGACGCTGGCCGACGGCGGTGTCGTCGGTTGCGCGGCCGGGGCGGGCGCGTAGGCCGACTTCGGCAGGCTGGCGCCGACCGGTGCGAGCGGCGGCGGTGCGGGCGGCTGGCTCAGGTCCAGGTCGAAATCGAGCGGTGCCACCGAGGGCACGAAGGCCGGAGCGGCCGACACCGGGGCCGGGGCTGGCGCGGGCTTGGCGGCGGCCGGCGGGCGGGCCGATGCGGCCGCCAGCGCGGTGGCCAGGGCGGCGCTCTCGGCGGGCGTGGCACTGCGCGGCGTGCCCGATTCGTACAGCGGGTTGCCCGGATCGAGTTCCTTGCCCATGTCGACCACGCGGGTCCAGTCGGCGCCGTTGCCGCCGGTCAGCTTGTGCACCTCGGTGGCCAGGCCCTCGTAGGCGCGCAGGTCGCGGCGCTTGGCGTGGATCTCGAGCAGTTTCAGGTGGATCGCGGTGCGGTCGGGGTTCACGCGCAGCGCTTCGCGCAGGATTTCCTCGGCCTGCAGGTCGCGGCCATAGGCCAGGTAGACGTCGGCCTCGGCCACCGGGTCGACGTCGCCGGCGTCGAGCTGGCTCGGCGAGTACGACAGCGACGAGACGGTGGAGTCGCCGCGGTTCTTGGTGTCGACCGATTCGCCACCGCTGGCGCCGAAGAAGGAGTCCTTGGGAATGCGGCTCTCGAGGAACACGCTCTCGCTCATTTCCTCGCGCCGGCGGCCCAGCACGCGGTAGAGCAGGAAGCCGATCAGCAGCGCGATCAGCGCGATGCCGCCCAGCATCAGCGGGTTGTCGAGCAGTTCGTCGAGGAAGCTGCGCTCGGGCGGCGGAGGTGGCGGTGCCACGACCTTCTTGGGGGCTGGCTTGGGCGCGGTCGCCGCGGCGCTGGCGGCGGGGCTCGGGGTGGGAGCACCGGTGGCTGCAGCGCCTTCGGCGGGGGTGGCGGCCGCGGCGGCAGGGGCAGGCGCAGTGGCTGGCGCGGCTTCGGCGGCGGGCGCCGTTGCGGCCGGTGCCGGCGTGACCGGCGGCGTGGCTGCCGCGGCGGGTGCCGGCGCAGGTGCTGCGGCGGGTGCGGGGCTCGGGCCGCGGGCGCCACGGTGGCGGCCGGGCCGGCGACCGGCACCGGGATGCCAGGCGTCGCGGCGGGGGCAGCGGGAGCGGCAGCCGGTGCGGCCGTGGGCGCTGCCGACGGCGCCGCGGCGGTCGAGCCGCCGGCGGCCTTGAGCTTGTTGAGCTCCTCGATGTTCTTCGACAGTTCGGCGACGCGGTTGCTGCGATCCTGCGCCTGCCGGGTTTGCGCGACCTTTTCCTCGGCGGCGCGCGCGGTGGCGCCGCCTTGCGAGATGGTGAGCTTGTCGGGCGCGGTGGCCGTGGCGTTGCGGTCCTCGACATTGGCCTGTACCCGGCCGCCGGCGCGGCGGCTCGCGGCGGCCACGTTCGAGGTCGGGGCGTTCTCGGCCAGCCGCTGGCGGTAGGCGCCGAAGTCGCGGCTTTGGGCCGTGACCGTGCGGCGGGCTTCCGCGGCCGGCACGGCGCCGGCCTCGGCGGCGCTCGGCAGGTCGAGCACGGCGCCGGCCCGGATGCGGTTGACGTTGCCGCCGATGAAGGCATCGGGGTTGGCCATCAGCAGCGCGACCAGCATCTGGTCGAGCGAGATGTCGGCTGGCTTGTTGGCCGCCGCGATCTTGCCGGCGGTGTCGCCGCGCTGCACCGTGACCTGTTCGCCGCTGCCCGCGGGGCGGGGCGAGGACGCGGCGGGGGCGGTGGGCGCCGCAGGTGCCGCGGAGGTGGCCGCGGACGGCGCCGGAGCAGCGGTGACAGGTGCGGGCGCGGTGGCCGGTGCGCGGCGCGTGCGCGCGACGACCGGGGCGGAGCGTTCGACGGGCGCCGCGACGCGCGGCGACACGGGGGCGATCGGCGTGCCGGCATCGGCCGCGGGACGCGCGGCCGGCGGATCGAGCAGCACGGTGTAGTCGCGCACGATGCGGCCGGTGCTGCCGTTGGCCTCGAGCAGCAGGTCGATGAAGGGATCGTTGAGCGGACGATTGCCGTTGAGGCGCACCACGTACTGGCCACCGGCGCGGCGCTGCAGCGTGGCACGCACGTCGCTCAGTGCCGGGTTGTAGGGCACGCCGGCCGTCTTGAAGGCTTCGGCGGTCGCCACGTTGATCTTGAGGCTCTCGGCCTCGGCCGCCGTGATCTCGGTGACGTCGATCTCTGCCCGCAGTGGCTCGCCCAGCGCCGACTGCACCTTGAGCGGACCCAGCGCCAGCGCGCTGGCATCGGTGCTGGCCAGACCCATCGCCACGGCCACCGCCGCACTCAGGACGGACAGACGGACGCCGTTCAGGGGAAGGGAGGGGCGAGCGGCCGATGGGCGGGCCGCGGGCAACAGATGTCTTGTCATGCTGATAGGGGGCGGCTCAGGCCCAGAAATTGTAAGAGGACGTTAGCATCATCACCCCCTACTGACAAGGCAATGCGCCCGTTCTACCCAGTGCGCGCATACTTACGATCACATCTTCTGTCGCCTTTCGGCAACAAGGGGGTAGGCAACGGGCGCGAACTCCCCCCATCAGGCTTCCAGCAGGATGCGCAGCATGCGGCGCAGCGGTTCGGCGGCGCCCCAGAGGAGCTGGTCGCCGATGGTGAAGGCGCCGACGTACTCCGGGCCCATCGCCAGCTTGCGGATGCGGCCGACCGGGATGCCCATGGTGCCGGTCACGGCCACGGGCGTCAGGTCCTGCAGCGTGGCTTCGCGGGTGTTCGGCACCACCTTCACCCAGGCGTTGTCGGCGGCGATCATGGCTTCGATGTCGGCCACGGGCACGTCCTTCTTGAGCTTGAAGGTCAGCGCCTGGCTGTGGCAGCGCATGGCGCCGATGCGCACGCAGAAGCCGTCGACCGGCACGGCCGCGGTGCCGAAGCCCGCGCCCTGGCCGAGGATCTTGTTGGTCTCGGCGCCGCCCTTCCACTCTTCCTTCGACATGCCGTCGCCCAGGTCCTTGTCGATCCAGGGGATCAGCGAGCCGCCCAGCGGCGCGCCGAAGTTGGCGGTCTCGGCCGCGCTCAGGTTCTGCTGCTTGTGCAGCACCTTGCGGTCGATCTCGAGGATGGCGGACTTGGGGTCGTCGAGCAGCGAGCGGACCTCGGCGTTGAGCGTGCCGAACTGCGTCAGCAGCTCGCGCATGTGCTGCGCGCCGCCGCCCGAGGCGGCCTGGTAGGTCATGCTGGTCATCCACTCGACCAGGCCGGCCTTATAGAGCGCGCCCACGCCCATCAGCATGCAGCTCACGGTGCAGTTGCCGCCGATCCAGTTCTTGCCGCCGTTGGTGAGCGCGTTCTGGATCACGGGCAGGTTGACCGGGTCGAGCACGATGACCGCGTCGTCCTTCATGCGCAGCGTGGAGGCGGCGTCGATCCAGTGGCCGTTCCAGCCGGCGGCGCGCAGCTTGGGGAACACCTCGGTCGTGTAGTCGCCACCCTGGCAGGTGATGACGATGTCGCACTTCTTCAGGGCCTCGATGTCGTGCGCGTCCTTGAGGGCGGTTTCGTTCTTGGCCATCGCCGGGGCCTTGCCGCCGGCGTTGGAGGTCGAGAAGAAGACCGGCTCGATGAGGCCGAAGTCGTTTTCGGCCTGCATGCGGTCCATCAGGACCGAGCCGACCATGCCGCGCCAGCCCACGAGGCCGACCAGAGGTTGAGATGCGTTCGCCATTTGAGTGTGCCCTTTAAGAAAAAAGAAAGTCGCTGGTTTCTCTTTGCGCCCGACTCGTCAGGAGCCGGGTGGGCGTGACGAAGCGGGCTGCGGTTAGCCGGTAATCGTCTTTTTGGTGATCGAGGCCGAGAGTGCCGCCACCACGGCGTCGCCCATCTCGATGGTGCCGACCTTGCGGGTGCCCTCCGACCAGATGTCCCCCGTGCGCAGGCCCGAGGCCAGCACATGCTTGACCGCCGACTCGATCCGGTCGGCAGCTTCGGCTTGGTTGAGGGAGAAACGGAGCATCATGGCAGCGGACAGTATTGTAGCGAGGGGATTGGCAACCCCTTTGCCCGCAATGTCGGGCGCGCTGCCGTGGCTGGGCTCGTACAGGCCCTGGTTGCTGGCATTGAGCGAGGCCGAGGGCAGCATGCCGATCGAGCCGGTGAGCATCGCGGCCTCGTCCGAGAGGATGTCGCCGAACATGTTGCCGGTGACCACCACGTCGAACTTCTTGGGCGCCTTCACGAGCTGCATCGCGGCGTTGTCGACGTACATGTGGTCGAGCTCGACGTCCGGATAGTCCTTGCCGACTTCGGTCACCACGTCCTTCCAGAACTGGAAGGTCTCGAGCACGTTGGCCTTGTCGACGCTGGTCACGCGCTTGCTGCGCTTGCGGGCGGCCTCGAAGGCCACGCGCGCGATGCGCTCGATCTCGGGGCGCGAGTAGCGCATCGTGTCGAAGGCTTCCTCGGCGCCGGGGAAGTGCCCGTCGGCCGCGGTGCGGCGGCCGCGCGGCTGGCCGAAGTAGATGTCGCCGGTCAGCTCGCGGATGATGAGGATGTCCAGGCCCGCGATCAGCTCGGGCTTGAGGCTCGAGGCGTCCACCAGCTGCTCGTAGCAGATGGCCGGGCGGAAGTTGGCGAACAGGCCGAGGTTCTTGCGCAGGCCCAGGATGGCCTGCTCGGGGCGAAGCGGCCGGTCGAGCTTGTCGTACTTCCAGTCGCCCACCGCGCCGAACAGCACCGCGTCGGACTCCTTGGCGAGCTTGAGCGTCGACTCGGGCAGCGGATGGCCGTGGGCCTCGTAGGCGGCGCCGCCGACCAGGGCGGTCTCCAGCTCGAACTTCAGGTCGAGCGCCTGGAGCACCTTGACGGCTTCCGCCACGATTTCGGTGCCGATGCCGTCACCAGGGAGAACTGCGATTTTCATTGGGTGGTTGTCGAAGGAAGTGAAACGGGAAACGCTCAGGCGTTGGCGAGCATCGTGTGCGCGAGCCAGGGCTTCTGCGCCAGCCGCTCGGCCTCGAAGGCCTTGATCTTGTCCTTGTGGCGCAGCGTGAGGCCGATGTCGTCCAGGCCGTTGATCAGGCAGTACTTGCGGAAGGCCTGCACGTCGAAGGCGAGCTCCTGGCCGTCGGGCTTCACCACCACCTGGCGCTCGAGGTCGATGGTCAGCGAGTAGCCCGGGAAGGCGAAGGTCTCGTCGAACAGCTGGGCCACCTGCGCCTCGGGCAGCACGATCGGCAGCAGGCCGTTCTTGAAGCTGTTGTTGAAGAAGATGTCGGCGTAGCTCGGCGCGATGATGGCGCGAAAGCCGTACTGGTCGAGTGCCCACGGCGCATGCTCGCGCGACGAGCCGCAGCCGAAGTTCTTGCGCGCCAGCAGCACCGAGGCGCCCGCGTAGCGCGGCTGGTTCAGCACGAAGTCGGGGTTCGGCTTGCGGCTGGCCGGGTCCTGGCCGGGCTCGCCCGGGTCGAGGTAGCGCCATTCGTCGAACAGGTTCACGCCGAAGCCGGTGCGCTTGATCGACTTGAGGAACTGCTTCGGAATGATCGCGTCGGTGTCGACGTTCTCGCGGTCCATCGGGGCCACGAGACCCTTGTGCACGGTGAATTTCTGCATGTCTTGTCTCCTGGTCAGGCGAAGGTGCGCACGTCGACGAAATGGCCGTGCACGGCGGCCGCGGCGGCCATGGCCGGGCTCACGAGGTGGGTGCGGCCGCCCGCGCCCTGGCGGCCTTCGAAGTTGCGGTTGCTGGTCGAGGCGCAGCGCTCGCCGGGCTCGAGCCGGTCGGCGTTCATCGCCAGGCACATCGAGCAGCCGGGCTCGCGCCATTCGAAGCCCGCGGCCTTGAAGATCTGGTCGAGCCCTTCGCGCTCGGCCTGTTCCTTCACCACGCCCGAGCCGGGCACCACCAGCGCCAGCTTCACGTTCTTCGCGACCTTCTGGCCGAGCTTCTTCACCACGGCCGCGGCCTCGCGCATGTCCTCGATGCGGCTGTTGGTGCACGAGCCGATGAACACCTTGTCGATGAAGATGTCGTTCATCTGCTTGTTCGGCTCCAGGCCCATGTAGACCAGCGCGCGCTCGATGGCGCCGCGCTTGCTGCTGTCCTTTTCCTTGTCGGGATCGGGCACGCGGCCGTCGATCGCCACCACCATCTCGGGCGAGGTGCCCCAGGTGACCTGCGGCTTGATCTGCGTCGCGTCGAGCTCGACCACGGTGTCGAACTTCGCGCCGGGGTCGGACTGCAGCGTGCGCCAGTAGGCCGCGGCCTGGTCCCATTCGACGCCGCTGGGCGCCATCGGGCGCCCCTTGATGTAGGCGATGGTCTTCTCGTCGACCGCCACCAGGCCCGCGCGCGCGCCGGCCTCGATCGCCATGTTGCACACCGTCATGCGGCCTTCCATGCTGAGGTCGCGGATGGCCGAGCCGGCGAACTCGATCGTGTAGCCGGTGCCGCCGGCGGTGCCGATCTTGCCGATGATGGCCAGCACGATGTCCTTGGCCGTGCAGCCCAGGGGCAGCTTGCCCTCGACCTTCACGAGCATGTTCTTCGCCTTCTTGCCCAGCAGCGTCTGCGTGGCCATCACGTGCTCGACCTCGCTGGTGCCGATGCCGTGCGCGAGCGCGCCGAACGCGCCGTGGGTGGAGGTGTGCGAATCGCCGCAGACCACCGTCATGCCCGGCAGCGTGGCGCCGGTCTCGGGGCCGATCACGTGCACGATGCCCTGGCGCTTGCTCAGGAACGGGAAGAACGCGGCGGCGCCGAACTCGGCGATGTTGTGGTCGAGCGTGGTGACCTGTTCCTTGCTGGTCGGGTCGGCGATGCCTTCGTAGCCGCGCTCCCAGCCGGTGGTCGGCGTGTTGTGGTCGGCCGTGGCCACCACCGAGCTGATGCGCCACAGCTTGCGGTCGGCTTCGCGCAGCCCTTCGAAGGCCTGCGGGCTGGTGACCTCGTGCACCAGGTGGCGGTCGATGTAGAGGATCGCGGTACCGTCGTCCTCGGTGTGGACGACGTGTTCGTCCCAGATCTTGTCGTAGAGCGTGCGTGCCATGTCGGTCTCTTCTCTTTCGTGGGGAAATGGATTGTCTTGGGTTTCAGGCCGCGAGCCGGTCGGCTTCGGCCTCGGCGGCGGCTGCATGCAGGTGGTTCACCAGCGTGCGGGCCGCCACCGGCAGCGTGGAGAAATCGCGCGCCACCAGCCGGATCTCGCGCGCGGCCCAGGCGTCGGACAGCGCCACGCTGACCAGCCCGCGGCCGATGCCGTCCTGCATCAGCTCGAAGGCGCGCTGCGGCATCACGCCGATGCCCAGGCCGTTCTGGATCATCCGGCACATCGCATCGAGGCCGGTGACGTGGATGCGCAGCTTGACGCTGCGGCCCGCGAGCAGCGCGGCCTCGTGCATCGCCACGTAGATCGAGCTGTTGGTGTGCAGGCCCACGTGGTCGTAGTCGAGCGCGGCGATGAACTCGATCGCACCCTGGTCGGCCAGCGCGTGGCCCGCGGGCACGATCAGCGCGAGGCGGTCGTGCCGGTAGGGCAGGCTCTGCAACTCGCCCGCGCCGCCGGCCACGTGGCACACGCCGAGGTCGGCCGCGCCTTCCTGCACCGCGCGGATCACCTCGGTGCTCAGGTGTTCCTCGAGGTCGATCTTGATCGCCTCGTGGGCGCGCGTGAACACGCCCAGGTCTTCCGGCAGGAACTGCACGATGGCCGAGATGTTGGCGTGCACCCGCACGTGGCCGCGCACGCCGTCGGCGTACTCGCTGAGCTCGCCCTGCATCTTCTCGAGGCTGTAGAGCACCGAGCGGGCGTGGTGCAGCAGGCTCTCGCCGGCCGGCGTCAGGTCGACGCCGCGCGCATGGCGGTAGAGCAGGGTGGTGCCGAGCGTGGCCTCGAGGTCCGACAGCCGCTTGCTGATCGCCGAGGCGGCGATGAATTCGCGCTCCGCGGCGCGGCCGATGCTGCCCAGTTCGCACACGGCCACGAACAGCTGCAGCGACGTGAGGTCGATGCGGCGGGCGAAGTTGCGTTCGGACGTGCTCATGGGGGGCTTGGGCATCGCATCTGGCGATGAGTCGGCTATTTTCTCCTTATTTTTTCGCCATGGTCATCGTGATGAGAGATGGCTTCATTGCCCGGAAGCGACGGGTGCCGTTCGCAAATGCGTGGTCTGGCATACCATCAATTGTTAGTAAGTGTTGCAAGGACACAGGGGCATGACCCACTCCGCTGCCGACGACAAGCCGCCGCCTCGTGCCGATCGCAGGATGCTTCCGGCCGATCCGACATCGGAGGAGGCCCGCCTGCGCTACGAGATGCCGCCGGCAGGTCCGCGCGTGCAGCATGTGCGGCGCCATCTTCCGCCCACGCTGCTGGCCGAGCCGCGCGTGATCAAGGCCGTGCGCCGCATCGAGCAGGACCTTCCGCACGACCACCAGCTGGCCGAACTCGCGCGCGCCAATGGTTTGAGTCCTTTCCATTTCCACCGCCTGTTCGCCGAGGTGATGGGGGAGGCCATGAGCGGCTTCATCCGGCGCCAGCGCCTCGACGCCGCGGCGATCCGGCTCGCGGCCAGCGAACTCTCGATGCTCGAGATCGGCACCGTGGCGGGCTACGGCAGCCTCGCGGCGTTCTCGCGCGCGTTCCAGCGCCAGTTCGGCGTCGCCCCGACCGTCTACCGGCCCGCCGCGCGTGCGGCGGTGCGGCCGCCGGTGCCCGAGCAACTGGCGATGGCCGACCGCGTGCGGCTCGAGCGCTGGGAGATCCGGCCGCTGGTCGGTCTGCGCTTCCACGGCGGCTATGACCAGGCGGAGTGCTATTGGGCGCGCTTCGCCGACGAGGTGCGGCTGCGGCTGGGGCTCGACCCCGACACGCTCGAGTGCTACGCGCTGATCCGTGACAACCCCTTGATCACGCCGCAGGGGCTGATCCGCTACGACTGCTGCTTCGCCGACCCGGGCTTGCCCGAGGAATTGCCCGCGCCGTTCGCGCGTCTGCCGCCGATGCAGATCAGCCGCTGTGCCACGCTGCTGCTCGAAGCACCGTACCGCAAGGTGTTCGCGGCCTATCGCGCGATCGCGAATGTCTGGACCGCGCGCCACGGCGAGCATTTCGCCGAGGCGCCAGCGATGGAGCGCTACCACGCCCCGCCGTGGCGGCGCATGGGACAGGTCCAGTCGTTCTCGATCATGGTGATGCTGATCTGAGTCGCAGCCACGGATTTCCGTCGTTTTTCCCCGACGACCGCAAGCGCGATCAAATCCGCACGCGCACTCGTTCCCACACTTCCGGCGTGCGGATCGTCCGGATCCGCACGCACCAGAAGCACAGGGAGCGAGGGCATGAACAACATCCATTGCAGCGTCTGGAACGCTGCGCTCGGCGCGTGGGTCGCCGTTTCCGAACTGTCGCGGCGACGCGGTCGGCGCCCTTCGGCGACACGGGTTGCGGCCGGCCTGCTGACGTTCGTGGGCCTGCTGGCCGATCCCGGCGGGGCGTGGGGGCAGCCGGCCGGCGGCAACGCGCCCGCCGTCAGCGGCGGTACCGGCGGGCGTGGCGGTCCTGGCAATGGCGGCGGCGCCGGAGGCGGCAACGTCGGCGAATATCCGACCAGCAACGGTCAGGCGTCGGCGACCGGACATGGCGGTGCCGGCGGCAACGGCGCGGCGGGCGCCGGTGGCGCCGGCGGGTCGGTCGGCGCCACCGCAGTGACGGCCGGTGCGACGAGCGGGGGCCATGGCGGCAACGGGCTGTCCGATCCCGATCCCTTCTATGGCGGTGGCGGCGGTGGCGGCGGCGGCGCGGCGGTCTACTACACGACCGCCGGTGCCCTCACGGTGACTGGCGCGACCACCCTGCTCGGCGGCAATGGCGGCGATGGTGCGCCGGCCCGCCTCAGCGGCGGTGGTGGCGGCGGCGGCGCGGGACTGCAGGCCACGGCCGCGGGGCTCGTGCTGGACAACCTGGGCGGCCGCATCGCCGGCGGCAACGGCGGTGCGGGCGCCAACGGGCAGTGGGCCGGCGGCGGAGGTGGTGGCGGCGATGCCATCGTGCTGCAGGGCGGCGGCGCGACGGTTCGCAATGGCGGCATCGCCACCGGTGGCGCTGGCGGCGCCGCCCTTTGGGGCGGCTTCGGCATCGCGGCCGCGGGCGGCGAGGGCGGTGCCGGCCTGGCGCTCGAATCGAACGGCAACACCCTGAGCAATACCGGCACCCTGGCCGGCGGCGCGGGCGGTGCCTCGAATGGGCAGAACGGGATCGGCGGCGCGGGGCTGCGCATCCGGGGCGACGGCAATGCCGTCGTCAACAGCGGCAGCCTGCTCGGCGGTCTCGCGGGCGACCGCGTCACGCGCGGCGATGCGGTGCGCATCAGCGGCAACGACAACACGCTCGAACTGCGCGCCGGCTCCGCGATCGCCGGCACACTGGTGGCGAACGGCAGCGGCAACCTGCTGCGCCTGGCCGGCGACGCGACCGACGCCACGACCTCGCTGGCCGCCGCGAGCTACCGCGGCTTCGCCGGCTACGAGAAGACCGGTGCCGGCACCTGGACACTGGTCGGCGGCACGGGCGAGCGCACGCCCTGGCGGGTGCTGGGCGGCGCGCTCTCGATCGCCGACGACGCCGCCCTCGGCAGCGCCGATGGCGCGCTCACGCTCGACGGCGGAACGCTGCGCGTGACCGGCGACACGGCGGGCACGCGCGGCGTCACGCTCGGCAAGGCCGGCGGCGTGTTCGACGTCGATCGGGGCCGCACGCTGGGCCTGAACGGTGCCGTGATCGGCGCGGGCGGCCTGCGCAAGAGCGGCGCGGGCACCTTGCAGTTGGGCGCGGCCAACGGCTACGCGGGCGGTACCGACGTCGCGGCGGGTTCGCTGCGGGCACTGGTCACGGGCGCGCTGGGCACGGGGCCGGTGTCGGTCGCGGGCAATGCCTCGCTGGCCTTCACCGACAAGGCCGACGCGGGCAAGCTCGCGATCACCGTGGCCGCGCGCGGCGGTGCGCCGACCGACAACGGCGGCTTCCTCGCGTTCAGCGACAGCAGCTCGGCCGGCAATGCGACCATCACGGCGAACAAGGACGCCGCGGTCGAGTTCCGCGACAGCTCGAGCGCGGGCAATGCGGTGATCGAGAACCGTGGCGGCATCACCACCCTGTGGTTCAACGCGAACGCAGGCAAGGCGCAGATCACCAACTTCGATGGCGGACAGATCAACCTGCTCGACGATGCGAGCGCCGGACAGGCGCGCTTCGTCAACGAGAGTGGCGGCCTGATCGACCTGTTCGACCGCGTCAGCGCGGACCAGGCGACGGTGGTGAACAACGCGGGCGGGCGGCTGCGTATCGGCAACCTGACGAACGCGGGGGTGGGCATTGGCTCGCTCGAAGGCGCGGGCAGCGTGCTGTTGGGCGCGAAGGCGCTGACCACGGGCGGGTTGAACACCAGCACGACGGTGTCGGGCACGATCAGTGGTGCGGGCGGTTCGCTCGTCAAGGTGGGCAGCGGCACGCTGACGCTCACGGGCGCGAACACCTACACCGGCGGTACCACCGTCGGTGCGGGCACGCTGAGCGTGAACAACAAGAGCGGCAGTGCGACGGGTACGGGTGCCGTGCAGGTGCAAGCGGGCGCGACGCTCGCTGGCAGCGGCAGCATCGCGGGCGCGGTCACCATCGACAAGGGCGGCATCCTCGCGGCGGGCAACAGCCCTGGCACGCTGACGCTCGGTGCGCTCACGCTCGCGGGTGGCTCCACGCTGAACTACGAACTCGGTCAAGCCGGTGTTCCAGGCGGCGCGCTCAACGACCTGATCAATGTCACGGGCAATCTGCAACTCGATGGCACCTTGAACATCGCGCAATCCGCTGGCGGCAGCTTCGGCCCGGGCTTGTATCGCTTGATGAGCTACGGCGGCAGCTTCACCGACAACGGCCTGGACATCGGCACGGTGCCGGGCTCGGCCAAGGTGGCCGACCTGCAGGTGCAGACCTCGGTGGCGAACCAGGTCAATCTGGTGAACCGCGCGGGCCTGTCGCTGAACTTCTGGGATGGCGGCGACAGCACGAAGTACAACGATGGCCAGATCGCCGGCGGCAGCGGCACCTGGCGCGTGGGCAATCCGCAGCCCTCGATGGATGCCTGGGCCGACATGGACGGCAAGGTCAACGCCAACTGGGCGCAGAACCAGTTCGCGGTGTTCGGCGGCAAGGCTGGCACCGTGACGGTGGATGCGGCCGGCGGCGCGGTGCGCATCGCGGGTGCGCAGTTCGCCACCGATGGCTATGTGGTGCAGGGCGATGGCATCGTGGTGGACAACGCCAACTCGGTGATCCGCGTGGGGGATGGCACTGCTGCAGGTGCGACCATGACCGCGACCCTCAATGTTGCGCTCAGCGGCACGGGCGGTATCTCGAAGGAGGATGCCGGCCGGTTGATCCTCGGTGGCACGAACACCTACACGGGCGGCACGACGGTGAAGGGTGGCGTGCTGCAGGGCAGTGCGACGAGCCTGCAGGGCAATATCGTCAACAACGCGGAAGTCGCGTTCGACCAGGGCAAGACGGCTGGCACCTATGCGGGCACGATGAGCGGCACGGGCAAGCTGCGCAAGATCGGCACCGGGACGCTGACGCTGGCCAGTGCCAACAGCTACAGCGGCGGCACGCTGGTCGATGCGGGCACGCTCGCCACCGAGGTGACAGGCGCACTCGGCAGCGGCGCGGCAAGCGTTGCATCGGGCGCCACGCTGCAGTTCGGCGGCAAGGCCGACGCGGGCAAGCTCGCTATCGCCAATGCAGGCACCTTGCGTCTGCAAGACACTGCGAGCGCTGCAGGCGCCACGGTGACCAATGCAGCGGGTGGCCAGGTGCGCATCGACCTGACGACCACTGGGACGAGCATCGGCTCGCTTGGTGGTGCAGGCGATGTGGTGCTCGGCACCAAGGCGCTGACCACCGGTGCGCTCGGCACTGACAACACGATCTCTGGCGCTATCACCGGCACGACGGGCTCGCTCGTCAAGGTTGGCGCAGGCACGCTCACACTCGCAGGCTCTGCAACGTACGCAGGCGAGACCCGCGTGACCGGCGGCACTCTTAAGGCAGGCGCCACCAACGCCTTCAGCGCCGCATCGAGCGCTGTGGTCGCCAGCGGCGCCACGCTCGACCTCGGTGGCTTCAGCCAGAAGATGGCCGGCCTGACCAACGCGGGCACGGTCTCCTTGCTCGGCACGGTCCCGGGCACCACGCTCACCTTGACTGGTCCCTACGTTGGCAACAACGGCGTGCTGCGCCTCGGCGCGAAGCTCGACAACCCGGGCATCGCAGACCGCTTGGTACTCGACGGCGCATCCGCCAGCGCCAGCGGCAAGACGACAGTGCAAGTCACCAACCTCGGCGGCCTGGGCGCCCGCACCAGCGGCGCGGGCATCGAGCTGATCAGCGCCAGGAACGGCGCCACCACCACCGCGCAGACCAGCAAGGACGCCTTCGTGCTCTCGGGCGGTCGCGTTGACGCCGGTGCCTACGAGTACCGTCTGTACGCGGGCGATGCGGGCGGCGAGGGCGAGAACTGGTACCTGCGCACTGAAGCAGAACCCGGTACCTCGCTGCCGACCTACCGCGCTGAGGCCTCCCTCTTCGCGGCACTTCCCAACCAACTGCGCCAAAGCAACCTCGGCATGCTCGCCAGCCTGAGCCAGCGCATCGGCGACGACGACGTGCGCGGCAGCGGCGGTGCAAGCACCACGAGCGTGGACGGCAGCAACCGCCGAGCCTGGGGCCGTCTGATCTCCACCGACATGGACATCCGCCAGGGCGGCACCGTCTCGCCGCATGCCGAGGGCCGCGTGAGCGGGCTGCAGGCCGGTACCGACCTGTGGGCCAATGCGAACTGGCGCGCGGGCATCTACGTGGGCCAGCTCGAGGGCGACACGCGTGTCAGCGGCTTCAGCAGCGGTCTCCTGAACGGCGCTGCAGGCCGCAACGACCTGCGCAGCCAGTACCTGGGCCTGTACGGCACCTTCACGAGCGACGATGGCTTCTATGCGGACACGGTGCTGCAGGCCGGCCGCCATCGCTACACGGTGCAGCCGCAACTGAGCGCCGGTGTCACAGGCAAGGGCAACAGCTTCCTGGCCTCGATCGAGGTGGGCAAGGCCTTCGCGCTGGGCACGGGCGGCTGGTCGGTGGAGCCGCAACTGCAGCTGATCCACCAGCGCCTGCGCCTGGACGACGTGGCGATCCCCGGTGCGCTGGTGCAGCAGGACGCCGACAGCAGCTGGACCGCACGCGCTGGTGTGCGCATCAAGGGCAGCTTCGCGACGGGCGCTGGCACGCTGCAGCCGTATGCGCGCCTGAACGTCTACCGCAGCTCGAAGGGCAACGACATCGCGCGCTTCGTGAACCCGGCGGCGATCACGCCGGTGGGCGCGCCGATCGGCGGCACGAGCACCGAACTGGCCGCGGGCTTCACGCTGGCATTGAGCCAGCGCAAGAGCCTGTATGGCGAGCTGGGCAAGCAGTGGGCTTCAGGTGGCGTGGCGCGCGTCGGCAGCTCGATCAATGCAGGGGTGGGTGTGCGCGTGAAGTGGTAACGGACCGCGCCAAAAGAAATGCCGCCCGGCTTGCGCCAGAGCGGCATCGGTCCGCCCGGAGGCGGCATTCAGTCGAAGCGGATCAGCGGGCCGAGATCGGCTTCACGTCGCGCTTGGGCGAGCCTTCGAACAGCTGGCGCGGGCGGCCGATCTTGTACTCGGGGTCGCCGATCATTTCGTTGAGCTGGGCGATCCAGCCGACGGTGCGGGCCAGCGCGAAGATCGCGGTGAACAGCGGCACCGGGATGCCGATCGCGCGCTGCACGATGCCCGAGTAGAAGTCGACGTTCGGGTAGAGCTTGCGCGACACGAAGTACTCGTCCTCGAGCGCGATCTTTTCCAGTTCCTTGGCGAGCTTGAACAGCGGGTCGTTTTCCAGGCCCAGCTCGGTCAGCACTTCGTTGCAGGTTTCCTGCATCAGCTTGGCGCGCGGGTCGTAGTTCTTGTACACGCGGTGGCCGAAGCCCATCAGCTTGACGTTCGAGTTCTTGTCCTTGACCTTCTTGATGAACTCGCCGATCTTCTCCACGCCACCTTCCTTCTGGATGTCGTAGAGCATGTTGAGCGCCGCTTCGTTGGCGCCGCCGTGGGCCGGGCCCCAGAGGCAGGCCACGCCGGCCGCGATGGCCGCGAAGGGGTTGGTGCCCGACGAGCCGCACAGGCGCACGGTCGAGGTCGAGGCGTTCTGCTCGTGGTCGGCGTGCAGGATGAAGATGCGGTCGAGCGCGCGCTCGAGCACCGGGTTCACCTTGTATTCCTCGCAGGGCGTCGCGAACATCATGTGCAGGAAGTTGCCCGCATAGCTGAGTTCGTTCTTCGGGTACATGTACGGCTGGCCGATCGTGTACTTGTAGGCCATGGCCACGAGCGTGGGCATCTTCGCGATCAGGCGGATCGCGGCGATCTCGCGGTGCTCGGGATTGTTGATGTCCGTGCTGTCGTGATAGAAGGCCGACAGCGCGCCCACCAGGCCGGTCATGATGGCCATCGGATGCGCGTCGCGGCGGAAGCCGCGCAGGAAGAACTGCATCTGCTCGTTGACCATCGTGTGGTTGGTCACGAGCTTGGTGAAGTTGGCCTTCTTGGCCGTATCCGGCAGTTCACCGTACAGCAGCAGGTGGCAGGTCTCGAGGAAGTCGCAGTTGGTCGCGAGCTGCTCGATGGGATAGCCGCGATACAGCAGCTCGCCCTTGTCGCCGTCGATGTAGGTGATGGCCGATTGGCAGGCCGCGGTGGACATGAAACCCGGGTCATAGGTGAACATGCCGGTCTGCGCGTACAGCTTGCGGATGTCGATCACGTCGGGACCGACGGTGCCCTTGTAGATCGGCAGTTCGACCTTGTCGGCGCCGTTGCTGAACGATAGCGTGGCCTTGGTATCGGAGGCTTTCATTTCGGGTTTCTTTCAGAGGATTGTTCGAGAGGGCGAGGAGGAAGAGGTCGTGGAGGCTGCGGGCCGCTGCGCACCGTCGGCGCGCATCAGCTGCAGAAGCTCGACCACCTCGGCCCCGGCCCATGCGGGCTCGGGCTCCTTTCTACGAAGGAGAAGATCGAGCAAATCGTTGTCCGAGAGGTCCATCAGAACCTCCATCGCGCCGGCCTGGCCGACGGTGATGCGAGATTCGTGCCGCTCGAAGAAGCGGGCGATGAACAGATCGTTTTCGAGCAGGCCGCGCCGGCAGCGCCACTTGAGCTTGCTGAGCGCTCGTTCTCCGAGCGGCTCGGCCGCCGCGCTTCCCGAAGAAAGCGCCGAGGGCGATGGGGTGCCGGGCAAAGCAGCCATGTCGGGTCAGATGGCGCGACGCACCATCAGTTCCTTGATCTTGCCGATGGCCATGGTGGGGTTCAGGCTCTTCGGGCACACGTCGACGCAGTTCATGATCGTGTGGCAGCGGAACAGGCGGTACGGGTCCTCGAGGTTGTCGAGGCGCTCGGCGGTGGCTTCGTCGCGGCTGTCGGCGATGAAGCGGTAAGCCTGCAGCAGGCCGGCCGGGCCCACGAACTTGTCGGGGTTCCACCAGAAGCTCGGGCAGCTCGTCGAGCAGCTCGCGCACAGGATGCACTCGTACAGGCCGTTGAGCTCCTCGCGCTCTTCGGGCGACTGCAGGCGTTCCTTCTCGGGCGGCACGGTGTCGTTCTGCAGGTACGGCTTGATCGAGTTGTACTGCTTGAAGAACTGGGTCATGTCGACGATCAGGTCGCGGATCACCGGCAGGCCGGGCAGCGGCTTGAGCACGACGGTGCCCTTGAGCGTGTTCATGTTGGTCAGGCAGGCCAGACCGTTCTTGCCGTTGATGTTCATCGCGTCGGAACCGCAGACGCCTTCGCGGCACGAGCGGCGGAACGACAGCGTCGGATCCTGCGCCTTGAGCTTCATCAGGGCGTCGAGCAGCATGCGTTCGTGGCCGTCGAGTTCGATCTCGATGGTCTGCATGTAGGGCTTCGCGTCCTTGTCCGGGTCGTAGCGGTAGATCTGGAATGTGCGCTTCATCGTTGTGACCTTGTGAATGCTTTTACGTGGCTGATCATTGGCTGGCGCTTAGAAGGTGCGAACCTTCGGCGGAACCGAGGCGACCGTGAGCGGCTGCAGCTTGACGGGCTTGTAGGAGAGGCGGTTGTCGGCGCTGTACCAGAGCGTGTGCTTCATCCAGTTGGCATCGTCGCGGCCCAGCGGTGCGACCGGATCGTCGGCCGGGCGCTCGTAGTCCTCGACGGTGTGGGCACCGCGGCATTCCTTGCGGGCCGCGGCCGAGACCATGGTGGCCTGCGCCACTTCGATCAGGTTGTCGACTTCCAGCGCTTCGATGCGCGCGGTGTTGAACACCTTGGACTTGTCCTTCAGGCCGATGGCCTTCACGCGCTCGCGCACTTCGGCGATCTTGACCACGCCTTCGTCCATCGAGGCCTGCTTGCGGAACACCGCGGCGTGCTGCTGCATGGTGACGCGGATCTGGTTGGCCACGTCCTGCGCGTATTCGCCGCCGGTGGAGTTCTGCAGTTCGTTGAGGCGCTCGAGCGTGCGGTCGGCGGCATTGGCCGGCAGCGGCTTGTGTTCCTTCAGCTTGTCGTTGAACTCGACGATGTGGTTGCCGGCCGCGCGGCCGAACACCAAGAGGTCGAGCAGCGAGTTGGTGCCCAGGCGGTTGGCGCCGTGCACGCTCACGCACGAGCATTCGCCCACGGCGTACAGGCCGTTGACGACGGCGCTGTTGTCCTCGCCCTTCTGGATCACGACCTGGCCGTTGATGTTGGTCGGGATGCCGCCCATCTGGTAGTGGATGGTCGGCACCACGGGGATCGGTTCCTTGGTGATGTCGACGTTGGCGAAGTTGACGCCGATCTCGTACACCGAAGGCAGGCGCTTGTGGATGGTCTCGGCACCGAGGTGGTCGAGCTTCAGCAGCACGTAGTCCTTGTTGGGACCGCAGCCGCGGCCTTCCTTGATCTCCTGGTCCATCGAGCGCGAGACGAAGTCGCGCGGTGCCAGGTCCTTCAGCGTGGGCGCGTAGCGCTCCATGAAGCGTTCGCCGTTGCTGTTGAGCAGGATCGCGCCTTCGCCGCGGCAGCCTTCGGTCAGCAGCACGCCCGCGCCGGCCACGCCGGTCGGGTGGAACTGCCAGAACTCCATGTCCTGCAGCGGGATGCCCGAGCGCGCGGCCATGCCGAGGCCGTCGCCGGTGTTGATGAAGGCGTTGGTCGAGGCCTGGAAGATGCGGCCCGCGCCGCCGGTGGCCAGCAGCACGGTCTTGGCCTGCAGGATGTGCAGGTCGCCGGTTTCCATCTCGAGCGCGGTCACGCCGACCACGTCGCCTTCGTCGTCGCGGATCAGGTCCAGCGCCATCCATTCGACGAAGAACTGGGTGCGGGCCTCGACGTTCTTCTGGTAGAGCGTATGCAGCATCGCGTGGCCGGTGCGGTCGGCCGCGGCGCAGGCGCGCTGCACGGGCTTCTCGCCGTAGTTGGCCGTGTGGCCGCCGAACGGACGCTGGTAGATCGTGCCGTCGGGGTTGCGGTCGAAGGGCATGCCGAAGTGCTCGAGCTCGTACACGACCTTCGGTGCTTCGCGGCACATGAACTCGATCGCGTCCTGGTCGCCGAGCCAGTCGGAACCCTTGATCGTGTCGTAGAAGTGGTAGTGCCAGTTGTCCTCGCTCATGTTGCCGAGCGAGGCGCCCACGCCACCTTGCGCGGCGACGGTGTGCGAACGGGTGGGGAACACCTTGGAGAGCACGGCCACGTTGAGGCCCGCGCGCGCCAGTTGCAGCGAGGCGCGCATGCCGGAACCGCCGGCACCGACGATCACGACGTCGAACTTGCGCTTGGTGATTTGTTCTTTTGTGTAGGTCATGGTGGGGAGGAGGTCGTCAGATTTTCCAAAGCACTTGAATGGCCCAACCCGCACAACCGACCAGCCAGACGATGGTGAAGATCTGGAGCACGAGGCGGATCGCGACGGGCTGGACGTAGTCCATCCAGATGTCGCGCATGCCGACCCACACGTGATAGAGCAGCGACACGATGACGCAGAAGGTCAGGACCTTCATCCACTGGGCGGCGAAGATGCCGGCCCACAGGTCGTAGCCGATCGGGCCGCGCGTGAAGATCAGCTGCGCCAGCAGGATGATCGTGAAGAGCGCCATCAGGGCGCCCGTGACGCGCTGGCTGAGCCAGTCGCGCAGACCGTAGTGCGCGCCGACGACGATGCGCTTGGAGCCGTAGTTCACAGACATTTCAGGCTCCTTCTCAGTACAGGCCGAACAGCTTGGCGCCAAGCACGATGGTCAGCAGGACGCTCGCGGCCAGCGTGAAGATGGCCGAGCTCTTGCCGAACTCCTTGGTCACGGCCTTGTGGCTCACGTCCATCCAGAGGTGGCGCACGCCGGCGATGAAGTGGTGCAGGTAGGCCCAGATCAGCGCGAGCACGACGAGCTTGAAAAACCAGCCCGGAACGAAGCCAAGGCCGCTGTTGAAGGCGGCCTTGAACTTGGCGAACGAATAGTCGGACGAGAGCGAGGTGTCGAACATCCAGATGATGAACGGCAGCAGCAGGAACATCAGCGCGCCGCTGACGCGGTGCAGGATCGACACGATGCCCGCGGGAGGCAGACGGTAGGTCGTGAGATCGGTGAAGGCGTTGATGTTGCGGAATTCGCGACGCCGTGGTGTGGAGGAGGATGCAAGCTCTGTCATGGAGGGGCTTTCGTGGCTTGTTGATTGACTTGTTCTGAGAGCGAACGCTTTTGTTTTCTCTTCGGGAAATGCAAACAACGCAAAATTCTATTGCAATGCACCATCGCGCATCGGTCGCGCTCGCGTCGACGCACCGCGGCAGTCGGATGCTCTTGACTTCATAGCATCTTGCGCGCGCCGCGCGGCGGCTCGAAGCGTATTCGTTACGTGGTCCATCGTGAGGCGCATTCAGCCTAGCTGGTTGCGATAGTGGTGCGTGTCGGTGCGATAGAGGCCGCGGCGCAGCTCCATCGGCATGTCGTGGTAGGTGTGGGCGACGCGTTCGACGCTCAGCAGCGGCATCTGCAGCGAGACGTCGAGCAGTTGCGCCTGCTCGGCATCGGGCAGCACCGCGCGGATTTTTTCCTCGGCGCGCACCATGCGCACGCCGAACTCGGTTTCGAACAGCGCGTACATCGGACCGGGCCAGGCGCGCAGCCGCTCGGCCGTGAGGCCCTTGAACGGCGTGCCCGGCAGCCACAGGTCCTCGAGGATGGTCGGCACACCGCCGTAGGCGAGCACGCGCCGCACCTGCAGCACGGCGTCGCCGGTGCGCAGGCCCAGCGCGCGTGCCACGTCGGCCGAGGCGCGCAGGCGCTTGCAGTCGACGATGGTGCGCTCGGCCGGGCCCTCGGCATTCGGATGGCCGGTGTCGGGCACCAGCTTCAGGAAGCGGTACTGCACATGCTGCTCGGCATGCGTGGCGACGAAGGTGCCCTTGCCCTGGCGCCGCACCACGAGGTTCTCGGCCGCGAGCTCGTCGATCGCCTTGCGCACCGTACCCTGGCTGACGCGGAAGCGCACGGCCAGGTCCATCTCGCTGGGGATCGGCTCGCCCGGCTTCCACTCGCCCGCCTGCAGGCTCTGCAGGATCAGGGTCTTGATCTGCTGGTAGAGCGGGCTGAACGAGGGCGTCGTGGGCTCGTCGAGGGTGGTGGTGGGGCTGTTCATGGCAGGGCGTGGGTAAGCGCCGTGGCGGAACCCGGAGGATATCTTATATAAGACATAAGACGGGCCTCATCGAATCGGCTTAAAATGCCCGCCGTTCCCGCGCCGCGGCCGTCCGGCCCTTTTCGGACCTCCCGACCGCCCCGCGAGACTTCCGCCGCCGCGTTTCGCGCGTGCGCCGACACCGTCACATCACTTCTGGAGTCTTCCCATGAGCAAAAAGCCCGTCCGCGTTGCCGTCACCGGTGCCGCCGGTCAAATCGGTTATGCCCTGTTGTTCCGTATCGCGTCCGGCGAAATGCTCGGCAAGGACCAGCCGGTCATCCTGCAATTGCTCGAAATCCCCGACGAGAAGGCCCAGAAGGCGCTCAAGGGCGTGATCATGGAGCTCGAGGACTGCGCCTTCCCGCTGCTGGCCGGCGTGATCCCCAGCGGCGATCCGCTGGTGGCCTTCAAGGACGCCGACTACGCGCTGCTCGTGGGTGCCCGTCCGCGCGGCCCCGGCATGGAGCGCGCCGACCTGCTGGCCGCCAACGCGCAGATCTTCACGGCCCAGGGCAAGGCGCTCAACGCCGTCGCCAGCCGCGACGTCAAGGTGTTGGTGGTCGGCAACCCCGCCAACACCAACGCCTACATTGCGATGAAGAGCGCGCCGGACCTGCCGCGCAAGAACTTCACCGCCATGCTGCGCCTGGACCACAACCGCGCCGCCAGCCAGATCGCCGCCAAGACCGGCACGGCAGTGGGCGACATCGAGAAGCTCACCGTCTGGGGCAACCACTCGCCCACGATGTACGCCGACTACCGCTTCGCCACCGTCGGCGGCAAGAGCGTCAAGGACCTGATCAACGACCAGGTCTGGAATGCCGACACCTTCCTGCCCACCGTCGGCAAGCGCGGCGCCGCGATCATCGAAGCGCGCGGCCTGTCGTCGGCCGCCTCGGCCGCCAACGCCGCCATCGACCACATGCGCGACTGGGCCCTGGGCTCGAACGGCAAGTGGGTCACGATGGGCATCCCGTCGGACGGCCAGTACGGCATTCCGAAGGACGTGATCTTCGGCTTCCCGGTCACCACCGAAAACGGCGAGTACAAGCTGGTCGAAGGCCTGGCCATCGACGAATTCAGCCAGGAACGCATCAACAAGACGCTGAAGGAACTGCAGGACGAGCAGGCCGGCGTCGCCCACCTGCTGTAAGCCAGGCACCGGCATGCTCGACTGGAACCCCGCGCTCTACCGTCGCTACGAGGACGAGCGCACCCGCCCCGCGCAGGAACTCCTGGCGCGGGTGCCTCTGGCGGAGGCGACCCGCGTGGTCGACCTCGGCTGCGGTCCGGGCAACTCCACCGAGCTGCTGGTCCACCGGTTCCCGAAGGCCCAGGCCCTCGGCACCGACAACTCCGAAGCCATGCTGGTCAGCGCGCGCGAGCGCCTGCCCGGCGCGCGCTTCGAGTTGAGCGACATCGCGACCTGGGCGCCTTCCGCGGAAGCGGCGCCCGACCTCATCTATGCGAATGCGTCGCTGCAATGGGTGCCCGATCACGAAACGCTGATCCCGCGCCTGTTCGACGCGCTCGCCCCCGGCGGCGTGCTGGCCATCCAGATGCCCGACAACCGCCAGGAACCCACGCACCGCCTGATGCGCGCGCTCGCGGCCGAAGCGCCCTGGGCCGAGCCCATTGGCGATGCCGACCGGCTGCGCACCAGGCTGCTGCCGCTGGACGGCTATTACGACCTGCTGGCGCCGCGCGCGGTCAACGTCGATGTCTGGCACACGATCTACCAGCACCGCATGGCCGATGCCGCCTCCATCGTCGAATGGGTGCGCGGCACGGGCCTGAAGCCCTTCGTCGATCGGCTGCCGCCCGACCTGCAGGCCAGCTACCTGGCCGAATACGAGCGCCGCGTGAACGAGGCCTACCCGGCACGCACCGACGGCAAGCGGCTGCTGGCCTTCCCGCGCATGTTCATCGTGGCGCAGAAGAAGGCGTGAGCACCGTGAGCGAACGCACCCCCGCCCATCCCGCCGCCGTGCTGCTCGGCGCGCAGGCCGGCGCCGTCAGCCTGCCGGTGTGCGACCACTACAGCGGCGTCGAGGCGCGCATGAAGAAGAGCCTCGCGCTCCAGGCCGAGATGGCCGAGGAGTTCGGCGCCTGCGTGTTCGACGTCACCCTCGACTGCGAGGACGGCGCCCCGGTGGGCGGCGAGGCCGAGCATGCGGCGCTGGTCACCGAGCTCGCGCTGGCGGCCAGGCCCGGCATGCGCGTCGGCGTGCGCGTGCACCCGGTCGACCACCCGGCCTTCGCGGGCGACGTGATCACCATCGCGGGCCGCGCCGGCCAGCGGCTCAGTCACCTGATGGTGCCGAAGGTCGAGTCGGTGGCCGATGTCGAGCAGGCCGTGGCCGCGCTCGACGCCGCCGATGCCGAGACGCTGCCGCTGCATGTGCTGATCGAATCGCCGTTCGCGGTGCACAACGCCTTCGACATCGCGGCCCATCCGCGCGTGCAGTCGCTGAGCTTCGGCCTGATGGACTTCGTCTCGGCCCACGCCGGCGCCATCCCCGCCGAAGGCATGGGCGCCGCGGGCCAGTTCACCCATCCGCTGGTGGTGCGCGCCAAGCTGGCGATCGCCTCGGCCGCGCATGCGCACGGCAAGGTGCCCTCGCACTGCGTGGTGACCGAGTTCAACGACCTGGACGCCATGCGCACCGCAGCCCGCAAGGCGGCCCGCGAATTCGGCTACACGCGCATGTGGAGCATCCATCCGAACCAGATCCGGCCGATCCTCGAGGCCTTTGCGCCCGACGAGGCGCAGATTCAAATTGCCACAAATATCCTGGTCAAGGCGGCGGCCGCGGATTGGGCGCCGACACAAATTGATGGCACATTGCACGACCGCGCGAGCTACCGTCATTTCTGGCAGGTACTGACGCGTGCCCACGCAACAGGGCGCGCGTTGCCGCCAGAGGCCAAGGCCTGGCTGACGCCCGCGGTCTCCTGAAACCTCCGAATCAGCCTCAAGGAAACCCTCACATGAAGAAAATCGCCCTGATCGCCGCAGTGGCCCTGGCTCTGCCGTTCGGTGCCCTGGCCCAGAGCAGCAGCACGCCCGCCAAGCCGGCCGCTGCCAAGCCCGCCGCCAAGTCCACCGAAGCCAAGAAGGCCCCGCCCAAGCGCCAGGTCACCCGCAAGGCCGCCAAGGCCGTCGAGGAGGTCACGCCGATCAGCGACGACACCAACGTCGTGCTCACCGAGTCCGACCTCGAGGTCGCCAAGCGCGTGTCGACCGGCAAGGCCCAGTGCGAGCTCGGCGCCGACGTGACCGTGACCGAGGACGAGAAGAAGCCCGGCTTCTTCACCGTGACCACCAAGGGCCTGCGCTATCGCATGCACCCGGTCGAAAGCCGCACCGGCGCCATCCGCCTCGAAGACCCCCGCGCTGGCGCCATGTGGCTGCAGCTGGGCAACAAGTCGATGCTGATGAACCAGAAGGCTGGCCTGCGCATCGCCGACGAATGCCAGACCCCGGCCCAGATCGCCTTTGCCGAAGAGATGAAGAAAAACCCGCCGAAGAGCCTTTTCGAAGGCGCTGACGGCGACAAGAAGTAAGTCGACCCCACGAGGGGCGGCGCGGCTCTTGCTTGCCGACCGGCGAAAGCCGGACGGCGGGTCGAACACCGCGCCGCATGCCCTCCAGCCCCAAGTTTCCGGAGAAAAGAAGATGTTGCAAGCCTACGTTGACCATGTCGCCGAGCGCGCCGCGCTCGGTATCCCGCCGCTGCCCCTGAGCGCGAAGCAGACCTCTGAAGCGATCGAGCTCCTCAAGAGCGCGAACGACAAGGACGGTGCCTTCCTGCTCGACCTGCTGACCCACCGCGTGCCCGCGGGCGTGGACGACGCCGCCAAGGTCAAGGCCAGCTATCTCGCGGCCGTGGCGCATGGCACCGAGAAGAGCGCGTTCATCACGCGCGCCCGTGCCACCGAACTGCTCGGCACGATGCTCGGCGGCTACAACATCAGCCCCATGATCGACCTGCTGGACGACGCCGAAGTCGGCGCCGTGGCGGCCGAGGGCCTCAAGAAGACGCTGCTGATGTTCGACCAGTTCCACGACGTCAAGGAAAAGGCCGACAAGGGCAACGCCAATGCCAAGGGCGTGCTGCAGAGCTGGGCCGATGCCGAGTGGTTCACCAGCCGCCCCGAAGTGCCCCAGAGCATCACCGTCAGCATCTTCAAGGTGGCTGGCGAAATCAACACCGACGACCTGTCGCCCGCGCCCGACGCGACCACCCGTCCCGACATCCCGATGCACGCCCTGGCGATGCACAAGAACGCGCGCCCCGGCATCGTTCCGGAAGAAGACGGCAAGCGCGGCCCGGTGAAGTTCATCGAGGACCTGCGCGCGCGCGGCCACCTCGTGGCCTACGCCGGCGACGTGGTCGGCACGGGTTCGTCGCGCAAGAGCGCCACCAACTCGGTGCTGTGGTTCACCGGCGAAGACATCCCGTTCGTGCCCAACAAGCGTTTCGGCGGCGTCTGCCTCGGCGGCAAGATCGCGCCGATCTTCTACAACACCATGGAAGACTCGGGCGCGCTGCCGATCGAGTTGGACGTGGCGCAGATGAACATGGGCGACGTGGTCGAGCTGCGTCCCTACGAAGGCAAGGCCCTGAAGGATGGCCAGGTCATCGCCGAATTCCAGGTCAAGAGCGACGTGCTGTTCGACGAAGTGCGCGCCGGCGGCCGCATTCCGCTGATCATCGGCCGCGGTCTCACGGCCAAGGCGCGCGAAGCGCTGGGCCTACCGGTCTCCACGCTGTTCCGCCTGCCGCAAAGCCCGGTCGACACCAAGAAGGGCTTCTCGCTCGCGCAGAAGATGGTCGGCCGCGCCTGCGGCCTGCCCGAAGGCCAGGGCGTGCGCCCGGGTACCTACTGCGAACCCAAGATGACCTCGGTCGGCTCGCAGGACACCACCGGCCCGATGACGCGCGACGAGCTGAAGGACCTGGCCTGCCTGGGCTTCTCGGCCGATCTCGTGATGCAGTCGTTCTGCCACACGGCGGCGTACCCGAAGAAGGTCGACGTCAAGATGCACCACGAACTCCCCGAGTTCATGGCCAACCGCGGCGGCGTTTCGCTGCGCCCGGGCGACGGCGTGATCCACAGCTGGCTCAACCGCCTGCTGACCCCCGACACCGTGGGCACGGGCGGCGACAGCCACACGCGCTTCCCGATCGGCATCAGCTTCCCCGCGGGCTCCGGCCTCGTGGCCTTCGCGGCCGCCACCGGCGTGATGCCGCTGGACATGCCCGAGTCGGTGCTGGTGCGCTTCAAGGGCAAGATGCAGCCCGGCGTCACGCTGCGTGACCTGGTCAACGCGATCCCGCTGTACGCCATCAAGAGCGGCCTGCTGACGGTCGAGAAGAAGGGCAAGAAGAACATCTTCTCGGGCCGCATCCTCGAGATCGAGGGCCTGCCCGACCTCAAGGTGGAACAAGCCTTCGAACTGAGCGACGCCTCGGCCGAACGCTCGGCCGCCGGCTGCACGGTGCACCTGAACAAGGAACCGATCCAGGAGTACATCAACAGCAACATCACGCTGATGAAGTGGATGATTGCCGAGGGCTATGCCGACGCGCGCACGCTGCAGCGCCGCATCGCCGCGCAGGAAGCCTGGCTCAAGGATCCGCAACTGCTCAAGGGCGACGACGACGCCGAGTACGCGGCGGTCATCGAGATCGACCTGGCCGACATCCACGAACCCATCGTGGCCTGCCCGAACGACCCCGACGACGTGAAGACGCTGTCGGACGTGGCCGGCGCCAAGATCGACGAAGTGTTCATCGGCTCGTGCATGACCAACATCGGCCACTTCCGCGCCGCGTCGAAGCTGCTCGAAGGCAAGCGCGACATCCCGGTCAAGCTGTGGATCGCACCGCCGACCAAGATGGACGCGCAGCAGCTGACCGAGGAAGGCCACTACGGCGTGTTCGGCAATGCCGGTGCCCGCACCGAAATGCCGGGCTGCTCGCTGTGCATGGGCAACCAGGCCCAGGTGCGCGAAGGCGCCACGGTCATGTCGACCAGCACTCGCAACTTCCCGAACCGCCTGGGCAAGAACACCAACGTGTACCTGGGCTCGGCCGAACTGGCCGCCATCTGCTCGCGCCTCGGCCGCATCCCGACCCGGGAAGAGTACATGGCCAGCACCGGCGTGCTCGATGCGTCCAGCGCGCAGATCTACCAGTACCTGAACTTCGACAAGATCGAGGACTACAAGGGCGTGGCGGATTCGGTCACGGCCTGAGCCCGATTGACGGCCGGACCGTTTCGGCCGGCATCGACGAAGCCCCGCACCCGCGGGGCTTTTTTCATGGCGCGTGCGCCAGGGCGGTCAGGTCAGGTCAGGGCAGGGCAGGGCAGGGCGCTCAGAGCGCCGGCGGGCGGTTCGGGCTCAGGTACTGCGTGCCCCTGAGTTCCATCGCCGCGCCCGCGGGACCACCCACCGCATTCGGCAGCGAGGTCATGAGCGAGGTCGCGAAGTCGCCGCGATAGAGCTTCGCGCCCTGATGCGTGAGGTTGGAGTTGGCGTCGATGTGGATCGCCTCGCCCAGGCCCGACCAGAGGCGGCAGAAGCCGTAGTCCTCCGAGAGGTAGCGGCGCGTCACGGGGTCGACCATCACGTCGAAGAAACGGTAGTGCAGGCCGAGGTCGGCCTCGCCGATGCTGTCGGGCACGTAGCTGAGCTCGGGGTAGCTTGCCATCAGCCGCTCGAACACGCCGCGCTTGATCGCCATGAAGCCCGTGGGCGCCTCGGTCATCTTCATGAAGCCGTCGGGCTGGACCTCGAGCTCGACCTTGCCGCTGGCTTCCGAGGCGCCCGCGTTGACGGTGTAGCGCGTGAAGGTGGCGTCGAACTGCGCGCGCGTGGTGCCGGCCGCGACGCCTTCTTGCGGCCAGTCCTCGCGCTTGAGCGGATAGACGCCGGCCGCGATGTCGTGGTCCGAGAGCAGCAGCCGGAACGCCGCTTGCGCCGAGAAGCCGATGTCGGCGTCGATCCAGAACAGGTGGGTCCATTCCGGGTTGGCGAGGAACTGTGCCACGCAGTTGTTGCGCGCCCGGGTCACGAGGCTTTCGCCCTGGTGGAACAGCACCTGCATCCGCATGCCGGCGCGCTCGGCCTCGATCGCGAAGTTCATCATCGACATCACGTAGTTCTGGAAGAACTTGCCGTCGTGGCTCGGCGTGACGACCACGGGGAAGAAGCGTTGGAGAGCTGAGGGTTCGAGCATGGCGGCTCCGGTTATCGGGCGGGGCGCTGCATCAGGCCGAGCAGCAACGTGTTGTACACCTCGGTGGCGGCCGCGCTGCCGGGCAGGTAGCGCGCGATGAGGCCGCGCTGGCGCTCGCGGTAGGCGAGCGACTGCGCATCGTGCGCGTCGATCGCCTCGAGCACGCGCGCGCTGCCCGCGGCCACGTCGTTGTCCGGGTAGTAATAGCCGAGGTCCGCGCAGAGATGGGCGTTGTGCACCAGCGGATAGCCCTGCCAGCAGGTCTCGAGGTAGAAGTAGTTGAGCGGGTTCTCCCACTGGTGCGAGATCACGATGTCGGTGTTCTGCGCCAGGAAGGTCGGCGTGTCGTGCCGGCCCAGGAACACGGCCTTGTGCTCGCGCACCAGGTCGAGCTGGTTCATCAGCGTGATGAACTCCATGTTCTCGCGCGCCATCTTCTCGGCGTTGGCCACCTGCAGCAGCGCGATCGCCTCGGGCCGCGCGCGGTGGGCCAGTTCGGCGACCAGGATCGGGTAGAGGCAGAACTTCACCACGTTGATGTTCGGCTCCATCACGCTGAGGCGCCGCGGGCCGACGCGCGGCTGGTAGAGGCCGTCCTCGGGCAGCCCGCGCGTGCGTTCCTCGAGGAACACCGGACTCCAGACGAAGGGCACGGCGCGCGCCTCGATCCGGCGCAGCACCTCGAAGTAGGGCTGGCTGATGCGCGCCACCTGCGGAACCATCCAGATGTCGTCGTAGCGCTGGTTGACGAACAGGTTGCGGCCCCACAGCGGCTTGTCGAACAGCATCGACTCCATCGCATGCACGTACTCGAAGCCGCAGCAGTACGACACCAGCCGCGCGCCGCGCTGCTTGAGGTAGTCGGTCTGCAGCGCGTCGATCTGGCCGCCGAGCTCGATCAGCACGTCGACCTCGTCCTTGGCGCCCTCGAAGTTGGTCGTGGGCCAGCGCGCCTGGTCCCAGGGCAGGGCCGGCGTGATCGGCGTGGCCGTGGTGTTGACCAGCACCACCGAGGCCACGCCCGGGCAGTGCTTGAGCGCCTCGGCCAGGAACACGGCGTTCTGCTTGATGCCGTTGTTCCAGAGGGTTTCGGCTTCGTGGTGAAGACCGATGGTGATGCCGATGCGCAGGGAGCTGTTTGAATTCACTTTTGTTATTTAATTGTTAACTGACGCCATGCCCGGCTTGGGTCGAGAAATAGATCACGGATGAATAAATTGATCCGTGAACAAGTTCCATCTTTGGGGCGTATCGAGCGCGCTTTTCACCCACTGCCCGCTACCAGTCTTCATGCCATTCAATGTGAATAAATTCCGCATCGTCGAGGAAAAAGTCTTTGTAAAACAAGGGCTTGTGTTGAGGCGAAAGACTTCTCCAAGGGCTGGCGAGATTCTATGTTTTCGGCGCTTCTGCCACCTTTGGGAGACAATTGTTAATCAATGTGGATGCTAATTTTTGCGTGTTTTTTGTGAACTAAATCATCGAAGCTTTTTGAGTGATTTAGTGCACTTCGTTCTGAATGTAAACAAGTATGTACATTCCACCGCTCTTGTGAACAGCGCGGTGATTGGGATCTCGACGACGAGTGCCAAGCACGACCCTTCCCATTTTTCCAAGGACCTCGCGCGCCGGTCCTGAGATTCCACACGCAGTTGGCAGTCAATGAATAAGTCATACAGAAGTATCTGGAACGAGTCACTTGGCGCCTGGGTGGCCGCTTCGGAAATCACTTCCGCCCGGGGCAAGCGCAGCAGCTCGGCTGCGGTGATCTCGGGTGCCGTGCTGAGCGTCGCCCTCGCGTCCTTCGGCTTGATGGGGAGCGCGAACGCCTACATCGTCGGACCGCCGAACGGCGCCTGCAACACGGGCGCGAACACCGGTCCCGACGGCAAGGCCTACCCGGCGACGGTCGACCCGGTCGACGGTTCCGGCGTGTACTCGACCGTGGTCGGCGGCTGCTCGGCCAACGGCGGCGGCTTCCTGGGCGTCACGATGTTCGGGTCGTTCACGACCGCGCGCGGCAAGGGCTCCAGCATGTTCGGCATGGGATCGACGGCCGGGCAGTACGCCTCGGCCTTCGGCCTCCAGGCCAACGCCTTCGGCATCGCCAGCATCGCGATGGGCCAGAACGCCCTTGCGGCGAGCAACAACAACATCGCGATCGGCGCGGGCGCGAACGCGGCGGCGATCAGCGCGGGCACGGCCATCGCGATCGGTGCCAACGCCGTCGCCTCGTCCAGCACCACGGTCGGGGATTCGCTGGCCATCGGCACCGGCGCCAAGGCCACGGCGCAGGACGCGGTGGCGATCGGCGGCCAGGCCAACGCGAGCGGCACCAACGCCCTGGCCATCGGTGGCAACGACGGTGGCGCGAGCGGCACCAATTCGTCGGCCATCGGCGTGGGCTCCAACGCAACCAGCAACTACGCGACGGCGGTGGGCGCCGGCGCGACCGCGAGCGGCACCGGCGCGACGGCCATCGGCGCCAGCAGCACCGCCGCGGCGCGCGCGCTGGGCAACAACTCGGTGGCGATCGGGGGCCAGGCCGTCGTCGGCAGCGCGGCCGATGCGGGCATCGCGATCGGCCTCAATGCCAATGCGCAGTCGAATGCCACCCTGGCCCTGGGAAGCGGTGCCAGCGTGGGAGCCGGCGCGGATTCGGGCATCGCCATCGGCGCGAATGCGAGCGCGACCAACAAGACGAACAACCTGGCGGTCGGTGCCGGCGCCAAGGCGAACGGCGGCGGCGCGACGGCCATCGGCGCCGGCGCCAATGCCGCCTTCGGCAACGACATGGCCTTCGGCACGAACGCGATGGCCCGCGGCGATGCGAGTTCGCTGGCGCCTTCCACGGCCTTCGGCAACAACGCCAACGCCTGGGGCGGCAGTTCCACGGCGTTTGGCGTGTTCGCACAGGCCTGGGGCAAGACTTCGGTGGCCTTCGGCTATTCCTCGAACGCCGGCGCGGAGAACGCCCTGGCGGTCGGCACCCTGGCGAACGCCTACGGCAATCGCAGCACCGCCATCGGCGCGGGGGCCACGGCCACCGGCGATTTCTCCTCGGCCCTGGGCCGCACGGCGAGCGCTACCGCCGCCGGCGCCCTGGCACTCGGAACGAATTCCGTCGGCGGCGCATCTGCCGCCGCAGCCGATGCGATCGCCATCGGCGGCCAGTCCAGCGTCGTCGCGGCGGCAACCTCGGGCATCGCGCTCGGTCGCGGCGCGATCGTCAACGGTGCCTTCGGCATTGCCCAGGGCGATGGCGTCGTCAGTGGCGCCACGGGGCAGAACGTCGCCATCGGTGCGTCGGGCACGACCGCGAACGCCGGCACGGCCGCGGGTGGCGCGGTGGCCATCGGTCGCGGCCAGAAGGCCACGGGCGACGGCGCGGTCGCCATCGGCGATCCCAATGTCTCGAACGGCACCGGCGCCGTGACGATGGGTGCCAACAACACCGCCGCCGGCAGCCTGGACGGCGCGACCGCGGCGAGCGGCGTGGTGGCCATCGGCAATGCCAACAATGCGATCGGGCAGGGTTCGGTCGCGCTGGGCAACAAGTCCAGCGCCAGCGCCGCCGGCACGCTCGCCGTCGGCGACGCGGCCAGCGCATCGGCCGCCAATGCCATCGGTGTCGGCACCGGCGCGAACGCCGCGGCCGCGGCCGCCGTCGCCATCGGGCAAAGCGCGCTGGCCTCGGGCAACGCCAGCGTCGCGCTGGGCTCGGGTGCGCGCTCGATCGCCGACGGCGCCATCGCGATCGGCAAGAACGCCGCCATCGGCTCGAACACCGACGTCAACGCCATCGCGATCGGCACCAACGCGAACAGCTGGGGCGGCAGCATCGCTCTGGGCACCGGTGCGTCCGCCGATCAGATCGGCACCTCGGCCCAGAACGCCTCGATCGCGATCGGCGGCAATGCCACGACCGATGACCGCACGACCCGCAGCATCGCGATCGGCAACGGCGCCGTCGTCAAGTCGGCCGACCTGTCGGTCACCGACGCCGCCATCGCCTTCGGCGCCAACGCCGTGGCGCTGGGCTCGAACGCCGTGTCGATGGGCACGGGTGCCAACGCCGCCTACGCCAGCAGCGTCGCGCTGGGCGCGGGCAGCGTGACGGGCGCCAAGGGTCCGACCGGCACCGGCTTCCTGACGGGCACCGCCGCCCCCGCCTCCGAAGTCTCGGTGGGCTCGTCGTCCGCCCTGCGGCGCATCACCAATGTCGCCGACGGCGCGGCGCTGCAGGACGCCGTGACGGTGGCGCAGCTGAGCACGGGCATGAGCACGACGGCCAGCAGCATCGGCAGCCTGTCGACGTCGACCTCGACGGGGTTGAGCACGGCCACGAGCAGCATCGGAAGCCTCTCCTCGGGGCTGAGCACGACGAACAGCCGGGTGTCGAGCTTGTCGACGTCGACCTCGACGGGGCTGAGCACGGCGGCCAGCAGCATCGGCAGCTTGTCCACGTCGACCTCTACGGGGCTGAGCACAGCAACCAGCTCGATCGGTAGTCTCTCCACGTCGACGTCCACGGGATTGAGCACGGCCACGAGCAGCATCGGCAGCCTGTCGTCGGGCTTGAGCACGACGAACAGCAGCGTTTCGAGCTTGTCGACCTCGACGTCGACGGGGCTGAGCACAGCCACCAGTTCGATCGGCAGCCTCTCCACCTCGACTTCCACGGGTTTGAGCACGACGAACAGCAGCGTGTCGAGCCTGTCCACGTCGACGTCGACGGGGTTGAGCACCGCGACCAGTTCCATCGGTAGCCTCTCGACTTCGACTTCGACCGGCTTGAGCACCGCCACGAGCAGCATCGGTAGTCTGTCGACGTCGACCTCCACTGGCTTGAGCACGGCAAACAGCCGCATCGATGGCCTGTCGACCGGACTGAGCACCACGACCAGCAGCATAGGCAGTCTGTCATCGGGCTTGAGTACGACGAACAGCAGTGTGTCGAGCTTGTCGACCTCCAGTTCCACCGGGTTAAGCACGGCCACGAGTTCGATCGGCAGCCTGTCGACCTCCACGTCCACGGGCTTGAGCACCGCCACGAGCAGCATCGGTAGCTTGTCCACCTCGACCTCGACAGGTCTGAGCACCGCAACCAGCTCGATCGGCAGCCTCTCGACTTCGACGTCCACGGGTCTGAGTACCGCGACGAGCAGTATCGGTAGCTTGTCCACGTCGACCTCGACAGGCCTCAGCACCGCAACGAGTTCCATCGGCAGCTTGTCGACCTCCGCGTCGACGGGGCTGAGCACCGCAACCAGCTCGATTGGCAGCTTGTCTTCGGGTCTGAGCACGACGAACAGCAGTGTGTCGAGCCTGTCGACGTCGACCTCCACGGGTCTGAGCACGGCTACGAGCAGCATCGGCAGCCTGTCCACATCGACGTCGACCGGCTTGAGCACGGCGACCAGCAGCATCGGCAGCCTCTCGACTTCGACGTCGACTGGCCTGAGCACGGCAACGAGTTCGATCGGCAGCTTGTCGACCTCGACCTCGACGGGCCTGAGCACTGCGACCAGCTCGATCGGCAGCCTTTCGACCTCGACCTCCACGGGTCTGAGCACGGCGAACAGCCGCATCGATGGCCTGTCGACCGGACTGAGCACCACAACGAGCAGCATCGGCAGTCTGTCGTCGGGCCTGAGCACGACGAACAGCAGCGTGTCGAGCTTGTCGACTTCCAGCTCCACCGGCTTGAGCACTGCAACGAGCTCCATCGGCAGCCTCTCGACGTCGACGTCCACGGGCTTGAGCACTGCGACCAGCAGCATCGGCAGCCTGTCGACCTCCACCTCGACGGGTCTGAGCACCGCCACCAGCTCGATCGACAGCCTTTCGACATCGACTTCGACGGGCCTGAGCACGGCAACGAGCAGCATTGGCAGCCTCTCGACCTCGACGTCGACTGGCTTGAGCACGGCCACGAGTTCCATCAGCAGCCTGTCGACTTCGACCTCCACGGGTCTGAGCACCGCGACGAGCAGTATCGGCAGCTTGTCCACGTCGACCTCGACAGGCCTGAGCACTGCGACCAGCTCGATCGGCAGTCTGTCGACCTCGACGTCCACGGGTCTCAGCACCGCAGCGAGTTCCATCGGCAGCCTCTCGACCTCCACCTCGACCGGTCTGAGCACTGCAACGAGTTCCATCGTTAGCTTGTCCACCTCGACCTCCACGGGCCTGAGCACCGCGACCAGCAGCATCGACAGCCTTTCGACCTCGACATCGACCGGGCTGAGCACTGCGACGAGTTCGATTGGCAGCCTGTCCACGTCGACTTCGACGGGTTTGAGCACGGCGACCAGCAGCATCGACAGTCTCTCGACTTCCACGTCGACCGGCCTGAGCACCGCGACGAGCTCCATTGGCAGCTTGTCCACGTCGACCTCCACGGGTCTGAGCACGGCGACCAGCAGCATCGGTAGCTTGTCGACCTCGACATCGACCGGGTTGAGCACGGCAACGAGCTCGATCGGCAGTCTGTCTACGTCCACTTCGACGGGTCTGAGTACGGCGACCAGCAGCATCGGCAGCCTCTCGACTTCGACGTCCACCGGCTTGAGCACGGCAACGAGCTCCATCGGCAGCTTGTCGACCTCGACCTCCACGGGTTTGAGCACTGCCACCAGCAGCATTGGCAGCCTTTCGACCTCGGCGTCCACCGGCTTGAGCACAGCAACGAGCTCTATTGACAGTCTGTCGACTTCCACCTCGACCGGGTTGAGCACGGCGACAAGCTCGATCGGCAGCTTGTCGACGTCGACCTCGACGGGCCTGAGCACGGCAACGAGTTCGATCGGCAGCCTGTCCACCTCGACCTCTACGGGTCTGAGCACCGCGACGAGCAGCATCGACAGCTTGTCGACCTCGACGTCGACTGGTCTGAGTACGGCAACGAGCTCGATTGGCAGCCTGTCTACATCGACGTCGACCGGCTTGAGCACGGCGACCAGCAGCATCGACAGCCTGTCGACTTCGACGTCGACCGGTCTGAGCACTGCGACGAGCTCCATCGGTAGCCTGTCCACCTCCACCTCCACGGGCCTGAGCACGGCGACCAGCAGTATCGACAGCCTGTCGACCTCGACCTCCACTGGCTTGAGCACCGCGACGAGTTCGATCGGCAGCCTCTCGACCTCCACGTCGACTGGTCTGAGCACGGCAACGAGCTCTATCGACAGCCTGTCGACTTCGACCTCCACGGGTTTGAGCACCGCGACCAGTTCGATCAGTAGCCTGTCCACGTCCACGTCGACCGGTCTGAGCACGGCGACCAGCAGCATCGGTAGCTTGTCGACCTCCACGTCGACCGGATTGAGCACGGCGACAAGCTCCATCGGCAGCTTGTCGACGTCGACCTCGACGGGCTTGAGCACGGCCACGAGTTCCATCGGTAGCCTGTCCACCTCGACCTCCACGGGTCTGAGCACCGCGACCAGCAGTATCGACAGCTTGTCGACCTCGACGTCGACCGGCTTGAGCACGGCGACGAGTTCGATCGGTAGCCTGTCCACGTCGACTTCGACGGGTCTGAGCACCGCGACGAGCAGCATCTATAGCCTGTCGACCTCCACGTCGACCGGCTTGAGCACGGCAACGAGTTCGATCGGCAGCCTGTCCACATCGACGTCGACCGGCTTGAGCACCGCGACGAGCAGCATCGATAGCCTGTCGACCTCGACGTCGACTGGCTTGAGCACGGCAACGAGTTCGATCGGCAGCCTGTCTACATCGACGTCGACCGGCTTGAGCACGGCGACGAGCAGCATCGGCAGTTTGTCGACCTCCACGTCGACGGGGCTTAGCACTGCGACAAGCTCCATCGGTAGCCTGTCCACCTCGACCTCCACGGGCCTGAGCACCGCGACCAGCAGTATCGACAGCTTGTCGACCTCGACGTCGACTGGCCTCAGCACTGCAACGAGCTCCATTGGCAGCCTGTCGACGTCGACCTCGACAGGTCTGAGCACCGCGACCAGCAGCATCGACAGCTTGTCAACATCGACTTCGACTGGCCTCAGCACGGCAACTAGCTCGATCGGCAGCCTGTCGACCTCCACGTCGACGGGTCTAAGCACCGCGACGAGCAGCATCGGCAGCCTGTCCACTTCGACGTCAACTGGCCTCAGTACGGCCGCGAGCAGCATTGGCAGCCTCTCGACCTCTACGTCCACTGGCTTGAGCACGGCGACGAGTTCGATCGGCAGCCTCTCGACCTCCACGTCGACTGGACTGAGTACGGCAACGAGCTCTATCGACAGCCTGTCGACTTCGACCTCCACGGGGTTGAGCACGGCAACGAGCTCGATCGGCAGCCTGTCGACTTCCACGTCGACCGGTCTGAGCACCGCGACGAGCAGCATCGATAGCCTGTCGACTTCGACGTCGACTGGCTTGAGCACGGCAACGAGCTCCATCGGTAGCCTCTCGACGTCGACCTCGACAGGTCTGAGCACGGCAACAAGCTCCATCGGCAGCCTGTCGACCTCCACGTCGACGGGTCTGAGCACCGCCACGAGCAGCATTGGCAGCCTGTCGACGTCTACGTCGACCGGTTTGAGCACAGCAACGAGTTCGATCGGCAGCCTATCCACGTCGACCTCGACGGGCCTGAGCACCGCAACCAGCAGCATCGATAGCCTGTCGACGTCCACGTCGACCGGTTTGAGCACGGCAACGAGCTCGATCGGCAGCCTGTCCACCTCGACTTCGACGGGCCTGAGCACCGCGACCAGCAGCATCGACAGCCTGTCAACTTCGACCTCGACTGGCTTGAGCACGGCCACCAGCGGCATCGACAGCCTGTCGACCTCGACATCGACGGGCCTGAGCACCGCCACGAGCTCGATTGGCAGCCTGTCCACATCGACGTCGACCGGCTTGAGCACGGCGACCAGCAGCATCGACAGCCTCTCGACTTCGACGTCGACCGGCCTGAGCACGGCAACGAGCTCGATCGGTAGCCTGTCCACATCGACATCGACCGGCCTGAGCACCGCCACCAGCGCTATCGGTAGCCTGTCGACTTCGACCTCAACGGGCTTGAGCACTGCGACGAGTTCTATCGGCAGCCTCTCGACCTCGACGTCTACCGGCCTCAGCACGGCGACGAGTTCGATCGGTAGCTTGTCCACCTCGACCTCGACAGGCCTGAGCACCGCCACGAGCAGCATCGATAGCCTGTCCACGTCCACTTCGACGGGCCTGAGCACAGCGACCAGCAGCATCGGCAGCCTCTCGACCTCGACGTCCACCGGCTTGAGTACGGCCACGAGCTCCATCGGCAGCTTGTCGACTTCGACCTCCACGGGTCTGAGCACCGCGACCAGCAGCATCGGCAGCCTCTCGACCTCCACCTCGACCGGTTTGAGCACAGCGACAAGCTCCATAGGTAGTTTGTCCACCTCAACCTCCACGGGTCTGAGCACTGCAACGAGCAGCATCGACAGTCTCTCGACCTCGACGTCTACTGGCCTCAGCACGGCAACGAGCTCCATCGGCAGCTTGTCGACCTCGACGTCGACTGGCCTGAGCACTGCGACAAGTTCGATTGGCAGCCTGTCCACATCAACCTCGACCGGTCTGAGCACGGCTACGAGCAGCATCGGCAGCCTCTCGACCTCGACGTCGACCGGCCTCAGCACGGCGACGAGTTCGATCGGCAGCTTGTCCACGTCTACCTCGACGGGCCTGAGCACCGCCACGAGCAGCATCGGCAGCCTTTCGACTTCCACGTCGACTGGCTTGAGCACGGCCACGAGCTCCATTGGTAGCTTGTCGACTTCGACCTCCACGGGCCTGAGCACCGCGACCAGCAGCATCGGCAGCCTGTCAACCTCGACCTCCACGGGTCTGAGCACCGCGACGAGCAACATCGACAGCCTCTCGACCTCGACCTCGACCGGCCTGAGCACGGCGACCAGCTCCATCGGCAGCCTGTCCGTCGGCCTGAGCACCGTGAGCAGCGGCATCGGCAGCCTGTCGATCGGCCTGAGCACGACGAACAGCACCGTGAGCAGCCTGTCGACATCCACCTCGAGCGGGCTGAGCACGGCGACGAGCAGCATCAACAGCCTGTCGACATCCACCTCGAGCGGCCTGAGCACGGCAACGAGCAGCATCAACAGCCTGTCGACGTCCACCTCGAGCGGCCTTAGCACGGCAACGAGCAGCATCAACAGCCTGTCGACATCCACGTCGAGCGGGCTGAGCACGGCGACCAGCAGCATCAACAGCCTGTCGACCTCCACCTCGACCGGTCTGAGCACGGCCACGAGCAGCATCGGCAGCCTGTCGACCGGCCTGAGCACCGCGACCAGCAATATCGGCAGCCTGTCGTCGGGCCTGAGCACGACGAACAGCAACGTCTCCAGCCTGTCGACCTCGACCTCGACCGGCCTGAGTACCGTCACCAGCGGCCTCGGCAGCCTGTCGAGCGGGCTGAGCACGACGAACAGCAACCTCAGCAGCCTGTCGACGAGCATCAGCGGGTCGGTCAGCGGCATCGGCAGCCTGTCGACGGGGTTGAGCACCACCAACAGCACCGTCACCAACATCTACAACAACGGCACGAAGTACTTCCACGCCAATTCGACGGCAGGCGACTCGCAGGCCATCGGCCAGGAGTCGGTGGCGATCGGACCGCAATCGGTCGCGAGCGGCGCGAACTCCTTCGCCGCGGGCAACGGCGCGAAGGCGACGGCCGACGGCGCGGTGGCGGTGGGCTTCGGGGCGCAGGCCACGGGCACCAACGCGATCGCGATCGGTACCGGGGCACTGGCCACCGGCTCGCAGGCGATCGGTGCGGACTCGCGCGCCGGCAACGGCGGCGTGGCCCTGGGCGACAGGGCGGATGCGGGCGGCACGGTGGCGAGCCAGGTGCCGAACGTCTCCAAGGGCACGGCCATCGGCTTCGGCGCGGTGGTCCAGCAGACCGGCGGCGTGGCCCTGGGCTCGGGCTCGAAGTCGACCACGGGCGCGGGCGTGGCCGGCTACGTGCCAGGCAGCGCCAACGCGGCGCAGGAGGCGGCGATCAAGGCCACCACCAGCACGCAGGGCGCGGTGTCGGTGGGCGATGCGGCCAATGGCCAGTTCCGCCAGATCACCGGCGTGGCCGCGGGCTCGGCCGACAGCGACGCCACCAACGTGGCGCAGCTCAAGGCGGCGTCGGCGGCATCGAAGGCCAGCAGCGTGCAGTACGACACCAACCCCGACGGGTCGGTCAACTACAACCAGATCACGCTGGGCGCCGGCCAGGCGCCGGGCGGCACGCGCATCGGCAACGTGGCGCCGGGCATCCTGCCGGGCGACGCGGTCAACGTGCAGCAGTTGAACGACGTGCGCAACCAGATCGGCGACGTGGCGCGCGTCGCCTACTCGGGCACGGCGATGGCGTTCGCGATGTCGGGCACCTACCTGCCGACGCTCTACCCGGGCGAGAAGACCGTGGGCGTGGGCCTGGGCAGCTACAAGGGCTACAGCGCGGTGGCGCTGACCTTCAAGGCGCTGTCGGACGACGGCAAGATGTCGTGGGGCGCGGGCCTCTCGACCACGGGCAAGGAATGGGGCATCAACGCCGGCATCGGCTGGAAGTGGAAGTAGGCCACAGGGAGAGAAAAAAGCCCCATGGGAAGGCTCCCGCGCCAGGGGTGCGGGAGCCCCCTTTTTTGAGGGACACTCATCGTCCATGCGCATCGGTATCTCGGTCCTCACCCACGCCGGCCAGAACATCTGGGAGAACGGCATGGGGCAGAACGTGCTGTTCCTGGCCCGGCTGCTGCAGCAGATCCCCTTCGTCGAATCGGTCACGCTGATCGACGCGGGCGACCAGTCGGCGATGCCGCCGCAGGTCGACCTCGCGGCGCGCGGGCTCGCGATCGGCCGGGCGCGCGAGCTCACCGATGCGCTCGACGTGGTGTTCGAGATGGCGGGCGCGCTCGAGGTCTCGTGGCTGTCGTACTTCCGCGCGCGCGGCGGGCGCGTGGTGTTCCATTGCGTGGGCCAGCCCTTCGTGTCGCTGGCCGAGCCGATCGTGTTCTCCGACAAGGGCCACTTCAGCCGGCCCGACCGCTGCGACGAGGTCTGGCTGCTGCCCAAGGACGAAACCTTCGCGCCGATGATGCGCGTGTACAACCGCTGCCCGGTGAACGTGGTGCCCTACCTCTGGTCCCCCGAGTTCCTCGCGCAGCGCGTGGCCGAGGTCGAGGCGGCGGGTTTCCGCTTCGGCTACGCGCCGCGCACGGCCGAGCAGCCGGGCTTGCGGGTCGCGATCTTCGAGCCCAACATCTCGGTGGTGAAGGCCGGCACCCTGCCGATGCTGATCTGCGACGGCGCCTACCGCGCCGACCCGAAGGCGGTGAACTGGATGCATGCGCTCAACACGCTGCACATGAAGGACCACCCGACCATGCTCTATCTCGCGAACTCGCTCGACATCGTGCGCGAGCACAAGGCGATCTTCCATGGCCGGAACGACTTCGCGGGCTTCATGGTGCAGCATGCCGACGCGGTGGTCTCGCACCAGTGGCAGAACGACCAGAACTACAGCTACCTCGACGCGCTCTACGGCAACTACCCGCTGGTGCACAACTCGCCCTGGCTGCGCGACGCGGGCTACTACTACCCGGGCTTCGAGGTCGGCGCGGGCGTCGAGCAGCTGCTGAACGCGGCGCGCCATCACGATGGGCAACTCGACGACTACAGGGCGCGCTCGCAACGCGTGTTCGACGCGCTCGATCCGCTGGCGCGCGCCAATGTCGAGGGCTATGCGCAGCGGCTGCTGCAGCTCGTGGGCGGCGACGCGAGCTTCCGCGTCGGAGGTGCCGCGCGATGAACGCCATGCCCGACAAGCTGCGCGTCGGCGTCTCGATCTTCATCCGCAAGGGCGAGCAGAGCCTGTGGGAGAACGGCGTCTACCAGAACTGCCTGTTCCTCGTGATGCTGCTGCTGCGCTCGCCGCGCGTGGCCAGCACGGTGCTCGTGGCCGGCGGCGGCGACGGCGCGCCGGCCGATGCGGCCGGCTTCCTGGCCGATTCGCCGGTGCCGATCGTCGACATGGCGACCGCCGCGCAGGAACTCGACGTGATGATCGAGATGAGCGCCCAGCTCGGGCGCGACTGGGCCGTGGCCTTCCGCGAACGCGGCGGCAAGATCGTGTCGATGCGCGTGGGCAACGACTACGTGATCGACATCGAGCGCATGATCTTCGACAAGCCGCATGGCCTGCTGCTGACGCTCGCGCCCTACCACGAGGTCTGGACGCTGCCCGAGTACGAGGCCACCTGCAAACCCTATTTCGAGGCCGCGTTCCGCACGCCGGTGCGCCTGATGCCGCACCTGTGGAGCCCGATGGTGCTCGAGCGCGCCCTGGCGCGCAGCGGCGGCGGCAAGCCCTTCGCCTACGAGCCCGGACGCCGGCACTGGCGCGTGGCGATCTTCGAGCCCAACATCTGCATGGTGAAGACCAGCTTCATCCCGATGCTGGGCTGCGAGGCGGCGCACCGCGCGCAGCCCGACCTGATCGAGCGCCTGTGGGTCTACAACAGCTTCCACCTGCGCGAGAAGCCGCAGTTCGTCGGCTTCGCCCAGAGCCTGGACCTGGTGCAGCACGGGCTGGCCTCGTTCGAGGGGCGCTTCCCGGTCTACCAGGTGGTGCCGCCCAACGTCGACTGCGTGTTCGCGCACCACTGGGAGAACGGCCAGAACTACCTCTACTACGAGGCGCTGTACGGCGGCTATCCGCTGGTGCACAACTCGCACCTGATCGGCGACTGCGGCTACCGCTACCAGGGCTTCGACTGCGAGGAGGGCGGCCGCGCGCTGCGGCGCGCCTTCGCCGAGCACGACGCCGACCTGCCCGGCTACCGCGAGCGCGCGCGGGCGCTGCTCGAGCGGCTCGATCCCGAGGGCGAGGAGAACGTGCGCATCTACACCGCCGCGATCGAGGCGCTCTACGCCTGAACGCGGCCGACTTCGGAACGACCCCCATGACCCCGACATCGCTTCTCCTTCGTCTGCTGCCGTGCGCCGCGGCCTGCACCCTGACGGCCACCGCCTTCGCGCAGGGCGTGCTCGTGCCCCAGGCACCGCCCGCGCCGCCGCAGGACGTGCTGACGCGCGCGGCCACCAGCGTGGGCGTGAAGCGCTGCCTGCCGGCGATCACGCGGCTGTCCTCGCTGACCGTGCAGGGCAGTCGCAGCCACGACGTGTTGCTCGACTGGGACCGCAAGCGCCCCGACAGCGGCCCGGTGTTCTCGCTGATCGGCATCGAGTTCCCGAATGCGGGCGTGGCGGGCTCGATCACCGCGATCCCCGACGACAGCGGCGCCTGCACCGTGGCGGCCGAACGCATCTCGGTGGCACCCTTCACCTGCGCGAGCATCGCCCAGCAGGAGCTGCCGAACTACCGCGCGACCAGGCTGCTGCCGGTCTACACGGTCTACACCGACGACAAGGAGCCGACCTCGTCGGTGTCGCTGATCGATTCGCCGCCGGGCTGCCTCGTGATCCGGCGCTATGTCGAATACGGCTGGCGCGAGCCGACTGCCGCGGCAGCGGCCCCGGCGGCCGCGCCCGCACCGGCCGCGCAGCAGGCACCGAAGCGGCGCTGAGCCGCGCGGCGCCGGGCGCGCCGGCAATGCAAGCCCGTCTCCGACACGCGCGGTCGTCCTCGGCCGGCCGTCCCCGGGCCCCTGCGGCCGCACCATGGCTGAGCGCCGCGCGCCTGCCTCGCGGCGAAGGAGACACGCATGCCGCTGGCCTCGTTGATCGGCCGCTGGGCCATGAAGCCTTTCTCGAAGGCGCTGCCGCCGCTGGGCGACACCGAACGCGCCGCGCTCGAGGCGGGCACCGTCGGTTTCGAAGGCCAGTTGTTCGCCGGCCGCCCCGATTTCGACGCGCTTGCGGCCTTCGGGCCCAACCGTCTGACCGAGCGCGAACAGGACTTCATCGACCGCGAGGTGCGCACGCTGTGCGCGATGCTCGACGACCATGCGATCGACGAAGCGAAGGACCTGCCGCCCGAGGTGTGGCGCCACCTGCGCGAAAAGCGCTTCTTCGGGATGATCATTCCCGAGGAGTTCGGCGGCCTCGGCTTCGGCCACCACGCCCATGCGACGGTGGTGGCGCGCATCGCCACCGTCAACGTCGCTACCGCGGTCACGGTGATGGTGCCCAACTCGCTCGGCCCGGCCGAGCTGCTGCTGCGCTACGGCACCGACGATCAAAAGCACCACTACCTGCCGCGCCTGGCCGATGGCCGCGAGCTGCCGTGCTTCGGCCTGACCTCGCCCTACGCGGGCTCCGATGCCGCCTCGATCCCCGACCGCGGCGTGCTGGTGGAGCGCGAGTTCGAGGGCCGGCCAACGCGCGGCTTCCTGGTCGACTTCGACAAGCGCTACATCACGCTGGCGCCCGTGGCCACCGTGGTCGGCCTCGCTTTCCACGCGGTCGACGAGAGCCGGCCCGAGGGCCAGCGCGATCTCGGCATCACCTGCGCGCTGATCCCGGTGCCGCACGCGGGCATGGAGATCGGCCGGCGCCATCGTCCGATGGACAGCGCCTTCATGAACGGCCCGATCCACGGCCGCCAGGTCTTCGTGCCGATGGACTGGGTGATCGGCGGCGAGCCGCAGGTCGGCCAGGGCTGGCGCATGCTGATGGAGTGCCTGGCCGCGGGCCGCGCCATCTCGCTGCCCGCGCTCGGCTCGGCGATGCAGCAGACCGCGCTGTTCGTGAGCAACGGCTATGGCCGCATCCGCGAGCAGTTCGGCCTGCCGGTGGGCAAGTTCCACGCGGTGGCGGGGCTGGTGGCGCAGATGGCGGCTGAGCTCTATGCGAGCGATGCCGCGCGCCGCTTCACCGCCTGCGCGCTCGACGCCGGCGAACGGCCCAGCGTGGCAAGCGCGATCCTCAAGGTGCAGCTGACCGAGGCCGGCCGGCGCGCGGTCAACCACGGCATGGACATCCTCGGCGGCAAGGGCATCATCTCCGGCCCCTCGAACCTGCTGGGCGTGGCCTACCGGCAGGCGCCGATCGCGATCACGGTGGAAGGCGCCAACATCCTCACACGCGCGCTGATCGTGTTCGGCCAGGGCGCGGTGCGCTGCCATCCGCACGTGCTCGACGAGATGGCCGCGGTGCAGGCGAACGACGAGACCGCGCTCGGCAAGGCGCTGATGGCGCATGGCGGGCACGTGGCGCGCAACCTCTGGCACAGCCTGTTCGGCGCGCCGGTGCTGGGCCGCCCGCCCGAGGCGCTGGCGCCCGAGGCCCGGCTGATCGCGCGCATGAGCGCCAAGTACGCGCTCACCGCCGACCTCGCCATGGGCATGCTCGGCGGCAAGCTCAAGCGCATGGAACTGCTGTCGGCGCGGCTCGGCGACGTGCTGGCCCATCTGTACCTGGCGAGCGCCTGCGTCTGGCGCTACGGCGTGGAGGCGGCGCCCGAGATGCTGCCCTTCGCGCAGGCCGCGATCCGCGTGCAGCTCGACCAGGCGGCGGCGATCCTGCACGACCTCTATGCCAACCTGCCCACGCCGGGCCGGCGCTTCATCGGCGCGCTGGTGCTGCGGCGCACCGCGCACCTGGCGCCGCTGCGCGACGTGCAGCTGCTGGCGCTGGCCGAGACGCTGCGCACCCGGCCCGACGTGGTCGCTCGGCTGGTGCCCGATCTCAGCGAACCCGCGGCCGGCGGCCTGCGCGACCTGATGAGCGCGCTGGAACTCGGCGACCGGCTCGGCGACGAAACCGCGGCGCTCAACAAGGTGCTGCGGCGCACGAACTCGCTCGAGGCCGCGGCCCGCACGGCGGCCGATCCGGCGCTCGCGCTGGCCTATCTGCGCGCGGCCGACAAGGTGATCCAGGTCGACGACGTGCCGGGGCCGAAGGCGCGCGACGAGGAAGAGGCGGGGGCAGGCGCGCTCAGCCCGCCGCGCCAGCCTGCGCCTTCGCCTGCGCAACCAGGGCCGGCAGCGCCGCCGCCGTCTGCGCATCGGCCGGAAAGAACGACTCCACCGCGAGTTCCTGCAACGTGATGTCGACCGGCGTGCCGAAGATGGTGGTGGTGCTGATGAAGCTCAGCACGCCGTTGGGCGTCACGAGCTGGAACGGCACCACCACGCCCGACAGCTCGCCGCCCGCGGGCGGGGTGTCGTGGCCGACGTGGGGCACGGGGTAGGCCGCGAGTTCGTCGTGCAGTTCGACCAGCACGCGGTCGCCGGTGGCGGCGATCTGCTGCTGCAGCCGTTCGAGCAGGTGGGTGCGCCACTGCGCGAGGTTGGCGATGCGCGAGGCCAGCCCGTCGGGCCGCAGGCTCAGGCGCAGCACATTGACCGGCGGCTTCAGCAGGTCGGCCGAGGCGCCTTGCATCAACAGCGGCACCAGCGCGTTGTAGGCCACGAGGTTCCAGTGGCGGTCCACCGCCAGCGCGGGAAAGGGCTCGTGCCCCTTGAGCACCAGGTCGACCGCGCGGCGCGCCGAGGCCATGGCCGGGTCGTCGAGCGAGCGCTGGCGGTACATCGGCGCGAAGCCCGCGGCCACCAGCAGCGCGTTGCGCTCGCGCAGCGGCACGTCCAGCCGCTCGGCCAGCCGCAGCACCATCTCGCGGCTCGGCGCGGCGCGGCCGGTTTCCACGTAGCTCAGGTGCCGGGTCGAGACCTCGGCCTCCTGCGCCAGGTCGAGCTGGCTCAGGCGGCGGTGGGTGCGCCAGTGCCGCAGGTGCACGCCGAAGGGGTCGCGCGCGCCCGGCTGGCCGGGCTTCGTGGGGTGGGGGCGGGGGGTGTTCATGGGGCCGCATTCTGGCGCGCGGGCCGCGCATCGCCATGACCTGGCAGGTCATGGACGCTGTGCGCCGGTCCCGGAATCATCGACCCCAACGCAGCGAGATCCTCTTGCGGCGTACCACCCGAACCGAAGGAGAAACCTCATGACCGCACGTTCCACGCTCTTCGCCTCGCCGCGTTTCCTGCCCCGCGTGATGTGGGCCGACGCCGCCTCCTGCGCCGGCACCGGCGCGCTGCAGGTCGCTGTCACCGACACCCTGGCGCGCCTCACCGGCCTGCCGGCCGCGCTGCTGCTGGGCAGCGGCGTGTTCCTGCTGGCCTATGCCGCCGCGGCCGCCCTCATGGCCAGCCGTGCGACCCCGCCGCGCACGCTGATCGGCGTGGTCATGCTCGGCAACCTGGGCTGGGCCGTGGGCTGCGCCGCGCTGCTGGCCGGCGGCCTGTTCCCGGTGACCGCGCTGGGCGTGGCCTGGGTGCTGGCGCAGGCGGTGTGCGTGCTGGTGCTGGCCGAGCTGCTATGGAGCGGGCTGCGCGCGAGCCGGCCGGCGGCGCGGATGGCGCTGGCCTGAACGCCTTCCGCCCTCAGGCCGTCGAGGCGCCCCGCGAGGGCGCCTTTTTCATGGCCGCGCGAGGGGGCTTTTCGTCCCTGGCCGCCATGGCCTTCCGCCCCCGCCGATGCGATGCCTGACTACAGCAATTGACATTCATCCCTGCTAACCTTTGAGGCGCTTCACGAACACATTCCCAAGGAGTTCCACACATGGCCAAAGCACCGGCTCACGCCTTTGCGTCCACCCTCAAGACCTTCAAGACCGCATCGGGCAAGTCCGGCAAGTACTGGTCCCTCAAGGAACTGGCCAAGCAGCATCCGAGCGTCGATCGGCTGCCGGTGTCGATCCGCATCGTGCTCGAGTCGGTGCTGCGCAACTGCGACGGCCAGAAGGTGTCGGCCAAGCACGTCGAGGAACTGGCCCACTGGGCGCCGAACGCCGAGCGCACCGACGAGATCCCCTTCGTCGTGACCCGCGTGGTGCTGCAGGACTTCACCGGCGTGCCGCTGCTGGCCGACCTGGCCGCCATGCGCAGCGTGGCCGCCAAGCTCGGCAAGTCGCCCAAGACCATCGAGCCGCTGGTGCCGGTCGACCTGGTGGTCGACCACTCGGTGATGGTCGACTACTACGGCACGCCCAAGGCGCTCGACCTCAACATGAAGCTCGAGTTCCAGCGCAACAACGAGCGCTACCAGTTCATGAAGTGGGGCATGCAGGCCTTCGACACCTTCCGCGTCGTGCCGCCGGGCTTCGGCATCGTGCACCAGGTCAACCTCGAGTACTTCGCGCGCGGCGTCTATTCGAACCCGAACGACAAGGGCGACGTCCCGGTCTACTACCCCGACTCGCTGGTCGGCACCGACAGCCACACCACCATGATCAACGGCGTGGGCGTGGTCGGCTGGGGCGTGGGCGGCATCGAGGCCGAGGCCGCGATGCTGGGCCAGCCGGTCTACATGCTCACGCCCGACGTGGTGGGCTTCGAGCTCACCGGCAAGCTGCGCGAGGGCGTGACCGCCACCGACCTGGTGCTGTTCGTCACCGCGATCCTGCGCGCCGAGAAGGTGGTGGGCAAGTTCGTCGAGTTCTTCGGTCCGGGCGCCGCCTCGATCGCCGTGCCCGACCGCGCCACCATCGGCAACATGGCGCCCGAGTACGGCGCCACCATGGGCTTCTTCCCGGTCGACGAGATGACCGTCGCCTACTTCGAGGGCACGGGCCGCACCAAGGAGGAGGTCGAGCGCTTCGAGGCCTACTACAAGGCGCAGGGCCTGTTCGGCATGCCCAACCCCGGCGACATCGACTACACCAAGGTCGTGCGCCTGGACCTCGGCACCGTCTCGCCGAGCCTGGCCGGCCCGAAGCGGCCGCAGGACCGCATCGACCTGGGCCACCTGTCGACCAAGTTCTCGGAGCTCTACAGCAAGCCCAACGACGCCAACGGCTTCAACCAGCCGGCCGACAAGCTCAAGCTGCGCTACCCGCTCGCGCCGGCCGGCGCCGGCAACGACGAGGAAACCGCCGCGCCCGCGCCGGGCGCGCCGCGCGACCTGGTCGAGATGGTGGCCAACCGCACGACCAAGGCGGCCGCGCACGTGAGCGCCACCGCGCCGGCGGCGCCGTCCAAATCGAAGGGCGAGGTGACCATCGGCAACGGCGACGTGCTGATCGCCGCCATCACCTCGTGCACCAACACCTCGAACCCGAGCGTGATGCTGGCCGCGGGCCTGTTGGCCAAGAAGGCGGTGGAAGCCGGCCTCTCGGTCAAGCCGCACGTCAAGACCTCGCTGGCGCCCGGCTCGCGCATCGTGACCGAGTACCTCGAGAAGGCCGGCCTGCTGCCCTACCTCGAGAAGCTGGGCTTCTACCTCGCGGGCTACGGCTGCACCACCTGCATCGGCAACGCGGGCGACCTCACGCCCGAGATCAACGAGATCATCACCAAGAACGACCTGATCGGCGCGGCCGTGCTCTCGGGCAACCGCAACTTCGAGGCGCGCATCCATCCGAACCTCAAGGCCAACTTCCTGGCCTCGCCGCCGCTGGTGGTGGCCTTCGCGATCGCGGGCAACGTGATGGTCGACCTGATGACCCAGCCGGTGGGCAAGGGCAAGGGCGGCAAGGACGTCTACCTCGGCGACATCTGGCCCACGCCGAAGGAGATCGACCAGAACCTGCGCTTCGCGATGAACGCCAAGTCGTTCCGCGCCAATTACGACAAGGTCAAGACCGACCCGGGCAAGTTCTGGAGCAGCATCAAGGGCACGACGGGCCAGGTCTACGACTGGCCCACCTCGACCTACATCGCCGAGCCGCCGTTCTTCGAGGGCTTCAAGATGAAGCCGCACGCCTCGGACGCGGGCTTCAAGGGCGCGCGCATCATGGCGCTGTTCGGCGACTCGATCACCACCGACCACATCTCGCCGGCCGGCTCGATCAAGGAAAGCTCGCCCGCGGGCATCTGGCTCAAGGCGCATGGCGTGCCCAAGGCCGACTTCAACAGCTACGGCTCGCGCCGCGGCAACCACGACGTGATGATGCGCGGCACCTTCGCCAACGTGCGCATCAAGAACCTGATGATTCCGCCGGACGCCAACGGCACGCAGGAGGAGGGCGGCGTCACGCTGTTCCAGCCCGGCAACGAGAAGATGTTCATCTACGACGCGGCCATGAAGTACATCGCCCAGGGCACGCCCACGGTGGTGTTCGGCGGCGAGGAGTACGGCACCGGCTCGTCGCGCGACTGGGCCGCCAAGGGCACGCAGCTGCTGGGCATCAAGGCCGTGGTGGCGCGCAGCTTCGAGCGCATCCACCGTGCCAACCTGGTCGGCATGGGCGTGCTGCCGCTGCAGTTCCGCGGCGCCGATTCCTGGCAGACGCTGGGCCTCACGGGCGACGAGCAGATCGACGTGGTGATCGGCGGCGAGCTCAAGCCGCAGATGGACGTGAAGCTGGTCGTGCACCGCCCCGACGGCACGCACCAGGAGGTGACGGTGCGCCTGCGCATCGACACGCCGATCGAGGTCGACTACTACAAGCACGGCGGCATCCTGCCGTTCGTGCTGCGGCAGCTGCTGGCCGCCTGATCCGGTGACGCGCGTCGGACTGATCTCCGACACCCACGGCCTGCTGCGCCCGCAGGCCGTGGCGGCGCTGCAGGGCTGCGACTTCATCGTGCATGGCGGCGACATCGGCAGTCCCGCCATCCTTGAAGCCCTGCGCGCGATCGCGCCGCTGACCGTGGTGCGCGGCAACAACGACCGCGAGGCCTGGGCCGAGGGCATTGCCGAGACCGAAACCATGGACGTCGGCGGCGTGCAGCTTTATGCCATCCACGATCTCGCGCAGCTGGCCATCGACCCGGCCGCGGCCGGCGTGCGCGTGGTGGTCTCGGGCCATTCGCACAAACCGAAGATCGAGGAACGCGGCGGCGTGCTCTACGTGAACCCGGGCAGCGCGGGGCCGCGGCGCTTCAGCCTGCCGATCGCCGTTGCCGAACTTCGGATGGAGGGCGGCGCGGTCGACGCGCGCATCGTCGAATTGGCGGTCTGAGCCCGCCTGTCGCAGGGTTTTCATTACCATTTGGTAAGAAAAGCCCATCAAATGAGAATGGTTCTTGTTTGATGGGTTATCCTCGTCCGCTCCTCCGTGGAGCCGACATGCAGCGCCGCTGATCGCGCCGGTTCCGGAGGGCTCCTCTCGCCCTGATTTCCGAAGCCGATGCTCATCCCCTTTCTCATCATGCTGCGCGAAGGCATCGAAGCCGCGCTGATCGTCGGCATCGTCGCCAGTTACCTGAAGCAGAGCGGGCGCGGCGCGCTGATGCCCGCGGTGTGGGTCGGCGTGCTGCTGGCCACCGCGCTGTCGCTGTTCGCTGGCGCCGGGCTGCAATTGCTCGCGGCCGAATTCCCGCAGAAGCAGCAGGAGCTGTTCGAGGGCGTGGTCGGGCTGATCGCGGTGGTGATGCTGACCTCGATGGTGTTCTGGATGCGCAAGGCCGCGCGCTCGATCAAGGGCGAGCTGCAGGCCTCGATCGACCAGGCGCTCGCCAAGGGCTCGGACGGCCAGGGCTGGGCGCTGATCGGCATGGTGTTCCTCGCGGTCGCACGCGAAGGCCTGGAGTCGGTGTTCTTCCTGCTCGCGATCTTCCAGCAGAGCAGCGGCTGGGAAGCGCCCGTGGGCGCGCTCGCCGGCATCGCGGTGTCGGTGGTGGTCGGCTACGGCCTCTATTCGGGCGGCGTGCGGCTCGACCTGCGGCGCTTCTTCCGCTTCACCGGCCTGTTCATCCTGCTGGTGGCCGCGGGCCTGCTGGCCGGCGTGCTGCGCAAGCTGCACGAGGGCGGCGTCTGGAACCACCTGCAGACGGTGGTCTTCGACATGAGCGAGACCCTGCCGATGGACAGCCCGCTGGGCGCCGTGCTGTCGGGCCTGCTCGGCTACCAGGCCGCGCCCGTGGTGGGCGAGGTCGTCGTCTACCTGGCCTTCCTGGCCGTCGCCCTGTTCTTCTTCCTGCGTCCGGCCGTGCCGGCGCCGCGCGCGGCTGCGGCCGGCTGAAACCCCTCGATGTCCTCTTCCTCTCCCGAACCCAAGGCACCTTCCTCCCACCTGATGCGCGCGGCGGTCGCCGCGTCGGCCCTGCTGGCGCTCGCCGGCCTCGCGGCCTTCTGGTATGCCTCCAACCACGCGCGCCAGGCGCCGCCGAAGGCCGCCGACAACGCGGTCACCGTCACGATCCGCGGCAATGTGTGCGAGCCCAACGAGATCACCGTGCCGGCCGGGCGCACCACCTTCACCATCGTCAACCAGTCGAACCGCGCGCTCGAGTGGGAGATCCTCGACGGCGTGATGGTGGTGGAGGAGCGCGAGAACATCGCGCCGGGCTTCTCGCAGACCATGACGGTGAAGCTGCAGCCCGGCGATTTCGCCATCACCTGCGGCCTGCTGAGCAACCCGCGCGGCAAGCTGCGCGTGACGCCCTCGGCCGCTTCCGAGGCCGAGGCGGCGCGGCCCTCACTGGTCAACTACGTGGGCGCGCTGGCCGAGTACCAGACCTTCCTGCGCCTGGAGGCCGGCACGCTCGAGGACGCGGTGCGCGCGCTGGCCGACGCGGTCCAGGCCGGCGACCTGCGGCAGGCGAGGGCGCTCTATGCGCCCGCGCACCAGGCCTACAAGCGCATCGAGCCGATGGCCGAGCTGTTCGCCGATCTCGACACGCGCATCAATGCGCGCGCCGACTACTTCGAGAAGCGCGAGGCCGATGCCGGCTTCACGGGCTTCCACCGCATCGAGTACGCGCTGTACGGCCAGAACGACCTGAAGCCCCTGGCCCCCGTGGTGGCGCAGCTGATCGCCGACATCGGCGTGCTCAAGGAACGGCTGCGCGGCCTGAACATGCCGCCCGAGCGGCTCGCGAGCTCGGCCTCGAAGCTGCTGCGCCGCGTGGCCGACAACCTGCCCGCGGGCGGCGAGGACCACTACGGCCATGCCGAACTCGCGAACCTGCAGGGCAGCTACGAAGGCACGAAGAAGGTCGCCGACCTGCTGCAGCCGCTGCTGGTGAAGGCCGCGCCCGCGCTGCAGAAGAGCGTGGACGAACGCTTCGCCGCCTTCGACGCCGCGCTCGCGCCGTACCGCGAGGGCGAGGGCTTCAAGCCCGCGCCGCTCGACGAGGCGCAGCGCAAGGCCCTGGCCGAACCCGTGCGCGCGCTGGCCGAGGAACTGGCCAAGGTGAATGCCGCGCTCGGCCTGGAATGAGGCTGTTGCCGACCGACCTCCCATGACCACGAAGAACGAATCCCTCCCCATCGACGGGCCACCCGCCTCCCCGCACCGCCGCCGCATGCTCGGCGCGGCCGGGGCCGCCTTCGCCGGACTGGCCGCGGCCGCGCATGCCGCCGCGCCCTCGGGCCCGCCCAACGGGCCCGATGCCGGCGCCCAGGTCACCGACGCACCCCAGAGCACGCACACGCAGGACCGCGTGCCCTTCCGCGGCCGGCACCAGGCCGGCATCGTCACGCCGCGGCCGACGGCCGGCATGATCGCCTCCTTCTTCGTGCTGGCCGAGAACCGCGCCGACCTCGAGCGCCTGTTCCGCACGCTGACCGAGCGCATCGCCTTCCTCACGCAGGGCGGCCCGCAGACCGATCCCGATCCCAAGCTGCCGCCCGCGGGCTCGGGCATCCTCGGGCCGGTGGTGCAGCCCGACGGGCTCACCGTCACCGTCTCGGTCGGCACGTCGCTCTTCGACGAGCGCTTCGGCCTCGCGTCGAAGAAGCCGAAGCGGCTGAACCAGATGCAGCGCCATCCGAACGACGCGCTCGATGCCGCGCTGTGCCATGGCGACCTGTCGATCCAGTTCTGCGCCAACACGCCCGACACCAACATCCACGCGCTGCGCGACATCATCAAGAACACGCCCGACCTGCTGGTGCTGCACTGGAAGCAGGAAGGCACGGTGCCGCCGATCCCGGCCGTGCCCGGCAAGCCGGCCGAGAGCGCGCGCAACTTCCTCGGTTTTCGCGATGGCTCGGCCAATCCCGATTCGGCCGACGACACGCTGATGGACCGCATCGTCTGGGTGCCATCTGGCGGCGACGAGCCGGCCTGGGCCGTGGGCGGCAGCTACCAGGCGGTGCGCATCATCCGCAACTTCGTCGAGCGCTGGGACCGCACGCCGCTGCAGGAGCAGGAGGCCATCATGGGCCGGCTCAAGCCCACGGGCGCGCCGATGGACGGCGGCAGGACCGAGCACGACGTGCCCGACTACGCGAAGGACCCCGAGGGCAAGACCACGCCGCTCGACGCGCACATCCGGCTGGCCAACCCGCGCACCAGGGCTTCGGACAAGAACCTCATGCTGCGGCGGCCCTTCAACTATTCGAACGGCGTCACCAAGTCGGGCCAGCTCGAGATGGGCCTCTTGTTCATCTGCTACCAGGCCAACCTCGAGGACGGCTTCATCGCGGTGCAGACGCGCCTCGACGGCGAGCCGCTCGAGGAATACATCAAGCCCATCGGCGGCGGCTTCTTCTTCACGCTGCCGGGCGTGCGCGACGAGGCCGACTGGCTCGGGCGCGGCCTGCTGGCGGCCTGAGCGCGCCGCGCATCACCCAGTTCTTTCACCACCGTCATAACCCAAGGAGATCCATGACCGTGCAGTTTCGCCGTCGCTTCCTCGCCACCTTCCTCGCGGGCATCGCCGGCCTCTACGCCGCCGGCGCGCAGGCCGCCGTGTCGCCGCTCGGGCTGGTCGGCCCGATCTCCGACTACAAGATCTACGTCGCCGAGAACGTGCGCAAGCTGGCCGCGGACACCCGTGCCTTCACCGCCGCGGTGAAGGCCGGCGACATCGAGAAGGCGAAGAAGCTGTACGCGCCGACGCGCACGAGCTACGAGCGCATCGAGCCGGTGGCCGAGCTGTTCAACGACCTCGACAAGTCGATCGACTCGCGCGCCGACGACCACGAGAAGGCCGAGAAGGACCCGGCCTTCGGCGGCTTCCACCGCATCGAGTACGGCCTGTGGGTGCAGAAGAGCACGAAGGAACTGAACCCCGTGGCCGACAAGCTGCTGGCCGACGTGCTCGAGCTGCAGAAGCGCCTGGGCGCGCTGATCTTCCCGCCCGAGAAGGTGGTGGGCGGCGCCGCCGTGCTGATGGAGGAGGTCGCGGCCACCAAGATATCGGGCGAGGAGAACCGCTACAGCCACACCGACCTGTGGGACTTCCAGTCGAACTTCGAGGGCGCCTTCAAGATCGTCGAGCTGCTGCGCCCGCTGGTGGTGAAGGAGAACAAGGCCTTCTCGGACAAGACCGACGCCAACTTCAAGGTGGTGTTCGACACGCTCGCGAAGTACCGCACGCCCGACGGCGGCTTCGAGACCTATTCGAAGCTCAGCGAGCGCGACCGCAAGCTGCTGGCCGGGCGGGTCAACACGCTGGCCGAGGACCTGTCGAAGCTGCGCGGCATGCTCGGCCTGAACTGATCCGGGCTGCGCCGGGGCGGGCGAAACGGCCCGGCGCCCGGCGCGGTCGGCGCGTTTGTGGGGTCTTGGTCAGGTTTTCGCGATTGAGAATTGATAGCATCCTGGTTTTGCTAACTGGCGCTCCCGGGGTTCCGAGCGCACTCCCACCGTGCAAACCAACAACATCGCCGCCCAGGCGGCCACTGCGGCGGCCGCCGCGGGCCTGCGTCTCGACCAGCTTCCCGATCACCAGTGGGCCACCGTGCTCGACGTCGCCCGCCCCGAGGGCGCGGAGGATCGCGAGCTGGTGCTGCGCCTGACCGAGATCGGCTTCGTGCCGGGCGAGTCGGTGCGCATCGTCGCCAGCGGCATGCCGGGCCGCGAGCCGATCGCGGTGCGGCTGGGCCACACCACCTTCGCACTGCGCCGCCACGAGGCCGCGCTGATCCACGTGGCGCCGGGCGCCGAGGTGGCCGGAGGTGCGCGCCATGGTTGAAGCCGTGATCCAGGGCCCGGGCGGTTTCGCCGCCACCGGCCAGCCCAACCGCATCGCGCTGCTGGGCAATCCCAACTGCGGCAAGACCGCGCTGTTCAACCTGCTGACCGGCAGCCGCCAGAAGGTCGCCAACTACGCGGGCGTGACCGTCGAGCGCAAGGAAGGCAGCCTGCGCACGCCCGCGGGCCGGCGCGTGTTCGTGCTCGACCTGCCCGGTGCCTACAGCCTCAACGCGCTGTCGGCCGACGAGGCCGTCACGCGCGATGTCGTCACCGGCCAGAGCCAGGAGGCGCTGCCCGACCTGCTGGTCTGCGTGACCGACGCCACCAACCTGCGCCTGAACCTGCGCCTAGTGCTCGACGCCAAGAAGCTCGGCCTGCCGATGGTGGTGGCGCTCAACATGACCGACATGGCGCGCAAGCAGGGCATCGCGGTAGACACGGCCGTGCTGTCGCGCGAACTCGGCCTGCCGGTGATCGAGACCGTCGGCGTGCAGTCCGGCGGCGCCAAGGAATTGCTGGCCGTGCTCGACACCCCGGTGGCCGCGGCCACGCCCCAGCCCTGGCATGCGCCCGGCCTCGACGACGTGCTCGCCACCCAGCGCGAGGTGCGCCGCATCCTCGGCCTGGCGGTGAAGGAGCCCGCGAGCAGCCTGGTCACCAGCGACCGCATCGACCGCATCGTGATGCACCCGGTCTGGGGCATGCTGGTGCTCGCGGTCACCATGTTCCTGATGTTCCAGGCCGTGTTCAGCTGGGCCAACGTGCCGATGGACGCCATCAAGGCCGCCACCGAGGGCCTGGGCGAGCTGCTCAAGGCCCACATGCCCGAGGGCATGCTGCAGAGCCTGCTGGTCGACGGCGTGATCGCGGGCGTGGGCGGCGTGATCGTCTTCCTGCCGCAGATCCTGATCCTGTTCCTGTTCATCCTGGCGCTGGAGGATTCCGGCTACCTGCCGCGCGCGGCCTTCCTGCTCGACCGCGTGATGGGCACCGTGGGGCTGTCGGGCCGCTCGTTCATTCCGCTGCTGTCGAGCTTCGCCTGCGCCATTCCGGGCGTGATGGCCACGCGCACCATCAGCAACTGGCGCGACCGCATCACCACCATCATGATCGCGCCGCTGATGACCTGCTCGGCGCGGCTGCCGGTCTATGCGCTGCTGATCGCGGCCTTCATCCCGGCGCGCACCGTGGCCGGCGTGTTCAACCTGCAGGGCGTGGTGCTGTTCGCGCTCTACGTCTTCGGCATCGTCTCGGCGATGCTGGTGGCCTGGGTCATGAAGCGCTTCCGCGACAACACGCAGCGCTCCTCGCTGATGATGGAACTGCCGGCCTACCGCTGGCCCAATCCGCGCAACCTGCTGCTGGGCCTGTACGAGCGCGCATGGATCTTCATCCAGCGCGTGGGCACGATCATCCTCACGCTGACCATCCTGCTGTGGTTCCTCTCGACCTTCCCGTCGCCGCCCGAGGGCGCGACCGGACCGGCGATCCAGTACAGCCTGGCCGGCATGATCGGCCGCGGCCTCGAGCACATCTTCGCGCCCATCGGCTTCAACTGGCAGATCTCGATCGCGCTGGTGCCGGGCATGGCCGCGCGCGAGGTCGCGGTGGGCGCGCTGGGCACGGTCTACGCGCTCTCGGCCACCGGCGACGACGTGGCCGGCGCGCTCGAGCCGCTGATCGCCGGCAGCTGGTCGCTGGCGACCGCGCTGTCGCTCTTGGTCTGGTACGTGTTCGCGCCGCAATGCATCTCGACCCTGGCCACGGTCAAGCGCGAGACCGGCCAGTGGAAGTACGTGTGGATCATGGCGGGCTACCTGTTCGCGCTGGCCTACATCGCCTGCTTCATCACCTACCACGTTGCGGTGGCTCTCGGAGCGGGTTAAAACCGTCCCTGAAAGGCTGGTTTCCATGGCACAAGAACTGATCGTCGGATTGATCGTCGCGAGTGCCGCGTTCTACGCGGTGTGGCGCTGGATGCCCGCGGGCTGGCGGCGCAGCGCCGCGCGCAAGGTCGCCACCGGCACGCAGCGCGCCGGCCTCGTCGATGCCGAGCGCGCCGCGCAACTGGCGGCCTCGCTCGCCAAGACCTCGGGCTGCGGCTCGTGCGATAGCTGCAACAGCTGCGGTCCCAAATCCCCCCAGAACCCGGCCAGCCCGGCTTCCTCCTCCTCCGCCCCCTCGTCCTCCACGCGCTGAGGCCGATGCCCGCGCACATCCTCGTCGCCGGCGGCGGCATCGGGGGGCTGGCCACCGCATTGGCGCTGGCCGGCGGTGGTCATCGCGCCGACGTGTTCGAGCAGGCCGCCGCGTTCGGCGACATCGGCGCCGGCGTGCAGCTCGGCCCCAACGTCACGCGGCGGCTCGCACGACTCGGCCTCGAAAGCTCGCTCGCCCAGGTCGCCGCGCAGCCCGAAGCGCTGGTGGTGCGCAGCGCCGGCAGCGGTGTCGAGATCGGCCGGCTCGCGCTCGGCGCCCCCATGCGCCAGCGCTACGGCGCACCCTACCTCTGCATCCACCGCGCCGACCTGCATGGGCTGCTGCTCGAGGCCGTGCGCGCGCGCGGCACCGGCGCGCTCGTGACCGGCGCGCAGATCGAGCGCGTGGAGCTCAGCGACGAGCTCGTGTGCGTGTCGAGCAGCGACGCGCGCGCCTGGGAGGGCGAGGCGGTGGTCGGTGCCGATGGCCTCTGGAGCGTGGTGCGGCGTCGGCTCGACACGGCCTCGGCCGACAAGCCGCCGCGCATCACCGGCCACACCGCCTGGCGCGCGCTCGCGCGGCAGGACGCGCTGCCGCCCGCGCTGCGCCGCGGCGGGGTCGACGTGTGGCTCGGGCCGCAACTGCATGCGGTGGCCTATCCGGTGCGTGCCGGCGAATGGCTCAACGTGGTGGTGATCGCCGAATCGGCGCCGGCCGGCAATGCGCACGACTGGGACCAGGCCAGCAGCCTCGCGGCGCTGCAGGCGGCCACGGGCCGCACGGGCGCCTCGCTGCAGGCGTTGCTCGAGGCCATGCCCGCCTGGCGCGCCTGGACCCTGAGCGATCGCCCGCCGCTGGCCTCGGCCGCCGAGATGGCGCATGAGCGCCTGGCGCTGGTTGGCGATGCCGCGCATCCGATGGTGCCGTACCTCGCGCAGGGCGCGGGCATGGCGATCGAGGACGCGATGGCGCTGTCGGAAGCGCTCGGCGATGCCGGCGCGGCCGCCGTGCCCGCCGCCTTCGCGCGCTACGCGGCCGCGCGCTGGCAGCGCAATGCGCGGGTGCAGGCGAAGGCGCGGCGCAACGGGCAGATCTTCCATGCCAGCGGCCCGGTGCGGCTGGGCCGCGACCTCGCGATGCGCACGCTCGGCGAGCGCTTGCTCGACCAGCCCTGGCTGTACGGCGGCTAGCTCCGCGAAGGGTCTCTAGAGCCTGAACGACTGCAGGTGTTCGATGCGCTCGGCCAGCCCCTCGGGCCCGAGGTAGTGCCCCATCGAACCGCTGCGCACCTGGATCAGCGTGCCCTCGAGCTCGGCCAGCAGCGCATCGCGGTCGACGATGAAGGCGGCCGGCACATCGATGCCATTGCGCGCGCAGGCTTCGGCGATCAGCCGCGCGCTCGCGGGCGCGCCGCAGGCCACGCAGGCGACCACGGCCGTCATGTTGGGCTCCGCGCCATTGGCCAGCAGCGCGGTCGTGAGTTCGGGCGCGATCTGCCCGTCGATGTTCGCGAGCACCTCGGCCGAGACCGGCGCGCCCGCGCGCACCAGCGCGGCCGCGGCCGCGTAGGCGCTGCGGCTCACCGCCATGTCGGTGGCCAGTGCGCTGCCCTGCAGCGGCCCTTCGAAGCGCACGCCCGCGGCCGCGAGCTCGACCACCAGCGCCGCGTCGTCGACCGCGATCGCATGGCGCAGCGCGGTGCGCGCCACCGCGGGCTGGCGGCGCAGGCTGCCCTCGGCCAGCGGCGTGCGCCAGTCGACCACCGCGCGGCAGTAGAAGGTGACCAGCTTGTCCATCAGGTCGATGTCCAGCCCGTGCGCCTGGTGGCGGTCGTCGACGTACGCGAGCAGCGCGTGGCCCGAGTAGCAGTCGCCCGTGGGCGCGAGCGGGTCCTCGTCGAGGTGCAGCGCGGCGAAGGCGCCGAACAGGTCGTTCGCGACCACGCTGAGGCCGTCCTCGTGCAGCGCATGGGTCCAGGCCGGCGGCAGGCCCTGCTTCCAGGCCACGACCTGCCCGTGTTCGGCGCCGGGCTCGACCACCGTGTAGATGCGGTCGCAGTATTCGAAACCGCCGAAGGGCAGGTGCGCGAGCTTGCCGCGCCAGCGCAGGCCGTGGGTCTGCGCGCCTTCCTCGGCCAGTTCCTGCTCGTGCTCGATCCAGCCCTGCAGGTCGCGGTAGCCGTCGCTGCCGTCCCAGAACAGCTCCGACCAGCTGATGTTCTCGATGTTGCCGTTCATCTCGAGCGCGAGGTCGTAGTCGAGGCGTCCGCCCGCCGTGAGCCGCCACAGCGCGAGCAGCGGTTCGGGCAGCGGGCCCGCGCACATCGCCTGGATCGCCGAGATGCGGTGCGCCGGCATCGGCGGCTGCGCATCGAAGATCACCCGATCCGCGAACAGCACCACGCCGTGGTCGCGCAGGGTGTCGAGCTCATCGGCCGAAAACTGGATGTCGTTCATGGCGGCGCCTCCGTGGTTCCCAAAATGTAGCGCGCTGGGCGGGAGGGGCAAGGGGTGGCACCCGGGGGTGCCGCCGACGCTGCTACAGGTCGGTGCGCAGCTTCCAGATCTCGGGGAACAGCACCACGTCGAGCATCTTGCGCAGGTAGCTCACGCCGCCCGTGCCGCCGGTGCCGCGCTTGAAGCCGATCACGCGTTCGACGGTGGTGACGTGGCGGAAGCGCCAGAGGCGGAAGGCATCCTCGATGTCGGTGAGCTTCTCGCCGAGCTGGTAGAGGTCCCAGTGCCGGTGCGGCTCGCGGTAGACCTGCAGCCAGGCGGCCTCGACGCCGTCGCTGGCCTCGTAGGGCTGGGTCCAGTCGCGCTCGAGGCGGTCGGCGGGTACGTCCAGGCCGTGGCGCGCGAGCAGGCGCAGCGACTCGTCGTAGAGCGAGGGCGAGCGCCAGGCGGCGTCGACCTGGGCCAGCAGGTCGGGGCGGTGCGCATGCGGCTTGAGCATGGCGGGGTTCTTGTTGCCGAGCGCGAACTCGATGCAGCGGTACTGCGCGCTCTGGAAGCCGCTCGAGTTCGCGAGGTAGGGGCGCATCGCGGTGTACTCGGGCGGCGTCATGGTCGACAGCACGGTCCAGGCACCGACCAGCTGTTCCATGATGCGGCTCACGCGCGCCAGCATCTTGAAGGCATCGGGCAACTGCTCGTTCGCGATGCAGGCGGTGGCGGCGCGCAGCTCGTGCAGCATCAGCTTCATCCAGAGCTCGCTGGTCTGGTGCTGCACGATGAACAGCATCTCGTCGTGCGCGGGCGAGAGCGGATGCTGGGCGTTGAGGATCTCGTCGAGATGCAGGTAGTCGCCGTAGCTCATCGACGCGCTGAAATCCAGCTGCGCCTTCTCTTCGTGGACGATCTCTTCGGGGCGCTTCTCGGTGCTCATGTCACTGCGTTCTTGCGGTTGAATTCGGGGCGCCGCCACTCGCCGGTCTCGAGCACCTGCACGAGCTGTTCGACGGAATTCCAGACGTCCTCGAAGCCGAGGTACAGCGGCGTGAAGCCAAAACGCAGGATGTCGGGCATCTGCGTGTCGCCGGCGCGGAAGTCGCCGATCACGTTGCGCGCGATCAGCGCCTGCACGATCGCATAGGCGCCTTCGTCGCGGCTCAGGCACACCTGCGAGCCGCGGCGCGCATGCTCGCGCGGCGTGACCAGCGACAGGCCGTGGCCCGCGCAGCGCTCCTCGACCAGCGCGATGAACAGGTCGGTGAGCGCGAGCGACTTGGCGCGCAGCGCGCCCATGCCGCCGCGCTCGCCGTCGAAGGGCTCGGCCGCGAGCACGGTGTCGAGCCCGCATTCGAGCGCCGACAGCGAGACGATCGGCTGCGTGCCGCAGAGGTAGCGCGCCACGCCCGGCGCGGGCCGGTAGTGCGGCGTGAACTCGAACGGCGCCGCATGGCCCCACCAGCCCGACAGCGGCTGCTCGAAGCGGCCGGCATGGCGCGTGTGCACCCAGGCGAAGGCCGGCGCTCCGGGGCCGCCGTTGAGGTACTTGTAGCCGCAGCCGATGGCGTAGTCGGCCTCGGCCTCGTTGAGCGCCACCGGCACCGCGCCCGCGCTGTGGGCCAGGTCCCAGACCGCGAGCGCGCCGGCTTCGTGCGCGGCGGCGGTGATGGCCTTCATGTCGTGCATGGCGCCGGTGCGGTAGTTGACGTGCGTGAGCATCAGCACCGCGACCTCGTCGGTCAGCGCGCCGGCCAGCTCGTCGACCTCGATCAGCTTGAGCGTGAAGCCGCGCTCGCGGCACAGCGACTCGGCGATGTAGAGGTCGGTCGGGAAGTTGCTGCGCTCGCTCACCACGAGCTTGCGGCCGCTGTCCTTCTGCTGCGAGAGCGCGGCGAACAGCACCTTGTAGAGGTTGACCGAGGTGCTGTCGGTGCACACCACCTCGCCGGGCGCGGCGCCGACCAGGCGCGCGACCTTGTCGCCCAGGCGCTGCGGCAGGTCGAACCAGCTCGCGGTGTTCCAGGAGCGGATCAGGCCTTCGCCCCATTCCTTGGCCACCACTTCGGCGATGCGCGCGGGCGCGGCCTTGGGCAGCACGCCGAGCGAGTTGCCGTCGAGGTAGATCACGCCTTCGGGCAGGGTGAACTGGTCGCGCAGGGCGCGCAGCGGGTCTTGCGCGTCGAGCGCGCGGCAGTCTTCGAGGGTGGTCGTCATGGGTCTTGGCGGATCAGAGTTCGCGCAGCACGGCGCGAACGGGGGAGGCATCGGCGCTCACCAGCCTGAGCGGCAGCGCGATGAGTTCGTAGTCGCCCTCGGGCACTTCGTCGAGCACGAGGTTCTCGAGCACGCGCAGGCCGCGGCGGCGGATCGCCTGGTGGCTGTCGAGCGTCTTGCTGTCGGCCGGGTCGATGCTCGCGGTGTCGATGCCGATGAGCTTCACGCCCATGGCCGCGAGGCGCTCGACCGTGGAGGGCGCATAGGCGGCGAGCTGGCCGTCCCAGCGATCGACCGGCATGGCGGCATAGGTGCGCACCAGCACGCGCGGCGGCAGCTGGCTCGTGACCGCGTGGGCGATGTGCGCCCACTCGATCAGCGGGCCGCGGCCGATGGCGTGGATCACGCGGCAAGGGCCGATGAAGGCGTCGAGCGAGACGTCGCCGATGGTCGCGCCCTCGGGGTCGTAGTGCAGCGGCGCATCGGCGTGCGAGCCCACGTGCGGCGACATCGTGATCGCGCTCACGTTGACCGGGCAGCCCGGCCCGATGGTGGCGCACCACTGTTGCGTATAGGGCGTGTCGCCCGGGAACACCGGGCTGCCCGCGTGCACGGGGGCGGAGATGTCCCAGAGTCGGCGTGGTGCGGTCATGGTGGCTGAATCGGTGTCACGAAGGGTGGGGTCCGGGTGGCAACAATGCCGGTGGGCCGAGGCAACCAGTGTGGGCCGGATGCCGACTTGCCACAAGCCGTTGCGCGGTGCCGGATGCTATTCGCAAGGGTGGCCATAAGTCGAGAAGTTATCCATGGGTTTGAATGAAATTGGATAATCCATTCTCAAACGACCGATTCGGGAAAAAATCCATGCAAGCCGACCTCGATCGCACCGACCTCCAGCTGCTGCGCGCGCTGCAGGACAACGCCCGCCTGACCTCGGGCGAGCTCGCGCAGATGGCGCACCTGTCGCAGTCGCCGTGCTGGCGGCGCGTGAAGAAGCTCGAGGACGATGGCGTGATCGGCGGCTACCACGCGGGCCTGAACCGGCGCGCGCTGGGCTTCGGCGTGATGGCCTTCGTGATGGTGGGCATCGACCACCAGACCGAGATCTCGTCGCGCGCCTTCGAGGACGCGGTCTGCGCCATCCCCGAGGTCGTGATGTTCCACGGCATCTCGGGGCCCGAGGACTTCATCCTGGTGGTGGTGGCGAAGGACCTCGACGCCTATTCGGAGCTGCTGCAGCGCAAGCTGCACCGCCTGCCGGGCGTGCGCCACGTGCAGACCTATTTCTCGCTGCAGGAATTCAAGGGCCGCGTGGGCGGCCTGCCGGTGCCGGCGGCCTGAGGGTCAGTGCAGGGTGTCGGGCAGCGCGCCGAGCCCGTGGCGCAGCCGCGCGCGCTGGCAGGCGTCGCTGCCGGCCTGCAGCTCGTGGCAGGGATTGGGCCGCCACTCGTAGATGCCGCAAGCCACCGACTGGCCGATCTTGCCGGTGAGGGCCGCGCAGCGCGCGGGCGTGTGGTCGGTGCCGCGCATGCGGCACAGCGCGTCGTTGACCTCGACGGCCAGGCCCGAAGGCACCCGGCCGCCGTTGTCGTCGAGCTCGTGCACGCTGAAGTCGACGCGGTAGCTGGCGCAGCAGGCGCCGCATTGCTGGCAGGCGTTCATGGCGGGGCGGTGCTGCGGAAGCGGAAGAAGAGGGCGGAGGGCGCTCAGAGCCTGCCGAGCAGCAGGAACTCCATCAGCGCCTTCTGCGCATGCAGGCGGTTCTCGGCCTCGTCCCAGACCACCGACTGCGGGCCGTCGATGACCTCGGCCTGCACTTCCTCGCCGCGGTGCGCGGGCAGGCAGTGCATGAACAGCGCATCGGGCTGGGCCACGCGCATCATCTCCTCGTCCACGCACCAGTCGGCGAAGGCCTTGCGGCGCGCCTCGTTCTCGGCCTCGTAGCCCATGCTGGTCCAGACGTCGGTGGTCACGAGGTCGGCGCCGCGGCAGGCTTCCATCGGGTCCTTGTAGACCTTGTAGCTGTCGCCCGAGCGGATGCCGGCGATCGACTGGTCGACCTCGTAGCCGCTGGGCGTGCTCACGTGCACGGTGAAGCCGAGGATTTCGGCCGCCTGCAGCCAGGTGTTGGCCATGTTGTTGCCGTCGCCCACCCAGGCCACGGTCTTGCCCTGGATCGAGCCGCGGTGCTCGATGTAGGTGAAGATGTCCGCGAGGATCTGGCAGGGGTGGAACTCGTTGGTCAGGCCATTGATGACCGGCACGCGCGAATGCGCGGCGAAGGCGTCGATCTTGGTCTGCTCGTAGGTGCGGATCATCACCAGGTCGACCATGCGGCTGATGACCTTGGCGCTGTCCTCGATCGGCTCGGCGCGGCCGAGCTGGCTGTCGCCCGTGGTCAGGTGCACCACGCTGCCGCCGAGCTGGTACATGCCGGCCTCGAAGCTCACGCGGGTGCGCGTGCTGGCCTTCTCGAAGATCATGGCCAGCGTGCGATCGGTCAGCGGCTGGTGCTTCTCGTAGGTCTTGAACTTCTTCTTGATGACCGCCATGCGGTCGAACAGGTAGGCGTACTCGTCGGCCGAGAAGTCCGAGAACTGCAGGTAGTGGCGGATGGCTGGCGTCGCGCTGGCACTCGTCATTTGGGGGCGGGCTCCGAGAGGAAGGTCTTCACGATCGGCGCGAGGATGGCGACGATCTCGTCGGCCTCGGCGATGCTCAGGATCAGCGGCGGCACCAGGCGGATCACGCTGTCGGCGGTCACGCTCAGCAGCAGGCCGGCGTCGCAGGCGCGGTTGAGGATCGCGCCGCAGGGACGGTCGAGCTCGATGCCCAGCATCAGGCCCTGGCCGCGCACTTCCTTCACGCCGGGCAGGCCGCCGAGTTCGCGCTCGAGCGCGGCCTTCAGGTGGGCGCCGACGTTGGCGGCGTTCTCGAGCAGCTTCTGCTCTTCCATGATGCGGATGGTCTCGATGCCGGCGCGCATGGCGAGCGGGTTGCCGCCGAAGGTGGTGCCGTGGTTGCCGGGGCCGAAGATGTTGGCGGCCTTGGGTCCGGCCACCACGGCGCCGATCGGCACGCCCGAGCCCAGGCCCTTGGCCAGCGGCATGACGTCGGGCTTGATGCCGGCCCACTGGTGGGCGAACCACTTGCCGGTGCGGCCCATGCCGCACTGCACCTCGTCGATCATCATGAGCCAGTCGCGCTCGTCGCACAGCGCGCGCACCTGCTTCAGGTACTCGATGCGCATCGGGTGGATGCCGCCTTCGCCCTGGATGGTCTCGAAGAACACGGCGACCACGTTGGGGTTGCCCTCGGTGGCCTTCTTCAGGGCCTCGATGTCGTTGAGCGGCACGCGGATGAAGCCCTCGACCAGCGGGCCGAAGCCCTTCTGCACCTTGGGATTGCCGGTGGCCGACAGGGTGGCGATGCTGCGGCCGTGGAAGGCGGCTTCGTAGACCACGATCTCGGGGCGCTCGATGCCCTTGTCGTGGCCGAACTTGCGCGCCAGCTTCAGGGCGGCTTCGTTGGCTTCGAGGCCGGTGCAGCAGAAGAAGGCGTTGGTCAGGCCCGAGAGTTCGGTCAGCTTGGCGGCGAGCTTCTCCTGGCCGGTCACGTGGTAGTAGTTGGAGCTGTGGATCAGCTTGCTGACCTGGTCCTGCAGCGCGGGCACCAGCTCGGGATGGTTGTGGCCCAGCGTGTTGACGGCGATGCCGCCGAGGCCGTCGAGGTAGGCGCGGCCGTTCGTGTCCCAGACTCGGCAACCCTGACCGTGCGACAGCGCGATCGGAAGGCGGCCGTAGGTGTTCATGACGTGGGGCGAGGTGGGCTCGACGGTAGCGCTCATTCGGTTCTCCAGTAAGGGAAGGCGGATTCTAGGCGGCGAGTTTGACGCTGGCGTTGAGGATTCCGCATCACAGCAATGCCCTGCGGCGGGTGGAAGGCGGGAGGGCGCGGATAGAATCCTTGTTGCACCGCAACAGCTCTCTACGGCGTGCGGTCGCCTCTTCCCAAACGATGATTTCCCCCACCGCCACCGAGATCTTCATCCAAGGCATCACCCACGACGGCCGCACCTTTCGCCCGAGCGACTGGGCCGAGCGGCTGGCCGGCGTGATGTGCTCCTTCCGGCCCGGCGGGGCTTATCCGGGCAGCCACCTGAGCTACTCGCCGTGGTGCGTGCCGACCACCATCAACGGCGTGAAGTGCGTGGTGGTGAACAGCGCGCTGCGCGAGGCCGAACCCATGGCCTGGGACTTCTGCGTGAACTTCGCGCGCGACAACGACCTGCAGGTGGCCGAGGCCTGCCTGGTGCCCGATCCGGACCACCAGCACAAGGACGGGCTCCAGCGGACTCCGCCGACGCCGGTCAAGAAGCCCTGAGCGGTCGACCGCTTTTCCTTTTTCGACAAACCGTTCGCCCATGAAAAAACCGCCCGAAGGCGGTTTTTCACTTTGCTGCAGCGCACCCCGATCAAACGGCGGACCGGCGCGAACCGGTCCGGGCTTGCCTGACAGGTGTCAGGCGGCGGCCTTTTCAGGCGCGAGGGCCAGGGCCTTGACCTTGGCCGACAGGCGGCTCTTGTCGCGAGCAGCCTTGTTCTTGTGGAAGATGCCCTTGTCGGCGACCGTGTCGACGATGCTCTGGGCCTTGGCGAACAGCTCGGTCGCCTTGGTCTTGTCGCCGGCCAGAACAGCCTTTTCGACGTTCTTGACGGCGGTGCGGTACTTCGAGCGCAGCGAGGTGTTCGCTGCGTTCAGCTTGGTGTCCTGGCGGACGCGCTTGCGGCCCGACGCCAGGCGCGGGTTCTTCTTCTTGGGCTTGGTAGATGCCATGGTAGTGTTCTCTCAGTGTCTGAGGATGATGCAGCAAAGCCCTCCATTATAGGCCGGGCGGCGAAATCTGGCCAGAACCGCCATTTCATGCGCTTTGCGGGGCCTACACTCGCCCCGTGTCGCTGCTCAAATCCGCCTCCACCGTCTCCCTGCTGACCCTCGCCTCGCGCATCACCGGCCTCGTGCGCGACGTGCTGTTCGCCTCGGTGTTCGGCGTCAGCGCGCTGACCGACGCCTTCAATGTCGCCTTCCGCATTCCGAACCTGTTCCGTCGGGTGTTCGGCGAGGGCGCGTTCAGCCAGGCCTTCGTGCCGGTGCTGGCGGCCACCCGCACCGAGCGCGGCGATGCCGGCGCCAAGGAACTGGTCGACCATGTCGCCACGCTGCTGACCTGGATGCTGGTGGTGGTGTGCGTGGCCGGCGTGGTCGGCGCGCCGTGGCTGGTCTGGGCCATGGCCAGCGGCCTCGCGGGCTTCGATGCCGCGGTGGTCATGACGCGCTGGATGTTCCCCTACATCGGCTTCATGTCGCTGGTGGCGCTGGCCGGCGGCATCCTCAACACCTGGCGCAAGTTCGCGGTGCCGGCGGCCTCGCCGGTGCTGCTCAACATCGCGCTGATCCTGTCGATCCTGTTCGGCGCGCCGCTGTTCCGGCGCTGGGGCATCGAGCCGATCTATGCCCAGTGCGTGGGCGTGATGGTGGGCGGCGTGCTGCAGCTGGCGCTGCAACTGCCCGCGCTGCGCAAGCTGGGGCTGCTGCCGCGCATCGGCGCGAGCTTCAAGGCGTTGCGCACGGCGTGGTCGGATCCCGATACGCGCAAGATCGCGCGCCTCATGCTGCCCGCGCTGCTCGGGGTGAGCGTGGCGCAGATCTCGCTGCTGATCAACACGCAGATCGCCTCGCACCTGGCCACCGGCAGCGTGACCTGGGTCACCAATGCCGACCGGCTGATGGAATTCCCGACCGCCATGCTGGGCGTGGCGCTGGGCGTGGTGCTGATGCCGCAGCTGGCCGGCGCGCGCGCGGCCAAGGACGACGCGCGCTATTCGTCGCTGCTCGACTGGGGCCTGCGCCTGGTGCTGCTGCTCGCGGCGCCGTGCGCGGTGGCGCTGCTGCTGTTCTCGCAGCCGCTGGTGGCGGTGCTGTTCCACAACGGCGCCTACGGCGGCGAGGACGTGCGCCGCACCACCGTCGCGCTGATGGGCTACGGCGTCGGCCTGGTCGGCATCGTGGCCATCAAGGTGCTCGCGCCCGGCTACTACGCCAAGCACGACACGCGCACGCCGATGCTGATCGCGGTCGGCGTGCTGATCCTGACCCAGGTGCTCAACCTGTTCCTGGTGCCGGTGCTGCAGCATGCGGCGCTGACCCTGACCATCGGCATCGGCGCGCTGGTCAACGCGAGCTGGCTGCTGGTCGGCCTGATCTGCCGCGGCAGCTACAAGCCCGAGCCCGGCTGGGGCCGCTTCGCGCTGCAGGTGCTCGCGGGCTCGCTGGTGCTGGCCGCGCTGCTGGCCTGGGCCTCGGGGCATTTCGACTGGATCGGCCTGCGCGAGCAGCGCTTCTGGCGCATCGGCCTGCTGGCGATGCTGGTGAGCGGTGCCGCGCTGCTCTATTTCGCGGTGCTGGCCGCCGCCGGCGTGCGGCTGCGCAGCTTCATGCGCCGCTGAGCCCCCGACGATCGGCAGCGCGGACCGCCTTGGCAATCCGCATGTCCCCCGCCTTGACGCTCCCGGCCCCGCTCCTCTACAAAGCCACATGACGACGTTCAGCTTCCAGGTCCCCACCGCACTCGAGTATTTCGAGTCGCTCGTGCAGAGCGACGAGCAGTTCCCGCTGCTCGAGGCCGCCGCCAGCATCGCGCAGGACGAATACCCCGACCTAGACGTCCAGCAGGTGCTCGGCGACGTCGACCAGCTGCTGGCCCGCCTCAAGCGCCGCCTGCCGGCCGACGCCGCGCCGCTCGCGCGGCTGCGCGCGCTCAACCAGTTCTTCTTCAACGACCTGAACTTCGGCGGCAACGTCAACGACTACTACGACCCCGACAACAGCTACCTCAACGCGGTGCTGCGCACGCGCCGCGGCATCCCGATCTCGCTCGCGGTGCTGTGGATGGAGCTGGCGCAGGGCCTGGGGCTGCAGGCGCGCGGCATCGGTTTCCCGGGGCACTTCATGCTCAAGGTGACGCTGCCCAAGGGGCAGGTGGTGATCGACCCCTTCACCGGCAAGTCGCTCTCGCGCGAGGAGCTCAGCGAGCGGCTCGAGCCCTACAAGCGCGGCAACGGCCTGGTCGGCGAATTCGACGTGCCGCTGGGCCTGTACCTGCAGCCCGCGAGCTCGCGCGAGATCATCGGCCGCATGCTGCGCAACCTGAAGGAAGTGCACCGCGCGCAGGAGGACTGGCAGCGCCTGATCTGCGTGCTCGACCGCATCATCGCGCTGCTGCCCGAGGCCTGGGGCGAGTACCGCGACCGCGGCATCGCCCATGCCGAGCAGGGCAGCACGGCCGCCGCGGTGCGCGACCTCGAGGCCTACCTGGCGCACGCCGAGGACGCGCTCGACATCGACGCCATCGCGGAGCGCGTGGCCGCGCTGCGGCGCGCGGCCAGCTGATGGCCACCCGGGCGGGCCCCACCGGCGCGCCCGCCCTCGGCGCCGTGCACGGCTTCCATGGCATGGAGCCGGTGCTGCCGGTGGCCGACGTCGGCCGCGCCGCGCGCTGGTTCTGCGAGGTGCTGGGCTTCGAGCTCGACTTCATCGCGGGCGAGCCGCCGAGCTACGGCCGCGTCAAGCAGCTGCCGGCCGGCGCCGGCCAGCCGATCTACCTGCGCCTGTGGCAGACCGGCACGCGCGAGCCGCGTCCGTGGCGCGGCGAGTTCGTGATCCAGGTCGGCCACGACATCGACGGCCTGCATGCCGCCTACCTCAAGCGCGGCGTCACGGTCATCGAGGCACCGGTGTCGCAGCCCTGGGGCACGCGCGAGTTCGCGATCCGCGAGCCCGACGGGCATGTGCTGCGCTTCTGCGGCCGCCCGTAGCGGCCGCCTCGCCGGAGTTGAAACGCTTTTTTACAACTGGACCGGCCGATTCCTGTCGATCCGGCCGGCCGTTGCTCGACGTGTCAACAGGAGCAGGCAGATTCGAGACTTCGACGCCGTTCCCGATTTACTTCCAACCCCTCTAGGAGCAACGACATGCGATTCATGATTCTGGTCAAGGCCAATGCGGATTCCGAAGCCGGCGTGATGCCCAGCACCGAGATCCTCACCGCGATGGGCAAGTACAACGAGGAACTGGTGAAGGCCGGCGTGCTGCTGGCCGGCGAGGGCCTGCATCCCAGCTCGAAGGGCGTGCGCGTGCGCTGCGAGGGCCCGACCAAGCGCACCGTCATCGATGGTCCGTTCGCCGAAACCAAGGAGCTGCTGGCCGGCTTCTGGCTGTTCCAGGTCAAGTCGAAGGAGGAGGCCATCGAGTGGATCAAGCGCAGCCCGTTCCAGGAGGGCGAGATCGAGATCCGCCAAGTGTTCGAGGCCGCCGACTTCGGCGATTCGATGACGCCCGAGCTGCTCGCGCAGGAAGACCGCCTGCGCGCCGAGACCGAGGCCCGCACCCAGGGCGGCCATTGAGCGCCGCGCGCGAACCGCCAGGAGAACCGCCATGCGATTCATGCTGCTGATGATCCCCCACGGCTACGAGAACGCCGCGCCCGGCACCATCCCCGACGACGTCGACGCGGTGTCGGCCATGATGGCCTACAACGCATCGATGCAGGAGGCCGGCATCCTGATCAGTTGCGACGGCCTGCACCCGCCCTCGATGGGCGCGCGCGTGAGCTTCCCGGGCCGCAAGCCCACGGTGGTCGATGGCCCCTTCGCCGAGGCCAAGGAAGTGCTCGGCGGCTTCTGGATCATCGACGTGCCTTCGCGCGCCGCCGCCATCGAATGGGCCACGCGCTGCCCGGGCGGCGAGAACGAGGTCATCGAGGTGCGCCAGATCCAGGAGGTCGAGGACTATCCGGCCGAGGTGCAGGCGCTGACCGCCGAGGCCTTCCCCTCGATGCAGACCCTCAAGAAGCCCGCCCACTGAGCCGGTGACCCACGACCCGCGCACCGCCGCGATCCACCGCACCGTCGAGGCGGTGTGGCGCATGGAGTCGGCCAAGATCATCGCCACCGTCGCGCGCATGGTGCGCGACGTGGGCCTGGCCGAGGAACTGGCCCAGGATGCGCTGGTCTCGGCGCTCGAGCAGTGGAGCGAATCGGGCGTGCCCGACAACCCCGCGGCCTGGCTCACCGCCGTGGCCAAGCGCCGCGCGCTCGACCGCCTGCGTCACCTGCAGCTGGCCGAGCACAAGGCCGGCGAGATCGGCCGCGAGCTCGATGCGCGGCACGAGATCGCGCAGGCCGACTTCGCCGAGGCGGTCGACACCGCGCTCGACGACGACATCGGCGACGACCTGCTGCGGCTGGTCTTCACCGCCTGCCACCCGGTGCTGTCGACCGAGGCGCGCGTGGCGCTCACGCTGCGCCTGCTCGGCGGCCTCGCCACCGACGAGATCGCGCGCGCCTTCCTGGTCACCGAGCCCACCGTCGCGCAGCGCATCGTGCGCGCCAAGCGCACCCTGGCCGAGGCGCGCGTGCCCTTCGAGGTGCCGCGTCGCGCCGAGTTCGAATCGCGGCTGGCCTCGGTGCTCGAGGTGCTCTACCTGATCTTCAACGAGGGCTATGCCGCCACCGCGGGCGACGACTGGATGCGCCCCGCGCTGTGCGAGGAGGCGCTGCGCCTGGGCCGCATCGTGGCCGAGCTGATGCCCGCGGCGTCGGAGGTGCACGGGCTGGTCGCGCTGATGGAGATCCAGGCCTCGCGCACCGCCGCGCGCGTCGGGCCTTCGGGCGAGCCGGTGCTGCTGCTCGAGCAGAACCGCGCGCGCTGGGACCACGTGCTGATCCGCCGCGGCCTGGCCGCGCTGGCACGCGCCGAGGCGCTCGGCGGCGCGCTCGGCCCCTATGCGCTGCAGGCCGCCATCGCCGCCTGCCATGCGCGGGCGCGCACGGCCGAGCAGACCGACTGGGGCCGCATCGCCGCGCTCTACGACGCGCTGGCCCAGCTCGCGCCGTCGCCCATCGTCGAGCTCAACCGCGCGGTCGCGCTGTCGATGGCCTTCGGCCCGGCCGCGGGGCTCGAGGTGGCCGATGCGCTGCTGGCCGAGCCCGCGCTGCAGGGCTATCACCTGCTGCCGACGGTGCGTGGCGACCTGCTGTTCAAGCTGGGCCGGCTCGACGAGGCGCGGCGCGAGTTCGAGCGCGCGGCCGGCCTGACGCGCAACGGCCGCGAGAAGGCGCTGCTGGCCGCGCGCGCACGCGCCTGCCTCGGCTGACTCAGCCGCGCGCCAGCCCGGCCGCGTCCGACGGCGAACCCGGCAGCCCGAACTGGTGCCAGGCGCGGCGCAACTGGGTGTCGGAACCGAAGCCCGACAGCTCGGCCGCCCGCGTCACGCTGGCGCCCGAGGCCAGCGCCAGTTGCGCGGCCGCCAGCCGCAGCCGGCGCAGGTAGGCCAGCGGCGCCACGCCCGCGTGCTCGACGAACAGCCGCGTGAGATGCCGCGCCGAGGTGTGGGCCACCTCGGCCATGCGCGGCACGTTCCAGTCGGCCTGCGGCCGTTCGCTGACCGCGTCCTGCACCCGGTGCAGCGCCGCATGCAGATGGTTGCGGTAGGCCAGGAAGGGCGACAGCTCGGGGTCGTGCGGGCCGCGCCGCAGCGCCACCACCATGGTCTGCGCGACCTGCGCCGCCAGCGCTTCGCCGCAGGTGTCGGCGATGCGGTGCAGCACCAGGTCGATGCCGGTGGTGACGCCGGCGCTGCTGTAGACCGGCGGGTCGAGCACGAACACCCGGTTGCCCACCACCTCGCAGCGCGGCTCCACGGCGCGCAGCTCGTCGAGGTGATGGTGGTGCGTGGTGGCGCGCCGCCCGGCCAGCGCGCCGGCATGCGCGGCCAGCACGCTGCCGGCGCAGATGGTCAGCAGCTCGAGCCGGCCCGCCTCCAGCCGCAGGCCGCGCAGCCAGTGCAGCAGGTCCTGGGTCTCGGGCGTGTCGATCGGGATCGTGTCGCCGGGCATGCCGACCAGCACCACCCAGGCGGCGCCGTCGGAGCCATCGGCGACGGGCAGGTCCGGCAGCGGCGCCAGCCCGGTCAGCGCGATGCCGACCGAGCCGACCGTGTCGGGCCGCGGGCTCGCGAACTCGATCGCGAAGCGCGGCGCCGCCCCGGTGGCGCGCAGCCGCTGGTTGGCGATGCGCAGCGCCTCGGCCGGCCCAGCCCAGTCGAGCACCAGGCTGCCGGGCAGCAGCACGAAGACGACGCGGATCAGGGTGGGTTGTGCGTCCATGCGTAGTCCATCTGGCGCGCGGTGCGCTCGGCCAGTTCGCGGCCGGCCAGGCGCTCGACCAGATGCAGGCTCATGTCGATGCCGGCGCTGATGCCGGCCGAGCTCAGGATCCGGCCGCCGTCGACCCAGCGCACGCCTTCGCGCACCTCGAGCGCGGGGAAGCGCTCGCGCAGATCGGCCAGGTCCTCCCAGTGCGTGGTGACGGCCTGGTCGGTGACCACGCCGCTGGCCGCGAGCAGGAAGACGCCGGTGCAGACCGAGGCCACCAGCCGCGCACCCGCGGCCTGCCGTGCGATCCACTGCAGCGTGGCGCCGCTCGCGAGCGGCGCGTCGACCACGCCGCCGGGCACGAGCAGCAGGTCGGCCTGCGGCGCATCGGCCAGGTCGTGCGCGGCCAGCAGCTGCAGCCCGGCGCGCGCCTGCACCGGCCGCGCGGGCGCGCCCTCGGCCACGGCCGCGACCTCGAAGGGCGCCGGTTCGTCCGGCCGCAGCCGCCGGTGCACGCGGCTCGCGGTGGTGAACACCTCGAACGGGCCCGCGAAGTCCAGGGCCTCGATGCCGTCGAAGGCCAGGATCAGCACGCGCAGCGCGGCGCCCGGTGAAGAACTCATGCCGCGCGCTCCAGCGCCTGCGCCACGTTGCAGATCGTCGCGAAGCGCCCCGCCAGCACGGTCGCGGTGCGGGCCTTGATGTCGGCGGCCGGGAGCGGCGTGCCGTCGGGCTGCGTCATGTCGAAGGTCAGCGTGGCGTCGGTCACGTAGTCGACCTCCCAGCCCAGGTCGGAGGCGTGGCGCGTGGTGGTCTCGCAGCACTGCTCGGTGCGGATGCCGCTCACGATCAGCCGGCCGATGCCCTGCTGGGTGAGCCAGATGTCGAGCCCGCTGTTGACCAGCGCGCTGTGGCGGTGTTTGGTGAAGGTGCCGGCGGCCTCGAAGCCGGCCAGGCCCTCGATCGGCCGCACGAAGCCCGATTCGACCGCGAAGGGGTTGGCGGGGGTGCTCGGGCCGTCGACGTGGTAGACGCGCACGATCGGCAGGCCGGCCTCGGCCGCGCCGGCGATCAGCGCGTTCTGCGCCGCGAGGTAGGGCGCCGCGAGGCTTTCGTCCCAGTACGGGCGCTGGCGGAACGATTCCTGGGCGTCGATCACAATCAGACAGGTCTTCATGGCGGATTCCGAGGGGACAAAGTGGATGATGCCCCCGATTCTTCAGCGATCGAGCCGAGCCGGCCGCTCGGGAGCGGACCAGAATCGATCAGATCAGGACATCGCCCGGCGCGCAGGGCGCCGCCGCCTCAGACCAGGCCGCCGGCCTGCAGCTCTTTCTTGAGGTAGGCGTAGAACAGCGGCGCCGCCACCAGCCCGGCCGGGCCGAACACCGCCTCGGCCACGAACATCACCGCCAGCAGTTCCCACACGCTCATCTGCGTGCGGCTGCCCACCACCTTGGCGTTGATCACGTACTCGGCCTTGTGGATCAGGATCAGGAAGGCCAGGCAGGCCGCGGCCGTGACCGGCGACACCGACAGCGCCACCAGCGTGATCACCGCGTTGCACACCAGGTTGCCCACGATCGGCACCAGCCCGGCGACGAAGGTCAGGGTGATCAGCGCGGGCGTGTAGGGCAGGTGCGGGCCCCACAGCGGCATCAGCACCAGCAGGAAGATGGCGGTGAGCAGCGTGTTGAAGGCGGCGATCCAGAACTGCGCCGCGACGATCTGGCCGAAGGCCTGGCCGAACATCGTGATGCGCTGGTGCAGTTCCTCCGACAGCGGCCGGCGCGGTCCGCGCGCATGCGCCACCGCGGCCAGCCCGCCGATGATCAGTCCCACGTAGGCGAACAGCAGCGCCCCGAGCCAGGCCCGGCCGGTGAGCGCCAGCATGCCGGCCTGGGCGCGCATGTAGTTCGCCACCATGCGCTGGATCTCGGCCGCGCCCTCGGGCAGGTAGACCGCGATCTCGGGCGGCAGCTTCAGCCGCAGCTCGAGCACCGTGCGCGCCGTGTAGTCGAGAAGTTCGCGGTACTGGTCGGGCGCGTCGATGATGTATTCCCGCGCCTGCGAGAGCCCCAGCGTGATCAGCGCGATCGGCGCCAGCAGCACCAGCGTGACCGCCACCACGCGCGCGATGCCGTCGCCGCGCGCGCGCAGCGGCGCGACGCGAGCGAGGCCGCGCCCGATCAGCCGCGCGAAGAAGCGCGTGGCCAGGAAGCCGATGCAGGCGCACAGCAGGCCCGGCAGCAGGTGCTGCCACATCACGAGCATCAGGCCCGCGAGCATCAGCAGGTAGCTGGCGATCACCACGTTGCGCGGGGCGCTGCGTGGCGGCACGGGAGCGATGGGGGCGGTGGGCAGGGGCTTGGTCATCCGGGAGGGCGCTCGCGCGTCGAAACCCGGTTCGTTCAGGCGACGACCACGGCCGCGCCCTGGCCGCGCTCGGCGATGACGCCGATCTCGTGCACCGTCTCGCCGGCGGCGCGCAGCGTGGCGGCGCAGGCGGCGGCCTCGGCCGCGTCGATCACCACCACCATGCCGATGCCGTTGTTGAAGGTGCGGTTCATCTCGATGTCGTCGATGCCGGCCACCTTCTGCAGCCAGGCGAACAGCTCGGTCTGCGGCCAGCTGCCCTTCTTCAGGTGGGCGGCCGTGCCTTCGGGCAGCACGCGCGGGATGTTCTCGAGCAGGCCGCCGCCGGTGATGTGGGCCAGCGCCTTGATCGGGTGCTTGCCGAGCGCCTCGAGCACCGGCTTCACGTAGAGGTGGGTGGGCTCCATCACGGCCTCGCGGAAGGGCTTGCCGTCGAGCGTGGCGGGCAGGTCTGCGCCGGCGCGCTCGATCACCTTGCGCACCAGGCTGAAACCGTTGGAATGCACGCCGGCCGAGGCCAGCCCCAGCACCACGTCGCCGGGCTTGACGTTCTGGCCGGTCAGGATCTTCGATTTCTCGACCGCGCCGACCGCGAAGCCCGCCAGGTCGTACTCGCCGGCCGGGTACATGCCGGGCATTTCGGCGGTTTCGCCGCCGATCAGCGCGCAGCCCGAGAGCTCGCAGCCGCGCGCGATGCCGCCCACCACCGCCGCGGCGGTGTCGACGTCGAGCTTGCCGCAGGCGAAGTAGTCGAGGAAGAACAGCGGCTCGGCGCCCTGCACCAGCACGTCGTTGACGCTCATGGCCACCAGGTCGATGCCGACCGTGTCGTGCATATTCCATTCGAAGGCCAGCTTGAGCTTGGTGCCCACGCCGTCGGTGCCGCTCACCAGCACCGGCTCCTTGTAGCGCTTGGGCACCTCGAACAGCGCGCCGAAACCGCCGATGCCGGCCAGCACGCCTTCGCGCATGGTTTTCTTCGCGAGCGGCTTGATGCGGTCGACCAGCGCGTCGCCGGCATCGATATCGACGCCGGCGTCCTTGTAGCTGAGCGGAGTGGGCAGAGGGGAGGTCATGGCTGGTTGGAGGCGAGAGGAATGGAAAGCGCACCGGCCGCGATGGCACCCCGGGGGGAGGGTCAAAGGGCGAAACGGCCGGGCCGATAGAATTCCGGACGATTTTACGGGCGTTGACCGCCCCCTCCATGAACCTTCCCGGGATGAAACAGCTCGCGCTCGATATCGGCATCGCGACGGGCCCCAGCTTCGACGCCTTCTTTGCCGGCCCGAACGAGGCGGCGCTGCGGCACCTGCAACTGTGGGTGGGCGGCGCCGGCAGTCCGGCGCTCCACTCGCCCGTGCCCACCTACCTGTGGGGCGAAAGCGGCAGCGGCAAGACCCATCTGCTCGAATCGGTGCGCGTGGCGCTGCGCGAGCAGGGCGCCAGCGTGGGCTGGCTGCACGCCGGCCTGCTGGAGCCGCCCGAGTTCGACGAGCGCTGGGTCGCCGTGCTGCTCGACGACGTGCACCTCTACACCGCCGTGCAGCAGCACGCGGCCTTCAACTGGTTCGTCAACGCGCAGAGCCTGCAGCGTGGCGTGGTGGCCGCGGGCGCGCTGCCGCCGGCCGACCTGCCGCTGCGCGAGGACCTGCGCACCCGGCTCGGCTGGGGCCACGTGTTCCACCTGCAGGTGCTCGGCGAGAGCGAACGACGCGCCGTGCTGCGCCAGGCCGCCGATGCGCGCGGCGTGATGCTGTCCGACGATGTCCTCGACTACATGCTGCACCGCTTCAGCCGCGACCTCGGCAGCCTGATGGAGCTGCTCACGCAGCTCGACGGCTATGCGCTGCAGACGCAACGCGCGATCACCATTCCGTTGATCCGCTCCATGCTCGAAAACGAATAAGAAGAACCCTTCTCAACCAATGATCAAGAAATTCATCGACAAGCTGCTCGGCAAATCCGCCGGCGGCGCACAGGGAAAGAGCCGCTTCGGCAAGCGCGAGGAAGTGCCGGCGGAGGTTCACCGGATCGATCCGGCCCTGGTCGACGAACGCGCGAAGAACGTGGTCACCACCTTGCAGCAGGCCGGTTTCGAGGCCTACGTGGTGGGCGGCGCGGTGCGCGACCTGCTGCTGGGCCTGCGGCCCAAGGACTTCGACGTGGCGACCAATGCCACGCCCGAGCAGGTCAAGGGGCTGTTCCGGCGCGCCTTCATCATCGGGCGGCGCTTTCGCATCGTGCACGTGGTGTACGGGCGCGGCCGCGAGCACGAGGTGATCGAGGTCTCGACCTTCCGCGCCTACATGGATGCGGCCGCGGCCGGCCAGGTCAGCGGCAACGAGCGCACCAGCAAGGGCGAGCTCGCGGGCATGACCCATGCCGTGGACGCCAGCGGCCGCGTGCTGCGCGACAACGTCTGGGGCCCGCAGGAGGAAGACGCCGCGCGCCGCGACTTCACCGTCAACGCCATGTACTACGACCCGGCGCGGCAGGTAGTGATCGACTATCACCACGGCATCCGCGATGCCCAGAAGCTGGTGCTGCGCATGATCGGCGACCCGGCCGTGCGCTACCGCGAGGACCCGGTGCGCATCATCCGCGCCATCCGCTTCTCGGCCAAGCTCGCGGCCCTGGGCTTCAAGCTCGAGCCCAAGACCGGCGCGCCGCTGGTCGAGTCGAGCAAGCTGCTGGCCGACGTGCCGCAGAGCCGCCTGTTCGACGAGATGCTCAAGCTGCTGCAGACCGGCCATGCGATCGCCACCGTCGAGCAGCTGCGCAAGCTGGGCCTGTCCAGGGGCATCTATCCGCTGCTCGACGTGGTGGTGGAGCGCGCCGACCTGCCGTTCGTGAAGGCCGCGCTGCAGGACACCGACCGCCGTGTCGGCGAGGGCAAGCCGGTGGCGCCGAGCTTCCTGCTGGCCTGCGTGCTGTGGGCCGATGTGCGCGACGGCTGGGCCCAGCGTCAGGAAGGCCGCAACGGCCAGCGCGCGCAGCCGCCGTTCCCGGCGCTGCAGGACGCGATCGACGACGTGTTCAACGCGCGCATCGGCGACGTCTCGGGCCGCGGCAAGCTGGCCGCCGACATGCGCGAGATCTGGATGATGCAGCCGCGTTTCGACAAGCGCACCGGCTCCACGCCCTACAGCCTGGTCGAGCAGGCGCGCTTCCGCGCCGCCTTCGACTTCATGCGCCTGCGCGCCGACGTGGGCGAGGTCAGCGAGGCCATCGCCGAGTGGTGGCAGGAGTTCAGCACCTCGGACGACACGCGGCGCCAGGACCTGCTGGACCAGGTGCGCGACGAACAGAAGACGCGCCAGCGCGTGCGGGTGCGCAACACCGCGCCCGCGGCCGAGCCGGTGGTCGCCAGGAGCACCGCCGCGCGCGGCGACGAGCGCGCGGACGACGAGACGGCCGACGGTGAGGCCGGTGGCGCCGTGCCGCCCGATGGCGATGGCCGCGCCGCGCAAGCGCCGGCGCCGCCGCAAGCCGCGCACCGGTGGTGAGGGCGGCGCGCCAGCCGCATCCGAATGAGTACCGCCAAGCGCCCGCCGGGCGGCAAGGCTGCGCCGGCTCGCAAGCCCGCGGGGGCGGCGACGGTCGTCGCCAGCCACCGCGCGATGCACGCGATGGCGATGGCAAGCCCGGCCGCGCGCCGGGCCGTGGGGCCAGTTCCGCCGGTCCGGCCCGTGGTTCCAACGCCGCCGGTCCGGCCCGCAAGGGTGCCGCGCCGGCGCGCAAGCCGGCCGGCCGCTCGGGCGGCTCGGGTCCTGCCCGGCCCCCGAGCCGGTCGCGCGACGAGTACCCCACGGTCCAGGCCTTCATCGCGATCGGCGCCAACCTCGGCGATGCCGCCGCGGCGGTGCGCGCCGCGATGCTCGCCATCGGCGCGATCGAGCGCACCACCGTGACGGCCAGTTCCTCGCTCTATCGCAGCGCGCCGGTCGATGCCACCGGCCCCGACTTCATCAACGCCGTGGTCGCGGTGCGCACCGGCCTCACGGCCGAGGCGCTGCTGGCCGACCTGCAGCTGCTCGAGCTCGAGGCCGGCCGCGAGCGCTCGTTCCCGAACGCGCCGCGCACGCTCGACCTCGACCTGCTGACGCACGGCAACACGGTCAAGGACACGCCCGCGCTCACGCTGCCGCATCCGCGCATGCGCGAGCGCGCCTTCGTGCTCAAGCCGCTGGCCGAGATCGCGCCCGACAAGGTGCCGCGGGCCGCGCTGGCGCGCGTGTCGAAGCAGGTCATCGAGCGGCTGCGCGACACAGACGCCAGCGCCTGAGCGAACCACCGGGGGAGGGGGCGGGCCTGCCGCGTCGCTGGGCCTTCCACGCCGCCATCGCGCTGGTCGTGGCGCGGGTCGTGGCGCTGGTCGTGGCGCTGCGGCTCGGCGGCATCTGCGGCGGCCGGCAGCTGCCCGTGCTCAAGCGCGCGGCCTGAGTTCTTTTTCGGGCCGGAATGCGGCCGCGGCCGCCGTGCCTCGCGCATTTACAACGAAAAGATCAACCCCCCAAGGTCCGGATCGCACGATCCGCCCGTTTAAACTTCGCGGGTTTTTTCATCAAGGCGTCATCAAGTTGTGATTGGCGTCCTCCAGGAGTCGCCATGTTCGGCAAGCTGCTGCCCCGCGAGGGCAATTTCTTCGAGATGTTCAACCAGCACGCCGAGCGCATCGTCGAGGCGGCCCGGGCCTTCGAGCAACTCGTCACCAACTACAACGACGTGCACCTGCGCGAGCAGTACAACCGCGACGTCGACAACGCCGAGCGCGCGGCCGACCGCGTCACGCACGACGTCAACCGGCTGATCCACAAGACCTTCATCACGCCGATCGACCGCGAGCAGATCCACAAGCTCATCAACACCATGGACGACGTGGCCGACCTGATCCAGGACTCGGCCGAGACCATGGCGCTGTACGACGTGCGCCACATGACCGACGAGATCGTGCGCCTCACCACGCTGAGCGTGAAGTGCTGCGACCGCCTCAAGGACGCCGTGAAGTACCTCGGCAAGATCGCCGACCCGGCCGTGGCCGAGGCCACCCTGAAGACCTGCGAGGAGATCGACCGCCTCGAGTCCGACGCCGACCGCGTGATGCGCAGCGCCATGAGCAAGCTGTTCCGCGAGGAGCCCGACGTGCGCGAGGTCATCAAGCTCAAGGCGATCTACGAGCTGCTCGAGACGATCACCGACAAGTGCGAGGACGTGGCCAACGTGATCGAGGGCATCGTCCTCGAGAACTCCTGAGCGGGCACGACCGATGGCAACGGTGCAGGTCGCCCTCTGGGTGGTGATGGTGCTGGTCGCGCTCGCGATCCTGTTCGACTTCATGAACGGCTTCCACGACGCCGCCAACTCGATCGCGACCGTGGTGTCCACGGGCGTGCTGCGGCCCGGCCAGGCCGTGGTGTTCGCCGCCTTCTTCAACCTGATCGCGATCTTCGTCTTCCACCTGAGCGTGGCGGCCACCGTGGGCAAGGGCATCGCCCAGCCCGGCGTGGTCGACGTGCACGTGGTGTTCGGCGCGCTGATCGGCGCCATCAGCTGGAACCTCGTCACCTGGTACTACGGCATCCCCAGCAGTTCCTCGCATGCGCTGATCGGCGGCATCGTCGGCGCCGTGATCGCCAAGACCGGCACCAGCGGCCTCGTGGCCTCGGGCATCTGGAAGACCGTGGCCTTCATCTTCGTCTCGCCGGTGCTGGGCTTCCTGCTCGGCTCGCTGATGATGGTGATCGTGGCCTGGACCTTCCGCCGCGCCACGCCCTCGCGCATCGACCGCTGGTTCCGGCGGCTGCAACTGGTCTCGGCCGGCGCCTACAGCCTGGGCCACGGCGGCAACGACGCGCAGAAGACCATCGGCATCATCTGGATGCTCTTGATCGCCACCGGCTACGCCTCGGCCGGCGAGGCCGAACCGCCGACCTGGGTCATCGTGAGCTGCTACGCCGCGATCGCGCTGGGCACCATGTTCGGCGGCTGGCGCATCGTCAAGACCATGGGCCAGAAGATCACCAAGCTCAAGCCCGTGGGCGGCTTCTGCGCCGAGACCGGCGGCGCGCTCACCCTGTTCCTGGCCACCGCGCTGGGCATTCCCGTGTCGACCACCCACACAATCACCGGCGCCATCGTCGGCGTGGGCTCGGCGCAGCGCGCGAGCGCGGTGCGCTGGGGCGTGGCGGGCAACATCGTGTGGGCGTGGATCTTCACGATCCCGGCGTCGGCGTTCGTGGCGGCGATCGCCTACTGGGTGAGCTGGCAGATCTTCTGAGCCTCGTTGCTCGGCGCGCAGTTCGAAGTCGCATCGACTGCGCGCACCGTCGTCCCTCCTTCGCCATCGCTCGACCGCGGCTGTCCGATGCCGTGCGATCGCAGCGCATCGCAGTGCCTTTCAGCACAACTTTCTGAGCCTGTTGTTATCGCGCCAAAGAGTCCCGATGCCATCGACGGGCTCTAAGGGTTGTCACGGACTCTTCACCCTCGGACGAGACCATCGCTGCACCCGATTGCAGATGCATCGCGTGCAAGGTCGCTCGGAGCCGGTCCCACGCCGGCGCCGCATGAAACGCGATCCGATGCGCGCGAGAAACCGCGGCAAGCCGCCGCGGAATCCCCGGTGTCCCCCCGTTCCGGGGTGGTCTCTTCAAGGACCGCCCAGGACGCTTGTTGTGCTTAAGAAAGAGGAAGCTGAAATGAAAAAATCCCTGGTGGCATTGGCCGCCGTGCTGGCGGCCGGCGGAGCGGCTGCTCAATCGTCGGTGACGCTGTTCGGCGTGGTCGATGCGAGCGTGAGCAACTACTCGACCAAGAGCGAGTACCGCGGCACGAACCCGCTGCTGTTCGGCGCCTCGCGCAAGCAGAGCCAGACGGCCCTGGCGAACGGCAGCAGCAGCTCCAGCCGCCTCGGTTTCCGCGGCACCGAAGATCTGGGCGGTGGCCTGGCAGCGAGCTTCTGGCTCGAATCGGGCATCACCAACGACGACGGCAAGACCGGCGTCGCCGCGTTCGACCGTCGCTCCACCGTGAGCCTGTCGGGTGGCTTCGGCGAAATCCGCCTCGGCCGCGACTACACGCCCACCTACTGGAACGACAACGTGTTCGATCCCTTCGGTCTGCGTGGCGTGGGCACGAGCCTGATCAGCCGCGTCGGCGACTCGCTGTCGCGCAAGGGCGGCACCGCTCCCAACGGCGCGTCGGCCAGCGACAACTACGCGCGCGCCAGCAACAGCATCGGCTACTTCCTGCCGCCGAACCTCGGTGGTTTCTACGGCCAGTTCCAGTACGCGCTGCACGAGAACGTGAAGTTCGACGAGAACGTGATCGAGTCGCCGTCCAAGCGCGGTTCGTACTTCGGCGGTCGCGTCGGCTATGCCAACGGCCCGCTCGACGTGGCTGTGTCGTACGGCTCGGACAACAAGGACTCCACGCCGCTGACCGCGACCACGGTCCTGACCCCGGCACTGGCCGCGCAAGCGTTCAAGAACCGCATCAACACCTTCAACCTCGGCGCGAGCTACGACCTCGGCGCGGCGAAGCTGTTCGGCGAATACTCGTCGGCCCGCAACAAGTTCGACAACGTCACCACCCTGGGTGCCCTGAACTACGTCAACAGCGTGACCGACAAGTACGACGGCTTCCTGCTCGGCGTCAGCGTGCCGGTGGGCCCGGGCCAGATCAAGGCTTCGTACGGCTACCTGAAGTACAAGGCGGGCCAGAACCCCGTCGTGAACCCGGCCCTCGCGCTGTTCGGCAACCCCGAGCTGTCGACCAAGGCCAACCAGTTCGCGATCGGCTACGTGCACAACCTGTCGAAGCGCACCGCGCTGTATGCCACGCTCGCTCGCGTGCGCATCAAGGACGGTCAGAACAACCCGACCGTCTTCGGTCGCGTGACCACCGGTGGCGCCCCGGCCTACCTGGCCACCGCCGGCTGGGCACCGCGCTCGTCGACGGGCTACGACTTCGGTCTGCGTCACAGCTTCTGATTTCCGCGTCTTTTTTGTCTCCAAGGTTTGCCACCCGGCTCTGGTCGGGTGGTTTTTTTGGTTGGTACCCGGTGTCGGCGCCGGGTACCTCCTCCCGGATCTACTGGGAAATCTTCCGGCCCTCTTCGACCTGGTGCTCGAAGTAGCGCTGAAAACTGAACACGATGCTCGCCATGAGGATCGTGCTGCCGAAGAACAGTGCCAGCACCACCGCGCCGATGGTGGCCCAGCTCGTGCGCCCCGGTTCCGCGTCGAGGGCGGCGCCGGCGTTGTAGCGCGCGTTCCACTTCTCGGGCGTCATCAGGCCGTAGACGATGGCCGTGAGCGCGCAGCCGGCGATGGTGAAGCCGAGGCAGGGGATCAGCACCCAGCTCCAGCCGTCGTCGACGCCGTACATGCGCACGCGCTCGACGCCGTAGAGGCCCAGCGCGGTCGGGATCGGCAGCAGCCAGCCGAGCCAGTCGCCGAGTCCGCGCAGGTAGAAGCGGTGCAGGCCCAGCGGGCCGCCCAGGAAGGCCAGCCAGGCCGTGGTCGTCTTGCTTTTCATGCGGTGCTCGATCCTGCTTTCGTTGCTTCGTTCATTCGGGACGGGTGCTGCTGCCTTCGCCGATGCTCTTTTCCATCAGCACGACGTCGCGCCACTGGCCGAACTTCCAGCCGCAGTCCTTGAGCACGCCGACCTGGGTGAAGCCCTGGCCGCGGTGCACGCCGATCGAGCCGGCATTGGCCGAGTCGCCGATCACCGCGATCAGCTTGCGCACGCCGGCGGCCTCGGCCGCCTCGGCGAGGGCGGCCAGCAGCCGCGCGCCCAGGCCCTGGCCGCGCGCGGCCTCCGCCAGGTAGATCGAGTCCTCGGCCGAGTAGCGGTAGGCCGGGCGCGGCTTGAACCAGTTGCAGTAGGCGAAGCCGAGCAGTTCGCCGTCGCGCTCGGCGACCAGGTAGGGCAGCCCCTTGCCCAGCACGTCGGCGCGCCGGGCGGCCATCTCGGTGGGCGAGGGCGGCTCGGTCTCGAAGGTGCCGGTGCCGTGCAGCACGTGGTGTGCGTAGATGGCGGCGATCGCCGGAATGTCGTCTTCGCGGCTGGGGCGGATCGTTGTCATGAGGGGAAATTGGGAGGCGGAAATGCCGGAAATGAGCCAGTGCAGGCAGGAATTCTCAGCCGGAACGCGGTGCGGGCTATAATCGTGGGCTTTTCAGCGTGTCGCTGGCCGGGTGGCCATGTCGCGTGTCTCGACGCTGGAAGAACATCGTGAGCAGGTTTTCATCTTCAAACACGAAGGCCTGCGACCCACCCAAGGATAAATCATGGTCGTCATTCGACTCTCCCGTGGCGGTGCCAAAGGCCGTCCGTTCTTCAACATCGTCGTGTCGGACAAGCGCGTTCGCCGCGATGGCCGTTTCATCGAGCGCCTGGGTTTCTACAACCCGACCGCCAAGGAAAACGAGGAAAGCATCCGCATCGCTCAGGACCGCCTGACGTACTGGAAGAGCGTCGGCGCCCAGCCGTCGCCCACCGTCGCGCGCCTGATCCGTCAAGCCGCCGCTGCCGCTCCCAAGGCTGCCGCCTAAGCAGCGCGGCCACCGGCGATGCTGCCCGCGCTCGAAGCCGCCGAATTGCCGGCGGATGCGATCGAAGTCGGACGCATCGCCGATGCCTGGGGCATCAAGGGCTGGTTCAAGGTCCTGCCCCACAGCGCCCAACCCGAGGCGCTTTTTTCTTCCAAGCGCTGGTTCCTGCAGGCCCCCGGGGCTTCGGCGACCACCGCCTTCCGGCTCGCGATCAGCGAAGCCAAGGAACACTCCGACTGCATCGTCGCCTCGTCGCGTGACGTGCCCGACCGCAACGCGGCCGAGGCGCTGCGTGGCGCGCGGGTGTTCGTGCCGCGCTCGAGCTTCCCGAGCACCGGCGACGACGAGTACTACTGGGTCGACCTGATCGGCCTCGAGGTCGTGAACCGCGAGGGCATCGTGCTTGGCACGGTGCGCGAGCTGCTCGCCTCCGGCCCGCAGACCACATTGGTGATCGCGGCCGAGCAGGACGGCAAGGCCGTCGAGCGCATGGTGCCCTTCGTCTCGGCCTTCGTCGATGGCGTCGATCTCGCGGGCCGGCGCATCACGGTCGACTGGCAGCCCGACTACTGACCCCGGCCCCGCCGCCGCGGTCCGCGCGCATGCGCTTCGACATCCTCACGCTGTTTCCCGAACTGTTCGCGCCCTTCATGGCCAGCGGCGTGACGCGCCGCGCCTACGAATCGAAGCAGGTCGAGGTGGTGCTGTGGAATCCGCGCGACTATGCGCCCGGCAACTACAAGCGCGTGGACGACCGCCCGTTCGGCGGCGGCCCCGGCATGGTGATGATGGCCGAGCCGCTGTCGGCCTGCCTGGCCGCGGCGCAGGCCGCGCGCGGCACGCCGGCCCCGGTGGTGCTGTTCTCGCCGATCGGCGAGGCGCTGCGCCACGAGGCGGTCGAGCGCTGGTCGGCCAGCGAGGGCGCGGTGCTGGTCTGCGGCCGCTACGAGGGCATCGACCAGCGCTTCATCGACGCCCATGTCACGCACCAGGTCAGCCTCGGCGACTTCGTGCTGTCGGGCGGCGAGATCCCCGCGATGGCACTGCTCGACGCGGTGGCGCGGCTGCAGCCCGGCGTGCTCGGCGACGAGGCCAGCCATGTGCAGGACAGCTTCAATCCCGCGCTCGACGGCCTGCTCGATTGCCCGCACTACACGCGGCCCGAGCAGTGGAACGGGCAGGGCGTGCCGGCGCCGCTGATGTCGGGCCACCATGCGCAGATCGAGCGCTGGCGCCGCGACCAGCGGCTGGCGATCACCGCCCGGGAACGCCCCGAATTGATAGACGCGGCCCGCGCTGCCGGCCGCCTGAACGCCGCCGATGAGGCGGTGCTCAAAAAAAAGCTATAATCGCGGGCTCCCCGATCCTCTGGCCGGCCGCGTCCGGTGCGAAGTCATCCCGCATGACTGCGCCAACGACGCCTTTTGTGCAGCGCGGACACGATCGATTTCAGGAAATCATGAACCTCATCCAGACCCTCGAGCAGGAAGAAATTTCCCGTCTCGGCAAGACCATCCCCGATTTCATGCCCGGTGACACGGTCATCGTCAGCGTGAACGTCGTCGAAGGCACCCGCAAGCGCGTGCAGGCCTACGAAGGCGTGGTGATCGCCAAGCGCAACCGTGGCCTCAACAGCGGCTTCACCGTGCGCAAGATCTCCAGCGGCGAAGGCGTGGAACGTACCTTCCAGACCTACAGCCCGCTGATCGCCAACATCGAGGTCAAGCGCCGCGGCGACGTGCGCCGCGCCAAGCTGTACTACCTGCGCGACCGCAGCGGCCGTTCGGCTCGCATCAAGGAAAAGCTGCCGGGCAAGTCGTCGAACGCCTCGGCCGCGTAAGCTGCCCGCAGGCTTGCCTGTTGCGAAAAAGCCGCCGCTCTGGCGGCTTTTTGCGTTCTCGCCTCCGTTTTCCTTCCGTCCATCCACCCTTCGCCTCACGATCGATCACTTGACCGCCTCCAGCGCCGCTCCGTCCATGTCCTCCGCCACCTCCGAACCCGTCAATGCCGTCGCGCCCACGATGCTGCCGCCATTCGACCCGCGCAAGGTCCCGGTGGTGGGCGGCGGCGCGGCCGACGGGCTGCCCGCGGTGGCGCTGGAGCAGCTGACGGCGCAGGCGCTGCGCGCGCGTTTCGCCACGCCGCCGGCCTGGGCGCCCGAACTGCGCCGCGAGCCGCGCATGACCGGCCGCGAGCCCGCGCAGGCCGCCGTGCTGGTGCCGATCGTGCAACGCCCGCAGGGCCCGACCGTGCTGCTCACCGAGCGCACCGCGAACCTGTCGACCCATTCGGGCCAGGTCGCGTTCCCGGGCGGCCGCGTTGATCCCGAAGACGCCAACATCGCGGCCGCCGCGCTGCGCGAGGCCTGGGAAGAGGTCGGCCTGTCGGCCAGCTACATCGAAGTGCTCGGCAGCCTGCCGACCTACACCACGGTGACCTCGTTCATCGTCACGCCGGTGGTGTCGCTGGTCGAGCCCGGCTTCGAGCTCACGATCAATCCCTACGAGGTCGCGCAGGCCTTCGAGGTCCCGCTGGGCTGGCTCATGGACCCGGCCAACCACCGCCGCCATGCCGTGCCCGCGGGCGATGGCACGCAGCGCCACTGGTACTCCATGCCCTACCAGGACGGCAGCGAGGAGCGCTTCGTCTGGGGCGCCACGGCCGGCATGCTGCGCAATCTCTACCGCTTCCTGAGCGCCTGAGCCGCCTGAAGAAACGGCGAGTTCTGTTGGCCTCATAGGTCCGCAAGCCCCGAACGACGGGGCTGTCTCGCTATCATCTCTGGATGAGCTTCTTCGCCATCCTGTGTGCGTTGCTGATCGAGCAGGTGCGGCCGCTGGCCCCGCACAACCCCGTGTATGGCGGCGTGCTCGCATGGACGCGCTGGACCAGCCGCAACTTCGACGCGGGCAAGCCGCACCATGGATGGATCGCCTGGGGCCTCGCCGTCTTCGTGCCGACGCTGCTCGCGCTCGGCATCCACTGGCTGCTGGTGCTCACGCTGGGGCTGCCGTTCGCGGTGCTCTGGAGCATTGCGGTGCTCTACGTCACCCTGGGCTTTCGCCAGTTCAGCCACCACTTCACCGACATCCGCGACGCGCTCGACGAAGGCGACGAACCGCTGGCGCGCTCGCTGCTCGCGCACTGGCAGGGCGTGGACGCCGCCGAACTGCCGCGCAGCGAGATCGTGCGCCACGTGATCGAGCATTCGGTGATCGCCGCGCATCGCCACGTGTTCGGCGTGCTGGCTTGGTTCTCGGTGCTCGCCGCGGTCGGCCTGGGGCCGGCCGGCGCGGTCTTCTACCGCATGAGCGAATTCGTCGCGCGCTACTGGCTGCACAAGAACGGCGCGGCCGTCCAGCCCTCGAGCGAATCGGTGCAGCAGGCCGCCGAGGGCGCCTGGCATGCGATCGACTGGCTGCCCGCGCGCATCACGGCGCTGGGCTTCGCGGTGGTGGGCAGCTTCGAGGAAGCCATCGACTGCTGGCGCAACGACGCGCGCCGCTTTCCGAGCGAGAACGACGGCGTGATCCTCGCGGCCACCTCGGGCGCGGTCAACGTGCGCCTGGGCGGCGGCCGGCTGCGGCCGATTCCCAGCGTCGATCCGCTGCCGCGCGCGCAGGCCGGCGAATCCTTCGCCGACACCCGGCGCACCGACAGCGGCAGCACGCCGGGCCGCGAGCCCGAGCCCGGCCACCTGCGCAGCGTGGTGGGCCTGGTCTGGCGCTCGGTCGTGATGTGGATGGTGCTGCTCGCGCTGCTGACGCTCGCGCGGCTGCTGGGCTGAGTCCATGGCCGATCTGACCGATCCGGCGGCGAAGCGCGCGCCTTCGTTCTGGAGCCCGCGCATCGCGGACCTCGAGCCCTACGTGCCCGGCGAGCAGCCGCGCATCCGGGACCTCGTGAAGCTCAACACCAATGAGAACCCGTACCCGCCATCGCCGCGCGCCGTCCAGGCGATCCGCGAGGCGGCCGAGAACGGCCTCGAGCTCTACCCCGACCCCACGTCGATGGCCTTGCGCGAAGCCATCGAGCGCCGCCACGGGCTCGCGGTCGAGCAGGTCTTCGCGGGCAACGGTTCCGACGAGGTGCTGGCCCACGCCTTCTTCGCCTTCTTCCAGCAGGATGAACCACTGCTGATGCCCGACATCAGCTACAGCTTCTACCGCGTCTATGCGCAGCTCTACGGCATCGCCTGCGAGCAAGTGCCGGTCGACGAAGGTCTGCGCATCGACATCGATGCCATGGCCGATCGCGCGCGCGAAGGCTGTGCGGGTGTCGTCGTCGCCAATCCGAACGCGCCCACCGGCATCGGCCTGCCGCTGGCGCGCATCGAGGAACTGCTGCGTGCCTGCCCCGAGCGCGTGGTGCTGGTGGACGAGGCCTACGTCGACTTCGGCGCCGAGAGCGCGCTCTCGCTGATCCCGCACCATCCCAATCTGCTGGTGGTGCAGACGCTCTCGAAGTCGCGTTCGCTGGCCGGCCTGCGCGTGGGCTTCGCCTGCGGTCAGGCGCACTTGATCGATGCGCTGGTGCGCGTGAAGGACAGCTTCAACTCCTACCCGCTCGACCGGCTCGCGAGCGCCGGCGCCGTGGCGGCGCTCGACGATGAGGACTGGTTCCGCAAGACGCGCGACGACGTGGTCGACACCCGCGAGGGACTGGTGCTGCAGCTCGAGGACCTGGGCTTCGAGGTGCTGCCCTCGCAGACCAATTTCGTGTTCGCGCGGCATCCCTCGCGCGACGCCGCCGAACTGGCCGCCGCGCTGCGCGAGCGCTCGGTGCTGGTGCGGCACTTTCGCCAGCCGCGCATCGCGCAGTACCTGCGCATCAGCATCGGCACGCGCGCGCAGTGCAGCGTGCTGGTGGAGCGGCTGCGCGAGATCCTGCAGGCTCAGTAGCGCGTCTCGCTGAGCTCCGCGAACAGGTCGCCGTAGATCCTGTAGCGCGAGGCGCTGATCGGCCCGTCGTTGGCCGCCGATTCCACATGCGCGATCACGCCGCAGCCCGGCTCGTGCAGGTGAGTGCAGTTGTAGAACTTGCAGTCGCCCGCATGCTCGGCGATGTCGGGCATCAGGCCCGCGAGCTGCATCGGCGCGATGTGGTTGAGGCCGAATTCCTGGAAGCCCGGCGAGTCGATCAGCGCGGTGCTGCGCGCCGCGTCGACCCAGTACCAGGTGGTGCTGGTGGTGGTGTGCTTGCCCGAATTGAGCGCCTGCGAGATCTCGCCGGTGAGCGCGGTGGCGCCCGGCACCAGCAGGTTGATCAGCGTGCTCTTGCCCGCGCCCGAGGGGCCGAGCACCAGCGTGGTCTTGCCCGCGAGGCGCTGCGTGAGCGAGGCATGGTCGACCTCGCCCGAGGCCTTGAGCGACAGCGGCAGCACGCCGTGGTGCATGCGCCGGTAGGGCGCGAGCTTGCGCCAGGCGCGCTCGAAGGGCTCGACCAGGTCGCTCTTGTTGAGCGCGATGATCGGCGTGATGCGCTCGGCCTCGGCCGCGATCAGGGCGCGCGCGAGCTGGTGTTCGGAGAACTCGGGCTCGGCCGCGATCAGGATCAGCACATGGTCGAGGTTGGCCGCGAAGGACTTGGTGCGGATGTCGTCCTGGCGGTAGAACAGGTTGCGCCTCGGCACCACCTGCTCGATCGTGCCTTCGTCCTCGCTGGCCTGCCAGCGCACGCGGTCACCGACCACGGCCTGGCTCTTCTTGCCGCGCGGATGGCAGATGCGTCGTTCGCCTTCGGGCGTCTCGACCAGGCAGTGGCGGCCGTGGCTGGCCACCACGAGGCCGTCGTTCAGCGCGTCGGCCGAGGCACGGCCCTGCTGGCGCTCGCGGCCCGGCTTAGCCAAAGGCGATCGCTCCGGTCATGCGGCGGGAGCGGCCGCCAGCAGCGCATCGGCCTGGCGTGCGCAATCGAAGTCGGTGACCGAGATGCCACCGACGTCGTGCGTGTTGAAGCGCACCACGCAGCGGTTGTAGTGCACCGACAGGTCGGGGTGGTGGTCCTGCGTATGGGCCACCATCGCCAGCGCATTCACGAAGGCGATGGTCTCGAAGTAGTTCGTGAAGCTGTAGGTCTTCTCGATCGCGACGTTCGCGCCGTCGCCGCTGAGCTTCCAGCCTTCGAGCCGTGCCAGCGCCGAGACGATCTCGGTCGCGCTCAGCGCCTTGCGGGGGATGGACTTCCAGTCCTTGATCTTCAACATGCTGGCGGTGCTCATGGCGCTGCTTTCGAAAAGGGGTGCGGGGAGACGGAAAAGAGATGGCGCTCAGGCGGTCGCCAGCATGCGCGCGAGGCGCTCGGAGGCGGGCGGGTGGGAGTAGTAGAACTTGACGAACACCGGATCGGGGGTGAGCGTGGAGGCGTTGTCCTGGTAGAGCTTGAGCAGCGCGGCCGAGAGGTCGGCGCCGCTGGTCTGCGCGATGGCGTAGGCATCGGCCTCGAACTCGTGCTTGCGCGACAGCCGCGCCGACAGCGGCGCGACGAAGAAGCCGAACACCGGCACCGCGAGCATGAACAGCAGCAGCGCCAGCGCGCTGTTGGGCGCGGCCATCGACATGTTGGGCTGCACGCCCAGGCCGGTGTAGAACCAGGCCTGGGTCGAGACCCAGCCCAGCAGCGCGAAGCCCGCGAGGCTCAGCGCGAACATCGCGACCAGCCGCTTGACGATGTGGCGGTGCTTGAAGTGGCCGAGCTCGTGCGCGAGCACCGCCTCGACCTCGTCGGCATTGAGCTGGCGCAGCAGGGTGTCGTAGAACACCACGCGCTTGCTGGCGCCGAAGCCGGTGAAGTAGGCATTGGCATGCGCGCTGCGCCGGCTGCCGTCCATCACGAACAGGCCCTTGGCGCGGAAGCCGCAGCGGCTCATGAGCGCGGTGACGCGGTTCTTCAGCGTCGGATCGTCCAGCGGCTGGAACTTGTTGAAGATCGGCGCGATGAACATCGGATAGACCAGCATCAGCAGCAGGTTGAAGCCCATCCACGCGGCCCAGGCCCAGAGCCACCACAGCGTGCCGGTCGCGCCCATGATCCACAGGATCAGCGCCGCGATCGGCAGCCCGATGGCCGCGCCGACCAGTGTCGAGACCGCCGTGTCGCGCAGCCAGAGGCCCCAGGTCATCTTGTTGAAGCCGAAGCGTTCCTCGAGCCTGAAGGTCTGCCACAGCGTGAACGGGAGTTCGAGCAGGCCGCCGATGGCCGCGAAGGCCGCCAGCAGCACCAGCTGCTGCACCATGCCGCCGCCGAGCCAGGCCAGCAGCACCTTGTTGAGCAGGTCGAGGCCACCGAGCAGGGTCCAGCCCAGCAGCAGCGCCGTGCCCCAGGCCATCTCGATCAGTCCGAAGCGCGCCTTGGCCACGGTGTAGTCGGCCGCCTTCTGGTGCGCCGAGAGGCTGATCGTCTGCGCGAAGGCCTCGGGCACCTCGCCGCGATGCCGCGCCACGTGCCGCACCTGCCGCGAGGCCAGCCAGAACTTCACGAGCAGGCCGGCCACCAGCGCGGCGGCAAAGGCGATGGTGAAGAGGAGCGAATAGGACATAGGGGGCGGAGTTTAGTCCTCGCATCCAAGGCCCCAGGACCATCGGCGACAATCCCTCGATGCCCGAATCCTCCGCCTCCACGCCCGCCGCAGCGCTCCCCACCCTGAAGAAAAGCGACCAGAACCTGGTCTGGCTCGATTGCGAGATGAGCGGGCTCGATCCCGAGAAGGAACGCCTGCTCGAGATCGCCGTGGTCATCACCGGCCCCGACCTCACGCCGCGCATCGACGGCCCGGTGCTGGTCATCCACCAGAGCGACGCCGTGCTCGACGGCATGGATGCCTGGAACAAGGGCACGCACGGCCGCAGCGGCCTGATCGACAAGGTCAAGGCCTCCACCGTCGACGAAGCCACGGCCGAGCAGCAGCTGATCGAATTCATCGCGCGCTACGTGCCCAGGAGCGGTTCGCCGATGTGCGGCAATACCATCGGGCAGGACCGGCGCTTCCTCGTGAAGTACATGCCCAAGCTCGAGGCCTACTTCCACTACCGCAACCTCGACGTCAGCACGCTCAAGGAACTCGCCAAGCGCTGGAAGCCCTCGGCCTTCACCAGCTTCAAGAAGCAGCAGGCCCACACGGCGCTGGCCGACGTGCACGAGTCGATCGAGGAACTGGCGCACTACCGCGAGACCTTCCTGCGCCTGACCGACTGAGCTCTGGTGGGCCGAAACAACGGCCAAAAATCCCATTGCATTCGGGGATTAGGTAAAAACCCCGATGCATGTCATAATCGTGGGCTTCGCTGACCGGGGTGCCCGGCCATTCTCCAAAAGAGTGGCGCGTGCATGAGCAGAATCGGTTCCCCGCCGGCATATCCCGCATCTCCCTATCTTGCACACCGCGCCCGATCGCATGGATCGATCAAAAAGGGCCGCAGCCTCGGGTTTCAGAACCGGAAGCTGAATGTCGTTGGATGGTTGATGTTTTTAACCACCAACGGGGCGCCGCCCACGGCTGCGCTCGCGTTTGAAATTTGACATTCATGACCGACGCTTTTGAAGCGCAGGGCGAGCTCGCGCCTGTGCAATCGATTCACAACAACGAATTTTCCGCTGTCACCTCCGAAGTGCCCGTGCTCGAGGCGCTCGACGCCGCCAGCACCGAGGCCAACGAAGCCCTCGAGGTCGCCGATCAGGACGCGCAGACGTCCGACGCACCCGAGGCACCGCGCGGCCCCAACGGATTCATTCCGCTGGGCCTCGCACCCGAACTGATCGCCGCCGTCGTGGACCTGGGCTTCCACCAGCCCACGACCGTGCAGGAAAAGGTGATCCCGCTGGCCCGCGGCGACGAGTCGGCCCGTTTCGTCGACCTGATGGTCTCGAGCCAGACCGGCAGCGGCAAGACCGCGGCCTTCCTGCTGCCCGTGCTGCACACGCTGATCCGCCGCCAGGCCGAAGCCGCCGCCGCCGAGCGCGCCGAATTCGACCGCCTCGCGGCCGAAGCCGCCGAACGCGGCGAAGCGCCGCCGAAGCGGCCCAAGCGCGTCAACCCGACCAGCAACCGCAACTTCAAGGCCGCCACCCCCGGCGCCCTGGTGCTGTGCCCGACGCGCGAACTCGCGCAGCAGGTCGCGCACGACGCCATCGAACTGGTGCGCCACTGCCGTGGCCTGCGCATCGCCAACGTGGTGGGCGGCATGCCCTACCAGCTGCAGATCGCGCGCCTGCAGAACGCCGACCTCGTGGTCGCCACGCCGGGCCGCCTGCTCGACCTGCAGCGCTCGATGCAGATCAAGCTCGACAAGGTCAAGTTCCTGGTGGTCGACGAGGCCGACCGCATGCTCGACCTGGGCTTCGCCGACGACCTGGCCGAAGTCAACCAGCTCACCATCGAGCGCCAGCAGACCATGATGTTCAGCGCCACCTTCGCGCCGCGCATCCAGCAGCTGGCCCAGCGCGTGATGCGCGAGCCGCAGCGCGTGACCATCGACAGCCCGCAGGAAAAGCACGCCAACATCAAGCAGTCGCTGTTCTGGGCCGACAACGCCGCCCACAAGCGCAAGCTGCTCGACCACTGGCTGCGCGACACCAGCATCAACCAGGCGATCGTGTTCGCCAGCACCCAGGTGGAATGCGACGGCCTCGCCAACGACCTGCAGCAGGACGGCTTCAGCGCCGTGGCGCTGCACGGCGCGCTGAGCCAGGGCCTGCGCAACCGCCGCCTGATGGCGCTGCGCCAGGGCCAGGTGCAGATCCTGGTGGCGACCGACGTGGCCGCGCGCGGCATCGACGTGCCGACCATCACCCACGTCTTCAACTTCGGCCTGCCGATGAAGGCCGAGGACTACACCCACCGCATCGGCCGCACCGGCCGTGCCGGCCGCGACGGCCTGGCGATCACCTTCGCCGAGTTCCGCGACCGCCGCCGCATCATGGACATCGAGCAGTACAGCCGCCAGCAGTTCAAGGCCGAGGTGATCCCCGGCATGGAACCGCAGCAGCGCATGCCGCAATCGCGCCCGCAGGGCGACTTCGGCGGCCGCGGCCGTGGCGGCGATCGTCGCCAGGGCAACGGCGGCGGTGGCTACCGCGGCGGCAATGGCGGTGGCAACGGCTACGCCAACGCCAGCGGCTTCAACGACCGCAATGCACGCGGCCCGGCCGGCGGCGCGCCGCGCGGCGGCTTCGGCGGTGGCCAGAACGCCGGTTTCGGCGGCGGCCGCGACCGTGACGAGTCGGCCGGCTTCGGCCGCAAGCCGGGCTGGGGCGACAGCGCACCGCGCGGCAATGCCGGCGGCAGCCGCAACGAAGGCTTCGGCGCCCGCAGCGGCGGTTCGCGCAACGAAGGCGGCTTCGCACCGCGCAACGACGGCTTCGCGCCCCGCAAGGGCCCGGGCCACGCCGGCGGCCCCGGCAAGGTGTTCGTGCCGCGCGACGCGCAGAAGCGCGCCTTCAAGCCCAGCCGCTGATCGGCCCTCGAGCTGCTCGCAAAGCCCGCGTTCTCCGGAACGCGGGCTTTTTGCATTGGGGGTTTGCGAGCAGTCGAAGGCGCCGATTTTGGTTGACGTCTGAATTGATGAAAAGTAATGTATTGGACGCGCGCAGTCCTGCATTCCGGTTCCGCATCGTCGGCTGCCGGTTCATCAACCTCAGCTTTTCGACCCTTCGACCATGAAAATCGCGATCCTGGGTGGCGGCCATGGAGCCTATGCGGCCGCCGCCGATCTGTCCGAAGCCGGGCATGAAGTGCGGCTGTGGCGCCGCGACGCGGCCGCGCTGCAGCCGGTCATCGACAGCGGCAGCATCGTGCTCAAGGATGCGCGCGGCGTGCGCGAGGTGCCCATTGCGCTGCCCACCGCCGACATCGGCGCGGCGCTGCGCGATGCCGAACTGATCGTGCTGCCGACCCCGGCCATCGCGCAGGACTTCATCGCGCGCGCCATGGCGCCGCACCTGGTCGACGGCCAGGTGGTGTTCCTGCCGCCCGGCACCTTCGGCAGCTACGTGATGGCGCGCACCGTGCGCGAGGCCGGCAACCGCGCCGACGTGGCCTGGGCCGAGACCGGCACCTTGCCCTACCTGGCGCGCAAGCACGGCGAGCGCGAGGTCAATGTCACCATCCGCGCGATCCGCCTGCCCACCGGCGTCTATCCGGCACGCAAGGCCGCGCAGGCGATCGACACCATCCGCGTGGCCTACCCGAGCGTGCACGGCTGCGGCGACGCGCTCTCGGGCGCGCTGATGAATGCCGGCCCGGTCATCCATCCGCCGCTGATGGTGATGAATGCCGCGCCGCTGCAGCACTTCGAGCGCTGGGACATCCACAACGAAGGCACGCAGCCCGCGGTGCGCGCCGTGACCGACCAGCTCGACCGCGAGCGCATCGCGGTGCGCGAAGCCTTTGGCCATGGCGGCCCGCACTATCCGCTGGCCGACCACTACGACAACGACCGCTGGATGTACGGCGACGCCCACAAGCAGCTCGTGAAATCAGGCGACTGGCGCGAGAACATCGACCTGCACGGCCACCGCTACATCACGGAAGACACCGAGCTCGGCCTGGCCTTCCTCGCCTCGGCCGCAAGGCATGCGGGCGTCGATGCACCCATCGCCCACGGCCTGCTCGCGATCGTCGGCGGCTTCCTCGGCCGCGACCTGCGCCAGGGGCCGCGCAGCTTCGAGACCCTGGGCCTCGCGGACCTGTCGGCCGACGCGCTGCGCCAGAGGCTGCACGATGGCGAATGAGCCGGTCCGCTTCGCCGCGGTCGGCGCGGGGCGCATGGGCCGCGGCATCGCGATCGCCTTCGCCTACGCGGGCCATCGCATCGCGCTGGTCGACCTGCGCGTGCGCGGCGAGGAGGCCTGGAACAAGCTGCACGACGAGGCACGGCAGGAGATCGCGGCCAGCCTCGCGGGCCTGGCGCAACTCGGCGTGATCGATGCGGCGCAGGCCGAGGCCATCGCGGCGCGCGTGCAGTACGTGCGCGCGGCGCAGGCACCGGCGGCGCTCGCGCAGGCCGAGCTGGTGTTCGAGGGCGTGCCCGAAACGCTGGCGGCCAAGCGCGAGGCCTTCGAACAGATCAACGCCCATTGCCGCGACGACGCGATCCTGACCTCGACCACCAGCAGCATCCTGGTCACGCAGCTCGCGGCGCTGGTGCGCAGGCCCGAGCGTTTCCTCAACATGCACTGGCTCAATCCGGCCTACGTGATCCCGGTGGTCGAACTGAGCTGCCATCCGGGCACCGACCCCGCCGTGCTGGCGCGCACGCGCGAGATCATGGAAGCGATCGGCAAGCTGCCCGTGGTGTGCGGGCCCACGCCCGGCTACATCGTGCCGCGGCTGCAGGCGCTGATCATGAACGAGGCCGCGCGAATGATCGAAGAGGGCGCCGCCACCGCCGAAGAGATCGACAAGGCCACGCGCCACGGCCTCGGCCTGCGCTTCGCGGCGCTCGGCGTGGTCGAGTTCATCGACTTCGGCGGCTGCGACATCCTGCACCACGCGAGCCGCGAGATGTCGGCCTCGATCGACAAGGGGCGCTACACCGCGCCGGCCATCGTCGACCGCATGGTGGAGGAGGGGCGGCTCGGCCTCAAGAGCGGCAGCGGCTTCTATGCCTACGAAGGCACCGACACCGCCGCCTACCGCCGCGACGTGCTCTCGCGCACGCTCGGCATGCTGCGCCATGCGGGCCTCTGGCGGCCCGCGGCCGAGCGCACGCTGCCATGACGCCGACCATCCGCCGCGCCTTCGCCGATCTGTCGGTCGGGCAGGTGCACTACGCGAGCTGCGGCGCCATCGATGCGCCGCCGGTGCTGCTGCTGCACCAGTCGCCGCGCAGCTGGCGCGAGTACGAAGCGGTGCTGCCCCTGCTCGGGACGCGGCATCGCGCGATCGCAATGGACACCGTGGGCTTCGGCGATTCGGCCGCGGGCAGCGAGCCCGCCTCGATCGCGCACTGGGCCCGCGTCGCGGCCGAGTTGCTCGATGCGCTGCGCATCGAACGCATCGCCGTGGTCGGCCATCACACGGGCGGCGTGGTCGCGATCGAACTCGCGGCCGCGCTCGGCGAGCGCGTGCGCGCGCTGGTGCTGTCCTCGACGCCCTACACCGACGAAGCCTTTCGCCGTGCGCGCGCCGAGCGTCCGCCGATCGACGAGGTCGCGCCCAGCGAAGACGGCAGCCATCTCGCGGCGCTGTGGGGCAAGCGGCAGGGTTTCTATCCACCCCACCGGCCCGAGCTGCTCGAGGCCTTCGTGCTCGATGCGCTCAAGGTCGGCCGGCGGCTCGAGGAAGGCCATCGTGCCGTGGCCTCGTACCGCATGGAAGAGCGCATCGATCGCGTCACGCAGCCCGTGCTGATCGTGCGCGCGCCCGAGGACCCCTTCGCCTCGCCGCATGCGCAGGAACTCGCGCAGCATCTGCGCCACGCGGCCAGCGTGCGCATCGCCGACATCGAAGGCGGCATGGTGCCGCTGCCCGACCAGTTGCCCGAAGCCTTCGCGCGCTGCGTGGACGACTTCCTCGCGGGTCTCGCATGAAGGCCGTGCGCATCGCGCAATGGGGCGAGCCGCCGCGCATCGAGGAGCGGCCCGATCCCGTGCCCGCGCCGGGCCGCAGCCTGGTGCGCATGCAGGCCGCGACCGTCGGCCACATCGATCGCACCGTGTGGCGCGGCGGTTTCCTGCGCCCGCCGCCCTTGCCCTACACGCCCGGCGTCGAGGGCGCGGGCATCGTGATCCACAGCGAACGCTTCGCGCCGGGTCAGCGCGTGTGGCTGCGCGGCAGCGGCCTCGGCACGCTGTTCGATGGCACCTGGTGCGAGATCGCCGACGCGCCCGATGCCGCGCTCGGCGAACTGCCCGAGGGCCTCGACATGGCACTGGGCTCGGCCTTCTTCTCGCCCTGCACCTCGGCCTGGGTCGCGTTGCATGAAGTGGCGCGCGTGCGCGCAGGCGAACGCGTGATGGTCACGGGCGCGAGCGGTGCGGTCGGCTCGCTCGCGGTGCAGCTCGCGCTCGAGATCGGTGCGAAGGTCTGCGCGGTGGTGGCGGATGCGTCCGCCGACCATGGCTTGCCTTCGGGTGTCGACGTCGTCGAGTGGCGATCCGGCATCGAAGCGCCGTCGCAAGAGGCCGAGGTGCTGATCGACACCGTCGGCGGCGACGTGCTCGCCACGCTGCTGGGCCGCGTGCTGCCCGGTGGCCGCGCGGTGCTGATCGGCTACACGGCGGGCGAGACCCTGTCGCTCTCGCTGCCGGCCTTCATGCAGCGCGACGTGAGTCTGCTGCCGCTCAACATGTTCCGGCGCGAGGCGCAGGGCCGCGCGGCCGTGCCTCGGTTGCTCGAGCGATTGAGCGACGGGCGTTTGCGGCTCGCGGTGCAACGCTTCGCGTTCGACGAAGCGGCACGGGCGCTGGCGTGGATCGCGCAGCGCGGCCATCGAGGCCGCGCGGTGCTCGTCGCGGACTGAGCTTCAGCGCTACGCGTCGTCCTCTTCCTGCGCCGCGTCGGACGGCGCATGCGCATGCAGCTGGATCATCAGCCGCAGCGTGTTCTTGAGTTCCTCCGCGCGCGTGAGGCCGAAGGGCTCGAGCACGCGGCGCTCGTGCTCGCTCGCGAGCTGCATCAGATGCTCCACCTTGGCCGCACCCTTGCGGGTGATGCGCACCAGCGTGATGCGGCGATCGCTCTCATGGGGAATGCGCTCGACCTGGCCCTGCGTCTCCATGCGGTCGAGCAGCCGCGTCACGGTCGGCTGCTTGGTCACGGTGATCTGCGCGAGCCGGCCGATGCTCACTGCATCGCCGCCCGCCAGCGAGGCCATCACGCGCCACTCCGACACCGAGAAACCCTCCTGCCGCGCCACCTCGTGGAACTCCGAGGAGATCAGCTGGCTGGCCTGCGCGAGCAGCGCGGGCAGGTAGTTGTCGACGAAGCGCTGCGGCTTCTTTTCAGTGCTTCCCATGCGTTCTCCCGATGCACATCGAACGACCCCGAAGTGGCACGCGGCTTGCGTGTCTAGGGTTATTCATGATTGTGGATAGATTCATTTCTAAACAGTATACGTACCAAGGCCCGTACAAGCACTCATCGCTTTTCTGCAGGTGATGCATGAACGGGCCACCGCCCACACGGTGACGTCGATCCAGGAAAAGAGCAAGCCATGGCCGAGCGTTCGTTTGTCGAAGAAGTTAAGAAGCTGCGGCTGTCCGCCGGCGAAGTGTTCCGCGGCGAAGGCATCCTCGCCGTCACCAAGGCGCTGCTCGAATCGGGCGTGTCGTACGTCGCGGGTTACCAGGGCGCGCCGATCTCGCACCTGATGGACGTGCTGGCCGATGCGCAGGACATCCTCGCCGACCAGGGCATCCGTTTCGAGAACAGCGCGAGCGAGGCCACGGCCGCCGCCACGCTCGCGGCCTCGGTCAACTATCCGCTGCGCGGCGCCGTGACCTTCAAGGCCACGGTCGGCACCAACGTCGCCTCCGATGCGCTCGCCAACCTCGCCTCGGGCGGCGTGACCGGCGGCGCGCTGGTGATCGTGGGCGAGGACTACGGCGAAGGCTCCTCGATCATGCAGGAGCGCAGCCACGCCTTCGCGATGAAGTCGCAGATGTGGCTGCTCGATCCGCGGCCCAACCTGCCGAGCATCGTCGAGGCCGTGAAGCAGGGCTTCGAACTCTCCGAGGCCAGCCACACGCCCGTGATGCTGCAGCTGCGCATCCGCGCCTGCCACGTGCACGGCCAGTTCATTGCCGCCGACAACCGCCGCGCCGCCTACTCGGTGCAGGAGGCGGCCGAGAACCCGCGGCGCGACGTCAGCCGCATCGTGCTGCCGCCCGCGAGCTTCGTGCACGAGCAGGAGAAGGTGAAGGAGCGCTGGCCCGCGGCCGTGCGCTTCATCGAGGAACGCGGCCTCAACGAGTTCTTCGCCGACGGCGCCGACGACATCGGCATCGTGGTGCAGGGCGGCAGCTACAACACGCTGGTGCGCGCGCTCGAGCGCCTGGGCCTGGCCGACGTCTACGGCAACAGCCGCATCCCGCTGTACGTGATGAACGTCGCCTACCCGGTGATCGACAGCGAGGTGGTGCGCTTCTGCGAAGGCAAGCGCGCGGTGCTGATGGTGGAGGAGGGCCAGCCCAACTTCATCGAGCAGAACATCGCGACCATCCTGCGCCAGCGCGGCGTGACCACTGCGCTGCACGGCAAGGACATGCTGCCGGTCGCCGGCGAGTACACGGCCGCCGAACTGCTGCAGGGGGCGCGCGTCTTCTGCGAGCGCTACGGCCGCCTCGCGCCGCAACCGGCTGCGCCTACCCCGGCCCCGGTGCGCAAGGTGATCCCGCTGATCGAACTGCCGAGCGAGCCGGCCGCGCCGCTGGCCGACAGCGTGCACGCGCGCCCGCCGGGCTTCTGCACCGGCTGCCCCGAGCGCCCGATCTTCAGCGCGATGAAGCTGGTCGAGCGCGAGCTCGGTCCGCACCACGTGAGCGCCGACATCGGCTGCCACCTGTTCTCGATCCTGCCGCCGTTCCACATCGGCAACACCACCATGGGCTACGGCCTCGGCGGCGCGGGCGCGGCCGCCATGGGCGCGCCGCGCGGCAAGCGTGCGATCGCGATGATGGGCGACGGCGGCTTCTGGCACAACGGCCTCACGAGCGGCGTCGCCAACGCGGTGTTCAACCAGAGCGACAACCTCACGATCGTCGTCGACAACAACTACACCTCGGCCACCGGCGGGCAGGACATCCTGTCGTCGAAGGCCGTCAACGCCACCCGCAGCACCGGCCACGCGATCGAGCGCGCGGTGCGCGGCGTGGGCGTGAACTGGGTGCGCACCATCCGCCGCACCTACGACGTGGCCGGCATGCGCGACGCGCTCAAGGAGGCGCTGACCACCAAGGAGAAGGGCCCGAAGGTCCTGATCGCGCAGTCCGAGTGCATGCTCAACAAGCAGCGGCGCGAGAAGCCGCTGGTGCGCAAGGCCATCGCCGACGGCAAGCGCATGGTGCGCGAGAAGTTCGGCGTCGATGCCGACACCTGCACCGGCGACCACTCCTGCATCCGGCTCTCGGGCTGCCCGTCGCTCTCGATCAAGACCAATCCCGATCCGCTGCGCACCGACCCGGTCGCCACCGTGCTCGAGAGCTGCGTGGGCTGCGGCAACTGCGGCGACGTCTCGCACGCGGCCGTGCTCTGCCCCTCGTTCTACAAGGCGCGCATCGTCAGCAATCCCACCGGCTGGGACCGGCTGCGCGAGCGCGTGCGCGGCGCCGTCATCGGCTGGCTGCAGCGCGGCGCGGCGCGCCGGCGCGAGGCCTATTCGTTCTGAGCAGACCGATGACCACGCAACAACCGATCAAGATCGCGATCCTCGCCATGGGCGGCGAGGGCGGCGGCGTGCTGGCCGACTGGATCGTCGACATGGGCGAGGCCAACGGCTGGGTCGCTCAGACCACCTCCGTGCCCGGCGTGGCGCAGCGCACCGGCGCCACCATCTACTACGTGGAGCTGTTCCCCGAGGCCGCCGCGCGCGCCGACGGTGGCCAGCCGGTGCTGGCGCTGATGCCGCTGCCGGGCGACGTCGATCTGGTGCTGGCCTCCGAGCTGATGGAAGCCGGCCGCGCGGTGCAGCGCGGGCTGGTCACGCCGGACCGCACCACGCTGATCGCCTCCACGCACCGCGTCTATTCGATCGCCGAGAAGAGCGCGATGGGCGACGGCCGCGTCGACAGCCGCGAACTGCTCGCGCATGCGGGGCGCGCCGCGCACCGCTTCATCCGCTTCGACATGGCGCAGGCCGCGGAAGACGCGGGCAGCGTGATCAGCGCCGTGCTGTTCGGCGCGCTCGCGGGTTCGGGCGTGCTGCCTTTCGGCCGCGCCCAGTTCGAGGCCACCATCGAGCGCGGCGGCGTCGGCGTGAAGCCCAGCCTGCGCGCCTTCGGTGCCGCCTTCGCGCGTGCCCAGGCCGAGGAGGGCGAAGCGACCGCGCCAGCCCTGCCGCCGGCCGCGCCGCCGCAGCCGCGCCATCCCGCGGTGCGCGCGCTGGTCGAGCGGGTGCAGAAGGATTTCGCGCCGGCGCAGCAGGCGCTTCTGCTCGAGGGCGTGCGCCGTCTCATCGATTACCAGGACCCGGCCTATGCGGGCCTCTACCTCGACCGCGTCGCTGCGCTGCAGTCGCTCGGCAGCCCGGCGCTGCTCGAGGTCGCGGCGCGCCACCTGGCGCTGTGGATGTCCTATGAAGACACGGCGCGCGTGGCCTCGCTCAAGATCCGCGCGACCCGCTTCGACCGCGTGCGCGACGAGTCGCGCGTGCAGGCCGACCAGCTGCTCGCGATCCACGAGTACATGCATCCGCGGCTGCAGGAGATCTGCGAGACCCTGCCCGCGGGCCTGGGCCGCTGGCTCATGCGCACCGGCTGGGCGCGCGGCCTGGTCGAGCGCTTCACGCGCAAGGGCCGCGTGGTGCAGACCAGTTCGCTGCATGGCTACCTGCTGCTGTCCACCGTGGCCGGCATGGGCCGCTGGCGCCGTTCCACGCTGCGCTATGCGGACGAGAACCGGCGCATCGAAGCCTGGCTGGCCGAGATCGCCGCCACCGCCGCGCGCAACACCGAGCTTGCGATCGAAGTGGCGCAGTGCCAGCGGCTGGTCAAGGGCTACAGCGACACGCACGAACGCGGCCTGCGCAACTACGACACCGTGATGGCGGCCCTGCGCCGCGCCGGCGATGCGCTCGCGCCGGCCACCTTGCGCGAGCTGCGCAATGCCGCGCTGGCCGACGAGCACGGCCACCAGCTGCAGGCGGCGCTGGTGCGCCACGCGCTGGCCTGAACGACGAAGAAGAGACGAACCCCATGGCCTCCGATCCCACGACCCTTCGCCTGCGCGTCGCCGAGGCGCGCGAACTCAATCCGCTGATCCGGCTGTTCCGCCTGCGTGCCGACGACGGCGCCGCGCTGCCGGGCTTCGAGGCCGGCGCCCACATCCGCGTGCGCGTCGACCTCGGCAACGGCCAGTCGGACTGGCGCCACTATTCGCTGATCGACTTCGCTACGGGCGGCCAGCAGGCGCCGGCCGAATACCTGATCGCGGTGCGCAAGGAGGCCGCGGGCCGCGGCGGCTCGCGCTTCATGCACGAGCGGCTGCGCGAGGGCGACACCCTCGAGGCCGAGCCGCCGAAGAACGACTTCCCGCTGCACGGCGGCGCGGGCCGCGCGGTGCTGCTGGCCGGCGGCATCGGCATCACGCCGCTCGCGAGCATGGCCGCGCACCGCCGCGCGCAGGGCCTGCCGGTGGAACTGCACTACGCGGGCCGCAGCCGCGCGCTGATGGCCTTCCTGCCCGAACTCGGCGAGCTGCTGGGCACCGACCTGCTGCTGCACGACGACGAGTCGAAGGGCGCGCCCTTCGACGTGGGCGCGCTGCTCGCGCGTTGCGACCCGGCCGACCAGCTCTATGTCTGCGGCCCCAAGCCGATGCTCGACGCGGTGCTGGCCCAGACCCAGGCGCGCGGCTGGAACAGCGACCGCGTGCACTTCGAGCTCTTCACCGCGCCCGTGGTGGAGGAGGGCGACCATGCCTTCGAGGTCGAGCTCGCCATGTCGGGCCAGCGCTTCACCGTGCCGGCCGACCAGAGCATCCTCGACTGCCTGATCGAGCACGGCTGCGATCCGATGTTCGACTGCAAGCGCGGCGAATGCGGCGTGTGCGCCGTGCCCGTCATCGACGGCGAGATCGACCACCGCGACTACGTGCTCACGGCACGCGAGAAGGCCGCGGGCAACGTGATCCAGATCTGCATCTCCCGCGCCAAGGGCCAGCGGCTGGTGCTCGACCTCTGAACCCAAGGAGTCCACGCATGACCAGCTACCGAGGCAATCCCGACGCGGTCCGCGCGCTGGTGCGGCCCGACCGCGTGCACCGCGACCTCTACATCAGCGAGGAGATCTTCGCGCTCGAGCAGGAGCACTTCTTCGCCAACACCTGGAACTACGTCGGCCACGAGAGCCAGTTGCCCAAGCCCGGCGACTACATCACCAACGAGATCGCGGGCCGCCCGCTGATCGTGGTGCGCCATGCCGACGGCAGCGTGCGCGTGCTGATGAACCGCTGCGCCCACAAGGGTTCGCGGCTGGTGAGCGCGCCCTGCGGCAACACCGGCAAGTTCTTCCGCTGCCCCTACCACGCCTGGACCTTCAAGACCGACGGCTCGCTGCTGTCGATCCCGCTGAAGAACGGCTACGAGGGCACGCAGCTGCACGACTGCGAGGCTTCCAAGGGGCTGGTGCCGGTGGCGGGCGTGCGCAGCTACCGCGGCTTCGTCTTCGTGAAGATCAACGATGTCGGGCCCTCGTTCGAGGAGTATTTCGGCGACTCGCTGAGCTCGATCGACAACATGGCCGACCGCTCGCCCGAGGGCGAGCTCGAGATCGCCGGCGGCTGCCTGCGCTTCACGCACCAGTGCAACTGGAAGATGTTCGTGGAGAACCTCAACGACACCATGCATCCGATGGTGGCGCACGAGTCCTCGGCCGGCACCGCCAAGACCATGTGGGCCGGCAAGCCCGCCGACGAACCCAAGCCGATGGCGATCGAGCAGTTCGTGCCCTTCATGTCGGACTACAAGTTCTTCGAGGACATGGGCGTTCGCACCTACGACAACGGCCACAGCTTCACGGGCGTCAACTTCAGCATCCACAGCAAGTACAAGGCGATCCCCCCGTACGACGACGCGATGAAGGCCCGCTACGGCGAGGAGCGCACGGCGCAGATCCTCGGCATGGCACGCCACAACACGGTCTACTACCCGAACCTCACGATCAAGGGCGCGATCCAGGCGATCCGCGTGGTCAAGCCGGTGTCGGCCGGCATGTCGATCGTCGAGAGCTGGACCTTCCGCCTCAAGGGCGCGCCGCCCGAGCTGCTGCAGCGCACCACCATGTACAGCCGGCTCATCAACTCGCCGTTCTCGGTGGTGGGGCACGACGACCTGCAGGCCTACCGCGGCATGCAGGCCGGCCTGCATGCCAGCGGCAACGAGTGGGTGAGCCTGCACCGCAACTTCGAGGACGGCGAGGCCGAGCGCAGCGGCGAGGCCACCACCGTCGGCACCAGCGAGCTGCCGATGCGCAACCAGTACCGCAGCTGGGCGCGCTACATGACGGAGACGATGTGATGAGCGCCGCCGTCACGCACCAGCAGCTGGTCGACTTCGTGGTGCGCGAATGCCGCCTGCTCGACGCCAAGCGCTACGAGGAATGGAACGCGCTCTTCACCGACGACGCCTTCTACTGGGTGCCGCTGATTCCCGACCAGGAGGACGGCATCAACCACACCTCGCACATGTACGAGGACAAGCTGCTGCGCGAGCTGCGCATCGAGCGCCTGAAGAGCCCGCGCGCCTTCTCGCAACAGCCGCCGAGTCGCTGCCACCACCTGCTGCAGGCACCCACGGTCGAGGAATTCGACGAAGCCGCCAACCGCTACGTGGTGCGCACGGAGTTCCACTACACCGAATGCCAGGGCGATGAGCTTCAGTTCTACGTCGGCACCTTTTTCCACCACCTGCTGTGGCAGGACGGCGCGCTGCGCATGACGCTCAAGCGCGTGAACCTGCTGAACTGCGACGCGGCATTGCCCGCGGTGCAGCTCTTCATCTGAACGGACGACCGCGATGACGCATCCCACCGTCCATGCCGCCTTCGCCGCCTCGGCGGCGCGCACGCCCGAGGCCGAGTTCCTGTGCGTGGAGCCGGTCACGGCCGCGAGCTATGGCATCGAGGCCGTCGGCATCCGCTGGCGCGAGGCCGCGGCCGAGGTCGACCGGCTGCGCGAGGCCTATGCACGCGCGGGCTACGGCCATGGCCACCGTGTCGGGCTGCTGCTCGAGAACCGGCCGGCCTTCCTGTACCACTGGTTCGCGCTCAATGCGCTCGGCGTGAGCGTGGTGCCGATCAATGCCGAGATGCGCGCGGCCGAGCTGGCCTACCTGATCGGCCACAGCGGGATCGAGCTCGCGGTGAGTCTGCCGCAGCGCGCCGACGATCTGCGCGCGGCGGCGCAGCGCGAAGGTGCCACGCTCGACGTGATGCAGGCCTCGGACCCCGAAGTGCCGCCGGCCCGCGGCCGCGCGCCGCGCGCGGACGATCCCGTGGGCCCCCACACCGAATGCGCGCTGCTCTACACCTCGGGCACCACGGGGCGCCCCAAGGGCTGCATGCTGGGCAACGAGTACTTCATGCGCGCGGGCGAGTGGTATGCGGGGCTCGACGGCGTGTGCGAGGTGCGGCGCGACCGCGAGCGGATCATCACGCCGCTGCCGCTCAACCACGTGAACGCGATGGCGTTCTCGACCATGGTGATCCTGGTGGCCGGCGGCTGCCTGATCCAGCTCGACCGCTTCCATCCGAAGAGCTGGCTGCACAGCGTGCGCGAGACCGGCGCGACCATCGTCCACTACCTCGGCGTGATGCCCGCGATGCTGCTGGCCGCGCCCGCGTCGCCCTCCGACCGCGAGCATGCGGTGCGCTGGGCCTTCGGCGCCGGCGTGGACCGGCGCAACCATGGCGTGTTCGAGGAGCGCTTCGGCTTCCCGCTGGTCGAGGCCTGGGCCATGACCGAGACCGGTGCCGCCGCCTGCGTGATGGCGAACCACGAGCCGCGCCACATCGGCACGAGCTGCTTCGGCCGGCCCGAGGATTTCGTGGAGCTGCGGCTGGTCGACGAGGCCGGTGCCGATGTGCCCGTGGGCACGCCGGGCGAACTGCTGGTGCGCAGCGCGGGCCCCGATCCGCGCCGCTATTTCTTCTCGGGCTATCTCAAGGACGAGGCCGCGACCCAGGAAGCCTGGGCCGATGGCTGGTTCCACACGGGCGACATGGTGCGCCGCGAATCCGACGGCAGCCTGTGCTTCGTCGACCGCAAGAAGAACGTGATCCGCCGCAGCGGCGAGAACATCTCGGCGGTCGAGGTCGAGAGCGTGCTGAACCAGCACCCGGCGGTGAAGAGCTCGGCCGTGGCCGCGACGCCCGATGCGGTGCGCGGCGACGAGGTGCTGGCCTGCATCGTGCTGCACGAGGCGGTGAGTGAGGATGCCCGCTCCGCCATGGCGCTGAGCATCGTGGCGCATGCGCTCGATCAACTCGCCTATTACAAGGCGCCGGGCTATGTGGCGTTCGTCGATGCCTTGCCGCTCACGGCTTCGCAAAAGATCCAGCGCGGGGAGTTGCGTGTGCTGGCCCAGGGGTTGCCTGGGCAGGTGCATTGCATCGATACGCGTGGGTTGAAGAAGAGGCAGGGGTGATGGACATGCGCTTGATTCGTTCGGGGCGGGCTCACGCCGACGGGGTACTCCCCTCCGCGAATGTCCCCCGGCCTGCGGCCTCCTCCTTTATTTCGCTGCGGGGAGTACCCCATCGGCGTGAGCCTGGACACGGCGGTCGAACCGGCTGCATCACCGCTGCGCCCACGTGCACAGGGCAGTGGGTGCTTCCCGCAGCGAAATTAAGGAGGAGCCCGAAGGGCGGGGGACATTCGCGGAGGGAAGTACCCGCTGTCCTGTGCACGCGCCCCAGCCCGAACAAAGTGGAACCAACGCAATGACCCACCGCCAATCCTACGAAGGCGTAGCCGTAGCGGTCCCCGTCACGGTGCCCTACCAACGCTACTCCACGCTCACAGCGCACTGGTTCCTGGGCCAGGCGATCGAGGCCCTCGTCAAAGACAGCGGCATCGAAAAAGACGCAATAGACGGCCTCTGCATCAGCAGCTTCTCGCTCGCCCCAGACACCGCAGTAGGCGTCACCCAGCACCTGGGCCTCTCGCCACGCTGGCTCGACCACGTACCCACCGGCGGCGCCTCGGGCGTGATGTGCCTGCGCCGTGCCGCGCGCGCGGTGCAGAGCGGCGATGCCGACGTCGTGGCCTGCGTGGCGGCCGACACCAACCATGTCGACTCCTTCCGCCAGACCCTCGGCAGCTTCAGCAACTTCGCGCGCGATGCCACCTATCCCTATGGATCGGGCGGGCCCAATTCGATCTTCGCGATGATCACCGCGCACTACATGCGCCGCTTCGGTGCCAAGCGCGAGGACTTCGGCCGCATCGCGGTGGACCAGCGCGCCAATGCGTTGCGCAATCCCAACGCCATGTTCAAGAAGCCGCTCACGCTCGACGAATACATGGACGCGCGGCCGATCGCCGAGCCCTTGCACCTGTTCGATTGCGTCATGCCCTGCGCGGGGGCCGAGGCCTTCCTCGTGATGAGCGAGGAGCGTGCGCGTGACCTGGGCCTTGCCCACGTCGCGATCCGTGGTGCCATCGAACGCCACAACGCCTATTCCGAAGACCCGGTGATGGTGCAGGGCGGCTGGCGCCGCGACCGCGACGACCTCTATGCCCAGGCCGGCGCCGCGCCCGCGCAGGTCGACTTCATCCAGACCTACGACGACTACCCCGTGATCGCCATGATGCAGTTCGAGGACCTGGGCTTCTGCGAGAAGGGCGAGGGCCCGGCCTTCGTGCGCTCGCACACCATGACCTGCGAAGGCAGCTTTCCCAACAACACCAGCGGCGGCCAGCTTTCCGCGGGCCAGGCCGGTGCCGCGGGCGGCTTCCTCGGCATGACCGAGACCATCCGCCAGCTCACCGACACCGCGGATGCGCGCCGCGTGCCCGACGCCAAGCTGGGCCTCGTGGCCGGCTTCGGCATGGTCACCTACGACCGCTGCCTGTGCACCGGCGCCGTCCTCCTGGGGAGAAGCCAATGACCATGCCCCTCATGCGCCCCCCGCGCAAGAACCCCGTGCTGCGCACGCGGCAGATGAACCTGCCGCCCTGGCAGCGCGGCCGCATCGCGCTGGGCATCACCGCCGCCGCGGCCGAGGGCCGCTTCGAGCTGCAGACCTGCGAGGACTGCGGCACCGTGCAGTACCCGCCGCGCGCGGCCTGCCACAAGTGCCTGTCGCCGCACCTCGCCTGGCGCGAGCAGGACGGCGAGGGCGAGCTGCTGAGCAGCACCACGCTGCATCACAGCAACGACCTGTTCTTCCGCGAACGCCTGCCCTGGCGGCTGGGCCTGGTGCACCTCGATGCCGGCCCGACGCTGATGGTGCACCTGCACGGCGAGGTCGGCGAGGCGCCCTCGCGCGTCAAGGTGGGCGCGCGGCTCGATCGCGCGGGACAGGCGGTACTGATCGGATTCCCGAACCAAGGAAGTGCACACATGGCCGACGACAGGATGCTCAGAGAAATGACCAGCGACCCCAAGTTCCGCAAGGTGCTGGTGACCGACGGCAAGACCGAGGTCGGGCAGGCGATCGTGCGCGCCCTCGTGAAGGCCGGCGCCGACATCGTCTGGGTCGGCCATGCCGAACCCTGGAAGAAGCTCGGCGACGGCCTCGACGACATCGGCGCGCTGCCGCAGGTCACGCTGGTGCCGCTCGACCTCACCAACGGCCGGCAGGTGACCGAGCTCGCGGGCTCCATCGGTGGCAAGGTCGACATCGTCATCAACAACGCCGAGGTGCACCGCACCTTCGGCATCGCCTCGCGGCGCGGCACCGACGTGGCCAAGGCCGAGATGGACATCAACTACTTCGGCGCGCTGCGGCTGGCGCAGGAGTTCGGTCCCGCGCTCAAGGGCCGCTCGGCCGACGGCGCCACCGGTGCCACCGCCTGGGTCAACCTGCTGTCGATCTACGCGCTGAGCAACTACCCGGCGCACGGCACCTTCAGCGCCTCGAAGGCCGCCGCCTATTCGCTCGCCCAGTGCCTGCGCGCCGAGATGCGGCCAGCCGGCATCCGGGTCGTCAACGTGTTCCCGGGCCCGATCGACGACGAGTGGAACCAGCACATGCCGCCGCCCAAGCTCGGCGCCCCGGCACTTGCCAGTGCGATCGTGAAGGCGCTGCGCGACGGCGTGGAAGACGTCTACCCCGGCGACGTGGCGCAGGAGTGGCTCGAGCGCTGGCGCGACAACCCCAAGGTGCTGGAACGCGAACTCGCGGCCGGCGGCAGCTGAAGACAGACAGAGACAGGAGCGCTCCCCGATGACCACCAGCAACCCCACGCTCACCCCGGCGCAGATCCTCGCGGGCCTGGCCGGCGCCCTGGCCGGCGGCGGCATCCGCGTGATCGACCTCACCCAGACCCTGACGCCCGAGTTCCCGCAGATCGCGCTGCCGCCCGAGATGGGCCAGTGCTGGCCGTTCCGCATCGAGGAGGTCTCGAAGTACGACGAGCGCGGGCCGGGCTGGTACTGGAACAACTTCTCCTGCGGCGAACACACCGGCACCCACTTCGATGCGCCGATCCACTGGATCTCGGGCCGCGACCTGCCGAACAACTCGGTCGACACCATCCCCGTGCAGCACTTCGTGGCGCCGGCCTGCGTCATCGACTGCTCGCCGCAGGTCAAGGACGATCCCGACTACCTGCTCACGCCCGCGGACATCGAGGACTACGAGGCGAAGCACGGCCGCATCCCGGCCGGCGCCTGGGTGCTGATGCGCACCGACTGGTCGAAGCGCCACGACCCCGAGGCCTACCAGAACTTCGACGAGACCGGCCAGCACACCCCGGGCCCGAGCACCGAGGCCGTGCGCTTTCTGGTCGAGCAGCGCGACGTGCTGGGCTTCGGCTCCGAGGCCATCGGCACCGATGCCGGCCAGGGCTACCACCTGCGCCCGCCGTACCCCTGCCACTACTACATGCACGGCGCGGGTCGCTACGGCCTGCAGTGCCTGAGCAACCTCGACCTGCTGCCGCCCGCGGGCGCGATGCTGATCTGCCCGCCGCTGAAGATCGAGAAGGGCAGTGGCAGCCCGCTGCGCGTGCTCGCGCTGGTGGGAGCCTCGTCATGAGGGCCCATGTCTCCCTCCCCCGCTGGGGGAGGGAGCAAGAAAGGGAGCGAGCGCATGAGCGATGCACCGAAGACCGCCGTCGTCACCGGCGGCAGCGCCGGCATCGGCAAGGCCATCTGCCTCGACCTGCTCGCGCAGGGCTACGAGGTCGTCTCGCTCGCGCGCCGCAAGGCCGAGATCGACCATCCGAAGCTGCACAGCATCGAGGTCGACCTGGCCGACCGCGCGGCCACGGCCGAGGCCGCGAAGGAACTCGTGTCGCGCTTCGAGGTGACCACCGTGGTCCACAACGCCGGCGTGATCCGCGCCGCGCTGCTGCCCGAGGTGAAGCTCGCCGACCTCGACGCGCTGGTCGACCTGCACCTGGGCTGCGCGATCCAGCTCGTGCAGGCCGCGCTGCCCGCGATGCGCGCGCGCCGCTTCGGCCGCGTGGTGCTGCTGTCGTCGCGCGCCGCGCTGGGCCTGGCCACGCGCACCAGCTATTCGGCGACCAAGGCCGGCATGCTGGGCATGGCGCGCACCTGGGCGCTCGAGCTCGCGCCCGAGGGCATCACCGTCAACGTGGTCGCGCCCGGGCCGATACGCACCGACATGTTCTACGACGTGGTCGAGGCCGGCAGCGAGAAGGAACGCGCGCTGGCCGCCAGCGTGCCGGTGCGCCGCCTCGGCGAATCGGCCGACGTGGCGCGCGCCGTGCGCTTCTTCGCCGACCCCGCCAACAGCTTCGTCACCGGCCAGGTGCTCTACGTCTGCGGCGGCACCAGCGTCGGCAGCCTCGCGCTCTGAATCCCCACCACCGAGTTCCCGTCACCCACCCCCATCACTCCAGGAGAAGAAGCATGACAGTCATGACCCGAATCCGTGCCCTCGCGGGCCTCGCCGTGGCCGCGGGTGCGCTCGCGGTATCGAACGCCTGGGCGGCAGACCTCAAGGTCGGTTTCATCACCTCGCTGTCGGGGCCGGTGTCCTCGCTCGGCATTCCCTACGACAAGGGCATCAAGGCCGCGCAGGCCTACAAGGCCGAGGTCGGCGGGCGCAAGGTGCAGCTGATCGCGCTCGACGACGCCTCCGATCCCTCGACCGCCGCGCGCAACGCGCGCAAGCTGATCGAGGAGGACAAGGTCGACGTCATCATCGGCACCGCCGGCGCGCCGGGCTCGCTGGCCATCGCCGGCGTGGCGCGCGAGACCAGGACCCCGCTAATCTCCATCGCCAATGCCGACCTGCCGGGCGAGGAGGGCGCGTGGATGGTGACGCTGCCGCAGCCCGCGCCGCTGATGATGGGCGCGATGGTCGAGAAGATGAAGCAGGCGGGCGTGAAGAGCGTGGCCTACATCGGCTACTCCGACGCCTGGGGCGACCTGGTCTACGACGCGCTCAACAAGGCCGCGCCCGCGGCCGGCATCAAGGTGGTGAGCAACGAGCGCTATGCGCGCAGCGACTCCTCGGTCGCCGGCCAGGTGCTGAAGATCGTCGCGCTGCGCCCCGACGCCGTCATCACCGGCGCCTCCGGCACGCCCGGCGCGCTGCCCTACCTCGCGCTGACCGAGCGCGGCTACAAGGGAAAGATCTACGGCATGCACTCGCTGATCAACCCCGACTTCATCCGCGTCGGCGGCCCGTCGGTCGATGGCCTGCTCGCGCCCACGGGCCCGGTGGTGGTGGCCGAGCAGCTGCCCGACACCAACCCGATGAAGAAGATCGCGCTCGATTTCCGCGCCGCCTTCCAGAAGGCCAACGGCGCGCCGCCGACCGACACCTTCTCGGCCTACAGCTTCGATGCCTGGCTGATCTACCTCGACGCCGCGCAGCGCGTGTTGTCGGCCCCCGAGACGCCTTCGGCGTCGGCCCCCCAAGGGGGCGCTGCCGCCTCGGGAGCGGCCCAGCGGCGGCCCACCAAGGCCGAGCCCGGCACGCCGCAGTTCCGCCTCGCGCTGCGCGACGCCATCGTGAGCACCAAGGAGCTGGTGGGCACGCACTCGGTCTACAACTTCAAGCCCGACAACCGCTACGGCTCCGACGACCGCTCGCGCGTGGTGGTGCGGCTCGACAAGGGCCAGTGGAAGCTGGTGCCCTGAGCACGGCCCTTCGCGCGGCGCATCCCTTCCTTTCTCCCCAAGACACCACCCACCCATGAAACTCGCTCGCATCGCCGCGCTCGCGGCCGTCTCGCTCGCCGCGGCCCAGGCCTTCGCCGCCGACCTCAAGGTCGGCGTCATCAGCTCGCTCTCGGGCCCGGTCTCGGCGCTCGGCATTCCCTACGAGAAGGGCATCCGTGCCGCGCTCGCGCAGCAGCCGACTATCGCCGGCCACAAGGTCGAGCTGATCGTGCTCGACGACGCCTCCGATCCCACCACCGCCGGGCGCAACGCGCGCAAGCTGGTGACCGAGGACAAGGTCGACGTGCTGATCGGCACCTCGGGCGTGCCCGGCGCGATGGCGATCGCGGCGGTGGCGCGCGAGCTCGGCACGCCGCTGATCTCCCCCACGCCGGTGTCGCTGCCGGGGCCGGAGAACATCTGGACGGTGTCGGTCTCGCAGCCCTTCGAGCTGATGGTGGCGGCGGTGGTCAAGCGCATGCAGCAGGCCGGCGTGAAGTCGGTGGCCTTCATCGGCTTCTCCGACGCGCTCGGCGATCTCGCCTACGACTCGCTGATGAAGAGCGCGGCCGCGGCCGGCATCAAGGTGGTGGCGAACGAGCGCTATGCGCGCAGCGACTCCTCGGTGGCCGGGCAGGTGCTGAAGATCGTGGCGGCCAAGCCCGATGCGGTGTTCGCGGGCAACTCCGGCACGCCCGGCGCGCTGCCCTACCTGGCACTGGCCGAGCGCGGCTACAAGGGTCAGATCTACGGCACGCACGGCCTGATCAACGCCGACTTCGTGCGCGTGGGCGGCAAGTCCATCGAGGGCCTGCAGGTGCCCAGCGGCCCGGTGCTGGTGGCCGAGCAGCTCGATGCGGCCAACCCGATCCGCAGGGTGTCGATGGACTTCCGCGCGGCCTACCAGAAGGCGCACGGCGCGGCGCCGGTCGATGCCTTCTCGTCGTACACCTACGACGCCTACCTGCTGCTGGCCAACGCCGCGGCGCGCGCCAAGGGCGAGCCGGGCACGCCGGCCTACCGCACGTCGCTGCGCGATGCCATCGACAGCACCAAGGAGCTGGTCGGCACGCACGGCATCTACAACTTCAAGCCCGACAACCGCTACGGCTCGGACGAGCGCGCGGTGGTGATCGTGCGCATGGAAAAGGGCCAGTGGAAGCTGGTGCCCTGAGCGCCCGCACCTGACGCACGCCATGAGCCGCTACCGCGAACACCCCGAGGCGATCCGCGCGCTGGTCGAGGACCGGCGCGTGCACCGCGACGTCTACCTGAGCGAGGAGCTGTTTTCGCTCGAGCAGGAGCGCTTCTTCGCGCGAACCTGGCTGTTCGCGGGCCATGCGAGCGAGGTGCCCAAGGCCGGCGACTACCGCACGCTCGAACTCGCGGGCCGGCCGCTGGTGATGGTGCGGCAGGCCGATGGCGCGCTGCGGGTGTTCTACAACCGCTGCGCCCACAAGGGCAGCCAGCTCGTGAGCGACGAGCGCGGCAACGCCGGCAAGTTCTTTCGCTGCCCCTACCACGCCTGGACCTACAAGCTCGACGGCGCGCCGCTCGCGCTGCCGCTGAAGTCGGGCTACGAGAACACCGGCCTGGCGCAATGCGAGTCGGGGCGCGGGCTGTCGCCGGTGGCGGGCCTCGCGGTCTACCGCGACTTCGTGTTCGTGCGCCTGTCGCCGCAAGGCCCGAGCTTCGAGGACTATTTCGGCGGCGTGCTGCATGCCATCGACAACATGGTCGACCGCTCGCCCGAGGGCCGGCTCACGGTGGCCGGCGGCGTGCTGCGCAACATCGTCCACTGCAACTGGAAGATGTACCTCGAGAACATCAACGACACGGTGCATCCGATGTCGACGCACGAATCGGCCACCGCCGCTGCCGAGGGCCTGTGGGCCGGTATCACGGCGGCCGAGCCCGATGCGGCCAAGCCGATGGCGATGGAGCAGATCCTGCCCTTCGGCGCGGGCTACGACTTCTTCGACCGCATGGGCGGTCGCGTCTATCCCAACGGCCACAGCGTGCTGGGCATCCACTTCAGCATCCATTCGAACTACGCCCAGCTGCCGGGCTACGAGGCCGCGATGCGCGCCGCGCACGGCGAGGAGCGCGCCACCGAGATCCTGCAGCGCTCGCCGCAGAACTCGGTGCTGTTCCCGAGCCTCTCGGTCAAGGGCTCGCCGCAGGCGATCCGCGTGATCCGTCCGCTCGCGGCCGACCGCACGCTGATCGAGGCCTGGAGCTTCCGCGCCGAGGGCGCGCCCGAGTTGCTGCTGGAGCGCTCGATGAACTACAACCGGCTCGTGTTCTCGCCAATGTCGGTGGTGGCGCACGACGACGTGCACCTGTTCGAGAGCATGCAGAAGGGCCTGCGCGGCGAGGGCAACGAGTGGGTGAGCCTGCACCGCGACTTCGATCCGGCCGAACTCGGGCAGGGAACGACCGAGACCAACGGCACCAACGAGCTGCTGATGCGCAACCAGTTCCGCGCCTGGGCGAAGTTCATGGGCGAGCAGGGGGAGGGTGCATGAACGACGCGATCGACCTCGTGGTGCGGGAGGCCGCGCTGCTCGACGCGCGCCGCTTCGACGACTGGCTCGCGCTCTACGACACCGAATGCCTCTACTGGGTGCCGCTGCTCGGCGCGGCGCAGGCCGATTCGCGCAGCCACAACGCCATTGCTTGCGAGGACCGGCTGCTGCTGCAGCTGCGCGTCGACCGGCTGAAGAACCCGCGCGCGCATTCGCAGCATCCCGCGAGCCATTGCCAGCATGTGCTGCAGCGTTCGGTGCCGGAGGCCGACGACGGCGGCGAGGCCGTGCTGCGGACCCCTTTCATCTACATCGAGGCACGCGGCGAGTCGCAGGTGCTGCTCGCCGGCAGCTACCGCCATCGACTGGTTCGCATCGAAGACGGCTGGCGCATCCGCGAGAAGCGCGTCGACCTGCTCAACCCGGGCCAGGCATTGCCGGCCATCCAGCTTTTCATCTAGTTCCCTCCCTCGTTCCACTCCCCACCCTTTCCTCCAGGAGCTTCGACATGACCCGCTTGATGCAGTCCCTTCGCCACGCCGCCGTGCTCGCGCTGGCAGCCGGCCTCGGCGCCGCCGCCTTCGCGGCCGACCTCAAGGTCGGCCTGAGCGTGTCGCTGTCGGGCCCGAACTCCTCGCTGGGCGTGCCCTATGCCAAGGGCATGCAGGCCGCGCTGGCCTACAAGGGCGAGATCAACGGCCGCAAGGTGCAGCTGATCGTGCTCGACGACGGTTCCGACCCGACCACCGCGGGCCGCAATGCGCGCAAGCTGGTGGACGAGGAGAAGGTCGACGTGCTGATGGGCACCTCGGGCGTGCCGGCCGCGATCGCGATGGCGCAGGTCGGGCGCGATGCCAAGGTGCCGATGATCGGGCTCACGCCGATCCTGCTCGACCCGGCCGAGAACGGCTGGGTGATGACGGTGGCGCAGCCCACGCAGCTGATGATCGACGCGGTGGTCGAGCGCATGAAGAAGGACGGCGTGAAGTCGGTCGGCTACATCGGCTTCTCCGACGCCTGGGGCGACCTGGTCTACAACGCGCTGATGAAGGCCGCGCCGGCCGCCGGCATCCAGGTGCTGGGCAACGAGCGCTATGCGCGCGCCGACGCCTCGGTCACGGGCCAGGTGCTGAAGCTGCTCGCGATGAAGCCCGAGGCCGTGATGACCGGCGGCGCCGGCACGCCGGGCGCGCTGCCCTTTCTCGCGCTGCAGGAGCGCGGCTTCAAGGGCAAGGTGTACGGCCAGCACGGGTTGATCAACCCCGACTTCGTGCGGGTGGTCGGTGCCGCCGGCCAGGACGCGCTGATGCCCACCGGCCCGATCATCGTCGCCGAGCAGCTGCCGGCCGACCATCCCACGCGCAAGATCGGCCTGGAGTTCCGCAGCGTCTTCCAGAAGGTCAACAACGCGCCCACCAGCGACGCCTTCTCGGCCTATTCCTTCGACGGCTACCTGGTGTTCGCCGACGCGGCCGCGCGCGCGCTCACGAAGGCCGAGGCCGGCACGCCCGAGTTCCGCGTCGCGCTGCGCGACGCGATCTTCAGCACCAGGGAGGTCGTGGGCACGCACGGCGTCTACAACTTCAAGCCCGGCGATCTCTACGGCGTGGACCAGCGCGCGCGCGTGATCGTGAAGCTCGACAAGGGCCAGTGGAAGCTGGCGCCTTGAGCGCGGCGTCCTCCATCCTCCATCCACCCAAAGCAAGCGAGAAGCGAGAGCGATGACGAAGCGAAGGACTGTGCAATGACCTGGGACGTGGCCCTCATCCTGGGCATCGACGGGCTGGCCAACGGGGCCATCTACCTGCTGGCCGGGCTCGGCCTGGTGTTGATCTTCTCGGTGACCCGGGTGGTCTTCGTGCCCTTCGGCGACATCGCGGCCTTCGCCGCGCTGACGCTGGCGGCCTTCGAGACCGGCAAGCTGCCGCCGACCATCGGCCTGGTGGCCGTGCTCGCGGCGCTGGCCGTGCTGACCGAGGTCGGCAGCCTGGTGCGGCGCGGCGAGGCGCGGCGCATTCCGAAGGCCGTGCTGGCCTGGGGCGTGCTGCCGTTGGTGCCCTGCGCCATCGCCTGGGCCGCGGCGAGCGCCGGCGTGCCGGCGCCGGTGCAGCTCGCGGTGTCGGTGCTGCTGGTGGTGCCGGTGGCGCCGCTGCTGGCGCGCGTGGTGTTCCAGCCGATCGCCGATGCCTCGGTGCTGGTGCTGCTGATCGTCTCGCTCGCGCTGCACTTCCTGCTGTCGGGCCTGGGGCTGCTGTTCTTCGGGCCGGAAGGCTCGCGCACCAGCCCGCTGGCCTCGGGCACGCTCACGCTGGGCGACGGCTTCACCGTCAGCGGCCAGGTGATCCTGATGGTGAGCTCGGCGATCGTGCTCAGCGGCCTGTTCTTCCTGGTGTTCGAACGCACCGTGATGGGCAAGGCGCTGCGCGCCACGGCCGTCAACCGCGTCGGCGCGCGGCTGGTCGGCATCCGGCCCGCGCGCACCGCGCTGCTGGCCTACGGCTGCGCCTCGCTGCTGGCGGGGCTGATCGGCGTGCTGATCGCGCCGGTGACCACCATGTACTACGACTCGGGCTTCATCATCGGCCTCAAGGCCTTCGTGGCCGCCATCATCGGCGGGCTCGTGAGCTACCCGATGACCGCCATCGGCGCGCTGGCCGTCGGCGTGGTCGAGAGCTTCGCCTCGTTCTGGAGCGGCGCGCTCAAGGACGTGATCGTGTTCAGCCTGCTGATCCCGGTGCTGATGCTGCGCTCGTTCATGGCGCGGCACGTGGAAGAGGAAGAAGAGGAGGTGGACCAATGAGCCGCCGCCCACTGATCCTCTGCGCCGTGGTGATCGCCGCGCTGGCCGTGGTGCCGGCGCTGTTCGGCAGCTTCACGGTCTCGCTGCTCAACGACATCGGCATCGGCGCGCTGGTCGCGCTCGGGCTGGTGCTGCTCACGGGCGTGGGCGGCGCCACCTCCTTCGGGCAGGCGGCCTTCGTCGGCATCGCGGCCTACGCCACGGCCTGGCTCAGCACCACGCAGGGCTATTCGCCGTGGATCGGCCTCCTGTTCGCGCTGCTGCTGACCGGCCTCTCGGCGCTGGCCATCGGGCTGCTCACGCTGCGCCTGGGCGGGCATTTCCTGCCGCTGTCGACCATCGCCTGGGGGCTGTCGATCGCGATGCTGTTCGGCAACGTCGATGCGCTGGGTCGCCACACCGGGCTGTCGAACATCCCGCCGCTGTTCATCGGCGGCTGGTCGCTGGCCGATCCGCGCGCCATGTACTACCTGATCTGGGCGATCGTCGGGCTGGCATTCCTGTTCAGCCACAACCTGCTGCGCTCGCGCCCGGGCCGTGCGATCCGCAGCCTGCGCGGCGGCGCGACCCTGCTGGCGAGCGTGGGCGCCGATGCCTACCGCGTGCGGCTGTCGCTGTTCGTGACGGCGGCGCTGTTCGCCGGGCTCGCGGGCTGGCTCTATGCGCACATGAACCGCTTCGTGAGCCCCTCGCCCTTCGACGTGCGCGCGAGCATCGAGTACCTGCTGATGGCGGTGGCCGGCGGGCTCGGCAGCCTGGTCGGCGCGCTGGTGGGCGCGGGCCTGGTGCTGGTGCTCAAGAACGGGCTGCAGGACGTGCTACCGCTGATCACCCAGCGCGCCGGCCAGCTCGAGGCGGTGGCCTTCGCGGTGCTGTTCATCGCGCTGCTGCACTTCGCGCGCGGCGGGCTGATGGGCTTCGTGCGGCGGCTGCGCGGGCGCAAGGGCCGGGCGCGGCACGCGCACCCGCGGCGCCGCTGGCGGCCGTCGAGCCGCTGCCGCACCGTGCGCTGCCGGCGCGCGGCGCGCCGATCCTCTCGGTGCAGGGCGCGGTCAAGCGCTTCGGCGGGCTGGTGGCGGTCAACGACGTGAGCTTCGACGTGGCGGCCGGCGAGATCGTGGGCCTGATCGGGCCCAACGGCGCCGGCAAGTCGACCATGTTCAACCTGCTGACCTGCACCCTGCCGATGAGCTCGGGCAGCGTGCGCTTCCTGGGCCAGGACATCGCCGGCATGCCGCAGCGCGAGGTGGCGCGGCTCGGGCTGGCGCGCACCTTCCAGCACGTGAAGCTGCGCCCGCAGATGAGCCTGCTCGACAACGTGGCGCTGGGCGCGCATTCGCGCACGCGCTCGGGCGTGCTGCGCGCGGGGCTGCGGCTCGATCGCGCGGAGGAGCGGCAGATCCTGCAGGAGGCGCAGCGCCAGCTCGAGCGCATCGGCCTGGGCGATCGCGCGCACGAGCTCGCGGGCAGCCTGCCGCTGGGCACGCAGCGCATCCTCGAGATCGCGCGTGCGCTCGCGGCCGACCCGGTGCTGCTGGTGCTCGACGAGCCCGCGGCCGGCCTGCGCCGCAAGGAGAAGATGGCCCTGGGCGAGCTGCTGCGCAAGCTGCGCGACGAGGGCGTGACCATTCTGATCGTCGAACACGACATGGACTTCGTGATGAAACTCGTGGACCGCCTGGTGGTGATGAACTTCGGCGCCAAGCTGGTGGAGGGCGCGCCGGCCGCGGTGCGTGCCGACGAGCGGGTGCAGGCGGCCTATCTCGGGAGCGTGGCATGAGCACGACGACCCCGATGCTGGAGATCGGCGACCTGCACGTTTCCTATGGGCAGGTCGATGCGGTGCGCGGCGTGTCGCTTGCGATGCGCCCGGGGCAGATCGTCTCGGTGATCGGCCCCAATGGCGCCGGCAAGACCACGCTGCTCGCGGCCGCGATGGGCCTGCTGCCGTCGAAGGGCGTGCTGCGCTTCGAGGGCGAGGACCTGCATGGCCTCGACGTGGAGGCGCGCGTGGAGCGCGGCCTGTGCCTGGTGCCCGAGAAGCGCGAGCTGTTCGGCGAGCTCTCGGTGCTCGACAACCTGCAGCTCGGCGCCTTCTCGCGCCGGCTGCGCGGCAGCGTGCTCAAGAGCCGGCTGCAGGGCGTGTACGACCGCTTCCCGCGGCTGGCCGAGCGCCGCGCGCAGCGCGCCGACACGCTCTCGGGCGGCGAGCGCCAGATGCTGGCCGTCGGGCGCGCGCTGATGTCCTCGCCGCGCCTGTTGATGCTCGACGAGCCCAGCCTCGGGCTCGCGCCGCTGATCGTGCGCGACATTCTCGCGATCGTGCGCAAGCTGCGCGAGGACGGCGTGTCGATCCTGCTGGTGGAGCAGAACGCGCGCGCGGCGCTCGAATCCTCCGACCACGGCTACGTGCTCGAAACGGGCGAGATCGCGCTCGATGGCGCCTCGCAGGACCTGGCCTGCGATCCGCGCGTGCAGGCCACCTACCTCGGCGGGGGCACGCACGATGACGACTGAGCCGCACGCGCTGCCGCCCGCGCGCCGCACCTTGCCGGCGATGCTCGAGCGGCAGGCGGCGCTGTTCGGCGACAAGCCGCTGCTCGCGATCGCGGGGCGGCAATGGGTGCATGCCGATGCGCGCGCGGCCGCCGCATCGCGCGCCGGCGCGCTGGCAGCGGCGGGCGTGGCGCGCGGCGATCGCGTGGCGCTGATGAGCGGCAACCGCCTCGAGGTGCTCGAGACGCTCGGCGGCTGCGGCTGGCTGGGTGCTGCGATGGTGCCGATCAACACCGCTTCGATGGCGCCGCAGATTGAGTACTTCCTGGCCGACAGCGCGGCGCGGCTGCTGGTGATCGAGAGTGCCTTCCTCGACCGGCTGGCCGGCGTCGACCTCGCGCGCACCGCGCTGCGCACGGTGTGGGTGATCGGCGAGGGCGAGATCGCGCTCGAGGGCGTGGCGGTGAAGGCCTGGCCGGCCGATGGCGAGGCGATCGCCGCGGCCGAGGTGCAGCCGGGCGACACGCTCGCGATCCTCTACACCTCGGGCACCACCGGCCCGGCCAAGGGCGTGACCTGCCCGCATGCGCAGTACTACTGGTGGGGCGTGAACAGCGCAGCCGTGCTCGGCGTGGGCGCCGACGACGTGCTGTGCACCACCTTGCCGCTGTTCCACATCAATGCGCTCAACACCTTCGCGCAGGCCGCGATCACCGGCTGCCGGGTGGTGTTCGAGGCGCGCTTCTCGGCCTCGGGCTTCTGGGAGGCGATGCGCGCCCACGAGGCCACCGTGGTCTACCTGCTGGGCGCGATGGTGCCGATCTTGCTGGCCCAGCCCGAGGGACCGGGCGAGCGCGCGCACCGGGTGCGCGTGGGCCTGGGCCCGGGGGTGCCGGCGCATGCGATGCAGAGCTTCCTGGAGCGCACGGGCGTGCGGCTGCTCGAGGGCTACGGCTCGACCGAGACCAACTTCGTCATCAGCACCGCGCCGGATTCCCCGCGCGGCGGCGTGATGGGCTGGGTGCGCCCGGGCTTCGAGGCGCGCGTGGCCGACGCGCACGACGTGGAACTGCCCGACGGCGAGGCCGGCGAGCTGCTGCTGCGCGCGAGCGAGCCGCATGCCTTCGCGAGCGGCTACTTCAACCTGCCGGCCAAGACCGTCGAGGCCTGGCGCAACCTGTGGTTCCACACCGGCGACCGCGTGGTGCGCGATGCCGACGGCGCCTTCCGCTTCGTCGACCGGCTCAAGGACGCGATCCGCCGGCGCGGCGAGAACATCTCCTCCTTCGAGGTCGAGCAGGTGCTGCTGAGCCATCCGGGCGTGGCGGCGGTGGCGGTCTACCCGGTGCGCTCGGAGCTGGCCGAGGACGAGGTGATGGCGGCGCTGATCGCGCGACCCGGCACGGCGGTGGCGCCCGCCGAGCTCGCGACCTTCTGCGAGGCGCGGCTGCCGTACTTCGCGGTGCCGCGCTACATCGACATCCTCGAGGACCTGCCGCGCACCGAGAACGGCAAGGTCCAGAAGTACAAGCTGCGCGAGCGCGGCGTGACGCCCGGCACCTGGGACCGGCAGCCGGCGCGGCGCACCTAGGCCGGCGGCGGGTGTCCAGGGCCGCGAAACGCTAGAATGGTTTAGGACTAAATATTATTGCCATGCAAGCAAATTCTCTTTCCGGCCGCCATGCCCTGGTCACCGGTGCCGCGCGCGGCATCGGCGCCGAGATCGCGCGCACCCTCGCGGCCGAGGGCGCGGTGCTCACGCTGCTGGGGCGCGATCGCGAGGCGCTGCAGCGCGTGGCCGACACGCTGCCCGCTTCCGCCTCGCACCGCGTGGTGGCGGCCGACGTGGCCGACCCGGCGGCGGTGCAGCAGGCCTTCGCGCAGGCGCGCGCCGCGCTCGGGCCGCTCGCGATCCTGGTCAACAACGCCGGCGCGGCCGAGAGCGCGCCCTTCCTCAAGACCTCGGTCGAGCTCTGGCAGCGCATGCTGTCGGTCAACCTCACGGGCAGCTTCCTGTGCACCCAGGCGGCGCTGCCCGACATGCTCGAGGCCGGCTGGGGCCGCATCGTCAACATCGCGAGCACCGCGGGGCAGAAGGGCTATGCCTACGTCGCCGCCTACACCGCGGCCAAGCACGGCGTGATCGGGCTGACGCGCTCGCTGGCGCTCGAGGTGGCGCGCAAGGGCGTGACGGTGAACGCGGTCTGCCCGGGCTACACCGACACCGACATCCTGCGCAACAGCGTCGCCAACGTGGTCGGCAAGACCGGCCGCAGCGAGGCCGACGCGCTGGCGGAGTTCTCGAGCGTGAATCCGCAGCGCCGCATCGTGCAGCCCTCCGAGGTGGCCGACGCGGTGCGCTGGCTGTGCGGCGAGGGCGCCGCCTCGGTCAACGGGCAGTCGATCTCGGTCTCGGGTGGGGAGGTCACATGAAGCACAACGACGCCTCGCATGCCGCGCTGAGCGACGCCGAGGAACTGGGCCACGAGGCGCGCGCGCGCACCGAGGACCATGCGGCCCTCAAGCTGTGGCTGCGCATGCTGGCCAGCACCACCCAGATCGAGGCCGAGATCCGGCGCCGGCTGCGCGAGCGCTTCGGCATCTCGCTGGCGCGCTTCGACTACATGGCGCAGCTCTACCGCCACAGGGAAGGGCTGAAGATGCGCGTGCTCTCGCGCTACCTGATGGTGACCGGCGGCAACGTCACCGGCCTCACCGACGAGCTGGAGCGCGAGGGCGTGGTGGCGCGCGCCCCCAGCCCCGAGGACCGCCGGGCCTGGATCGTGAGCCTCACGCCCAAGGGCCGGGCCAGCTTCGAGGCGATGGCGAGCGAGCACGAACAGTGGATCCTCGAGATGTTCTCGGGCCTGGACATGAAGACCATCAAGCAGATGCATGCTCAGCTAGGCGAACTGCGCGTGCACGTGATGCGCAGCGAGCCCGCGGGCGAGGAGGGCTGAGCCATGGCCGAGACGCCCGCGCGCTTCGCCGAATTCAGCCGGCCGCGGCTGATCCGCTTCTCGGACTGCGACCCGGCCGGCATCGTCTTCTACCCGCAGTACTTCGTGATGCTCAACGGGCTGGTCGAGGACTGGGTCAACGAGGAACTCGGCATCGGCTACGACGCGCTGGTCACCGGCCGCCGCGTCGGGCTGCCGACCGTGAAGCTCGAGGCCGATTTCCGCGCCGTGAGCCGCATGGGCGACCGGGTGGCGCTGGGGCTCGCGGTCGAGCGGCTCGGTTCGCGCTCCCTGAGCTTGCGGCTGCGCTGCTTCGAGCCGGTGTCGGGCGAAGTGCGCATGCAGGTCAGCCAGGTGCTGGTGACCACTTCGCTGCAAACCCACAAGGCGATCGAGATTCCGGCCGACCTGCGCGCGGCGATCCTGAAGGGCGCGCTGCCTTCCTAAGCCCCGGGGAATGTCGATCCCTCCAAAGGAGGAGTTCCCCCGGCTTGTACTACCAGCGTACTGCTCCCACAATTCCGGGCCTGGGAAAATAAGGCGGAGTTGAATGGGAACGGTTGATGAGAATCCTGCTGGTTGACGATCACGGCCTCGTGCGCGAGGGCGTGGCACTTCTTTTGCGCTCGCTCGATCCCAAGATCGGCGTGCACCAGACCGCCGACATCCACGATGCCATCGCGGCGATGCGCACGCACGGCCCGTTCGACATCGTGCTGCTCGACCTCGAGATGCCCGGCATGCGCGAGCTCGATACGCTGCACCTGTTCCGCGGCCAGTTCCCCGAGCAGGCGGTGGTCGTGCTGTCGGCCAACGAAGACCCCAACACGGTACGCCGCGCGATCGACGACGGCGCCATGGGCTATGTCAAGAAGTCGCTCGATCCGGCGACCATGATGCAGGCGCTGCGCGTGGTGCTCGACGACGGCATCTACGTGCCGCCGGTGTGCCTCGAGCCGCCGCGCACCGACGAGCCCTCGCCGGCCGACCGGCTCGCGAGCCTGCGGCTGTCGCCGCGCCAGGAAGAGGTGCTGCTGCGCCTGGCCCACGGCAAGTCGAACAAGGCGATCGCGCGCGAGCTCAACATCTCCGACACCACCGTGAAGTCGCACCTGAAGGTGGTGTTCGAGATCCTCGACGTCCACAGCCGCACCCAGGCCATGTACGAGCTCTCCCGCCTCGGCTGGCGCGCGATGGAAGCCGGATGAGGAACCGGGCCGCGGCGCTGGTCGCCGAGCAGGTCGGGTTGCTCGCGACCCAGTCGCGCAACGCCGTCCTCGGCTTGCTGGTCGGCTGCTCCTTCGTTTCCGCGATCCTCGCGCGGCATGTGTCGTGGGTGCTGATCGGCGCCTGGCTCGCGCTGTTCATCGGCGCCAATGCCTACCGCATGCGGCTGGGCGCGCGCCTGCTCAGCGACCGCGAGCCGCGCGACGCCGCGGCGCTGAGCAAGTTCTTCTACATCGCGCTGGTCAACGGCATCTGGATCGGCCTGCTGCCCGTGATGTTCTTCGGCGTGCTGCCCGACGAGTCGCGGCTCGCGCTCACCATCATCGTGCTGCTCGCGGCGGCCGGCGGCGCCGCCACCTATGCCTCGTTCGCGCGCGGCTACCTGTGCTTCCTGCTGGTCGGGGTGCCGCTGGTGGCGCTGGGCTGGGGGCTGCATGGCGGCCCGCGCGCCTGGGCGGTGGTGCTGTCTCTGCTGATGTACGCGGTGGTGATGGCGCGCTTCTCGACCTATCTGGCGAGCGTGTTCGAGCGCTCGGTGCTGATCCGCTTCGAGGCCGACGCGCAGCGCGAGCAGGCCGAGCGGATGCGCGTGATCGCCGAGGAGGAGCGCGGCAAGGCCGAGGAGGCGCGCCACGCGGCGGAAGAAGCGAGCGTTTCGAAGTCGCGCTTCCTGGCCAATGCCAGCCACGACCTGCGCCAGCCGGCGCAGGCGCTCGCGCTCTACACGGCGGTGCTCACGCACAACGCCGAGACCGACGAGCAGCGCCAGATCGCGCGCAGCATCGCCGAGGCCAGCCGCGTGCTCGGCGACCTGCTCGACAACCTGCTCGACATGTCGCGCCTCGATGCCGGCGCGGTCCAGCCGCGCGCCCAGGCGGTCGACATCGGCCAGATGCTGGCGCGCCAGGGCACCGAGGCGCGCGCCATGCTGGCCGGGCGCAACGTGCGGGTGGAAGTGGAGGGCGGCGCCTTCGTGGCCCAGACCGACCCGGTGCTGCTCGAGCGCGCGCTGCGCAACATCGTCGGCAACGCGGTGAAGTTCACCACCTCGGGACTGATCGCGATCCGCGCCCACATCGTCGGCCCGGTGATCCGCTTCGAGGTGGAAGACACCGGCCAGGGCATCGCGACCGAGCACCAGACGCTGATCTTCGAGGAGTTCTTCCAGGTCGACAACAAGGAGCGCGACCGGGCCCGCGGCCTCGGCCTCGGGCTGTCGATCGTGCGCCGGCTGATCCACATGCTCGGCGGCGGGGTGAAGGTGGAGTCCGAGGCCGGCAAGGGCTCGAAGTTCACGCTGACCATTCCCGCGCTGTTCACGCGCGCGCCCGACGAATCCGACCTGCGGCCGCGTCCCTCGGTGCCGATGCCCGACCTGCGCGGCCGGCGCGTGCTGGTGATCGACGACGAGCAGATGGTGAGCAACAGCCTGAGCGCGCTGCTCCAGACCTGGGGTGCCGACGTCGACACCGCCGACGGCCTGCATGCCGCGCTCGCGCTCGGGCCGCCCGGCAACTGGCAGCTGTGCCTGTGCGACCTGCGCCTGCGCGGCGGCGAGGACGGCATCTCCACGGCGGCGCGGCTCAACCGCGACGCGCCCGACCTGCCGATCGTCTTCATCACGGGCGACACCGCCCCCGCGCGCATCGAGCAGGCGACCCGCACCGGCCGGCCGCTGATGCACAAGCCGGTGGACGAACTCCAGCTCGCAAGGCAGGTGCGCGCCTTGCTCTGAGTCCGGATCCGCCCCAGGTCCACCGTCGGCGGGCCACGATTTCCTCTCTCCCGTTCCCGCCGTCCCATGTCCTCGCCCACCGCGCAGCCGCTGTCCATTCCCTTCGACGAATGGAAGCCTCCCGAGCCGCTGCAGCTCGATGCCGTCGTGATCGGTTCGGGCTATGGCGGCAGCGTGGCCGCGCTGCGGCTCGCGCAGGCAGGGCGGCGCGTGGTGCTGCTCGAGCGCGGCTCGGAGTTCCTGCCGGGCGAGTTCGCCAACGACGTGGGCCAGCTGCCCAAGTACCTGCGCTTCCAAGGGCCGCAGGGGCCGATGGGCAGCCCCTGCGGGTTGTTCGAATGGCGCCTCGGGCCGGGCATGGCTTCGATGGTGGCCAACGGCTTCGGCGGCGGCAGCCTGATCAATGCCGGCGTGCTGGTGCAGCCCGACGACGACGTCTTCGCCCAGCCCGCGTGGCCGGCCCAGATCCGCCATGCGCTCGACGACGACAGGCCCGGCCTGCGCCTGCCGTCGGCCTTCGCGCGCGCCCGCGAGGAGCTGCAGGGCACGCGCTTCTCGATCCGCGCCGCGGACGGCACCGAGGCCGGCCCGCTGCCCAAGTCGCGCGCGCTCGCGAAGCTCGGCGAGGCGCTGCAGCGCGACGAGACATTGCGCAAGCACGCGCCGCGGGTGCAGGCGGCGGTGCTCACCATCGACCCGGCGCGCTGCAGCCACTGCGGCGACTGCTTCACCGGCTGCAACACGCCCGGCGCCAAGCACACCCTGCCCACCACCTACCTGAAGCAGGCGGGCGAGCGGGGCGTGCAGTTCGTGAGCCGCTGCACGGTCTACGCCCTCGAGCCGCAGCGCGAGACCGGCCGCTGGCGCTTCACCGCGGTGGAGACCGAACGCAGCCGCGACTTGCGCAACATGGGCGACCTGGTGACGCAGCACGGCCGCAGCTTCGAGGCGGCGCTGGTGGTGGTCGCGGCCGGCACCTTCGGCAGCACCGAGCTGCTGATGCGTTCGCAGAAGGTGCACGAGCATTTCACGCTGTCGCCCACGCTGGGCACGCGCGTGAGCGCGAACGGCGACAGCGTGAGCGTGATCGCCGACCTCGAGACGCCGGTGGACAACGTGGGCCGCGGCGCGCTTCCCGAGGCCAAGGCCGGCCAGCCCGTGGGACCGACGATCACGACCCTGCTCGACCTGCGCGGCAGCGGCGACGACCGGCCGCCGCTGCAGGACCGCGTGATGCTGCAGGACGGCGCCGTGCCCGGCCCGCTGTCGCGTCTGTACGAGGAGATGCTGGCCATCGCCTGGACCCTGCGCCACATCGGCGCGCGGGCGCCGTCGCCGCGCGCGCACGGCCGCGGCATCGACCCGCTGGCCGCTTCGCCCGAACTCGCCGCCCACAGCCAGCTGCTGCTGGCGATGGGCCACGACAACTCGCAGGGGCGGGCGGTCTGGGTGCCCGAGATGGACGGCATCGCCCCCTACTGGCCGCGGCCGCAGGAGGCGCCCACCTACGCCGCGCAGCAGCGCATCTTCGACGCGGGCACGAAGCGCGACGGCGTGCACATGCACCTGCCGACCTGGCAGGCGCTGCCGCCGGGCGCAGCCACCTTGCTGTCGGGACCGAAGCCCGACGCGCTCGCGATGACGGTGCATCCGCTCGGCGGCTGCCCGATGGGCGACAACCACGACGCGGGCGTGGTCGACCACCTGGGTCGGGTCTGGCGCGGCGACAACGAGCTCTGGCACGGCCTCTACGTGCTCGACGGCTCGATCGTCCCGACCTCGCTGGGCTGCAATCCGCTGTGGACCATCACCGCGCTGGCGGAACGCGCGATGGCGCACCTGGCGCCCGGGCTGCGCGTGGCCGGCCCGACCGCCACGCCGACGCCCGTGCCGCAGCGCGGCCTGCCGCGCTCCACCGCGGGCTGGTCGCGGCCCGGACCGATGCGGGTGGAAGCACGCGCGCGCGAGCGGCTGGAGTGCCGCGCGCTGCCGCTGCGGGGGCCGCTGCGCCGCATGCTGGGCACGCCGACCGCCGACTGCGACATGGTGGTCAGCATGCACACCTTCGACTGGCAGCAGCTGTGGAACGACGCGCGGCATCGCTTCACGGGCGTGCGCGGGCTGCTGCGCTTCGAACCCCTGGCCGAAGGCGCGGCGCCCGATGCCAGGCCCGCCGGCGAGCGCTTCGTCAACTACAGGATCCGCGGCGGCGAGGTCTCCATCCTCGCGGTGGAGCCCGGCGGGCCGCTCGCGACCCTGCGGCGCATCGCCAGCATGCCGCGCACCGTGCTGACATGGTTCACCCTGCGCGGCTACCTCGACTGGCAGCGCGGCGACACCGAGATCACCTTCGAGCGCAGCCGCAACATGTTCTGGGCCTGGTGGGCCGCCACCGAGATCCGGCACGTGGAGTACGACCTCAGGCTGACGCTGCGCCCGGGCGGCATGCCGACGCCCGATCCGGTGCGGCGGCTGCGGCTGCGCGGCACCAAGGAGGTCGTCTATGCCGCGAGCTGGGCGCAGCTCGCGGGGCACGGGCTGCGGCGGCTGCGGCAGTGGAACTGGCCCGCCGATCGTCCGGGCAAGGTCGTGCCGGCCGACCTGCGGCCCGACCTGTTCACCCAGCTCACCTGCCCGGTCATCACGCTCGATGCCGACGACCGGCCCGCGCCGTGGTGGTCGCCGTGGCGCAACCGTGCCGCGAAAGCGCGCTTCGCGTTCGACGTGGCGCGCGCGGTGCGCGACACCCCGATCGAACTGCTCGGCGGCGCCGACGCCAGCTCGGCGATGGGCACGCTGGTGGCCTATCCGGCGCTGCTGGCGCGCTTCGCGCTGCAGACACGCATGCTCGATTTCCGCCTGCCCGACTACGGCGGCAGCCCGCTGGTCGACATGGCCAGCCCCGAGGACCTCAAGCTGCGCGGCGAGGCCTGCGGCGGCACGCAGGGCGACGTCCATCCGCAGGCGCATTCGCTGTGGGTGCGGCGCGGCCGCTCGTCGAGCGACGACGGCACCGAGGCGGTGGAGAACGTGCAGCTGCGGCTGTGGCGCTACCGGCGGCCCGCTGCCGACGGGCTGCCCGAGGTCCTCGGCGGCCAGTGGTGCGGCGTGCCCGTGCGGCGCGTGCGCTCGGTGCTGCTGACCCATGCCTTCGGCATGTCGGGCCACACCTTCAGCTTCAAGGGCACGAGGCAGAACTTCGCCGAGCATCTGTACGGCCTGGGCTGGGAGGTCTGGGTGCTCGACACCCGCCTGAGCCCGCGCTCGCGGGCCTCGCAGGAGCCGGGCACCGCCGACCAGGTCGCGATGGTCGACATTCCGGAGGCGGTCGATTTCGTGCTCGACCTGCTGCGCGCCGAGCGCGACCGGGTCGTCGGACCCGAGGCCGGACTGCCGCTGCAGCTCTATGCCTTCGGCCAGTGCCTCGGCGCGGCGGCCTTCCAGATGGCGCTGCTGGCGGGGCGGCTGTCCTATCCGATCGAGAGCGCCGGCTACGTGTCGGCCACCGGTGTGCGGCCGCTGCTGCCGAAGCTCGCGGGCCTGGTGAGCGCGCAGACGCACCTGTTCACGGTCGGTTCGCGCTCTTCTCAGGGCAAGACCTGGCTGCCGGCCTTCATCCGCAACCTGGCCGGCCGCACCACGGTGCCGCTGGCGGTGCGCGGGCCGGTGGAGTCGCTGGTCGAGTCGCTGGTCGATCGCCTGTTCGCCGCGCTGCCGGTGCCGCCCGGCGAGCACTGCCCGGGCGAGGGCACGCTGGGCCGGCCGCACGACGACGACTGCGCGACCTGCCGGCGCGTGCGCTTCCTCGACGCCGAGCTGTTCAAGCACCGCAACCTCAACGCCCGAACCCACCGCGAACTGCCCAAGCTGTTCGGCAACGCCTCGGTGCGCGTGTTCGCGCACGCGGCGCGCTTCGTCGAGTACGAGCGACTGGTCAGCGAGGACGGCTTCAACGTCTACGCCAACGACAGCGCGATCGCGCGCCACATGGCGCTGCCGATCCGTTTCGTGCACGGCTGCGAGAACGAGCTGTTCGACAAGGAAGGGGCGCTGCGTTCGTCGCTGCAGTTCGCGCAGATCCATCCCGAGTGGGTGCCGCTGTTCGGCAAGGCGGCCGAGGGGCAGCCGCCGCACATGTGCGACCTGATCGCGGGCTATGGCCACCTCGATCCGCTGATCGGCCAGGCGGCGATGGATCGCGTCGACGGCGAGGCCAGCCCCTACGAGCGGCTGGCCGCCTTGCTGAACCAGGCCTGGGGGGCCGAGGAACATGGTCCGGCCCTCTCTCCATCGGAAGCTGGCGAGGCGCTCCCGCCGGCGAGCCCGCATCCGAACCACGAGGTGCGCTTTCCGCGCGCCGGCCCATGGGTCGGGCCGATGGAGCCGATGGAGGTCGACCCGCAACTGGCCCTGTACTGCGCCATGCCGCCGGGCCCGGCGCGCAGCGTGCGCGTGGCCTTCGTGGTCGACGACACCGCCGCCGACGCGCTGCTGAGCCGCGGACTGGCGGCCAGCGCCATCGTGCACCTGGGGCCGCGCGTCTACCGCGTGCCGCTGGAGATCGTCGACTTTCCCGCGCCGATGGTGGCGCGCGACGGCTTCCTGCTGCCGCCGCCGCGGCGGCCGTGGGTGCTCGGCAGCGCCCAGGGCCGCACCGACGGCAGCAGCGCGATCCGCGTGGCCTGCGGCAGCATTCCGCTGCCCGAGGGCGGGGCGTGGGAGCGCGCGCGCATCGAGTGCGTGTCGCATGCGCCCGCGCTCGACGCGCGGACCGCCAGCCGGCCGCTGCAGCGGCTGCCGGATGAGGTGGTGGAAGGGCCGCCGGTGGCGTTCTCGGCGGCCGTTGAGGCGGCGGAGCTGCTGGCGCTGCAGGGCTCGATCCGCTTCGCGGCCGAAGCGGCGCTGCGCGAGCGCGAGGTGGGGCGCGGGCCCTTTCCCGCCTCGCTGTCGCACCAGCGCCGCAATGCGCCGCTGGCCGAGCACCGCTGGATCCGGCTGCGGTCACGCATGCTGGCCGCGCGCGACGGCGCGCTGTGCGTCGCCCTCGGCAGCTGCAGCTATCCGGGCTTCTCCTTCGACAGCGAGCCGGCCTCGGCCTCGTTCGAGCGGCTGCTGAAGACGGTGCGCAGGCTCGGGGCGGACGGGCCCGAGATGCTGTTCATGCTCGGCGACCAGATCTATGCCGACGCGACCGGCGGCATCATCGATTCGACCAACCCCGTCGAGCGCTACACCGACCGCCACCAGCGGGCCTTCGCGCGGCCCGCGCTGCAGAAGCTGCTGGCGCGGGTGCCGTCGGTGTGCACGGTCGACGACCACGAGTTCACCGACAACTATCCGCTGGCCCGCCCGCTGTTCAAGCCGCATCTGGCGCGCCGAGGCTACAGCCGCCTGCGCGAGGCGCATGCGCTGCAGGCCGCGCAGAACGCGCTGACCGCCTACCAGCTCATGCATGGCAGCGAGAGCATGCGCCGCTTCGGCTTCGCGCGCTACGAGCGCGGCGGCGTGCGCTTCTTCGTGGCCGACACGCGGCGCTGGCGCAAGGCGGCGGCGCACAGCGAGCCGGGCAGGCCGGTCGCGGCGCGCACGCTGTCGGACGAGGCGCGCGCGGCCTTCCATGCCTGGGTGGAGGAGGGCCGCGATGGCGACGACTTCCATTGCCTGCTCACGGGCAGCGTGCTGCTGCCGGGCTTGGTGCCGGGCTGCGATCCCGCGAACCCCGGTCCGCCGGATTCGATGCAGGCCGCGCCCACCGAACGCGCCGAATTGCTGGGCCAACTGGCCGATGCGGTGCCGGGGCGCTTCGCCTGCATCTCGGGCGACTACCACCTGAGCTTCTCGGGCGCGGTCACGGTGGATGGCGTTCGCGTCGGCGCGGTGATGCTCGCGCCGGCCTTCTACGCGCCCCTGCCGTATGCCAACTGCTCGCCCGGCGATCTGTGGCTCGACGAGGCCTTGACGCTGCCCGGCGGCCGCACGCTGCGCCTCGAGGCGATCGACGGCGAACTGCCGCAGCGCGGATCGGGCTACGGGCTGCTGCGCTTCGAGCGGCGCGCCGAGGGCTGGTCGACCGCGCTGTCGACCGACCTGCTGGTGCTCGAGGAGGGCGCGACCAGGAAGCGCTTCGACTGGCCCAGCGTCGACCTGCGGTAGCGCCGCGCGGCGTTCTCCTCCAATTGGGGCATGCGCGCGGCACGACGATGAACTCCAATCCCCGCATGCCGTGACAGGGCCGCGTGGGCCCCGCGTGCGGCGCATTGCAGTCTTCAACGAAAGCGCTCATGCCGGGACGGTTGGTTTCGATCGATGTGCCCTCGATCTACAAGGTGGCGGGTCAGTGGCTCGCGCTGCCGCGGCCCATGGCCTGGTGCACGCCCGACACGCGGCGCGCGCTCGCCGGCATCCGCCAGGAGGTCGAGCGCCGCGGCGGGCGCCTGCTGTTGTCGGACCTGTTCCATGGCCGGAGTTCCGGCACCACCCGGTCGTCGTCCTTCGGCGCCTGCACGGGCGACGGCATGCACGAGGCCGGTCGCGCCTTCGACGTCGACCTCGGCGCGCTGCGCATGCCGCTGGCCGAGTTCTGGACGCTGGCGCGCGGCTTCGGCGTGGTGCCGATCCACCGCACGCCCGATCCGGCGCTCAGCGAGGCCTGGCACTTCGAATGCCGCGGCAGCCACCAGCGCGTGTACGAGCAGCATGCGTCGAGGCCCGCGGGCCTGTTCAGGACGCCGTACCTCGCGATGGCCGCCAGCGCCATCCTCGCGGCCGGCCTGCCGCACGACCTGTTCGTCCGCAACGCCGACGAGGCGCGCCTGCAGAGCGGCCTGATCCGCCTGGGGTACGACATCGGCGGCATCGATGGCCTGATCGGCTTCCGCTCGATGCGCGCGCTGCGCGCCCTGGCCCTCGACGGCCTGTCGCTCGAAGCGCAACTCAGTGGCGTCGAATGGTGGCTGCGGGGGATGTACCCGTCGGAGTACGGGGACGAGGTGGCGGTGGAGACGGCGCTTGCGGCCTAGGCTCGGGGCGCTGCTACTTGTCGCTCGCGACGGGCGCCGCGGCTTCCGCGATCTTCTTCTTGAGCCAGCCACCCAGTTCGCGCTTGCCCTTGGCATTGGCGGCGCGCCAGGCCTCGCGCGCCAGCGCGACGAAGCGTTCCTCGGCCTCGTCGGGCACCTCCGAGGGGCGGTCTTCCTCATCGAGCCAGCCGGCCTCGACCTCGCAGTGCCGCTCGATCTGCCGCGCGAGGTTGTCGCCGATCGGCCGCGCGCTCTTGATCTGGCTCCACATGCTCGGCGACACCTCGATCTTCCGGGCGAAGGCCTGGTCGAGTCCCTTGGCGGGCAGGCCGGCGGCCACGGACGCTTCGAGGAAGCGGCGGTGCAGCGCGAGCACATTGCGGCGGCGTGCGACGGTGAGATTGGGCACTGTTCAAAAACAACAACAAGACAAAAAAAGATTGTCCCGGTTGTTGACGCCCTCGTAAAGACTCTTTACAGTGCAAGGCAATCGCAGGCCCAGGCCGCGAGAGGCCAGATCCCTCCACCCCTTTTCAAAGCGCGACAGCTTCAACCAAGGTCCCATCGTGAACACCGCACGCCAACTCTCCAGCATTCGACCCGTCTCGGGCCGGGCGCTCGTGCGCGCGGGTTTCAGCAACGGATTCGACCTGCCATCGCCCGCTGCGAAGCTGGGTCGCTCGTACGCCATGCATTCGCCGAACCACGCGAAAGCGCGCGTTGATGCATTCGAGGATCGACTGCCACCGGGTGGAGGTTGCGCTTAGGCGCTTGCCCTCCCCAGCTCTCTCACCAGAGGCCCGGACACCGAAAGGTTCCGGGCCTTTTTGTTTTTCGCGGCCATCGCGCCGCGGCGGTGGCATCCACGGATGCCGCCGGTGTTCTTCCACAACGTGCCGCGAGGCGCAGCCGTCACTGGAGCGGCGCGCAGCTTCGCCATTTCGGGTGTGCCTTCACCACACCGCCAGGATCAACCGCGTGGACGGTCTGGCGGGATGTGCAGGAGCGTGGACCACTCCTGTGCGGCGATGTCGCACGGGGCCTCGAGCGAGAGCGCGGGGCCTGTCGCGTGAGGACACAACCGAAATGGAAAGCGCCTTTTTCCCACGATCACGTTCCGCTAACTCAGCGGCCAGAGTGCCTCCCTGTCCAGGAGGAAGCCAGGGGTTCGAGTCCCCTGCGGAACGCCAATGCTGTCACCACATCGCTCAACCCATACAACAAGGAGTCATCGCATGCGCAAGCGCAACAGCCCCATCCGCATGATCGCCGTGCATCCCGCACCGGCGCGCAAGCCGTTCGTGTCCGCGCTGGCGCGGCGCCTGGGCTTCGGCCGCAAGACCGACGTGCTGCGCGAGTCGGGCTCGCGGCGCGAGCTGCGGCTCGACCAACTCGACCTCGACCAGCGCGTGCGCGAAGTCGGGGAGTGGTAGCGGGTCTCTCTCTTTTTTCCATGGTGCGCGTAGCTCAATGGCAGAGCCGCGGGTTGTGATCCCGCTGACGACGGTTCGATTCCGTTCGTGTACCCCAGACTTTTCTTGACCGTCGTTCGACATCGCCGCGAAGGGAGGCGAGCCATGCATTCACACGTCCTGCAACTCGACATCCAGGGCACGCCGCAAGCCTGGGTCTCGCTGGAGCAGGCGGTGCTGCACTACGCCTGCGACGACGTGGCCTGGGAAGACGGCGGCGCGCCGCTGGCCACCCTGCGCGGCGGCTTCAACGTGGCGCGCGGTGTGCAGTCGCGCATCGAGGTCGCGCCGATCATCGCGCTGCGTGGTGCCTCGAAGATCAATCTCTTCGACGTCGTGCCCGGTCTCACCAAGCGCAAGCTGCTGCGCCGCGACCGCCACACCTGTGCCTACTGCGCGGGCGTGTTCCCGGAACAGGTGCTGCAGTGCGAGCACGTGCTGCCCGCATCGCGCGGCGGCGCCTGGAGCTGGACCAACCTCGTGACCGCCTGCGCCGCGTGCAATGGCCGCAAGGCCGCGCGCACGCCCGAGGAGGCCGGCATGCCGCTCCTGTACCTGCCGTACGTGCCGAGCCGCTTCGAGAGCTTCCTGCTCGAGGGCCGCCACATCCGCGCCGACGTGCACGAATGGCTGGCCAGCCGGCTGCCGAAGGGATCGCGGCTGCAATGAAGCGGCGCCAATGCAAAGGCCCGCTGTCCTCGCGGACAGCGGGCCTTTTTCATGCGCGCCGCTCAGCGGCCGAGTCCGAAGTAGCGGTAGGCGATCGCACCGGCCGCCGCGAGGCCGCCAACGATCGCGAAGAGGACCCTGGCGGTGCGCCCGTTGCGGCGCCTGGAGCGCTGCCAGTGCTCCGGCCCGATCAGGTCGATGGGCACGGTGGGTTTGCCGATGTCGGGAGCCTTTTCCATGGGGCGGGAATATAGCGTAGGCCCCGAAGGCCGCCCTCGCGGCGGCCCATCGGACGGCGTTTCGCCGGCGCGTGCGCGGACAAAAAAATGCCCGCCGAGGCGGGTGTGCAACGAGCTTTCTGGCTTCGATTTCTGGTCCCTGTGGTCATTGTTATCGGGCGCTGTGTGACAGCAACAGCAAGATGCCATGCGGTGCGCGAACCGCCACTGCAGGGGCAGGATCGGCGACGCAGCCGTCCTTCGAAAATGTGAAATAGTGCGGAAATGAACAAGGAAATCCTCCTCAAGGCGCTGAAGGCCGCGATGCAGAACTGGATCCGCAGCGCCTCGCCGGCGCAGCTGTGGCGGCTGCATCAGGTGGGTGGACTCGGGGCAATCGTCGAGGTCGACGGCGAGGATGTGCGCGTGCGCATCGCGCTCGATGGTCCGCGCAGCATGTTGTCGGAGATTGGCATGACGGGCGGGCGGCTGCCCATCACCGAAGCCTTCCGCGGCGCGGGCAGTCCGACATGGGGCACGCCACCGCCGCTGGGAAGCGTCGAGCGTGAGCGCTGGTTCCTCGAGAGCGAGGTGGCGCAGGCGCACGCGCGGCAGTACCTGGAGTCCGAGGTGGCCGACGGGCCGTTGCTCGCGGCCTATGCGTCCGACTGGCTGGAGCGGCGATCGGTGGCGTGAGGCTTCGCGTCGCGCTCCTCCCTTGGGAGGTGCTCATTCTCATGCGCTGTATGTATTCTTTCGTGACAGCTGCAACACCATGCGCGGCTGTTGTTGTCACACGAGGGAGAAGTCATGAGAAACGCAGATTTCAGCAGGATGCCGCGTGCACGCCTGCTTTCCATTGCAGCCGCGGCTGCGGCAATTTCGGCCTGTGGGGGCGGAGGAGGCGGCGGCGGCGGAGGCTTTCCGTTGCTGCCCGTGGCGCAGACACCGGCACCGGCACCGGCGCCCGCGCCCGAACCGGACCCACAGGCCCAGAGCTCCGCACCTTGCTTCAATGAAGCCGATTTCCGGGAAGGCACGCTGCTCGAGTTCGAGGCGATCGCACCTGGCAAGGATCCCGCGACCGATTCCTTCCGCCGGAAGAGCGTGACCGAAGGGCGCGAGGCGTTCGCGGGCGCGACGCCGGTGGCCTTCAATGTCGGCACCGAGGCCAATGCCTATCCGGGCTTCGAGCAGCGCATCGTCAAGAAGGAATACAAGGACTTGGTCGGCGGCCACCTCTTCCTCTACGGAAAGTCGACGTCGTACTACGGCAAGATCAACGACAAGTTCGCCGACGACATGAAGCTTCCCGCCATCGTGCCCCGGGAGTACACGAGCTATGCGTCGCAGGTGTTCGAACCCCCGTTCTCGTTCCCGATCGACATGAAGCCCGGGCAGGTGGTGAGCAAGGAGTCCTCGGTGACCAAGACCGAAACCTCCAATGGCAGCGTCGTCTCGACGCGCTCGCTGCCGGCGAAGGGCGAGCTCAGCTACGGCGGCCGCGAAAAACTCGAGACGCCGCTGGGCACGTTCAGCACCTGCAAGTTCACGCTGAAGCTGACCCTGGGTGCGCTGGTCGGTCCGTCGGCCACCAAGGAGTTCTGGCTGGCGGCCGAAGGACCTTATCGCGGCCAGTTGCTCAAGGGCGTCGATCCGAAGTCGCCGATGGTCGCGACGAAGATGAGCTACTCGCCCAAGTGACGCCGGTGGGTTGAGCCGCGATCGTGACGGGCCCGGTGGGCCTGTCATTCGCGCCGAGGCAATCGATACGGACGCGCAAAGAAAAACGGTCGAAACCCAGAAGGATTTCGACCGTTTTCAGTGTTGGTGGTGGGCCCTGAGTGACTCGAACACTCGACCTACGGATTAAGAGTCCGCTGCTCTACCAACTGAGCTAAGAGCCCTTGCGTTGAAAACATATTCGTTTTCAGGCAAGTCTGCGAGTATAGCGTAGAAATTTGGCTTTCTCAAAATTTTTGTGTGCGGCGTGTGTGGCGGATTAGCATTCGGCACCAACGAAGGGGCTGTGCCCCTCTCTTTTCCCATTCAGGAGAACTTCCATGAGCGATGCCAACACCGCGCCGCATGTCGTGATCACCGGCGCCGCGGGCGCACTCGGGCGCGCCGTTGCACAACACTTCCTCGCGCAGGGCGCGCGCGCCGCGCTGATCGACCACCACGCCGGGCGCCTGTCCGAGGTGTTCCCGGGCCTCGACAACTCGCAGCACCTGCTGCTGGCCGGCGATGTCACCTCGGCCGCCTCGATGGCCGGCCTGTCCGAACAGATCCTCAAGGCCTTCGGCCGCGTCGACGTGCTGGTGCACATCGCCGGCGGCTTCGAGATGGGCGAGGCGACGCACGCGCTCACGCGCGAGAGCTGGGACCGGATGATGAACCTCAACGCATGGTCCTTCGTGGCCGTGACGCAGGCATTGCTGCCCTCGATGATCGAGCGCCGCGCCGGCCGCATCGTCGCGGTGACGGCGAAGGTCGCGGCGCGCGGCCTGCCCGCGATGGCGTCGTACATCGCCTCGAAGAGCGCGCTGCAGCGGCTGGTGGAGGCGATGGCGGCCGAGGCGGCGCCGCATGGCGTCAACATCAACAGCGTGGCGCCCAGCGTGCTCGACACGCCCGCCAACCGGCAGGCGATGCCCGATGCGAATCCGGCCGAATGGGTGTCGACCGCGGTCGCCGCGCAGACCATCGGCTTTCTCGCGTCGCCCGGCGCGGCGGCGCTGCACGGCCAGCACCTGGCGCTCGACTGAGCTTCGGCGCTTCCAAAGCAAAAGGGCCTTGGCGGATGCCAAGGCCCTTTTTTGTCGGTTGGTGGAGAGGATGAGGATCGAACTCACGACCTCCGCATTGCGAACGCGGCGCTCTCCCAGCTGAGCTACCCCCCCAACGCAAGGCGAATTTTAGCCGGAACTCGCTGCAGCGTGCTCGCCTCGTGCCAAGATGCGCGCCTTCCAGAAACAGCACCGGACCCCGGCCATCCCATGACTCCCACGCGCGATCCCGCCTGGCTCGAAGGCATGTACAACAACCTCGCGCGCGTGAAGGAGCATCCGGCGTACTTTGCGCGCTGGGCGCGCGAATCCGCCGCGGCGCGCGATGCGCTGCCGAGCCGGATCGACCTGCGCTACGGCGACGGCGTCAACGAAACGCTCGACGTCTTCCCGGCGCCCGTGCCCGACGCGCCCGTGCTGGTCTTCATCCACGGCGGCTACTGGCGCGCGATGGACAAGAAGGACCATTCCTTCATCGCGCCCGCCTTCAACGACCGTGGCATCTGCGTGGTGCAGCCCAACTACGCGCTGTGCCCGGGCACGCCCGAGCAACCCGTGACGGTGCCGGGCATCCTGCTGCAGATGGTTCGTGCGCTCGCATGGACCTGGCGCAACGTGGCGGCGCATGGCGGCGATCCGGCGCGGATCACGGTGGCGGGGCATTCGGCCGGCGGCCACATGGCGGCGGCGCTGCTGGCCTGCGACTGGAAGGCGGTGGCGCCGGACCTGCCCGAACACCTGGTGCGCAATGCGCTGTCGATCTCGGGCCTGTACGACCTCGCGCCGCTGCAGCGCACGCCGTTCCTCGAACAGGTGCTGCGACTCAGCGACGACGACGTGCGCCGCGCGAGCCCCGCATACTGGCCGGCGCCAAAGCGCGGACTGCTCTACGCGGTGGCGGGCGGCAACGAGAGCGAGGAGTTCATCCGCCACAACGCGATGATCCGCGAGGCCTGGGGCTCGCGGGCGGTGCCGGTGTGCGAGGTGCTGCCCGGCCTCGACCACTTCGGCGTGGTCGACGCGCTGTCCGATTCCTCGCACCGATTGCACCGGCTCGCGGTGCAACTGCTGGAAGCCTGAAGCTTCACATCAGCAGGTGTTCGCCTGCGTTGTCGCCGCCGAGCGTCACGTAGTTGACCTTGCGGATGTCCATCAGCGTGCGGCCGCCCGCATAGCTGATCGAGCTCTGCACGTCCTGCTCCATCTCGACCAGCGTGTCGGCCAGCTTGCCCTTGATGGGTTCGAGGATGCGCTTGCCCTCGACGTGCTTGTACTCGCCCTTGTTGAAGTCGCTGGCCGAGCCGTAGTACTCCTTGAACAGCGCGCCGTCGACCTCGACCGTCTGGCCCGGCGACTCCTCGTGGCCCGCGAACAGCGAGCCGATCATCACCATCGAGGCGCCGAAGCGCACGCTCTTGGCGATGTCGCCGTGGTCGCGGATGCCGCCGTCGGCAATGATCGGCTTGGTCGCCACGCGCGAGCACCACTTGAGCGCGCTGAGCTGCCAGCCGCCGGTGCCGAAGCCGGTCTTGAGCTTGGTGATGCAGACCTTGCCCGGGCCGATGCCGACCTTGGTCGCGTCCGCGCCCCAGTTCTCGAGATCGATCACGGCCTCGGGCGTGCCGACGTTGCCGGCGATCACGAAGGTCGCGGGCAGCTTCTGCTTGAGGTAGCCGATCATGTTCTTCACGCTGTCGGCATGGCCGTGCGCGATGTCGATCGTCACGTACTCGGGCACCAGGCCCTGCGCGACGAGCTGGTCGACCGTGTCGTAGTCGGCCTTCTTCACGCCCAGCGAGATCGAGGCGAACACGCCATGGCCCTGCATGCGCTTGACGAGCGCGACGTTGTCGAGGTCGAAGCGGTGCATGACGTAGAAGTAGCCGTTCTGCGCCAGCCACAGGCAGATGGACTCGTCCACCACCGTCTTCATGTTGGCGGGCACCACCGGCAGGCGGAAGCTGCGGCCGCCGAGCGTGACGCTGGTGTCGCACTCGGAGCGGCTCTCCACGCGGCACTTGCGCGGCAGCAGCAGGATGTTGTCGTAATCGAAGATTTGCATGAAACCAAGCTCCTGGAGGAAGTCGTTGAAAACGAGTGAGCGCTTGGTCTGGCCGGCTTCGGCGGCGTCGCTGCGAAAGCCCCTGCGGGGGCGGGCGACGCGCACAAAAAACCGGGCACAAAAACTTGGGCCCGGTGATTGATTCTACGCAGCCTCCCGTGGGGAGGTCTTCCGGAACTTCATATAACCCGCATACGCCGTGGTTTCTACAATCGACGGATGTTTGAAGAATTCGCGGCCGATGACCGCACCCCGCCGCCGGTCGACCTGCCGCTGCTGCACAACCTCAACGCCGAGCAGCTCGCAGCCGTCACGCTGCCGGCCGGCAACGCGCTGATCCTCGCGGGCGCCGGCTCGGGCAAGACCCGCGTGCTGACCACCCGCATCGCCTGGCTGCTGCAGACGCGCCAGGTGTCCGCCGGCGGCATCCTCGCCGTGACCTTCACCAACAAGGCCGCCAAGGAGATGATGACGCGGCTCACGGCGATGCTGCCGGTCAACGTGCGCGGCATGTGGATCGGCACCTTCCATGGCCTGTGCAACCGCTTCCTGCGCGCGCACTGGAAGCTGGCCAACCTGCCGTCGACCTTCCAGATCCTCGACACGCAGGACCAGCTCTCGGCCATCAAGCGGCTGATGAAGCAGTTCAACGTCGACGACGAGCGCTTTCCCGCCAAGCAGACGCAGTGGTTCATCGCCGGCGCCAAGGAAGACGGCCTGCGTCCCGACGCGGTCGAGATCCGCAGCGAGGACGACCGAAAGAAGGTCGAGCTCTACCGCCTCTACGAGGAGCAGTGCCAGCGCGAGGGCGTGGTCGACTTCGGCGAGCTGATGCTGCGCAGCTACGAGCTGTTGCGCGACAACGAGCCGGTGCGCGAGCACTACCAGCGGCGCTTCCGCCACATCCTGATCGACGAGTTCCAGGACACCAACCGGCTGCAGTACGCCTGGATCAAGATGCTCGCCGGCAACACCGTCGCGGGCCAGTTCGTGCCGGGCGAGAACAGCGTGGTGGCCGTGGGCGACGACGACCAGAGCATCTACGCCTTCCGCGGCGCGCGCGTGGGCAACATGGCCGACTTCGTGCGCGAGTTCGACGTGCGCCACCAGATCAAGCTCGAGCAGAACTACCGCAGCTTCAGCAACATCCTGGACTCGGCCAACGAGCTCATCAGCCACAACAAGAAGCGCCTGGGCAAGAACCTGCGCACCGACCAGGGCCCGGGCGAGCCGGTGCGCGTCTACGAGTCCTCGAGCGATCTGGCCGAGGCGCAGTGGATGGTCGAGGAGATGCGCCAGCTGGTGCGCGACGGCATCGACCGCAAGGAGATGGCCGTGCTCTACCGCAGCAATGCGCAGAGCCGGGTGATCGAAACCGCGCTGTTCAATGCCTCGGTGCCGTACCGCGTGTACGGCGGCCTGCGCTTCTTCGAGCGCGCCGAAATCAAGCATGCGCTGGCCTACCTGCGCCTGCTCGAAAACAAGGACGACGACACCAGCTTCCTGCGCGTCGTCAACTTCCCGCCGCGCGGCATCGGCGCGCGCACGCTCGAGCAGCTGCAGGACGCCGCGCGCGCCGCGGGCCGCTCGCTGCACGACGCGGTGCACGCGGTCGGCGGCAAGGCCGGCTCCAACCTCACGGCCTTCGTCGCCAAGATCGACGTGCTGCGCGAACAGACGCAGGGCGCGAGCCTGCGCGAGATCATCGAGCTGGTGCTCGACCACAGCGGCCTGGTCGAGCACTACCGCGCCGACCGCGAAGGCGCCGACCGCATCGAGAATCTGGAAGAACTGGTGAATGCGGCCGAGAGCTTCGTCACGCAGGAAGGCTTCGGCCGCGATGCGGTGGCACTGCCGGTCGACGAGCTGCGCCAGTCGCCCGCGAGCCAGGGCATCGAGCCGGGCCGTCCGCTGCTCGACGAGCCGCTGGCGCCCGACGCCGAAACCGGCGAAACGCTGAGCCCGCTCGCGGCCTTCCTCACGCACGCGGCGCTCGAGTCGGGCGACAACCAGGCCCAGGCCGGGCAGGACGCGGTGCAGCTGATGACGGTCCACGCCGCCAAGGGCCTCGAGTTCGACTGCGTGTTCATCACCGGCATGGAAGAGGGCCTGTTCCCGCACGAGAACTCGATGAGCGACTACGAGAGCCTCGAGGAAGAGCGCCGCCTGATGTATGTCGCGATCACGCGCGCGCGCAAGCGGCTGTACCTGAGCCACTCGCAGACCCGCATGCTGCACGGCCAGACCCGCTACAACGTCAAGAGCCGCTTCTTCGACGAGCTGCCCGAGGGCGCGCTCAAGTGGCTCACGCCCAAGAACCAGGCCTTCGGCAACTCGGCCTTCGGCTATGGCAACGGCTACGGCAGCACGCGCGGCGCGGGTGGAGGAGGCGGTGGTGGCTACGGCGGCGGCAAGGCCTATGGCGGCGGTGCCGCCAAGGAAACCTTCGCGAGCCCGCCGGTGCCGCCGCAGAAGAGCGCGCCCTCGCACGGCCTGCGCTCGGGCATGCAGGTGTTCCACAACAAGTTCGGCGAGGGCACGGTGACCGCGCTCGAAGGCACCGGCGACGATGCACGCGCTCAGGTCAAGTTCACGCGCCACGGCGTGAAGTGGCTGGCGCTGTCGGTGGCCAAGCTCACGCCGGTGTGAGCCGCGGCGCGGCCCGGCTCAGTTCGGGTCGAAGCTGTCGCGAAAGGTGAACCAGGTCGAGGCCAGCGACATCGCCGCCAGCACCAGCGCCGTGCCCACGATCAGCACGGTGCCGATCGCGGTGGCGCCCGAGCCCGCGCCCACGGCGCCGACGCCCACCAGCACGGTGGCGATCAGGCCGACCGCGATGCCGGCCAAAAGGAACACGCCGAACCAGGCGATGCCGAACAGCGCATAGGCGCCGAAGTTTCGGAACAGCGCCACGATGCTGAAGAAGATGCTCTTCACCGGCTCCACGCGGTGCCAGTGCACCAGCGCGGGCGCATGCCACATCGCGAGCGACAGCGGCAGGTTCAGGCACAGGTGGACCATGCGCGCGACCTGGAACTCGCTGCTGGCCAGCACCTCGGGCGAGAGCGCCTCGTCGAGCAGGTAGGCGCGCGCGAGCTGGCCGCCGTCGACCAGCGCGGTGGCCAGCACCGCGAGCACGAAGTACACGGCCGAGATCAGGCCCAGCACCACCAGCGGACGCCATTCGGCGCGCAGCGCGGCGAAGACCTCGACGAACATCGCCGAGCCGGTGGGCCGGCGCGTGCCGGCCAGGCCGTCGTTGCCGGCCTGCTCGTCGGTGTAGGCCACCGAGGTGGCGACCATCAGCCCCAGCGTCATGAACGGCAGCAGCACCGGCGCCAGCACGCTGCCCAGCAGCGGCACCACCGACAAGGTCGAGATCAGCGCCATCAGCAGGAAGAACAGCGACACGAAGGCCAGCGGCTGCCGCCAGAAGGTCTTGAGTCCGAGGCGGACCCATTGGGCGCCGGTCTTGGCCGGCACGAGATGGAGTTTCATGGGGTACGGGTCAGGCGGCCACGGGCTCGAGGGCGCGGGCCATGACGTGCGGGTGCCGCACCCGCTCGCGCAGCACGCGCTCGAAGTGCGTCGGATCGTGGGGCTTGAGCATGCTGGCCTCGCGCGGCAGGTGGAAGTCCCAGAGGCGGGAGATCCAGAAGCGCAGCGCCGCGGCGCGCAGCATCGCGGGCAGCAGGGCGCGTTCCGAGGCGTTGAGCGCGCGCACGCTCTCGTAGGCGGCGAGCAGCGCCTCGGCGCGCTCCTCGTCGTGGCGGCCGGTCGGCAGGTCGATGGCCCAGTCGTTGAGGCACACGGCCAGGTCGAACAGCCAGGTGTCGGTGCCGGCGAAGTAGAAGTCGAACACGCCGGTCAGGCGCGGCGCCGCGCCTTCTTCATGGCCGGTCTCGAACATCGCGTTGTCGCGGAACAGGTCGGCATGCACCGGCCCGCGCGGCAGGGCGGCATAGGCCGAGGACTCGGCCACGTGGTTCTGGTAGGCGAGCTCGCCGCGCAGCAGGGCGGATTGGGCCTCGTCGATGTGGGGCAGCACCACCGGCACGGTGTCGTTCCACCACGGCAGGCCGCGCAGGTTGGGCTGGATGCGTGGAAAGTCGCGCCCCGCCAGGTGCATGCGCGCCAACAGCGCGCCGAGTTCGGCGCAGTGCGCGGCGCCCGGCGCGAGCTCGCTGCGGCCCGCGAGCTTGCGCACCACCGCGGCCGGCTTGCCCGCCACCTCGAGCAGCAGCTCGCAGGGCGCATTGGCCGGCACCGACAGCGGATGCGCGCCCTGGGCGTCGATCGGCTGCACGGCCGGGTCGGCCACCGGCTCGGGCACCGGCAGGCCGCGCGCGGCCAGGTGCTTCATCAGGCACAGGTAGTAGGGGAGCTGCTCGGCGCTCAGGCGCTCGAACAGCGTGAGAACGTACTCGCCCGACTCGGTGGTGGCGAAGTAGTTGGTGTTCTCGATGCCGCCCTCGATGCCGCGCAGCTCGCGCAGGGGGCCCAGGCCGAGGCGCTGCACGAGCGCGTCGGCCTCGCCGAATTCGACTTCGGTAAAGACTGCCATGGAAAGCGCCCTCAGCGCGGTTGGGATGCGGCTGCCGCTGCGATGCGTCGCACGGTCAGAACTTCATGACGTTCCAGACCCGGGGCGAGGTGCCCGCGGGGCCGTCGGCCGCGTTGGGACGCGCGCCGGACGGATCGTTCGGCAGCACCTGGTAGCCGGGCATGTTGGCCTTGGGCGTCACGTTGATGCTCTGCGTGCGGCCGCCGTAGCGGACCTCGTCGACCGAGGCGCCGTTGTCCTCGGTGTGCAGGTGCTCGATCTTCTGGTTGCGCCGACCGTCGGCCTGCTGCTCCTGATTCTGTAGCGAGGGATCCGCTGCAGCCGGTGCCGGCGCGGGCGCGTTCTGCGCTTGCACGGCGGCAAAGGGGGTGGCGAGGGCCAGCGCCAGCAGGAGGCGGCGGGCAACCAGGAGTGTGGAGTCGGGCATGCATGGATTGTAGGCGGCGCGCCGTGCCGGGGTTGTCGTCGCAGGGCCCGTGGCGGCGTGGTCCGCAAGGACATTCGGGGGCGCCTGGAGGCAGGCAAAATGCCCCGATGACCGACAAGAAAACGCTGCTGCTCGTCGATGGATCGAGCTACCTCTATCGCGCCTTCCACGCCATGCCCGACCTGCGGGCCGTGCCCGGCGATCCGAAGAGCCCGGCCACGGGCGCGATCCGGGGCATGATCAACATGATGACGGCGCTGCGGCGCGAGGTGCGCGCCGACTACGCGGCCTGCATCTTCGACGCCCCCGGCAAGACCTTCCGCGACGACTGGTATCCCGAGTACAAGGCCAACCGCTCGCCGATGCCCGACGACCTGCGCAGCCAGATCGATCCCATCCACGAGGTGGTCAAGCTGCTGGGCTGGCCGGTGCTCAGCGTGCCCGACGTGGAGGCCGACGACGTGATCGGCACGCTCGCCAAGCTGGCGGCCGCGCAGGGCATCGAGGTGATCGTCTCCAGCGGCGACAAGGACCTGAGCCAGCTGGTCGACGAGCACATCACCATCATCGACACGATGAACGGCAAGAAGCGCGACGTGGCCGGCGTCACGGCCGAGTTCGGCGTGCCGCCGAACCTGATGGTCGACTACCAGACGCTGGTGGGCGACTCGGTCGACAACGTGCCCGGCGTCGAGAAGGTCGGCCCCAAGACGGCTGCCAAGTGGCTGCTCGAATACGGCTCGCTCGACGCGCTGGTCGAGCGCGCGGCCGAGGTCAAGGGCGCGGCCGGCGAGAACCTGCGCAAGGCGCTCGACAAGCTGCCGCTGAGCCGCCGGCTCGTGACCATCCGCACCGACTGCGACCTGGCCGGCCACGTCGATGGCCTGCCCTCGCTCGAAGGCCTGCCGGTCGGCGCGCCGCAGACCGACGCGCTCAAGCCCTTCTACGAGCAGTTCGGCTTCAAGAGCCTGGTCAAGTCGCTCGAGGCGCAGGCGGTTCCGCCCGAGCTGATCGAGGAGAACCTCAAGAAGAAGGCCTCGAAGTCGGCCAAGGCCAACGACGACCAGAGCGGCCTGTTCGACGAGCCGTCGGAGGAGGGCGCCGCCATGGAGGCCGCCGCGCCCGCGAGCAACCTCCAGTACGACACGATCTTCACCTGGGAGCAGTTCGACGGCTGGCTCGCGCGCCTCGAGGCCGCCGAGCTCGCGGCGATCGACACCGAGACCACCTCGCTCGACGAGATGGTGGCGCAGATCGTCGGCATCAGCTTCAGCGTGAAGCCCGGCGAGGCGGCCTACATCCCGCTCACGCACAACTATCCCGACGCGCCCGCGCAGCTGCCGATCGACGAGGTGCTCGCCAAGCTCAAGCCCTGGCTCGAGAACGGCGCGAAGAAGAAGCTGGGCCAGCACATCAAGTACGACCGCCACGTGTTCGCCAACCACGGCATCGAGGTGCAGGGCTACGCGCACGACACCATGCTGCAGAGCTACGTGCTCGAGGTGCACCGGCCGCACGGATTGGCCAGCCTGGCCGAGCGCCACCTGGGCCGCAGCGGCATCTCGTACGAGGACCTCTGCGGCAAGGGCGCGCACCAGATCCCGTTCAGCCAGGTCGACATCGCCAAGGCCGCCGAGTATTCGTGCGAGGACAGCGACCAGACGCTCGACGTGCACGGCACGCTGTGGCCGCAGCTCGAAACGAACGAGCAGCTGCGCTTCATCTACCAGCTCGAGATGGATTCGAGCGAGGCGCTCTACCGCGTCGAGCGCAACGGCGTGCTGATCGACAGCGCCACGCTGGCCGCGCAGAGCCACGAGCTGGGCACGCGCATCATGGCGCTCGAGCAGGAGGCCTACGAGATCGCGGGCCAGCCGTTCAACCTCGGTTCGCCCAAGCAGATCGGCGAGATCTTCTTCACCAAGCTCGGCCTGCCGGTGGTCAAGAAGACGCCGAGCGGCGCGCCCAGCACCGACGAGGAAGTGCTCGAGAAGCTGGCGGAAGACTACCCGCTGCCCGCCAAGATCCTCGAGCACCGCGGCCTGTCGAAGCTCAAGGGCACCTACACCGACAAGCTCGGCCAGCTCGCCAATCCGCGCACCGGCCGCGTGCACACGCACTACGCGCAGGCCGTGGCCGTCACCGGGCGCCTGTCGAGCAACGATCCCAACCTGCAGAACATCCCGATCCGCACGCCCGAAGGCCGGCGCGTGCGCGAGGCCTTCGTGGCTCCGGCGGGCAGCGTGATCGCGAGCGCCGACTACTCGCAGATCGAGCTGCGCATCATGGCCCACATCAGCGGCGACGAATCGCTGCTGCGCGCCTTCACCGAAGGCATCGACGTGCACCGCGCCACCGCGGCCGAGGTCTTCGGCTCCACGCCCGACCAGGTGTCGAGCGAGCAGCGCCGCTATGCCAAGGTCATCAACTTCGGCCTGATCTACGGCATGAGCAGCTTCGGCCTGGCGAAGAACCTCGGCATCGAGACCAAGGCCGCGGCCTCCTACATCGAGCGCTACTTCGCGCGCTACCCGGGCGTGAAGGCCTACATGGACGAGACCAAGGCCTCGGCCAAGGAGCAGGGCTATGTCGAGACCGTGTTCGGCCGGCGCCTGTACCTGCCCGAGATCAACTCGCCCAATGGCCCGCGCCGCGGCGGCGCCGAGCGCGCGGCCATCAACGCGCCGATGCAGGGCACGGCGGCCGACCTCATCAAGCTCAGCATGGTCAAGGTGCAGGACGTGCTCGATGCCGAGAAGCGCGGCACGAAGATGATCATGCAGGTGCACGACGAACTGGTGTTCGAGGTGCCCGAGGCCGAGGTCGAATGGGTGCGCACCGAGATCCCGCGCATCATGGCCAGCGTGGCCGATCTCAAGGTGCCGCTGCTGGCCGAGATCGGCGTGGGGCCGAACTGGGACAAGGCGCATTGAGCCTGGTGCGGGCCTTCGTCGCGGCGGCCGTTCTCATCGCGTGCATCGCGTCGCCCGCGGCCGCGCAGCCCGTGCCGGCCAAGGTGCCGCCCACCGGCGTGCGCATCTGCCTGGGCTTGACGAAGGAGGGCTGGCCCACGCCCCAAGCCTGCGCCGATGCGGGGCCGCTGGCCCTGGTTCCCAAGCAGGACGGCCGGCAGGGCGCGGGTCCGCTGGCCTACGAGCCCGTGCCGGGCCAGCCGAGAACAGCCTGCGTGCGCGACCGCGTGTCGGGCCTGGTCTGGGAGGGCAAGCGCGACAACGGCCGGCCCGCCGATGCCGTGGCCTACGTGGCGCAGGTCAACGCGAGCCGGCTGTGCGGTTTCGCCGACTGGCGCCTGCCCAGCGTGGCCGAGCTGCACGGCCTGGTCGACCTGGGCAAGGAACGCGTGCCCGAGGTGCGCCCCGACCGGCCGCTGGCCGAGCAGTCGGTCATCGACGCGCGCTGGTTTCCGAACACCGTGCCGGCCCTCTACCTGACCGCCGACATGCGCGATCCCACGAGTCCGTGGTGCGTGAACTTCGCGAACGGCTTCGTCTACGACTGCGACCCCGACATGTCGCGCGAGCCGCCGCTCTTCGTGCGCCTGGTGCGCGGCCCCGAGGCGCCGAAGGCCGGACGCTGGCGTGAACTGCCCGACGAGCGCGGCGTGCCCGGCGGCGCGGTCGAGGATCGCCACACCGGCCTGGTGTGGCGCCGCTGCGAGGAGCCGCAGACCTGGAACGGCAAGCGCTGCACCTGGAGCGCGAAGCGCTACGACTACGTGCAGGCGCTGCAGCGCGCCGGCGAGCAGGCCGGCTGGCGCCTGCCCACCATCAAGGAAGTCAACAGCCTCGCGCGGCGAGAGGCCGATCGCTTCGAGCTGCCCCCGTCGGACTTTCCGGCACAGGGCAAGGAGGCGTTGCGCGCGGGCCAGTGGTCTTCCACCGTCTGCAACTCGAGCCCGGAGACGTCGACGGCCCGCGCCTCGATCAGCGCCTGGGTGCTGAGCCGCGAGGGCGCCATCTACTGCGAGGCACGCATCATGCATCTCGGCGTGCGGCTCGTGCGCGAATGAGAGGGTCGCGTCGCGACCGCGCCCGTGCTTGAATCCGGCGTTCGAACGCCATCATCGTCAGGAGACCAGAACATGCATTTCCACCCCTCCCGTTTCTTCGCGCGCGCACTGCTGCCGATGCTGCTGGCCGGTGCCGCCGCCACGGCCGCCGCGCCCGACGCTCGCATCGCCGAACTGGCCGCCGCACAGAAGCAGCCGCTGCTCGATTCGCTTTCGCAACTGGTGGCCATCGAGTCCGGCAGCCGCGACCTCGAGGGCCTGGAGAAGATCTCCGACCTGATCGCCGCCAAGCTCAAGGCGCTCGGCGGCGAGGTCGAGCTGATCGACCCGAGCGCCGAGGCCTACCGCATGGAGGACACGCCCGAGAAGATCGGCCGCGTGGTGCGCGCCACCTTCAAGGGCACGGGCACGAAGAAGATCATGCTGATCGCCCACATGGACACGGTCTACACCATCGGCATGCTCAACAAGCAGCCGTTCCGCGTCGAGGGCGACAAGGCCTACGGCCTGGGCATCGCCGACGACAAGCAGGGCGTGGCCGTCATCCTCCATGCGGTGGCGATGCTGCAGGCGCTCAAGTTCAAGGAGTTCGGCACGCTCACGGTGCTGATCAACGGCGACGAGGAGATCAGCTCGCCCGGCTCTCGCGCGCTGCTCACGCGCCTGGGCGGCGAGCACGACGCGGTGCTGTCTTTCGAGGGCGCCTCGGTCAAGGACGACAAGCTCTCGCTGGCCACTGCCGGCATCGCCTCGGTCACGCTCAACGTGAGCGGCAAGGCCTCGCACGCCGGTTCGGCGCCCGAGCTCGGCGTGAACGCGCTCTACGAGCTGTCGCACCAGATCCTGCAGATGCGCGACCTGTCCGACCCGGCCACCGGCCTCAAGATGAACTGGACCATCTCGAAGTCGGGCAGCAACCGCAACGTGATCCCGGCCTCGGCCACCGCGGGCGCCGACGTGCGCGTGCTCAAGGTCGCCGACTACGACCGCATCGAGCAGCAGGTCAACGAGCGCGTGAAGAAGCAGCTGATCCCCGAAGCCAAGGTCGAGCTCAAGTTCGAGCGCCGCCGTCCGCCGCTCGAGGCCACCGATGCCTCGCGCGCGCTCGCCCAGCATGCGCAGGCGATCTACAAGGACGAGCTCGGCCGCCCGCTGGGCGCCGACGACAAGGCCGCCGGCGGCGGCACCGACGCGGCCTTCGCCTCGCTCAAGACCAAGGCGCCGGTGATCGAGCGCTTCGGCCTGCAGGGCTTCGGCGCGCACTCGGCCGATGCCGAGTACGTGCTGATCGATTCCATCGAGCCGCGGCTGTACCTGGCCACGCGCATGGTGATGGACATCGCGCGCGGCAAGACCAGCGTGCGCTGACCCCGCCATGCGGCTGCGCCACATCGAGGTCTTCAACGCCATCATGCTCACGGGCAGCGTGAGCGCGGCGGCGCGGCTCATCAACATCACGCAGCCGGCCGTCAGCCGCACGCTGCAGCATGCCGAGCTGCAGCTGGGCTTTCCGTTGTTCCAGCGCGCCAAGGGGCGGCTCACGCCGACCACCGAGGCGCTCACGCTGTACCCGCACATCGAGCGGCTGTTCGCGCAGCTCGACGAGGTGCAGCGGCTCGCGGCCAACCTGCGCGCGGGCGCCGACACCGGCGAGCTGCGCATCCTCAGCGTGCTGGCGCTGAGCTACGAGATCCTGCCGCGCGCCCTCAAGGCCTTCCGCGAGAAGCATCCGGGCTACGCGATCAGCGTGGAGTCGCTGCATTCGCCGCAGATCATGTCGGCGCTGCTGCTGCAGGAGGCCGACGTCGGCTTCGCGTTCAGCCCGGCCGTGCATCCCTCGCTCACGCAGGACACGGTGGCCGACAGCCGCATGGTCTGCATCGCGCCCAAGGGCATGCTGCCGCGCATGCTGGTGCGCAACGGCTCGGTGGCGCTGCACGACCTGGCCGAGCGGCCGGTGATCGGCCTCGACAGCCGCGACCCCGTGGGCACTAGCCTGAGCCAGGCCTGCCGCCAGGCCGGCGTGGGCTTCCAGCAGGCGGTGGTCACGGTGCAGACCTACCACGCGGCGCTGGCGATGGCGCACCACGGCCTGGGCGTGGCGCTGGTCGACGGCTGCACCGCGCGCTCGGCCGACACCTCCAAGGTCGACGTGCTCACGCTCGAGCCACACATCCCGGTGCCGATCCGCGCGCTGCGCTTCACGGGCCGGCCCGATTCGGTGGCCGTGCGCGGCATCACGCGCTGCATGCAGCAGGCGATCGTGGAGGCGGGGGTTTAGCTCTCAGGCAGCCAGCGCGGCCGCGACGCGCCGCGCCGACCCGAAGGCCAGCGTGAAGCCCAACGCGCCGTGGCCGGTGTTGAACAGCATGTTCGAGGGCGCGCCATCGAGCCGCCCGACGATCGGCAGGCCCGTGGGCGTGGCCGGGCGCATGCCGGTCCAGGGATGCAGCTCGGCCAGCCGGCTCGCGCGCGGGAACACGGCGCGCGTGGCCTCGGCCAGGGTCTGGATGCGGGTGGCGGGAATGCGCGCGTCGTGCCCCACGAGCTCGGCCATGCCCGCCACGCGCAGGCGCGAGCCGATGCGCGCGAACACCACCTTGCGCGCGCTGTCGGTCACGTTCACGGTCGGCGCCGCGCCCGGTGTCGGATCGACGTCGAGCGTGATGCTGTAGCCCTTGAGCGGATAGACCGGAAGGTAGGCGCCGAGCGCGCGACCGAGCTTGTGCGAGGCGGTGCCGAGCGCCATCACGAAGGCATCGGCCTCGATGTCGCCCGCGGCCGTGCGCACCGCGGCGATGCGCCCGCCGCTCTTCGCGAAGCCCCGGGCCTCGGTGCCGAGCTCGAAGCGCACGCCGCGCGCGCGCAGCACCCGCATCAGCTCGGCGCAGACCTTGAGGCAGTCGGCCGCGCATTCGCTGGGCGTGTAGACCGCGCCCGCGATGCCGCGCGCATAGTCGGCGAGCGCGGGCTCGATCGCCACGCATTCGTCGGGGCGCACGATGCGCTGTTCGCTGCCCATGGTGCGTTGCAACTCGAGCTGGGCACGCGCGCCGGCCAGCGCGGCCTCGCTCGAATACAGCACGAGCTTGCCGGTGGCCGAGAAGTCGCAGTCGGGCGCGGCATCGGCCTGCATGGCCTCGAAGCCGGCGCGGCTTTCGGCGGCGAGTGCCAGCAGCTTCTCGGTGGTGTCGCGCGAGGTGCGTGCATTGCAGGCCGCGAGGAAGGCCAGGCCCCAGCGCCATTGCAGCGGATCGAGCTGCGGGCGCAGCTTGAGCGGCGAATTCGGCGCGAGCAGCAGCTTCGGCAACTGCCGCCAGATCGCGGGATCGGCCAGCGGCTGCACGTACGAGTAGCTGAGCTGCGCGCCGTTGCCGCCGCTCGCCCCCGCGCCGGGGGCGGCGCGATCGACGACGCTGACCTGGTGGCCCAGGCGTTCGAGTTGCCAGGCGGTGGCCAGGCCCACGATGCCGGCGCCGAGCACGCACACATGCATGAGAGGCAACTTTCGGGAACGGGAGAGGGAAGGGGAGGGAAGGGGTGAGCCTCGACTGTAGGCGCGCCGCCGCCGGCGCGGAAATGCAAAAAGAGGCGTGGCCCATAGCCAAAGGGCATGCCCCGCCGCACGGGTTTTCCCTGCCCATAACCTTTGGGTATGGCCCAGCCCGCTATTGGAATTGCCGTCCTGAGTCACTCTTTCTTACACTGGTCCTCCTGTTCAACCTCCCTCGAAGAAGGCTCGCATGAAACTCTCCGCATTGATGGCCGCCGCCGCCACGGTCCTGCTCGCTGCCACCGGCGCCCAGGCCGCCGACACGCTGGCCAAGATCGCCGAGTCCGGCAAGATCACGCTGGCCTACCGCGAGTCGTCGGTGCCGTTCAGCTACCTCGACGGCCCCAACAAGCCGATCGGCTTCGCGGTCGAGATGTCGAACGCGGTGGTCGAGGCGGTGAAGAAGAAGCTCAACAAGCCGAACCTGCAGGTGCAGCTGATGGCCGTGACCTCGCAGAACCGCATCCCGCTGATCACCAACGGCACCATCGACCTCGAGTGCGGCTCCACCACCAACAACACCGCGCGCGGCAAGGACGTGTCCTTCGCGGTCAACCACTTCTACACGGGCACGCGCCTGCTGGTGAAGAAGTCCTCGAAGATCAAGGACTACGCCGACCTCGCGAAGAAGACCGTGGCCAGCACCACCGGCACCACCAACGCGCTGGTCATGCGCAAGTACAACACCGAGAAGAACCTCGACATGAACATCGTGCTCGGCAAGGACCACGCCGACGCGTTCCTGCTGGTGGAGAGCGACCGCGCCGTCGCCTTCGCGATGGACGACATCCTGCTGTTCGGCCTGATCGCCAACTCGAAGAACCCGGCCGACTACGAGGTGGTGGGCGAGTCGCTGCAGGTCGAGCCCTACGCCTGCATGCTGCCCAAGGATGACCCGGCCTTCAAGAAGCTGGTCGACGACACCTTCATCGGCATGATGAAGAGCGGCGAGTTCGAGAAGCTCTACACCAAGTGGTTCATGTCGCCGATCCCGCCGAAGAACCTGCCGCTGAACCTGCCGATGAGCCCGCAGCTCAAGGACAACCTCAAGGAATTCAGCGACAAGCCGGCGACCTGAGCCGCTCGCCGATCGGACACGAGGACATGGTCTCCACGCAGGTCGTAGGCATCCTGGGCGGCATGGGCCCGGCCGCGGGCGCCGACTTCGTGCGCCTGTTCGTGCAGGCCTGCGCGCAGCAGATGCGTGCGCGCGGCGAACCGGTGCGCGACCAGTCCTTTCCCGAGCACTGGCTCGCGCAGGTGCCGGTGCCCGACCGCACCGGCGCGCTGCTGTCGACCACCGAGAGCGGCGCGCACCAGCCGCTCGAGCCGATGCTGCAGGCGCTGGGCCGGCTGGCGGCGCTCGGCAGCCGCACGGTGGCGATCGCCTGCAACACCGCCCATGCCTGGCATGCGCGGCTGCAGGAGCGCTTTCCGCAGGTCGAACTGCTGCACATGGCGCGCGAGACCGCGCAGCAGCTGGCGGCGCAGGGCGCGGGCGAGGTGGCGCTGATGGCCACCGAGGGCACCTACCGCATCGGCCTCTACGAGCAGGCGCTGGCCGAGGCCGGCCTGGGCTGCCACGTGCCCAGCGAGGACGAGCGCCGCACCATCGCGCGCGGCATCTTCGAGGGCGTGAAGGCCGGCGACATGGCGCTGGCCGAGCGCTGCTTCTCCGAGGTCGCGCTGCGGCTGGCCGAACGCCACGGGCCGGTCACCATCATCATGGGCTGTACCGAGGTGCCGCTGGGGCTTGCGGGCTCGAGCGCGGTGGCGGGGCTGCGGCTGGTCGATCCGGCGCAGGTGCTGGCGGCGGCGCTGGCGCGCAGGGCCTACGAACCGCGCTGAGCGGCGAAAGGGCGTCCGCGCGGGGTCATCAACCCCGCGAACAGGGAGGACGGGCCGTTATCGCCTACATTGCGGCGTGCGTTTTTTCGCATCTTCCCGCACTGCCCCTTGTCCGACGATCCCTCACCTGGAGCCCTCTTCATGCCCCAATTCGACGACCGCCGTTCCGACCTGCAATCCGACTTCGACTCGCTGCGCCCCGGCGACAGCACCGAGCAGGGCGCGACGCGGCGCACCGCGCTCAAGGCCGCCATCGGCGTGGGCTACGCCGCCGCCGTCATGCCGGTGATGGCGCAGACCGCCATCAGCACCCCGGCCGACGGCCTCAAGGCCGGCCCGATCAAGTACACGGTCAACGGCTTCGAGGTGCCGGCCTATGCCGCGGCGCCGGCCAACAAGACCGGCCTGCCGGTGATCCTGGTGGTGCAGGAGATCTTCGGCGTGCACGAATACATCGCCGACACCTGCCGCCGCTTCGCCAAGCTCGGCTACCTCGCCATCGCGCCCGAACTCTATGCGCGCCAGGGCGATCCGCGCGGCTACACCGACATTCCCAAGCTGCAGGCCGACATCGTGAGCAAGGTGCCCGACGCGCAGGTGCTGGCCGACCTCGACGGCGCGCTGCAGTACGCCGCGGCCAACGGCGGCGACACCTCCAAGGCCGGCATCACCGGCTTCTGCTGGGGCGGCCGCATCACCTGGCTCTACGCCGCCACCGGCAAGGTCAAGGCCGGCGTCGCCTGGTACGGTCGGCTGGTCGGCCAGGCCAGCGACCTGACGCCGAAGCACCCGGTCGACATCGCCGCCAGCCTGCAGGCGCCGGTGCTCGGCCTGTACGGCGGAAAAGATCAAGGTATCCCCCTTGACACCGTTGATAAGATGAAATCGGCCCTGGCAAATGGCTCTCCGGCTGCCAAGGCTTCGAGCTTCGTCGTGTATCCCGAAGCAGGCCATGCGTTCCATGCCGACTACCGTCCCAGCTACGTCAAGAGCGCGGCCGACGACGGATGGCAGCGAGCCACCGTCTGGTTCAAAGCCAACGGTGTCGCCTGAGCGATCAGCGCCCAGGACGACCCCAGAGCCAGCTCCCGCCGAAGGCCGTCCCCGCAAGGGGCGGCCTTTTTGCTTTTAATGAATGGAACTGGGCGCATCGGGCGTCCTTATTGCGTAAGCAGCTATGAACTTGATAGTGATCATCTTGGCGACCCTGGTCGCCGGCATCGGCAGCGTGTGGCTCGCGGCGCTGCTGCTGCGCGTGGGCGTGCGCAGCGGCTCGGGCGGCGTGAATCCGCAGCACCTGCTGAGCCTGGCGGCGGGCGCGCTGCTCGCCACTGCCTTCATGCACCTGTTGCCCGAGGCCTTCGAAAGCCGCATCGAGCCCGCGCTGCTGTTCGCGGTGCTGCTGTTCGGCGTGGTGTTCTTCTTCCTGCTCGACAAGGCCGAGCTGTGGCATCACGGGCATGAGCACCACCATGGCGGCGACACGCCCGAGCACCAGGCGCAGCTCGGCCCCATCTACGACAACCACGGCCATCACGACCACGCGCACGGCCACAACCATGCGCACCACGGTCACAACCACGGCCCGCGCGCCGGCGGCTGGGCCGTGCTCACCGGCGACAGCGTGCACTGCTTCGGCGACGGCATCCTGATCGCCTCGGCCTTCATCGCCGACCTGCGCCTGGGCCTGGTCGCCGCCCTCGCCGTGCTCGCGCACGAGGTGCCGCACCACATCGGCGACCTCGTGGTGCTGCGCCAGAGTTCGGCCAACCAGCGCGCCGCGCTCGTGAAGGTGTCGCTGGCCGGCACCATGACCATGCTCGGCGGCATCGCCGGCTGGTGGCTGGTCGACCAGCTGCATGGCTGGCTGCCGTACTTCCTCGTGCTCGCCGGCAGCAGCTTCGTCTACGTCGCGCTGGCCGACCTGATCCCGCAACTGCAGAAGCGCCTGCCGATGCGCCAGACCCTCGGGCAGATCGCCTGGCTGATCGCGGGCATCGCGCTGGTCACGGGCGTGAGCCGCCTCGCGCACAGCGGTGAGCATGGCCACGACCACGGGCACAACCACGCCGCGCATGCGCACGAGGAAGGGCATGACCACGACCATGCGCACGAAGGCGAGGCCAAGCCCGAGGCGAACAAGAACTGATCGTTTGAACAGGTGCGGGCGGGCGATACGTCCCGTCACCCGCACCGTCTTCCGGATGACGCGAAATCGGCGCAACATAGGGGCCTGCTTCGCCCAGCCATCCGTGAGGAAAAGACCATGACCACCCGAGCCGCCGTCACCAGCGCGCGCCCCGCGCCGATCCCCGAGGAAGTCGACGAGGACCTCGATGCCGACGGCCTGCCCGAGGACGACTTCGATGCCGTCGACGCGGAGGCCGCCGATTCCCTGTCCGAGGAAACCGGCATCGACCTCACCGATGCCAGCGAGCTCGATGCCGACAACGTGCCGGCCGACGAGGAGTTCGACCGGGTGATGAACGCGCCCGACTGAACCGGGCCGCGGTCAGGCCGGCTCCGGCCAGGCCGCCTGCTGCGGGCGCACCGACTCGTAGAAGCGCGCCATCTGCAGCACCCCCAGATCGTCGAAGCGCCGCCCCGCGATCTGCAGGCCGATCGGCAGGCCGCTCTTCGAATGACCGCAGTTGATCGACGCGGCCGGTTGTTCCGACTGGTTGAACACCGACGTGAAGTGCGAATCCTTGAGCAGGTTCTGCGAGCCGCTGTTGATGGCCTCGGCCGCGAACGGCAGCCCGGGCGACACCGGCGACAGCACGAAATCGAAGGGCTGCGTGGCCACCACGGTGGCCGCGCGCAGCGCCTGCAGGCGCGTGAAGGACACGAACACCTCCTCGGGCGTGAGCGAGGCCGCGAACTCGGCGGCATGGTGGATGTAGTCGGCCGCCAGCTTCGCGCGCTCGGGTGCCATCGCGGCCAGGTCGACGCGGCAGCGCATGGTGAAGAAATGCGCCATACCCAGGCGCAGCTCGGGCGTGGTCCAGTCGGACAGCGGCTCGACGATGGCACCGGCCTGCTCGAACAGCCGCGCGGCCGCCAGCACGGCCGCCTTCACTTCCGCATCGATCGGCCAGCCGCCCGTGGTTTCGGTCCACAGGCCGATGCGCAGGCCCTTCACGCTGCGCTCGAGCTGGTGCCACGCGATGTCGTTCGGCGGCAGGCTCATGTAGTCGCGCGCGTCGGGCTGCGACACCACCTGCATCAGCAGCGCGGCATCGGCCACGGTGCGCGTCATCGGACCGATCACGCGCGCGGCCGCGGGTGGATCGACCGGAATGCGGCCATGGCTGGGCTTGAGGCCGAACACGCCGCAGAAGCTCGCGGGAATGCGTACCGAGCCGCCAATGTCGGTGCCCAGGTGCAGCGGGCCGTAGCCGGCGGCCGCCGCGGCACCGGCGCCCGAACTCGAGCCGCCCGTGTTGTGCGCCAGGTTCCATGGATTGCGCGTGAGCGCATGGAAACTCGATGGCGCCGCGCCCAGGAAACCGAAGTCGGGCATCGTGGTCTTGGTGACGATGACCGCGCCCGCTTCGCGCACGCGCGCGGCTGCTGGGGCGTCGGAGGTCTCGGGCGCGAGCACGGTCGCGGCGCTGCCTACCGGTTTGGGCGTGCCGCGCGTGCCGATGTTCTCCTTCAGCGTGATCGGCACGCCGTCGAGCGCGCCCTGCGGCCGGCCCTGGGCCCAGCGCGCCTCGGAAGCGCGGGCCGCCGCGAGCGCGGCTTCGGCGTCGAGCGCGTAGGTGGCGCGGATGCTCGGCTCCCAGCGCTCGATGCGTGCGAGCACGGCCTGGGTCACTTCGACGGGCGACAGCACGCGGTCGCGGTAGTGCTCGAGCAACTGGACGGCGCTCATCTCGTGCAGCGGTGTGGTCATGTCTTCGGTCTCCTTGTGGATGGATGAATGGGGCGGGGTGGTCATGCGTGACGGCGCTCAGCCGCGCCCGAAGGCGTAGCCCTGGCCCGGCGCGGCGGCCAGCAGCGTGCGCGTGTAGGCTTCCTGCGGCGACAGCAGCACCTCATGCGCCGTGCCCTGTTCGACGATGCGGCCCTTGTGCATCACGATCAGGCGGTCGCAGATCTGGCTGGCCACGCGCAGGTCGTGGGTGATGAACAGGATGCCGATCGACAGCCGCTGCTGGATCTCGGCCAGCAGCTTGAGGATCTGGTCCTGCACCGACACGTCGAGCGCCGACACGGCCTCGTCGGCGATCAGCACGCGCGGCTCGCAGGCCAGCGCGCGCGCGATGCACAGGCGCTGGCGCTGGCCGCCCGAGAACTCGCTCGGATAGCGGTGCAGCACCTCGGGCCTGAGCCGCACCAGTGCCATCAGCGCCTCGGCGCGTTGCCAGGCCTGGTCATGCGGCACGCCGAAATTCACCGGCCCCTCGACGATCGACTGGCCCACGGTGCGGCGCGGGTTGAGCGAGCGGTTCGGATCCTGGAACACCACCTGCACCAGGCGGCGGAAGGCCGAGCGCTCCGCACGGCCGCCGTGCTGCGCGATGCCGGGCACGCGGATGTCGCCGTCGGTGGGTTCGATCAGCCGTGCGATGCAGCGCGCCACGGTCGACTTGCCCGAGCCCGATTCGCCCACGATGCCCACGGTCTCGCCGGCATGCAGCCGCAGCGACACGTCGGCCGCCGCATGCACCGCGCGGCGCTTGCCGGGCCACGAGCCGCTGCGGTAGACCTTGCCGACGCCACGCGCATCGAGCAGCGGCGCCTGCCGGTCGACCGGCGGGCGCTGCACCGGCGCGAGCTGCGGCACCGCCGCGAGCAGCATGCGCGTATAGGCCTCCTTCGGGCGCCGCAGCACCTCGTCCTTCGGCCCGCTCTCGACCTGCCGGCCGAGCTGCAGCACCACCACGCGGTCGGCGATGTCCGCCACCACGCCGAAGTCGTGCGTGATGAACAGCACCGCGGTGCCGTTCTCCTGCTGCATCTCGCGGATCAGCGCGAGGATCTCGGCCTGCGTGGTCACGTCGAGCGCGGTGGTGGGTTCGTCGCAGATCAGCAGCGCCGGGCGCAGGATCAGCGCGATGGCGATCACGATGCGCTGGCGCTGCCCGCCCGAGAGCTGGTGCGGATAGGCGTCGTAGATGCGCTGGGGCTCGGGCAGCCGCACGCGCTCGAAGATCTCGAGCACGCGCCGACGTCGCTCGCTGGCCTTCAGTGTCGTGTGCTCGGCCAGGATCTCGTCGACCTGCGCGCCGCAGCGCATCACCGGGTTGAGCGCGGTCATCGGCTCCTGGAACACCATCGCCATGCGGGCGCCGCGCAGCGCGCGCAGCCGCCTCGCGTCGGCCGCCAACACGTTCTCGCCCTGCACCTCGATGCAGCCGGCCGAGGGCCGCAGCGAGGCCGGCAGCAGGCCCATCGCGGCCTGCGCGATCACCGACTTGCCGGAGCCGGATTCGCCGAGCAGGCACACGACCTGGCCCGGCATCACGTCGAAGGAGATCCCGTGCACCGCATGCGCACGGTCGGCGCCGGCCGGCAGGTCGATGGCGAGGTCGCGCACCGAGAGGCAGGGCGCGATGGAAGAGGGAGTGACGCTGGATGTCATGCCCGGCCTCCGCGCTGGTTGAACTTGGGATCGAGCGCATCGCGCAGGCCGTCGCCGAGCATGTTCACGGTCAGCACCGTGAGCGCGAGGAAGGCGCCCGGCAGCAGCACGGTCGAGGGATGCGAGGTGAAGTGCGTGCGGCCCTCGGACATGATGTTGCCCCAGGTCGGCACATCGGATGGCAGGCCGATGCCGAGGAAGGACATCACGGCCTCCACCAGCATCGCGGCCGCGCAGATGAAGGTGCCCTGAACGATCAGCGGCGCCACCGTGTTCGGCAGGATGTGGCGCAGCATCAGCTTCCAGGTCGGCGTGTCGAGCGCGACCGCGGCCTCGACATAGGGCTCCTCGCGTACCGACAGCACCACCGAGCGCACCAGCCGCGCCACGCGCGGCGTCTCGGGCACCACGATAGCCAGGATCACGGTCAGCAGGCTGGGCCGCCACACGGCCACCAGCACGATCGCGAACAGGATGCCGGGGATGGCCATCATCCCGTCCATCACGCGCATGATGAAACCGTCGAGTCGGCGGAAGTAGCCCGCGACCATGCCCACCACCAGGCCGAACCCGACCGAGCCCAGCGCCACCGCCACGCCCACCGACAGCGAGATCCGCGCGCCGTAGGCCGTGCGGCTCCAGAGGTCGCGGCCCATGCTGTCGGTGCCCAGCGGGAAGAAGCGCACGAAGCTGTCGCCCGCGAGCGTCACGAACTCGGCGCGCGCGCCCGGCGGCAGGTGCGAGTTCGCGGGGTCCATCGCATTGGGATCGATGGTGTGCAGCCAGGGCGCGGCCACGGCCAGCAGCAGCATCGCGAGCAGCAGCGCGCCGCCGATGCGCACCGCGCCGTTGGCGAGCAGGCGGCGCGATGCGGAACGCGGGCGGGGCGGAGGCGCGGCGGTGTCGGGCCCGATGGCGTCGTCGGGCAGGGAGATCGAAGTCATGGCGAAGCTTTCGATGGGAGGTCGGGAGGTCAGTAGCGGATGCGCGGATCGAGCAGCAGGTAGCTCAGGTCCACCAGCAGGTTCACCACCACGTAGACCAGAGAGAAGAACAGCGTGATGCCCTGGATCAGCGGGTAGTCGCGCGAGAGCACGGCGTCGACCGTGAGCTGGCCCAGGCCGGGGATCGCGTAGATGGTCTCGGTGACTACCACGCCGCCGATCAGACCGGCCACGCTCAGGCCGATGACGGTGGCGATCGGCACCGCCGCGTTGGCGAGTGCGTGGCGCAGCAGCATGCTCCACTCGGCGATGCCCTTGGCGCGCGCGGTGCGCACGTAGTCCTCGGTCAGCGCTTCCGACACCGAGGCACGCGTGACCCGCGCGATCAGCGCCGCATACATCACGGCCAGCGTGATGCAGGGCAGCACCAGGTTGCGCAGCCAGGGGCCGACGCCGTCGGCGATGCGGCTGTAGCCCTGCGAGGGCAGCCAGCCGAGCTGCATCGAGAACAGCCAGATCATCGCGTAGCCGGCCACGAACACCGGCACCGAGAAGCCGAGCACCGATGCGCCCATGATGAAGCGATCGAGCCGGCCGCCGCGCCGCGATGCGGCCAGCACGCCGAGCGGCAGCGCGATCAGCACGGTGAGCACCACCGTCACGGCCGCGATCGACAGCGTGGGCTCGAGCCGCTGGCCGATCAGGTCGGTCACGCTCATGCGGTAGAAGAAGGAATGGCCGAGGTCGCCGCGCAGCACCTGGCCGAGCCAGCGGGCGAACTGCACCAGGATCGATTCGTCGAGCCCGAGCTGCATGCGGATGCGCGCGATGTCCTGCGCGCTGGCCGCGTCGCCCGCGATGGCGGCGGCCGGGTCGCCGGGCGTCATGCGCAGCAGCAGGAAGACGATGACGGCCACGATCAGGAGCACGGGCGCGGTGGCCAGTCCGCGGCGCAGCAGGAAGTTGAGCATGGAGAGATCCCATGAATGAGCGCCGGGCACCCGGCGCGGGCGTGACAGGGCCCGCCCGGCTGCCGCGGGGGCGCAGCCGGTCAGGAGCGACGAAGGGACGGGGGGGCGGCGCTTACTGCGGCGACTGCTTCTTCTGCACGTTCCAGTACAGCACCCCCGGCGAGGGCAGCAGGCCGGTGATCACACCGCGGCGCACGGCCGTGGGTGCCCTGACTTCGCCCAGCGGCGCGAGCACACCGTTGTCGAGCACCAGCTGCTGGATCCGCGTCGCGATCTCCTTGCGCTGCGCGAGGTCGGTGGTGGCGATGAACTTCGACTTCAGCGTCTCGAGCTCGGGCACGGTGGGCCAGCCGAAGTAGCCCTGGTCGCCGTTGCCGGTCAGCGGGCTGTAGCCGATCGGGCTGCTCGCATCCACGCCGCCCCAGAAGGTGATGAAGGCATTCCAGCCGCCGTTCTCGGGCAGGTCCTTCTTGGTGCGCCGGGTCACCAGCGTGGCCCAGTCGGTGGTCTGCACGTCGACGTTGAAGCCGACCTGCTTGAGCAACTGGCCGTACACCGCCGGCAGCTTGTTCAGCGCGGGCGAGTCGCCCGGCAGCAGGATGACCACGGGCTTGCCGTCGTAGCCCGATTCCTTGAGCAGCTTGCGCGCTTCCTCGAACTGCGGCTTGCCGGTGTAGAAGCCGGTCTTGTCGCTCGCATAGGTCGAGCCGCAGAGGTAGATCGAGATGCAGGGCTTGTAGAAGTCGCGGAAGGTGGCCTGGGCGCGCAGCAGCGCCTCCTGGTTGATGGCGAGCATCGCGGCGCGCAGCGCCTTCGGGTTGTCGAAGGGCGGCACCTTGTGGTTGTAGACCACGGTGTAGGGGCCCGCGGGCATCACGTCGACCAGCTCGATCTTCTCGTTGGTACGCATGCCGGCATAACCCGAGCTGGGCACGGTCTCGAGCATGTCGACCTCGCCGTTGAGCAGCGCGTTGGCCTGCGTCTGCGGGTCGCGCAGCAGCACCCACTCGACGCGGTCCACGTGCACCACCTTGCCGCCGGCCAGGCCCGAGGCCGGTTCCTTGCGCGGCACGTAGGCCGTGTTCTTTCGGTAGACGATGCGGTCGCCGGGGCGGAAGTCCTCCTTGGCGAGCGTGAAGGGACCCGAGCCGATCATCTCCTCGATCTGCCGGTCGGCCGGCGTGTCAGCCACGCGCTTGGGCATGATGAAGGGCACCAGCGGATTGGGCTTGCCGAGCGCGTCGAGCACCACGCCGAAGGGCTGCTTGAAGCTCATGCGAAAGCCGTTCGGGCCCTCGGCTGCGATGCTGTCCATGGCCTCGTACATCTTCTGGCCCAGCGTGTCGCGCTTGGCCCAGCGTGCGAGCGAGGCGATCACGTCCTGCGAGGTGACCGGCGCGCCGTCGTGGAACTTCAGGCCCGGGCGCAGCGTGAAGGTCCAGACCTTGTTGTCGGCGCTCGCGCTGTACTTGTCGACCATCTGCGGCTTGATCGCACCCTTCTCGTCCATCGCGAACAGGGTGTCGTAGATCATCAGGCCGTGGTTGCGCGTGATGTTCGCCGTGGTCCAGATCGGGTCGAGGATCTTGAGGTCGGACGAGGGCACGGTGCGAAGCACCGTCTCGGCGCCGGCGCCGGCGCCGAAGGTCAGGGCCAGTGCCGACAGGGCGGCTGCCGCGGCGTGGCGCGGCGAGAGATGGAGTGCCATGGAGCCTTACTTCTTTCGGGAGGGAGCGGAGGACGGAGGAACGGGGGCAGGCGGCGATTCCTTGCTCTCGCGCAGTTGCTGCAGCAGGAATTCGAAGATGTCGCGCGTGCGCTCCTCGGAGTCGATGAGCTTGCGCAGGATGCGGTGCAGGCTGTCGACCTCCGCGGCGCTCAGCGTGTCGAGGAAGCGCAACTCCATCTCGTGGCCGAGGGGCTCGGCGCGCAGCACCATGTCGAGGCCGCTCTCGCTCAGGCACAGGCAGATCTGCCGCGCGTCCTCGGTGCCGACGTGGCGCTCGACCAGTTGGCGCTGCACCAGCGAGCTCACCAGCTTGGAGACCAGCGTCTTTTCGATGCCGCAGGTCTGCACCAACTGGCCGATGGTGATGCCGGGCGCGCCGCCGATCATGCGCAGCAGGCGCACGTCGCGGATCGAGATGCCGAGCTCGATCTCGTAGACCCGCGAGCCGCGGTCGCGCGTGCGCTCCGAGGCGATGTCCATCAGGACGTTGAGGTAGTCGGTCTTGAGTTGCAGCGGGGCGTGCATGAGCTTGTAGGAGAAATCTTCAATAGTTGAAATATTCAACTATCTTGGCGACCTATGCAAGCTCCGGGCCAGGTGGCGAGGGAAATCCCCTAGGACGGGGACTTCCGAGGGAAATCCGTGGAAAAGAGAGGCGGCGGACCTTCGAGCCCGCGCCCGGGCATCACCGATCCGGTGCGCCGGACGCACCGGCACAGCGCCCGGTGCATCCGCGCGCGCATCCGGTCAGGCCGCGTCGCGCCGCACGATCACCTGCCCGTTGCGCGCACCGCTGTGCGCCCCATCGCGCCAGGTCAGCGCGCCATTCACGATCACCGCCTCGATGCCCTCGGCCGCCTGCGTCGGCTCCTGGTAGTTCGCGGTGTCGCGCACGGTCTTCGCATCGAACACCACCACGTCCGCGTGGTGGCCGGGCTTGAGCGTGCCGCGCTCGTGCAGGCCGAAGTTGCGCGCCGTGAGGCCGGTCATCTTCCACACGGCGGTCTCGAGCGGGAACAGGCCGACGTCGCGGCTGTAGTGGCCCAGCACGCGCGGGAAGGTGCCCCACAGCCGCGGATGCGGCTTCTCGCCGAGCGGAATGCCGTCGGAGCCGATCATGGTCTCGTCGAAGGCGAGGATGCGCTGCACGTCGTCCTCGTCCATCATGAAATAGATCGCGCTGCCGGGCTGCAGCCGCTTGGCCGCCTCCTCGCCCGACACGCCCCAGTCGGCCGCGATGTCCTTGAGGTCGCGGCCCGCGCATTCGGGATGCGGCACGCTCGAGGCGATCAGCACGCGGCCGTCCATCATGCCGCGGTCGGTGCGGATCATGGTCGAGCCGGCCGTGTAGGGATAGCAGTCGAGGCCGATGCACTGGTGCTTCATCGCCTCCTGGATGAAGGGCAGCGTGACCTTGGTCTTGCCGTGGTTCTGCACGTTCTGCACCTTGTGGTGCGACACCACCACCGGGATGTCGAGCGCGCGGCCGATGGCGAAGGTCTCCTCGAGCGATTCCATCACGCGGTCGGCCTCGTCGCGCATGTGCGTCACGTAGAGCGCCTTGCGCGACGTGAGCGGGCGACCGACCTCGATGATCTCCTCGGTCGTGGCCTTCACCGCGGGCGGGTAGAAGGTGCCGGTCGACAGGCCGATGGCGCCGGCCTGCATCGCTTCCTCGACCAGCGCCTGCATGGCAGCGATCTCGCTCGCGGTGGCGGGGCGGTCGAGGTCGGCCATGGTCACGGCGCGCAGCGTCGAATGGCCCACCATCGCCGCCACGTTGACCGAGGAGGGCGTGGCGCGCAGCGCGTCGAGGTAGGCCGCGAAGGTGGTGAAGCGGCCCTCGACCGGCGAGTCGAGCAGGCTCAGCGGCATCGGCAGGTCCATGTCCTCGCGCAGCGGCGCGGCGCTGATGCCGCAGTTGCCCGCGATCACCGTGGTCACGCCCTGCGACACCTTGAACGGCATCTGCGCCTGCGACAGCACCGCCTGGTCGTCGTGCGTGTGCGAGTCGATGAAGCCCGGCGCCACGATGCGGCCCGTGGCGTCGAGCACCTGGTCGGCCGTGTGGCCGTCGAGCTGGCCGATGGCGGCGATGCGTCCGCCCGAGATGGCCACGTCGGCCTCGAAGCGCGGCGCCTTGGTGCCGTCGATCACGGTGCCGCCGCGGATCAGCAGGTCGTGGTGGGTGGGGTTCGACATCGCGTTTTTTCCTTTGTCTGTTGTGAGTGCGTGTTCAGCGGAAATGGCAGGCCACCAGGTGGCCCTCGGCCTCGCGCGGCGTGAGCACGGGCTGCTGCTCCTTGCACACGGCCTGCGCCATCGGGCAGCGGGTGTGGAAGCGGCAGCCCGAGGGCGGATTCGCGGGGCTCGGCGGATCGCCCTGCAGCAGCATGCGTTTGGCGGGCGTGCGCGGGTTGGGCACGGGCACCGCCGACAGCAGGATCTCGGTGTACGGATGACGCGGCGCCGAGAACAGCGTGTCGCGGTCCGCGATCTCGACGATGTGGCCCAGGTACATCACGGCCACGCGGTGGCTGATGTGGCGCACCACCGCGAGGTCGTGCGCGACGAACAGGTAGGCGATGCCGAATTCGGCCTGCAGGTCCATCAGCAGGTTCACCACCTGCGCCTGCACCGACACGTCGAGCGCCGACACCGGCTCGTCGCAGACGATCAGCTTGGGCTGCAGTGCCAGTGCGCGCGCGATGCCCAGCCGCTGGCGCTGCCCGCCCGAGAACTCGTGCGGATATTTCTTCGCCGCCTCGGGCCGCAGGCCCACGCGCGAGAACAGCCAGCGCACGCGCTCCTCGCGCGCGGCCGCGTCGGCCCCGCCGAAGTTGCGCAGCGGCTCGGCCACGATTTCACCCGCGGTCAGGCGCGGATTGAGCGAGGCGTAGGGGTCCTGGAAGATGATCTGCAGGTCGCGCCGCCGCTGGCGCATCTGCGAGGGCGACAGTCCCACCAGCTCCTCGCCGTCGAGCTGCACCGAGCCGGCGCTCGGCTCCACCAGCCGCAGCACCGACTTCGCGGTGGTCGTCTTGCCGCAGCCCGATTCGCCGACCAGCGCGAGCGTCTCGCCGCGGACCACCGAGAACGACACGCCATCGACCGCCTGGATCGGCGGCCGCGCCGGCCGCAGCCAGCGCTTGGGCGAAACATAGTGCTTGCGCAGCTCGTGCACGCGCAGCAGCGGCGTGGCATTGGTTGTCGTCGTCGTTGTCGTGCTCATGCCGCCACCTCCTGTTCGACCGAAGCCGTGGCCCAGCCTTCCTGCACCGCGAAGCAGGCCACCACGTGGCCGCCGTCGGCGTCGTTCGCATCGCCCTGGCGCGTGAGCCGCGGCGTCTCGTGCCGGCAGCGTTCGCGCGCCGAGGCGCAGCGCGCCGCGAAGGCGCAGCCGCGGCCCAGTTCGTGCGCGGCCGGCACCAGCCCCGGGATCTCGGTGAGCCGCGTGCTCGCGGTGTTCATCGCGGGCATCGAGGCCATCAGCGCGCGCGTGTAGGGATGCAGCGGCCGGTCGAACAGCTCGACCACCTCGGCCTCTTCCACTTTCTTGCCCGCGTACATCACGACCACGCGGTCGCAGCTCTCGGCCACCACGCCGAGGTCGTGCGTGATCATCACCACGCCCATGCCCAGCTCCTTCTGCAGCCGCTTGATGAGGTCGAGGATCTGCGCCTGGATCGTCACGTCGAGCGCGGTCGTGGGCTCGTCGGCGATCAGCACCTCGGGGTTGCAGGCCAGGGCCAGCGCGATCATCACGCGCTGGCGCATGCCGCCCGAGAGCTGGTGCGGGTACTCGTTCACGCGCCGCTCGGGCTCGGGGATCTGCACCAGCCGCAGCATCTCGACCGCGCGCTGCAGCGCCTCGGCGCGGCTGGCCTTCTGGTGCAGCTGCACCGTCTCGGCGATCTGCCGGCCCACGGTCAGCACCGGGTTCAGCGAGGTCATCGGCTCCTGGAAGATCATCGAGATGCGGTTGCCGCGGATCTGGCGCATCTCGCGCTCGCTCAGCTGCATCAGGTCGGTGCCGCGCAGCCGCACCGCGCCCGCGTGATGGGCCGGCGGCGTGGGCACCAGCCGCAGGATCGACAGCGCGGTCACGCTCTTGCCGCAGCCCGATTCGCCGACCACGCCGAGCGTGCGGCCGGCGCGCACGGTGTACGACACGCCGTCGACCGAGCGCACCACGCCGGCCAGCGTGTGGAAGTGGGTGCGCAGCGCGTCGACCTCGAGCAGCGGCTCGCCGGTCGCGAGCGCGACGCGGGACAGGGGAGTGGTCATGGGGCGTCGTCCCTCAGAGTTGGCGCGCCAGGCGCGGATCGAGCGCGTCGCGCAGCCCGTCGCCCACGAGGTTGATCGCGAGCACCGTGGCCGCGAGCAGCAGGCCCGGGTACAGGATGATGTGGAAGGCCACGGCGACGAAGTTGCGCCCCTCGGCCATCATGTTGCCCCAGCTCGGCGTCTGCGCGGGCACGCCCACGCCGAGGAAGGACAGCGCCGCCTCGGTCAGCACCGCGGCCGCCGCGACGAAGGTCGACTGCACGATCAGCGGCGCCACCATGTTGGGCAGCACGTGGCGCCACAGGATGGTCGGCAGCCGCGTGCCCACCGCATGCGCGGCCTCCACGAACAGCTGTTCGCGCAAGGTGAGCGCCAGCGAGCGCACCAGCCGCACCACGCGCGGTATCTCGGGAATGGTGATGGCCACGATCACGGTCGTGAGGCTGGCGCGCGTGACCGCCATCAGCGCGATCGCCAGCAGGATGCCGGGGATCGCCATCAGCCCGTCCATCACGCGCATCACGAAGCCGTCGATGCGGCGCACGAAGCCCGCCAGCAGCCCCAGCACGATGCCGAAGACGGTGGCCAGCACGGCGACCGAGGCGCCGACGATCATCGACACCTGGCCGCCCCACACCGCGCGGCTGAACACGTCGCGGCCCAGCGCGTCGGTGCCGAACCAGTGCTCGGCCGAGGGCGGCTGCATGCGCGCCAGCGGGTCGATGTCCTGCGGGTCGTGGGTGGCGATCCAGGGCGCGGCGATCGACAGCGCCGCCACCGCCAGCAGCAGCAGCAGGCCGACGATCAGCGTGGGGTGCTTGCGCAGCCAGCGGAAGCGCGGCGGGACGAAGGGCACGATGTCGGCCTCTGGCGGAGATGCTCCCCCGCCCGTTCGGGCTGAGCCCCCACCCGTTCGGGCTGAGCTTGTCGAAGCCTCGCGCCGCGCTTCGACAAGCTCAGCGTGAACGGTTGAGGGGGCCGCATGACCAATTGGGGGTACGTCGTGAACGGATGAAGGTTCATTCCGAGCCGGTTCTTCTCCGGAAGCGCTGGTCGATGCCAGATGCAATGCAGTGGACATGTTCAGTACTGGATGCGCGGATCGAAGAAGCGGTAGCTCAGGTCGATCAGCAGGTTGATCAGCACGTACACGCCGGCCGACAGCAGCAGCACGCTCTGGATCACGGGATAGTCGTGGCGCTGCACCGAATCGATGACCAGCCGGCCCACGCCGGGGATCGCGAACACCGTCTCGGTGACCACCACGCCGCCGATCAGCAGCGCGATGCCCACGCCCACCGTGGTGGCGATCGGAATGGCAGCGTTGCGCAGCGCATGGCCCAGCACCGGCAGCACGCCCAGGCCCTTGGCGCGCGCGGTGCGGATGTAGTCCTCGTGCAGCACCTCGAGCACGGTGGCGCGCGTCATGCGCGTCACCAGCGCGATGTAGACCAGCGCCAGGTTCACGCACGGCAGCACCAGGCCGAGTAGCCAGTCGGCCGGGCTCTGGCCGAAGCGCACGTAGCCCTGCACCGGAAACCACGGCAGCTGGATCGCGAAGGCGTAGATCAGCAGGTAGCCGACCAGGAACACCGGCACCGAGAAGGCCAGCACCGCGAACAGCATCACCAGCCGGTCGATCCAGGTGCCGGCGCGGTAGGCCGCGAGCGTGCCCAGCGGCACCGCCACCACCAGCGTGATCGCCATGGTGAGCACCGCGATCGACAACGTGGGCTCGAGCCGCTGCCCGAGCAGCTGCGACACCGGCACCTGCGTGAAGATCGAGGTGCCGAGGTCGCCGGTGGCGAGCCGGCCGAGCCACAGCGCGAACTGCTGCCACAGCGGCAGGTTGAGGCCGAGCGCGGCGCGCAGCTTCTCGATGTCCTCGCCGGTGGCGAGGTCGCCCGCGATCAGCGCGGCCGGATCGCCGGGCGAGAGGTGGATCAGCAGGAACACCACCACGGCGACCACCGCCATGACCGGGAGCGTCGAGAGGAACCGACGGAGGATGTAGCCCATGGCTTCGAGGTTCTCGTGGCTGGGGAGGAGGGCTTACTTGTCGAGCATCCAGACCGTCGGCATGCCGGCCCAGAGCTTGTCCACGCCCTTGAGGCTGGAGCGCGCGGCGAACGCGGCCGAGTACTGGCCCGCGTTGATGTAGGGCACGGCCTCGTAGGCGCGCGACTGGAAGGCGTCGAGCAGTTCCTTGCGCTTGGCCGGCACCGTCTCCTTGAGCCAGGCCGTGCGCAGCTCGTCGAGCTTCTTGTCGCAGGGCCAGCCCGGCAGGCTGTTGCCGCAGGCCGCGCTCAGGTAGGCGTTGGCGATCGGCGAGTTGGCGTCGAACTCGCCGGCCACCGTCACGTACATGTTCCAGCCGCCGGCCTCGGGCGCATCGCGCTTGGCGCGGCGCGCGCCGATCGAGGCCCAGTCCATGGTCTGCGCGTCGACGTTCAGGCCGATGCTGCGCATGGTCTGCGCGGCCATCAGCGCCTCGGCGTTGAGGTAGGGCACGTCGCTGGGCACCAGCAGCACCACCTTCTCGCCCTTGTAGCCGGCGTCGGCCAGCATCTTCTTGGCCTTGGCCACGTCGGCCTTGCGGAAGGGCTCGGCGCCGGCCGCGGTCTCGTTCGGGCTGCCGCAGATGAAGTAGGTGGCGCAGTAGCTCATGCGCATGTCGAGCGGATAGCCCATGGCCGCGACGAAGCGCTCCTGGCTCACCGCCTGCAGCAGCGCCTGGCGCACCTTCGGGTCGTTGAAGGGCGCGTGCAGCTGGTTCATCACCAGGAAGGCCTGGTAGGCACCGCCCGAGCCGATCTTGACGTTGCTGTCGGTGCGCAGCGGCGCGATGTAGTCGGGCGGCAGCTGCTCGACCAGGTCGACCTCGCCGCGCTTGAGCGCCGCGACCGCGCTGTTGGCGTCGGGCAGGTAGAGCCACTCCACGCGGTCGAAGCTGGTCTTCTTGCTGCCCGAGAGGCCGCTCGGCGGCTCGCTGCGCGCCACGTAGTTGGTGTTGCGCACGAACACCGCCTTGTTGCCCGGCACCCATTCGTCGCGCTTGAAGACGAACGGGCCCGAGCCCACGACCTCGGTCAGCGGCGCCGTGGCCGGCATCTTCGCAATGCGCTCCGGCAGGATCACCGGCGGAAAGCCCGAGGGCTTGGCCAGCCCGTCGAGCACCATGCCGAAGGGCTCGGTCAGCGTGAGCGTGAAGCTGTGGGCGTCGACCGCCTTCCATTCGGCGCCGCTGGTCACCATCGCGCGGCCCAGGCTGTCGCGCGCGGCCCAGCGCTGCAGCGAGGCGATGGCGTCGGCCGAGGTCACGGCGCTGCCGTCCGAGAACTTCAGGCCCGGGCGCAGCGTGAAGCTCCACTGCTTGCCGTCCTTCGAGGTGCTGTACTTCTCGACCATCTGCGGCTGCGGCTTGCCGTTCGCGTCCTGCGCGAACAGCGTGTCGTAGACCATGTAGCCGAAGTTGCGCGAGATGTAGGCCGTGGTGAAGGTCGGGTCGAGGATCTTCAGGTCGGCATGCGCGACCACGCGCAGCGTCTTGGGCTGCTGCTGGGCCGGCGCGTGCAGGCTCGCCGTGGCGAGGGCGAGTCCGCCGAGACAGGCGGCGAGAAGGCGGCGTGGTGAAGTCATCGCGGAACTCCGTGGGCTGAGGAAAAGGGAAGGGAACGAGGGAGAAAGAAAAAACGAAGCGTCAGGCCGTGGCGCCGATCGGCCACTTGGGCAGCCGCGCCTTGCGGTAGGGCAGGGTGCTGAGGTCGAGCGTGACCGCGCCCGGCGCACCCGCATAGATCACGTGCTTGGCGACCTTCGAGTAGGAGGCATAGAAGTGCTGCGAGGACTTCACCACCACGATCTTCTTGGCCGCCAGGTCGCAGCCCAGTTGCGTGAAGAGGTCGGTGCCCATCGCCTGGTTGCGCAGCGTGATCAGCACGATCTCGATGCCGTTGGCTTCCACCAGCGCGCTGTCGCCCATCAGCACCGGCGTGCCCGCCAGGCCGGTCATCACCAGGTCGCGCTGCAGCGCCTTCACCGTGCACTCGAGGTCGATCGGGTCGCCCGAGAGCGGGCTGATCTTGCCGCCGATGCGCATCGTGAGCTTCGCGCCCACGCCCGCGTCGAAGGCGATGCGCACCGCGATCGGGTCCCACATCGGGCCCAGCGCCGCATTGGTGATGCCGCGCTCGACCATGCGGCGCAGGATGAAGGTCGAATCGCTGGCCGCGCCGCCGCCGGGATTGTCGGCGCCATCGGCCAGCACCACCGGGCCGCCGTCGAAGGCCAGCGCCGCGTCGAGCGAGGCGTCGATGCCGGGGTAGGGGACCGTGAGCGCGTCGCGCATCGCGATCACCTCGTCGGCCAGCTGGCGCGCCAGGGCCTGCGCCTTGGCCGCGTCGCCGTCGGTGTAGACCAGCAGCTTGGTGCCCATCTCGGGCACGTCGCCCCACGAGAAGCCGTGCGTGAGCGAGACCGAGAGCACGCCGTCCTTGCCCTCGAGCGACTGCATGCGCTCGACGAAGCCGCGCGCCGGCTGGCGCGAGGTGTGGACCGTCACGATCATGTCGCAGTCGACCATCGCGGCGACCGGCTTCACCTTGCCCTCGACCTGCGCCGCGCAGATGTCGACCAGCTCCATGCCGCGCTCGAGCACGTCGGTGTGCGGGTACTCCTTGAACGAGATCATCAGGTCGGCGTTGGCCACCATCTCGGGCGTGAGGTGGTTGTGCGGATCGAGTTCGGCGCCGATCACCACCTTCGGGCCCACGATCTCGCGCACCCGCTTCAGCAGGTCGCCTTCGCAGTCGTCGTAGCCGTCGGCCACCATCGCGCCGTGCAGGCCCAGCAGCACCATGTCGACCGGCAGCACCGCGCGCAGGTCGGCCAGCAGCTCGTCGCGCAGCGTCTCGTAGGCGTGGCGCGTGGTCGTGCCGCTGGGCTGCGCGCCGGCCACCATGCCTTCGAACAGCGTCCAGCCGCGCTCCTTGCCGCGGATGCGCGCGGCCCACAGCGGGCCCGAGAACAGCGTCATCGCTTCGGGATGCTTGCCGGCGGGGAAGTAGCCGCGGTCCTTGAACGAGGCCAGGCCCGTGGGCATGGGCGCGAAGGTGTTGGTTTCGGTGGCGAGGGAGGCACTGAAGACACGCATGGGGTTTCTCTTGTTCTCGGGGTGGAGGGAAGAAGGAAGGAAAGAGGGCGTTGCCGCGTCAGGCCGCGACCTTGCTGCGCAGCCGCTGCGGCCCGAGCATCTCGGCCGTGAGCCCGAAGCCCGCGATGCGCTCGGGCAGCGGCAGCCCGCGTGCCAGCGCCGCGCAGGCTTCGCCCATCGCGGCCGAGGTCTGGATGCCGTAGCCGCCCTGCGCCGCGACCCAGAAGAAGCCCGGCGCCTCGGGATCGAAGCCGCCGACCAGGTCGCCGTCGGCCACGAAGGAACGCAGGCCGGCCCAGGTGCGCGTGGGGCGGCGGATCGAGAGCGTGGTCACCTGCTCGATGCGGTCGATCGCGATCGCGATGTCGAGCTCCTCGGGCTGGATGTCCTGCGGCTCCACCGGGTCGGCATTGGCCGGCGAACCGAGCAGCATGCCGGCATCGGGCTTGATGTACCAGTCCTCCTCGGCGCCGAACACCATGGGCCAGCGCGCGGCCGTCGCGGCCTCGCCCTCGGGCGGCGCGAAGATGAAGGCCGAGCGCCGGCGCGGCTCGATGCCGATGGGCGGCACGCCCGCGAGCCGAGCCACCGTGTCGACCCAGGCGCCCGCCGCATTGAGCAGCACCGGTGCCTCGTAGCTGCGCCCGCCGGCCTGCACGCGCCAGACCTCGCCCACGCGCTCGATGGCCGTCACGCCCGCATCGCACACCAGTTGCCCGCCCGCGCGCCGCATGCCGCGCAGGTAGCCCTGGTGGATCGCATGCACGTCCATGTCGGCCGCATCGGGTTCGTAGACCGCGCCGATCACCTGCTCGGGCCGCAGCGCCGACACCATCGCGCATGCTTCGTCGGCACCGAGCCGGCGCGGATCGCCGGGCATGCCCTGCAGCACCTGCCAGTGTTCTTCGAGCTGCGCCTCCTGGCCCGGGCCCGCGATCATCATCGCGCCGCGCGGCGTGAGCAGCGGATGCTCGGCGAAGCCAGGCGGCGGGTTCTCGAGAAAGGCGCGGCTCGCCATCGTGAGCGCGCGCACCTGCGGCGTGCCGTAGCTCTCCATGAAGAGCGCCGCCGAGCGGCCCGTGGAGTGGTAGCCGGGCTGGTTCTCGCGTTCGAGCAGGATCACGCGGGCATGCGGCGCGAGCCAGTGCGCCACCGAGGCGCCGGCGATGCCGCCGCCGATCACGAGGAAGTCGGCGGTGGCGGTGGTGTGTTCGGTCGTTGTCATCGCGGCGGAGTGTAGGAACAAATTTGCGTATCCGCAAATTATCGAAAGCCCTGAGTTCCTTTCGCATCGTCTCGTGCAGAGTGAGGACGCGGCGAGGGGCCCAGGACGTTCGTTGCACCATGGCGGTGAAATTTGCGTACTTGCAATTTGCGCATACGCAAATTCCGGGCCCGGCCGCGGCGGCCCGGCGGTGGAGCGGCAACGGACGGACTGGCAGAATCCTGCGCATCACAAGAGAGAGCCAAGCGTGAATCCACATACAGGGACCAAGCAGGCGGCGAAGCCGAAGGAGGCCGCGCCCACGCTGGACCGCACCACTTTCGGTTATCGCCTGCGCACCGCGCGCAAGCGGTTCGGCTGGACGCTGGCGCAACTGGCCGAGCGTTCGGGCGTGTCGATCACCACCATCTCGCGCGCCGAGCGCGGCCAGCTCGCGCTGGGCTACGAGAACTTCACTGCCCTGGGCCGCGCGCTCGACATGGACATGAACGCCATGTTCGCGGGCGCCGGCGTCAAGCCCGCGCAGTTCGACGGCCCCGTGGTCACGCGCGCCGGCAAGGGCGTGGTGTACCGCGGCCTATCGATCGCCTACGAGTTCCTCGGCACCACCGCCGCCGGCAAGCAGATGAGCCCCATCGTCGGCGTGGTGCACGCGCGGCGCATCCATGGCCCCGAGGACTTCGTGCGCCACTCGGGCGAGGAATTCGCCTATGTGCTCTCGGGCGAGATCGAGGTGCACTTCGACAACGGCGAGGTGGTGCGGCTGGGGCGGGGGGATTCGCTCTATTTCGACAGCCGGCTCGGGCATGCGTACATCAGCGTGAGCCGGCAGCTGGCGAAGATCGTGGGGATGACGATCGGGGAGAGCGGGCACATGAAGTCGGCGCGGGAGGCGCCGGAGGTGGAAGCCGTGGAGGCGGTGGCGAAGAAGAAGGGACGCGCCAGCAAAGCTTGACGGCGGCGCAATGCCGACCGGCGGCCCGGGTCTATCCGGGCCCGAACTCCCATCTAATTCTCGCCGCGTAGCATCCGCGCCGCCCACGATGAAGCGATGCGCCGTACGCAAACCCGGCCGGGCAGGATGGACGAATGAACACGAGAAACAAGATCGCGACGCTGCTGGTCGTCGCGGCTGCTGCCGTTGGCGCGGCCTTTGCCTATGCGTGGGAGCCGGCCATCGCGGCCTTGCCCGCGCCACCGCCGCCCGGCGGCGACCAGGCGCTGCTGGTGCGAGGCTCGCACGTGGCCAGCACGGGCGACTGCATGGTGTGCCATACGGCCGCCAACGGCAAACCCTTCGCGGGTGGCCTGCCGCTCAACACGCCCTTCGGCACGATCTACAGCACCAACATCACGCCCGACGCCGAGACCGGCATCGGCACCTGGTCGCTCGAGGCCTTCACCCGCGCCATGCGCGCAGGCGTGTCGCGCGACGGGCACCTGCTGTACCCGGCCTTTCCCTATCCGCACTTCACGCGGATGTCGGATGACGACATCGGCGCGCTCTATGCGTACGTGATGGCGCGCACGCCGGTGCATGCGCCGGCCAAGGCCAACCAGCTCACGTTCCCGCTCGGCTTTCGGCCGCTGGTCGCGGGCTGGAACCTGCTGTTCCTGCAGAAGGGCCCGCTGCCCGCGCCCGGCACGGCGCAGTCCGACGAATGGTTGCGCGGCCGCTATCTGGTGGAGGGCGCGGCGCACTGCGCGGCCTGCCACACGCCGATGAACCTGCTCGGCGCCGAGAAGGGCAACCAGCCCTTCGCGGGCAACCTCATCGACGGCTGGGAAGCGCCGCCGCTGAATGCGCTGGCCAGCGCGCCCAGGCCGTGGACGAAGGAGCAGCTCGTGTCCTACCTGCGCACCGGCCTCGCGAGCGAACACGGCGCGGCCGCGGGGCCGATGCTGCCGGTGACGCAGCACCTGGCCGACGTGCCTGAGTCGGACGTGCGCGCGATCGCGACCTACATCATGGGCCTGCAGCCCGCGGCACAGGCCGAGCCGGCCAAGGCGGCTGCGTCCGCCTCGGTCGCCGCCGCGGCCGTGCCCGCGGGCCAGCGCGTCGATGCCGGAGCCGCGCTGTTCAACGGCTCATGCGCCGGCTGCCATGGCGGCGCGGCGCCCATGCGCACCATCGGCGACCGGCCCGCGCTCGGCCTGAGCACCGCAGTCAATGCCGACAGCGCGCGCAACGCCATCAACCTGGTGCTGGGCGGCAACCCGTGGGGCGGTTCGGCATCGGCGCACTACATGCCGCCATTTGCCGATGTGCTGAGCGACGAGCAGATCGCCGAGGTGCTGCGCTACGTGCGCGCCAGCGCCACGCAGCGCCCGGCCTGGCCCGATCTGCAGAACGAGGTTGCGAAGGTCCGCAAGGAGAAGGAGGCACTGCCGAAATGATCACGCTCACCGTCAACGGCGTCGACCACGCGCTCGACATCGATCCCTCCATGCCGCTGCTGTACGCACTGCGCAACCACCTCAAGCTCAATGGCGCCAAGTACGGCTGCGGCCTCGGCCAGTGCGGCGCGTGCACCGTGATCGTCGACAAGCGCCCCGTGTTCTCGTGCCTGATGCCGGTGTCGGCGGTGGGCAAGCGCGCGGTGCGCACCATCGAGGGCCTGGGCAGCGCCGACAAGCCGGCGCCGATCCAGCAGGCCTTCATCGAGCAGCAGTCGGCCCAGTGCGGTTACTGCATCGCCGGCATGGTGATGCGCGCGCAGGCGCTGCTCGACGAGCGCCCGGGCGCCGACGAGGAAGAGATCCGCCAGCACATGCAGCCCAACCTCTGCCGCTGCGGCACCCACATGCGCATCGTGGCCGCGATCGTCGATGCGTCGAAGACGCTGGCCGGCACCGCGCGACAAGGAGCATCGCGATGAGCCGCCCCGCACGGCGGCATGACGCCGCGCTGCGCAACCCGAGCCGGCGCCACTTCTTGGCCGCGGGTTCGCTCACCGTGAGCTTCTCGCTCTGGCCCGGCGCCGCCGCGCTGGCCCAGCAGGGCAAGCAGGCTACCGAGGCGGGCGCGCCCAGCGCGCTCGATGCCGGCACCGCCAAGCTGCCGGGCGACCTCACCGGCACGCCCATGCTCGACGCCTGGATCCGCATCGACGAGCAGGGCCGCATCACCGTGTGGACCGGCAAGGCCGAGCTCGGCACCGGCATCCGCACCGCCTTCACGCAGATCGCCGCCGAGGAACTGGGCGTGGCCTTCGAGGCGGTGCACCTGGTGACGGCCGACACTGCCGTCACGCCCAACGAGGGCTACACGGCCGGCAGCCATTCCACCGCCGACAGCGGCACCGCCATCCTCAACGCGGCGGCGCAGGTGCGCGTGCTGCTCGTGGGCTCGGCCGCCGGCAAGCTCGGCGTGGCGGCCGACACCCTCAGGTTGCGCGATGGCGTCATCTCCGCCCCCGACGGCCGCACCCTGAGCTACGGCCAGGCCGTGAGCGGCCTCGACCTGCACCGGCGCGCCGAGCCGCGCTCCGAGCTGGTCGATCCGAAGCAGCACCGCGTCATCGGCCAGTCGCGCCGGCGGCTCGACATCCCGGGCAAGGTCACCGGTGGCGCGAGCTACGTGCAGGACATGCGCCTGCCGGGCATGGTGCATGCGCGCATGGTGCGGCCGCCGTCGTATGGCGCCGTGCTGACCGGCGTCGACAGCGCGGCCGTCGAGAAGATGCCGGGCGTCGTCAAGGTGGTGCGCGACGGCAGCTTCCTGGCCGTGGTGGCGCAGGACGAGTGGCAGGCCATCCAGGCCATGCGCGCGCTCACCGAGGCCGCGCGCTGGCAGGAGAGCGCCTCGCTGCCCACGCCGGCCACCATTTACGACACGTTGATGAAGCTGCCCCGGCAGGAGATCCACGTCGGTGACCGCCATGGCGAGACCGTGCCCGCGGCCAAGACCCTGCATGCGCGCTTCACCAAGCCCTACCTCGCGCATGCGTCGATCGGCCCCTCGTGCGCCGTCGCGCAGTTCGATGCGCAGGGCAAGCTCACCGTGTGGACCCATTCGCAGGGCGTGTTCCCGATGCGCGGCGCGCTGTCGGAGCTGCTCTCGATGAAGCCCGAGGACATCCGCTGCGTGCACGTCGAAGGCTCGGGCTGCTACGGCCACAACGCCGCCGACGATGCCGGCGCCGAGGCCGCGCTCATCGCGCGCGCCGTGCCGGGACGGCCGGTGCGGCTGCAATGGATGCGCGAGCACGAGTTCACCTGGGAGCCTTTCGGCCCCGCGATGGTCACCGACGTGAAGGCCTCGCTCGACGCCAGCGGCCGCGTGGTCGACTGGCAGTACGAGATCTGGAGCAACTCGCACAACCAGCGCCTGGACAACGCCGGGCGCTTCATCTCCGCGCAGTACCTCGCCAGGCCCTTCACGCCGGCCCCGCCCAAGCCCATTCCCATGCCCGAGGGCGGCGGCGACCGCAACAGCCTGCCGCTGTACAACTTCGCCAACTACAACGTCGAGCACCACTTCCTGCCCGACATGCCGGTGCGTGTGTCGGCCATGCGCGGGCTCGGCGCGTACATGAACGTCTTCACCATCGAGAGCTTCATGGACGAGCTGGCCGCCGCCGCGGGCGCCGATCCGGTGGAGTTCCGGCTGCGCCACCTCGACGACCCGCGCGGGCGCGACGTCGTGCAGCTCGCGGCGAAGAAGTTCGGCTGGGACCCCCAGCGCAAGCGCGTGCCGAACCGCGGCGTGGGCTTCTCATTCGCCCAGTACAAGAACCTGATGAGCTACCTCGCGCTGGCGGTCGAGGTGTCGATCGTGCCGGAGACCGGCGAGATCCGCATCGAGCGCGCCATCGCGGCCATCGACTGCGGCCAGGTCGTCAACCCCGACGGCGTGCGCAACCAGGTCGAGGGCGGCATCCTGCAGTCGGCCAGCTGGACCCTGTACGAGCAGGTGCAGTACGACGCCCAGCGCATCCGCAGCTACGACTGGAGCCGCTATCCGATCATGCGGTTCTCGGACGTGCCGCGGAAGGTGGAGGTGCACATCATCGATCGGCCTGGTGCGCCGTTTCTGGGGACCGGCGAAGCTTCGCAGGGGCCGGCGCCTGCGGCGTTGGGGAATGCGATTGCGGATGCTACGGGGCGGAGGTTGCGGGGGTTGCCGTTGGCGGCGGGGCGGAGGTTGAAGGAATACAGGCAGGGTTGAGGCTGGGGGAGGTTGGCGGCGGGCGCCACGTTTGTGAGGCTTTGCCCAAATAGATTGCTACTCGGGCCAGCGTGCGCAAACGATCTCTAGCCTGAAGTTTCTTTGAAAGGGCGCAGCTCCATTTGTTTGCTGTGCATCGTCAGCAGGGGGAAGGCTGCTTCGCAGCGGCAGCGGTAGTTCGCACCTACCAAGCGAGCTCACGCTTTCCGCTCCGAACCCGCCGCTCGTGCAGCGGAGGTCGGCGACAGCCTTCGAGTTATGTCTCTCTTCCTTTATGAGGCACTGGTTAAAAAAACGTGAGGGCCAACTATTCGCGGAGTGTCTTGAACATCTCGCGAACTTCATCGTCAGTAACCACCTCTGCTTGACTCGCCGCCGTTGACTTGGAATACCCGCCGCCTTCATATTCCGGCTCTCGCTCCTCGCGTTCGCTTATCGTTTCGTCGATCAAAGCGATGGTGCGCGCAAAGTCAAGGCCGTATTGCTGGGCCAACTCGGTCAAAGAAGTTCGCAAGTCGTTCAGTTCACTGGTATCGGTGCAGTCATCAATGTCATACCGAACGCCTTCACTCCGGTAGTGCGTCAGGGCTTCGCTCAGTTGCTGCTCATCCCGATGTGACCATTCCAGCGCAGAGTCCGGGAACTGAAGCAAGGCCAACCAGTCAGACGCGCTCGCCATTTCGAGGTGGCCGAGCAGCCCGTCCAGCACTGTGCGATGGATGGATTGGCCCCCCTGGCTCAGATACCAGGTGCGCTCTTTCATTGATTCCAGGGCGTTGAGCGTGTCTCGAAAGTCGATGCTCCGCTTTCCCCAACGATCGACGAGGTGCGTTCCATACTCTTCGCACAGGCGGAGAAGCCCTCGGTCCTGCAGCGCTTCGCAAATCTCGACGAGCTTCGTCAAGCGGGCTTCTTCAGCCGTGTCGATCGAAGATCCGAAGATCCCCTTCGCCGTTTTCTCCCATCGTGTCGACTCGCCATACAAGACCTGCTTCAACGCCGACTTAAAGCGCGTGGCATCGGCAGCTATCGCGGCGCGCAGCGGCTGGTCAGGTCGCTCGATCGCCAAGTCCCAGACGTTCGCAAGCTGTCTGAACCGGATCGTGTCAGCCGCAAGATTGAAGGCAATTGCCGGTGTGCGACAGATGACGCTGGCGGCGAAGTCCCGGATGGACGGGTTGATGAATTCGGCATACCCCGAGCGGTATGACAGGAAGGCGCCGTCGAGTTCTTGAAGCGCCGTGCGAAAGTCGCCGGGGCTATGCGGCCGGTTGTAGCGTTCCGAATTTCCTCGATGAATTGCCTCGAAAGCGGGTTCGAGGTCCACCACATCAACCCGCTGACCAAGGCTATAGAGCGCCAACAAAAGGTCGCGTCCAGCGTCGGAAATTTGCGTCGCGAATGCATGAGACCACAGGCCCTCAGGCGACTGAAGTAGCGCCGTGATGCGTGGCTTGTACTGCTCCGACGGCGGTGATTGCAGACGGGTCAGCGATGCCAGCCATTCGACCAAGCGCGGATTGAATTGGTCGTGCTTGATGATCTCAAGGAAAAAGTCATCCTGCAGGATCACGTCCTTGTACGCGAGGGGAAGATCGCTGAAATACAAGTGGTTGTAGAGAATTCTGGCGCGTTGCCCGAAGGAATAGTCGCCCAGTCCCAGCACGCAGCGGTGAGCCATCATCGTGCTGTGCAGAAAGCGCTCCGAAATCTGGAACGCGCGGCGCAGGATGTGCTCTCGCGTGGTTAAGACGAACCTGCTGTACGGCGTGTTACGCACCATGTCCATGAAGTTCACCAAGGCTGCATCGTGGTTGCTGCCGAGATAGGTGCGTTGGTCACCGAGGAACGTTTGGCCAAGAAAGTCGTCGTAGTAAAAAATCTGCTTGCTTTGCTGACGAAAGAGCCGCTTGCCCTCGCCCACGTCGGTTTGCATCACGATGGGCTGGTAGCCGTCTTCCAGATGGGCGTATAGCAGCATCTCGGCCAGAGTCGTCTTGCCAATGCCGGGAACCCCTGAAATGACGACGACCCGATGTTCGTCCAGTAGCTGCTGAGCGCGCGGGAACGCCTTGTTCTGAACGAACACAGGCAACTTACGCCGGATACGCTCGACTTCAAATTCGGTCTGCGAGATTTCGGCGTTGTGCAACACGCGATCCAATACCGTCGCGCTCGTGAGCCAGAGCTTGAAGTTGGCGCGTTCGATATCGGGGTGGCGGCTCAACAGGCCGTTCAGATCGCCGGCACCGATGACATCGGCTGGCCCCAGGATGAAAGGCCGGAGAAGCACGATCAGCTTGTCCTTGTCGGCCGGTGAAAGCGGCAGCGAAGTTACAAGGACATAGCGCTGTGGGCGAAGCCGCTCCACCTTGGGAAGCTCAGTGCTACGCAGATGCGACAGCAAATTGCTGATGGACGACGACGCGTAGTGCTTGCACTGCACGATTGTCGTGCCGCCCGTCAGCGGGGCGTAGCGGAGATCAATGCCTTGATCGCGCCCGCTCTTGAAAGCCTCCAGCGCGACCTTCCACTCGGCCTGCAGCAAATCCCTGGTCAGCTCTTCGAAATCCAGGGGAGACAGCGATTTGTAGTCATAGCGGCTCATTCATCACCAGCCTTTACTCGCCGACTTCGACTTCCATTTCCGCCTCCGCCTCGATCTCTTCCGTCTGGGCTTGCAGTTCGGCAATGGCGGCGCGCAGGGGTTCGTATATTGTGATCTCGCCGCCCTGAATTTCAAACGTCACCGCAAGGGCATAGCGGGCGACTGAACCTGGATCGTGGCTCCAACCTTGATGACCCACCACGGCGATGCAGAAGTGATCAGGCAACGCGTTCGAGCGAACGACGGCCCAGTCCTTTTGCACCGTGCCGCTGTTTCGCTTGTGATCGCGAATCACGCCCCACTGCGGCTTTTCATGCAAGGTCCATGGCAAGGTCGATCCGGGCAACGGCTCGTCGTCATTGGCGACGTTCTTCAGGGCGCGTACCCGGAAGTCGTTGAGACCCTCGCCGAGGTTGCTGGTCTTCCAGTCAACCCAGGTCGAGAGATAACGCCGCAAGTTTCGGCGCGTGCGGCGAGGCTGGGCCACGTAGGAAAGCGTGACATCAATCCGCACATCGAATTCATCCGCCTGTTTGCGAAGCTCCGGCGGGATCGGCACTTGATAGACGTGGCATTCGGCCGCGTGAATCTGGGTTTCGCCGCTGGTGATGAATGTCGTGCGGTGATCGGTGTTGGCCGTGGCGCGTTGTTCATCGGGGATGCCGTACCCCAAGCAGCGCAGCGCATGTGATGCCGCATCCAGCAAGGCCTGCTTCTCTGCCTGCGGTTGGTTAACGGGAGGATTGCGCAGGCGCGTCAGCACGTCTTCCGCCCAGGTCGGCCATTGCGCCGATTGCACGACAAGCGCGCGGTAAAGCAGCGCCGGTTCGTCGGGCAGCACACGCTGCACCTGGGCCGCGATGCGCGCGACTTTGGGGGCAGCATAGGAAGTGCCTGCATCGTCGCGGTCGGACGCCGGACCCCCTGCATGCAGCGTTGACCGGACCAGCTCGGGGCAAGCAGCCGGGATGCGGCCGCCACCTTGGATATCGGGCGGGTTGTTGGACGTGCGGACGGCATCGCCGCCGTAAGCAACGACTTCCGGCTTGATGACGCTCCAGATGCCTGGCCCCGTTCGAGAAAAGGCAGACGGGCCATCGGGCTGGATCGCGAAGGTGCGCCATGCGTCTGATTCCGCAACGTCGTAGGCCACGGAACCGACGGTCAGTGCTTGCAGGCTCTGACCGGGATTGGCGACCCGGACGGAATCCTCGGTGAGATAGCCGGGGTAGTCCCGGCCACCGGCAAGGTGCTCGCGGATGCCAAGCAATGGCCCGGCCCCTTCGATCGGTAGGTTCCCCGCGCTCTGCACCACCAGCACGTCACGCTCACTGCAAAGCTGGTCGATCTCCGCCGCCCATGCGGACATGTAGCGCGTACGGCAATAGCCGCGCGCGTTGATGGAGTGATTGAAGATGCGCGTCTGTCGCGCCCCCTCGTTGAAGCGCTCGACGGCTTGCCGTATGGCCTCCGGCGGGAAAAGCGTGACAGGCATCAGGTTTTGCGCATCGAGCACGCGCGCGTTCTGAATCCAGAACGGCAGTGCCGGCGTACCGGCCTTGGGGATTTCCTCGCCGTAAAGCACGGCTCCGGCCACCCTGGTGCCGTGGCCTCCGGGCGCGACTTCATCCGCTACCGCTGTGGCGGCCGTTCCAGGCAGAAAGCAGTGCGATGCGACCTGATCGACAGCCGGCTGAAGCAAGGGGTGCCCCTCCTGAATGCCGCTGTCGATCACACAGACCGCTGGCGCATCCGCATTGGGCGGAGTCGGAGCAACCTGTTGGCCTGCCTGACCGGCCTGGGCTGGGACCGCTTGCGGCAGAACGATGTCTTCGGGCTCCAAAACTTCGAAGATGTAGGGATAGTTCAGGATGAAGTCCTTGAGCCCCTTCCCCAAAATCTTGAGCCGAACCGTGAAGCTGTCGGGCAGCACGCCGGCACTGAACGGTGCGCCATCGATATTGTGGAGGATCTCGCCCTGGTAAACCGCGCGGAAACTTTCAATCTGGTTCTCGCGCTCGATCTTCAGCGCTTCCCAGGTGTCATAGGCGGCATTGCGCTTTTGCGACCAGTCGAGTTCTTTCGAAGCCCAGGAGGCGTCAGTATCGCGTTTGCCGCGCTTTGGCACCGCTGGGATTTCCTGGGTGCCGGCACAGGCGATGCCGACATCGACAATAAAGTCTTGAGCGTCGGCGATGTTGCCCCATTCGGCAAAGAGCCGTTCCGACAGGATACGGCCGAGCCGGTCGGTCTGATTGGGGTCGTCAAACAACTGATAGATGCTGGCAATCGTGGCCGAGCCATGAATGTTCACGGCAAAGCCATTGACCATGGCGAGGAACGACGCCACGTCGATGTCTGCCGACGCGACGATGACATAGCCCTCTTCCTGCTCCGCCACGATCTCGAAATCGAAGTACTCCCGCAGCACATCGAGGTCTAGCCTCGGGTCCACCTTAAGCAGGATGGGAATGCCGTTCGGTATGACCGGCAGTGCTTGGCCCAGGCGTTGTGCTTGGCGCTGCTTCCAATTGCCCGACAGTGCTTGTGCGGCACCTTGCAGCGTGGCGCTATGCGCTTGCCGGGCGTTCTTGTTGGCAAGCGTTTGGGGATTGGTCTTGCCTCCACTGGGCAGGCGCGCACGACCTTGATAGCGGAGTAGGAGTGGCAGGTGTTCGAAGTTGTGCTCGCCGAGCATGCCTTATCCCCTGTGCGCCGCGTCGTGCCGCTGCAGTTCTTCGATAGTTTGCGCCAGCATGCCATGCACCAGGGTCTGGCCGCCTGCGAGAACAGCGGCCTTTGCCGCATCCTGCGCTGCTTTGACCACCATCGCCGCAGAAGAGCCGTTCAGCTTCGAAGCCAATTGGTCCCAATGCATCGGCTTTTCAAAGCGCACGGTGGAGAGCGTCATGCGCAGCAGCTTTTCGATCTCCTCTGGGCCTGGCAGCGGGATCGAGAACACATCATCAAAGCGGCGGAACAACGCGGGGTCGAGAGCCGATTCCAGATTGGTTGTTGCGACCAGCAGGCCCGGTGCGTCGTACTCCTCCATGAGTTGGAGCAGCGAATTGACGATGCGGGATACCTCGCCGATGTCTTTTGACGCGGTGCGCGACCTCGCGATGAAGTCGCATTCGTCGAGCAGCAGCACGCAGGGCTTTTCCCGCGCAGCGCTGAAGATCGAGCGTAGGTTCTGCGCCGACTCGCCGAAGAAAGATGAAATTAGCACGTCGAACCGTACCTTCATCAGCGGCAGGCCTGTGTTCCAGGCAAGACGCTTGGCCCCCAGGGATTTGCCGCAGCCGGGCGGGCCGTAGAGCAGCACCGTCTTCCGCGGCTTGAACCCGAAGACGCGCAGGCGATCACGGGCGGCATATTCCGCCTCAATGCGCGCGAAGCGCTGCTCGACCACGTCCGGCAGCACCATGTGATGCTCAAGCTGATCGTGCGGGATGAGCGTGGCCAAGTTTTCGCCATGGCGGCGGCTGAGGGGCAGTTCTTTGAGCGTCCGATCGGCATTCGCCGCCGCTGAGGGCGTGTCGGGCCGTTTGGCTTTGGGCTGCTTCAGGATCGCTTCGAGCTGAGCGGCGAGCCGGACATGTCCGGTCTTCCGTTCAGCTTCGACGATCTTGCTCGCCAGCCGATCCAAGTCACTCTGTGAGCCATCTGCAATGGCTCGTACTACTCTTTTGAGAATATCGGCATTCATGCGACATCACCTTTACTTGCGAGCTGTCGGACGAGCGATAGCACGCCGACGGAATGGATTCCATTGCCAAAGGCTGGTTCGTGCGCTTGCAGCCTGATCGAGTGTTGCCGGAGCATCGCAGTCATGCGACAGCCTCCAGGCCCCGCTTCTGAACCAGACGCAGCAGCTTGAGTGCAGTGCCTGCGGGCTTCTTCTGCCCGATCTCCCACTTTTGAACAGTCGAGAGACTCGTGTTCAGTAGGCGCGCAAACACCGCTTGGCTGACATGCGCGCTTTCGCGGATGCGCTTGATCTCGGCAGGCTCCAACGGCTCGACCGGCGGCAACCAGAGCGGGTCGAATTCGCGCAGCGTGATTTGATCCATCACGCCGGCCTTGTACAGCCCTTTGGCCGTGTCGCGCACGGCTTCAATGATGGGTGACTTCATCTTGTGCATCGCATCCACCTCCGCCGGCACGCTATAAAAAAACTTGTAAGTTTATAGCACCTGGTGCTACAGGCTCACAAGCTAAGTTCCTTGGTATGGCGTTGCCGTCATAGGCGGCCGAGTGCCACGCTCTGCGCGTCCCGAGCACCCAGGTCTCGGTCTCCCGTAACGCGCTGCTCAGGTGGCCGGTGCCGATCGGCAGCAGTCAGTCTTGAGCTGGTATTCGCGAAGGTCTGTTCTGCGCGGCGGCCGACGCTCAGGAGGTCGCGATCGACCGTCAGCACCCAGTCTCGAGCAGCCACTCGATCCCCTCGATTCACGAGCTTGATCGTGGGCGCGTCCGCCAACCGAATTCACCCTGGCGCCTTGTTGCGCCAGCGTCGACTAGTGGACTCTTCGCTACTCCCTCATCGCCTCGCACTGCGCCTCGATCCGCGCATGAAGCAACCCCAGCGACACCGCAACAAACCGCTGAAGCGAATTACGCTGGCAGGCGTCGAAAAAAGGGGCGGGGTCGGTCTCGGATGACACGGCCTCACACCGTTCTTCATCCCACTGCAGCAGTTGAACCAGCAACAGCGCTCCTTGCACCACATCGCGCGCATCGTTCAAGAAGGCGGCTTGGTGCTGTCGGCTGGGATCGAGTCCCTGTTGCGGAACCCACTTGAAGGGTTTGAATTGAGAGACGGGGCGTGCCCCCGAATCACCGGCGTCGGCGCCTGCATTGAAGTCTTTGGCCATGTGGGCCTCCAAAGTGAATCGCAGGATGTCTTCAGGCCGCCAAACCCGGCCTCGTTCACACGAGGCGAGGGCACTGTAGGTGGTCGCGGCGAGGGCCGTCAAGTTTCGTGTCCGGCGGCGCAACATTGCTTGAGCCGACCGGCGAACCTGTCGCCCATTTGCTCCGCATTCCGCCCCGCCTCGCTATCCTTCCGCTCGCCATTCACTTCAAGAAAAGGGGACCCTCATGACTCAACCTTCCTCACCCATCTTCTCGCTTCGCTCCATCGCGCTGGCCTGCACCTTCGCCCTCGGCGCCGCGACCGCAGCCCATGCCGCCCCCGACGCCAAGCTGCTCGCCGCGGCCGAGAAGGCGCAGCCTGCCGTGATCGAGAACCTCAAGGAGATGGTGCTGATCGAGTCGGGCAGCCTCAATGTCGACGGGCTGATGAAGATGGCCGACGTGGTGGAAGGCCGGCTGAAGGCGGCCGGCTTCAAGGTCGAGCGGCGCAAGGCGACGGCCGGGGCAGGGGCCGACATCGTGATCGGCACGATGAAGGGCAACGGCAAGCGCAAGATCATGCTGCAGGGCCACATGGACACGGTCTACCAGCCCGGCATCCTGAACTCGCAGCCCTACAAGGTCGACGGCAACCGCATCTACGGGCCCGGCATCGCGGACGACAAGGGCGGGCTCGCGGTGATGATGGCCTCGCTCAAGATCCTGGCCGACGCGGGCTGGCGCGACTACGACACGCTCACGGTGCTGATGAATCCCGACGAGGAAGTGGGCTCGGTGGGTTCGGGCGAGCTGATCGCGACGACGGCCGACCTGCACGACACGGTGCTGTCGTTCGAGCCGACGGCGGCGAAGTCGGTGGTGAAGGGCGAATCGCTGCTGCTCGGCGCGGCGGGCATCGCGCAGGCCACGCTCGAGGTGAAGGGCCGCGCCTCGCACGCGGGCGCGGCGCCCGAGCTGGGCCGCAACGCGCTGTACGAACTCTCGTACCAGATGCTGCAGACCAAGGACCTCGCGAAGGACATCCCGGGCGTGACGCTCAACTGGACGGTGGCGCGCGCGGTAGGCCCGATCAACCAGATCACCGAGAAGGCGCAGGCGCTCGGCGACGTGCGCATCACCGAGCCGGGCGCGGAGAAGAAGCTCGATGCGGCGCTGCAGGCCAAGATCGCGAGCGGCAAGCTGATTGCCGACACCGAGACGACGGTGAAGGTGGAAGTGGGCCGCCCGGCCTTCGTGGCGGGCGAGAAGGGCCGCGCGCTGGCCGAGAAGGCGCAGGCGATCTACAAGGAGATCGACCGCGAACTCGCGCTCACGCCGATGACCGGCGGCGGCACCGACGCGGGCTACGCGGGGCGCTCGGGCAAGGCGACGGTGGTCGAGAGCTTCGGCCTCGCGGGCTTCGGCTACCACGCGCGCGACGAGTACATCGAGGTCGACTCGATCGTGCCGCGGCTGTACCTGGTGACGCGGCTGCTGACGGAGATCGGCAAGGGCCGCTGAAGCACGCCGCACTCGACGTGAAAAAGGCGCATGCGAAGGACTCGCATGCGCCTTTTTGTTTGGGGGCTGAAGGCTTCGATCGGGCGGCGCGCCGGGGCGCCTGCCGTCACTGCGGACGCTGGTCGCCGGGCGGGCGGTTGCGGTGCGCGGCGGCCTGGGCTTGTGCCTGGGCCTGCGCTTGAGCCTGTGCCTGCCGTTGCTGCATCTGCTGGGCCTGTTGCTGCTGGCGCTGCGCGGCCTGCTGCTGAGCCTGTTGGGCCTGCTGCTGTTGGCGCTGCATCGCCTGCTGCTGGGCTTGCTGCGCCTGTTGCTGCTGGCGTTGCATGGCTTGCTGCTGCGCCTGTTGAGCCTGCTGCTGTTGCCGCTGCATGGCCTGCTGCTGGGCTTGTTGCTGGGCCTGTTGCGCTTGCTGCTGCTGGCGACGGATCTGCTCCTGTTGCTGCTGGGCCTGCTGTTGTTGGCGTTGCGCGGCCTGTTGTTGCTGCTGCTGTTGTTGCTGCATCTGCTGGCGCCGCGCCTGGTCTTGCTGCTGGGCTTGCTGCGCCTGCTGGGCGGCCTGTTGCTGTTGCTGCTGCCGTGCCTGGTTCTGCGCGGCCTGCTGCTGTTGCATCTGCTGGCGCCGCGTCTGCTCCTGCTGGGCTTGCTGCTGTTGGCGGGCCTGGTTCTGCTGGGCTTGCTGTTGTTGCTCCTGCTGGCGACGGACCTGTTCCTGCTGCGCCTGCTGTTGTTGCTGCTGCCTGCGGCCCAGGTCTTGCTGAGCCTGCTGTTGCTGGCGTCGCGCCTGCTCCTGCGCCTGTTGTTGTTGCTGCTGTTGTTGGCGGCGCGCCTGTTCCTGTTGCGCCTGCTGCTGGCCGGCCTGGTTCTGGGCCAGTTGCTGCTGGCGACGCGCCTGCTCCTGCTGCGCTTGCTGCTGCTGCGCCTGCTGGCGCGCGGCCTGGGCCTGCTGGGCTTGCTGCTCGCGCGTCTGCTGTTGCGTCATCAACTGCTGGCGCCGCGCCTGGTCCTGCTGTGCCTGCTGTTGCGCCTGTTGTTGATGCGCCTGTTGCTGCATCTGCTGTTGGCGCGCCAGAGCCTGCTGCTGGGCTTGTTGCTGCGCCTGCTGCTGGCGCGCCAGAGCCTGCTGCTGGGCTTGTTGCTGCGCCTGCTGCTGGCTCTGCAGCTGCTGCGCGTGTTGCTGCTGCTGTTGCTGCATCTGCAGCTGACGCGCCTGTTGCTGCTGGGCGAGCAACGCGGCGGCCTGCTGTTGCTGGGCCTGCTGCTGCTGCATCGCGAAGTTGGGAGACTGTCCCGGATGCGCGGCCTGCCAGGCGGCCATGCCCGCATCGCCGCGCGGGCGGTCACGGTCGCGGCCACCGCCGTTGTTGTTGTAGACGTTGTTGACGACGGTGGTCGAGCGCGAGACGTAGGTGTTGTTGTTGTAGACCACGGCCGGGCGATAGGCCGGCGGCGGCGGCGCGGCGCGCTGATAGTCGCGGTCGCGCGGACGGCCCCAGTTCACGTTCCAGGAGTTCCAGCCCCAGCCATGACGCTCGAGCGCCGAGGCCACGACCACGCCCGCACCGAAGGCCAGCACGCCGGCCGTGGCGACCTGGGCACCGCTGTAGCCGCGGTCGACGTACACGGGCTGCGGCGGGGGCGTGTAGGCATAGCCGGGGTAGGCGGCCACGGGCTCGCCGTAGATCTGCTGCGGGTTGTAGCTGGGCACGTAGACCACGTCGGGCTGCGCCTGCTGGATGGTGATGAGCTGCTGCGGCGGCTCGACGATGAGCGGGCCCGCATAGGCACCCTGCGGATCGGGCGCGGGCGTGTAGTTGGCCGGCGCCGCGGCGGTGGCGACCTTGAGCTTGTCGTTGTTCTTGAGCCGGCCGGCCTTGGAGGCGCGCTGGCGCATGACCTGGATGGCGTTCATCACGTCGGCCGGGTCGTTGTAGTAGGCCTTGCCCAGTGCCTCGGTCCAGGGCAGGTTGCCGGCCATCTGGTCCATCACGTTGCGGAAGGCGGTCAGCGACTTGACGCTCGGGTCCCAGGGCTGTTGGTTGACGGCATCGGCCAGTGCGCCGGCCTTGAGCGTGGGGTTCTGCTTGAGCCATTCCTGCGCGGAGGTGATCTGCTCGGGATAGGTGGCGCCGGCCAGCACTTGCGCCACGAGCTTGTCGGGGTACAGCGCGATGGGTGCGACCATCTGATAGAGCTCCTCGGCCGCGGGTGGCACGTAGGCCACGGGCATGGGCGCCGCGGGTGCCGGTGCCGCGGCGGCTGGCACGGAGGCCGCGGCCTGGGGTGCGGGTGCGGCGGCGTTCTGCGCGGCGGGGGTCTCGGACTTGTCGCAGCCCGCGAGCACCAATGCTGCGGTGCACAGCGACAGCGTGAGTGCACGCGCGATGGGAGTGTGATGGGAGGGGATCATGCTGGCCTTCCTGGGGCGCTTTGGCGGCACCCGCCCGTACTGAACGGGGGCCGCTTATCAAGCGATGACGCAGGATGGCCCGAGGATGCAACCGGCTGTGTCGTCTGCCGGGCGCAGCCCGGGTAGGAACAGGCCTGTCAAGAAAAGTGAAGGGCCGGTGAATGCCGGCCCCTTGCTCCAAGTCAGCTCGCGGTCAGTGCCGCGGCGTGTGGCCGGCGGCTACTTCGCGCCGCCGGTGTACTTGGTGACGCTGCTCGCGCTCACGTGGTAGCCGCTCACGCCCATCATCGAGTCGTTGCGCAGGGTCTGCAGCTTGCCCGTGACCCACACGGTGTCCATGGCGCGAAACTTCGCGCCCTTCTGCGGCACCACGTGCAGGATCTGGTTGGCCGGCGGCGGCGGGGTGTGGATGCAGGCGCCGAAGTAGGGCACGAGCAGGAACTCGGTGACCTCGCCCTTGGCTTCCTCGAGCGGCACGATGAAGCCGGGGATCTTCACCTCCACGCCGTTCATCGCGGGGTTGGTCGGCGCGTTGTTCGACACCTCCTGCATCTTCATCAGCAGTTCGTTGGCGCGCGGGTCGCCGTCGTCCAGGGCGCTGAGGTCCATGCCCTTGAACTCCTTCGACGGGTCCCAGTCCTTGGGCACCAGTTCTTCCCAGGTGATCTGGCGCGGCTGGCCGGCCGGGGCCTTGGCGGTGGCCGCGGTCGCGGCCTTGCCGCCGAGCGGGTTGGTGGCGGTGGTGTCCTTGGGCGCGGGCTCGGCGGCCCAGGCGGCGGCCGCGAGGCTGGCGCCGGCCATCAGCAGGGCGAAGCGCTTCGAGGCCTGGACGGCGGGGTGGGGGGTCTTTGCGTGGCGCATGGGATCAGATCCTCGGTGAAAGCCCGTCGGCGAGCGAGAGCCGGTAGGCGCGAATGCCGGGCAGCAGGCTCGCCAGCCAGCCGGCGGCCAGCAGGCTCGCGAGCAGCAGCCATTCGTTCAGTGTAGGTTCGGAAAGCCGCAATGTCAGCCCGAACTGCGACTGCAGCCAGGGCGCGAGGCCGGCGATGCCCAGCACCGCCATCAGCACGCCCACGAGCACGCCGAGCACGGTGACCAGCGCGCCCTCGAGCGCGAGCAGCGCCAGCACGTGGCGCAGGCCCGCGCCCACGGCGCGCAGCACGGCGAGTTCGCGCCGCCTTTCGTTGAGGCCGGCCATCACCACCGACACCAGGCCCGCGAGGCTCACGAGCGCGACCAGGCCCGACATCAGCAGCAGCGCGTTCTCGCCCACGCCGATCACGCTCCAGAGCTCGTCGAGCGCCACGCCGGGCAGGATCGCCATCAGCGGCTCGCCGGTGTAGGTGGAGATCCAGCGCTGCACCGAGAACACGGCGGCGCGGTTCTTCAGGCCCACGAGCGCGGCCGTCACGTTCTTGGGCGTGAGGTCGAACTTGCGCACCTGGTCGGCCGGAATCTTCACGCCGGGCATGGGCGCGCCGCCCACCCATTCGAGGTGGATCGCCTCCATGGCCGCGAGGCCGATGTGCACGGTGCGGTCGACCGGCGTGCCGGTGCGCGCGAGCACGCCCACCACGGTGAAGGGCTTGTCGGCATGCTCGGCCACGTTGAGCTCGCCGCTGCCGTGCGCCAGCGTGATCTTCTGGCCCACGTGGTAGCCGAGCTTGTCGGCCACCTCGGCGCCCACCACGGCGTCGAACAGCTCGCTGAAGGGCTTGCCCTCGCGCAGCGCGAGCGACTGGCGGTCGCCGTAGCGAAAGCGCGTGAAGTACTCGGGCGAGGTCGCGAGCACGGCGAAGCCGCGGTGCGAATCGCCGAGCGACAGCGGCACCACCCAGTCGACGCCGGGGTGCGCCTGCAGCGCCAGCACGCTCTTCCACGCGATGTTGTTGGTGGCCGCGCCGATGCGGAACACGGAGTACAGCAGCAGTTGCGTGGAGCCGGTGCGCGCGCCCACGATCAGGTCGGTGCCCGAGACCGAGGAGGCGAAGTTCTCGCGCAGCTCGGTGCGGATGCGCTCGACGCCCAGCAGGAGGAAGGTCGACAGCGCGATCGAGAACACGGTGAGCGCGAGCGTGAAGCGGCGGTTCCAGGCGCTGCGCCAGGCGATGGAGAACAGGGCCTTCATTCTTCGGTCGCCATCGTCGCGCTCGAGGCGCGGTTGATCTCGGGCAGCAGCACATGGCGCGCGAAGCGCTGCGCGATGCGCTGGTCATGGCTCACGAACACCAGCGCGCTGTCGTTCTCGGCGCAGGCGGTCAGCAGCACGTCGAGGAAGGCCTCGCGCCGGTCCTCGTCGAGCGCGGAGGTGGGCTCGTCGGCGATCACCACCTCGGGCTGGCCGATGAGCGCGCGCGCCGCGGCCACGCGCTGCTGCTGGCCCACCGAGAGCTGCAGCGCCTGGCGCTGCCAGAGCTTGCGGTCCAGGCCCATCTGGTCGAGCAGGTGCTCGGCCTCTTCGCGCGCGCCGCGCTGGCGCGAGGCCTGCTCGCGGCGGCGCGCCGAGAAGCGGCAGGGCAGCAGCACGTTGTCGACCACGCTCAGATAGGGCAGCAGGTTGAACTGCTGGAAGATGTAGCCCACGTGCGCCACGCGGCAGCGGTCGCGCGCGGCGCCCGAGAGCTTGGACCAGTCGTGGCCCAGCAGGCACACGCGGCCCTCGTCGGCCACCAGCACGCCGGCCAGCAGCGACAGCAGGGTGCTCTTGCCGCAGCCGCTCGGGCCATGCAAAAACACCGATTCGCCGGCCGTGATGCGGAAGGCCTCGATGTCGATGCACGGCGTGGCGCTGCCGGGCCAGGAGAAGCGCAGCGATTCGGCCGAGAGCACCACGCGCAGCGGCGTGGATTCGGCCTGCGAAGGAAGGCTCACGGCCTCACTTGCCCCAGGTCAGGCGGGCCGGCTGCGCGGCCTGCGCACCCGCGGGGCGCTTGAGCTGGCGCTTGAACTGGCCTTGCGCCGAGGCGATCTGCGCATCGATCTGGCGCGTGCCCTTGAAGGCGGCGAACAGGCCGATGTCGATGTACTTGGCGGCGGCCGCGTTGGCGCAGTTGAACGAGAAGGTGGCGTCGAGGTCGGCATGGCCCTCGGGCTCGCTGGCATCGGGCTTGCCGAGGCCCAGCGCGCCGGAGCGCAGGTCGACCGGGCCGAGCTTGCAGCTCGCGGCGGGATCGATGGCGAACAGCTTGTCGGCCGCGCGCAGCTGGGCCACGGCGTCCTCGACGGTCTTCTTCTCGGCATCGGTCTTGGGCGCGCGCTCGAAGCCGACGATGTTGTCGAGCGGCGACTCCATGTCGATCACGACGGTGGGGCCGTCGATGGCGACGTCGAGCTTGATCTGGCCGTGCACGTGGGCGTGCTGCTGCTGGGCCTGCGCGGCGGCGAACGGTGCCGAGGCAAGCAGCGCGAGGGCGGCGGAAGCGAGGATGCGTCGGAGAGCGCGTCGGTCGGTGCTGGATCGGGTCAGGGTCATGGTTGGGCGCCTTGCCGGGTCGGCAGCCCCGGGGTGTTGCTCCATTCGCTCCAGCTGCCGGCATAGAGCGCGGCCGTTCCGAGCCCCGCGATGCGCATCGCGAGCAGATTGGGAACGGCGCTCACGCCGCTGCCGCACTGGTGGACGACCGTCGCCGGATCGCGGCCTTCGAGCAGCGTTTCGAACTCGGCGCGCAGTTGCGCGGCGGGCTTGAACTTGCCGTCGGGACCGAGGTTCTCGGCGAAGGGGCGGTTGAGTGCCCCGGGGATGTGACCGGCGATCGGGTCCAGAGGTTCCACCTCGCCGCGATAGCGTGCACCGGCCCGCGCGTCGATCAGGTTCTGGTCAGGCTGGCCCAACCGGCCCACCACGGTGTCGGTGGTGACGAGGCGCACCAGCGGTTCGCCCATGACGAAGTTCGACTGGAAGCGCGCGGGCTCCTCGCGGTCGGTGACCTCGCCGCCCTCGGCCTGCCAGCCCTGCAGGCCGCCGTCGAGCACGGCCACGGCGTCGTGGCCCATCCACTTGAGCATCCACCACAGGCGCCCGCAGTAGTTGGCGCCGTTGCGGTCGTAGACCACGGCCTGCATGTCGTTCGAGAAACCGATGCCGCTGAGCCAGGCCGCGAAGCGCTCGCGGCTGGGCAGCGGATGGCGCCCGCCCGAGGCCGGCACGCCGTCTTCCTGCGCCACCACCACCTCGCCGTGCGCGCCGGGCACGCCGTGCTTGGCGCTGAGGTCGGTGTCGAGGTCGGCATGCAGCGCGCCCGGGATGTGCGAGGCCGCGTACTGCTGGGCGCCCGACTCGGGCTTCATGAGGTCGAAGCTGCAGTCGAACACCATGAGCGGCGTGCCGGCGGCCTGCAGGGCGCGCAACTCGGTGGCGGAAACGAGGGTGGTGAAGGTCATGGCGAAGAACTCCTTGGCGCATGGGCCGCGCAACAGGCGCGGCGGACGGTGAAGGGACTGCGAACCGGCCTCAATGTTCCTCGGCCGGCGCTTGCGGAACTGTACGCTGACGCAACACGGTTGCGGCAATGCCGCTCGCGATGATGAGCGCCATGCCGGTCCAGCCGGCGGCGTCGATGCGGTCGTCGAACAGCACCACGCTGTAGAAGGCCGCGAAGATGATGCCCGAGTACTGCAGGTTGGCCACCACCAGGGTGCCGCTCTCGGTCTTGGCGGTGGCGTAGGCGCGCGTCATGCAAAGCTGTCCGAGGGCGGCCAGCAGGCCGATCGGCAGCAGCCACAGGCCGTGGCGCCAGTTCCATTCCGAGAAACCCGTGAACGCGGTGGCCAGCGCCCCGGCCACGGCCGAGCCGAGCGCGAAATAGAACACCGTGCGCATCTCGGGCTCGCCGATGCGCGAGAGCGCCACCACCTGCATGTAGGCGAAGGCGGCGGTCAGGCCCGACAGCAGGCCCAGCAGGCCGGCGAAGCCCTGGCTCGAATCCACGCTGGGCTTGAGCATCAGCACCACGCCGGCGAAACCCGTGAGCACGGTCAGCACCAGCGGCGCCTGCAGCGGCGGGCGCGAGACGCGGCCGTCGCGGCCCGGCACCGGCATCCAGGCCAGCAGCGCGCCGCCGACCAGGAAGGCGGCGATCCACACGCTGCTCATGTAGTTGAGGGTGACGGCCGTGGCCAGCGGCATGTGGGCGATGGCATAGAACCACGCGCCCAGCGAGACCACGCCGATCAGGCTGCGCCAGGCATGCATGCCGGGGTATTGGGTGGCGAGCGAGACGCCGCGGCTGCGCGCGAGCAGCCACAGGAAGACGATGCCGATGACGCCGCGCCAGAGCACCATCTCGCCGCTGGTGAACCAGGCCGAGGCGATCTTCACGGCCACGCCCATGGAGGCGAACAAAAAGGCGCCGAGCACCATCCAGAGCGCTTGCATCGTCTTGACTTCTTACAAAAGAAAAATAGCTGAAACGCCCGCCAACCGGGCGCATTCAGCTATCAAGAGAATAGCAGGAAACAGGGCCGAAGCAGCGCTTCGGCGCCTCAGCCGGCGGTCTGCAGCTCGCGCCGGTACCACTCGTGGAACTGCTGCATGCCGTCTTCCATCGGGCTCTGGTAGGGGCCGGTCTCGTTGTCGCCGCGCAGCATCAGCGCGCGGCGGCCGGCGTCCATGCGCTCGGCGATCTCGTCGTCTTCCACGCAGGTCTCCATGTAGGCGGCGCGCTGGGCTTCGACGAACTCGCGCTCGAAGGCGACGATTTCCTCGGGGTAGAAGAACTCCACCATGTTGAGCGTCTTGGTCGGGCTGACCGGATGCAGGGTCGAGACGGTCAGCACGTGCGGATACCACTCGATCATCACGTGCGGGTAGTAGGTGAGCCAGATCGCGCCGTACTTGGGCGGCTTGCCCTCGCGGTACTGCAGCAGCTGTTCCTGCCATTTCTGGTAGACCGGGCTGCCCGCGCGGCCCAGGCGGTTGGCCACGCCCACCGTCTGCACCGAGTAGTTGCGGTTGAACTCCCAGCGCAGGTCGTCGCAGGTGACGAAGCTGCCCAGGCCCGGATGGAACGGGCCGACGTGGTAGTCCTCGAGGTAGACCTCGATGAAGGTCTTCCAGTTGTAGTTGCACTCGTGCAGTTCGACGTGGTCGAGCGCGAAGCCCTCGAACGAGAGGTCGGCGCGCGGTCCCAGGCCGGCCATGTCGGCCGCGATGTCGCGGCCGTTGGCCTCGAACAGCAGGCCGTTCCACTCGGTGAGCGGGTAGTTGTGCAGGTTCAGGCAGGGGTCCTGCGCGAAATGCGGGGCGCCGATCAGCGTGCCGGTGGTGCGCGCGTCGGCCGCGGCATAGGTCCAGCGGTGCAGCGGGCAGACGATGTTGCCGCCGGTGCGCGCGTCGAGTTCGCCGCGGCCCTGCAGGATCACGGCCTGGCGGTGGCGGCAGACGTTGGAGATCAGTTCCACGCCCTTGGGCGTGTGGACCAGCGCGCGGCCCTGGTGCTCGTGGGGCAGGGTGTGGAAGTTGCCGGCCTCCGGCACGGCAAGGCGGTGGCCGACATAGCGGGGGCCACGGGCAAAGAGCGTTTCCATCTCGCGGGCGAAGAGCGCCTCGTCGAAGTACGCGGAAACCGGAAGTTGGCTCGTGGCCTGCTGCAGTTGAAGACTTAAATCAGACATGGAGGACCTGACCAAGCTCCCCACAGGGAGAAAAACAAAATTGAAACGGAAGGTACCGACGACAGGAGAGGCGTGTCGGCCCGAGAGTTGCGCCGGCGTGACCGGCAGGGGGAGGGTGATTGTACCCGGGGGGCCTTCCTTGTGGCCCCTGGGGCTTTCACCCTGATGGGGCCGGCGTCCTGTTCGGCCGTGCATGACGCCGCGGCCCGGTGTCGCGCAGGCCGCCGATGCGTCACTGGCCGAGACCTAAAATGCGCGGTTTCATCCTCGTTGCCCCCGCATGCCCAAGGTGCCTTCCACTCCCGCGTCCAGTCCGGCGCCCACGCCCGACACGGGCCCGATGCCCGTCAGCTACGAAGCGGGACTCCAGGAACTCGAGCAACTGGTCGCGGAACTCGAGTCGGGCCAGCTGCCGCTCGACCGGCTGCTGGGCAGCTACCAGCGCGGTGCCGCGCTGCTGGCCTTCTGCCGCGACCGGCTGCAGGCGGTGGAAGACCAGATCAAGGTGCTCGACGCGGGCAGCCTCAAGCCCTGGGCCGCCGAATGACCGCGGCCACCAATTCCCCAGCCTGGGACCAGGCCCGCCTCGCGCTCTGGAGCCGTCCGCACCTCGAGCGCGTCGAACAGGCGCTGTCGGGCTGGGTCGGCGTCGATTCGCCGGTGCTGCTCGGCGAGGCCATGCGCTATGCGGTGCTCGACGGCGGCAAGCGGCTGCGGCCGCTGCTGGTGCTCGCGGCCAGCGAGGCGGTCGGCGGCAATGCGGCCGCGGCGCTGCGCGCGGCCTGCGCCACCGAACTGATCCACGCCTATTCGCTGGTGCACGACGACCTGCCGTGCATGGACAACGACGTGCTGCGCCGCGGCAAGCCCACGGTGCACGTGAAGTTCGGCGAGGCCGACGCGCTGCTCGCGGGCGACGCGCTGCAGGCGCTGGCCTTCGAGCTGCTCACGCCCGATGGCGACGAGGTGCCGCCCGCGATGCAGGCCACGCTGTGCCGCATGCTGGCGCGCGCCGCCGGCAGCCAGGGCATGGCCGGCGGCCAGGCGATCGACCTCGCGAGCGTGGGCGTGGCACTCAACGAAGCACAATTGCGCGAGATGCACCGGCTGAAGACCGGCGCGCTGCTGCAGGGCAGCGTCGAGATGGGCGCGGCCTGCGGCACCGGTGTGTCGCCCGCGGCGCTGACCGCGCTGCGCGGCTATGGCGCGGCGATCGGCCTGGCCTTCCAGGTGGTCGACGACATCCTCGACGTCACGGCCGATTCGCAGACCCTCGGCAAGACCGCCGGCAAGGATGCCGCGGCCGACAAGCCCACCTATGTGTCGCTGCTGGGGCTCGAGGGCGCCCGGGCCCAGGCATCGCAACTGCTCGACGATGCGCTCGCCGCGCTCGATGCGAGCGGCCTGCAGGACACCGCAGCGCTGCGCGCGCTGGCCCACATGGTCGTAGACCGCGACCGCTAGACAAGAACGAACACCACGATCCATGGCCGCTCCGCTGCTCCCCACGCTCAACGATCCGTCCCCCATCCGCCAGTACGACCGGGCCCAGCTCAAGCAGCTGTCCGACGAGGTGCGCGCCTGCGTGCTCGACAACGTCTCGCGCACCGGCGGCCACCTGAGCTCGAACCTCGGCACGGTGGAGCTCACGGTCGCGCTGCACCACGTGTTCAACACGCCGCACGACCGGCTGGTGTGGGACGTGGGCCACCAGACCTATCCGCACAAGATCCTCACGGGCCGGCGCGAGCGCATGCCCACCCTGCGCCAGCTCGGCGGCATCTCGGGCTTCCCGCAGCGCAGCGAGAGCGAGTACGACACCTTCGGCACCGCGCACTCGTCGACCAGCATCTCGGCCGCGCTCGGCATGGCCATGGCCGCCAAGCAGAAGGGCGAGGACCGCTTCACCGTGGCCATCATCGGCGACGGCGCGCTCACGGCCGGCATGGCCTTCGAGGCGCTCAACAACGCGGGCGTGTGCGACTGCCGGCTGATCGTGATCCTCAACGACAACGACATGTCGATCAGCCCGCCGGTGGGCGCGCTCAACCGCTACCTCGCGCAGCTGATGAGCGGCAACTTCTACGCCGCCGCCAAGAACGTGGGCAAGAGCGTGCTGCGCGCCGCGCCGCCGCTGTTCGAACTGGCCAAGCGCTTCGAGCAGCATGCCAAGGGCATGGTGGTGCCGGCCACGCTGTTCGAGCAGTTCGGCTTCAACTACGTGGGCCCGATCGACGGCCACGACATCGACTCGCTGGTGCCCACGCTCGAGAACCTCAAGCATCTCGAGGGCCCGCAGTTCCTGCACGTGGTGACCAAGAAGGGCCAGGGCTACAAGCTGGCCGAGGCCGACCCCGTGGCCTACCACGGCCCCGGCAAGTTCGATCCGCAGGTCGGGCTGGTCAAGCCCGCGTCGGCGCCCAAGAAGACCTTCACCCAGGTCTTCGGCCAGTGGCTGTGCGACACGGCGGCCAAGGACGGCCGGCTGGTCGGCATCACGCCGGCCATGCGCGAAGGCTCGGGGCTGGTCGAGTTCGAGCAGCGCTTCCCCGACCGCTACTACGACGTCGGCATCGCCGAGCAGCATGCCGTGACCTTCGCCGCGGGCCTGGCCTGCGAGGGCCTGAAGCCGGTGGTGGCGATCTACTCGACCTTCCTGCAGCGCGGCTACGACCAGCTGGTGCACGACGTCGCGATCCAGAACCTGCCGGTGGTGTTCGCGCTCGACCGCGCGGGCCTGGTGGGTGCCGACGGCGCCACGCACGCGGGTGCCTACGACATCCCGTTCCTGCGCTGCATCCCGAACATGAGCATCGCCTGTCCCGCCGACGAGCGCGAGACGCGGCAGCTTTTGACCACCGCCTACGAGCAGGACCACCCGGTGGCCGTGCGCTATCCGCGCGGCGCGGGTGCCGGCGTCGAGCCGCACCTCGCGCTCGACGGCCTGCCTTTCGGCAAGGGCGAGCTGCGCCGCCAGGGCCAACGCATCGCCATCCTGGCCTTCGGCACGCTGCTGTATCCGGCGCTCACGGCCGCCGAGGCGCTCGACGCCACGGTCGCCAACATGCGCTGGGCCAAGCCGCTCGACGTGGAACTGCTGCTCGAGGTGGCGCGCTCGCACGAGGCGCTGGTCACGCTCGAGGAAGGCGCGTTGATGGGCGGCGCGGGCAGCGCGGTGCTCGAGGCGCTGCAGGCCGCGGGCGTGCAGGTGCCGGTGCTGCAGCTGGGCCTGCCCGACCGCTTCATCGAGCACGGCGACCCGGCCAAGCTGCTGGCCTCGATCGGGCTCGACGCCGCGGGCATCGAGCAGTCGATCGCGCAGCGCTTCGGCCGCGAAGGCTGAGTCCGTTGTCTTGCTCCTTCCCCCTCTGGGGGAAGGCTGGGATGGGGGCATGCGGCCTCGAAAAGCGCCGCGGTCCTGCGCAAGGCCGCGTGCCCCCACCCCGGCCCTCCCCCAGCGGGGGAGGGAGAAACAGCCGAAACGATCAGCTGCCCAAGTAGGCTTCCTGCACCTTCGGATCGCCGAGCAAGTCGCGCCCGCTGCCCGACAGCACGATGCTGCCGGTCTCGATCACGTAGGCCCGGTCCGCGATCTTCAGCGCCTGGCGCACGTTCTGCTCCACCAGGAAGATCGTCAGCCCCTGGCGGTTGATCTCGCGCAGCGTGCGAAAGATGTCCTGCACGATGATCGGCGCCAGGCCCATCGAGGGCTCGTCCAGCAGCAGCACGCGCGGCTTCGCCATCAGGGCGCGGCCGATCGCCAGCATCTGCTGCTCGCCGCCCGAGAGGTTGCCGGCCAAGCCGTCGGCGCGGTCCTTGAGCACCGGGAACAGGGCGTAGATGCGCTCCAGGTCGGCCGTGCGCGCGGCCGCGCCGTCGCGCCGCGTGTAGGCGCCGAGCTCGAGGTTCTCGCGCACCGTCAGCGTGGTCAGCGTGGCGCGGCCCTCGGCCACCTGCACCACGCCGCCGGCCACGATCCTGTGCGGCGCGAGCGCGGAGATGTCCTGGCCCGCGAACACGACGCGCCCGGCGGTCTTCTTCACCAGGCCCGACAGCGCCAGCAGCGTGGTCGACTTGCCGGCGCCGTTGGCGCCGACCAGCGTGGTGATCTGTCCTTCGTGCAGTTCGAAGTCGATGCCCTTGACGGCCTGCACATGGCCGAAGGAGACCTTCAGGCCCTGGACCTGCAGCAGGGGTTGCTTGCTGAGTGCGCTCATGCCGCGGCCTCCGGTTCGTTGGTGGCTTCGTCGTCCTCGCGGCCGAGGTAGGCCTCGATCACCTGCGGGTCGTTGCGGATCTGCTCGGGGCCTCCGCGCGCGATGATGCGGCCGAAGTTCAGCACCGCGATCTGCTGGCACAGGCCCATCACGAAGCGCATGTCGTGCTCGATCATGAAGACCGTGAAGCCGCGCGCCGCGATGTTCTCGATCTCGACCATCAGCTCGCTCTTCTCGGTGCTGTTCATGCCGGCGACCGGCTCGTCGAGCAGCAGCAGCTTGGGCTCGGTGGCCAGCGCGCGCGCCAGCTCCAGCTTGCGCTGCTCGCCGTACGAGAGGTTGTCGGCGATGTCGTGCGCCTTGTGGTCCAGGCGCACCCAGCCCAGCAGCTCGTGCGCGCGTTCGCGGGCGCGCTTCTCCTCGCCGCGGAACAGGCCCGAGCCCGCGAGCAGGCCCAGCGGGCCGTAGCGCAGCTTCGAATCCATGCCCACGATCACGTTCTCCAGCAGCGACATCTCCTTGAAGACGCGGATGTTCTGGAAGGTGCGCGCGATGCCGCCGCGCGTGATCTGGAAGGGCTTGCGGCCCGCCAGGTCGCGGCCTTCGAAATGGATGCTGCCGCTGGTGGTCGGCAACAGGCCGGTGATCAGGTTGAACACCGTGGTCTTGCCGGCGCCGTTCGGTCCGATGAGCCCGAAGATGCCGCCTTGCGGGATCTCGAGGTTCACGTCCTGCAGCACCTTGAGCCCGCCGAAATGGCGCGACACGTTCTTCAATGTCAGCAGGGTCTGGCTCATGCGGCGCTCCCCTTGCGGCCGAACCACTGGCGGATGCGCGCCGGGTCCCAGATGCCCTTGGGCAGGAACAGCACGATCAGCACCAGGATGAAGCCGTTGACCACGAGGCGGAAGGCGCCCAGGCCGCGCAGCATCTCGGGCAGCAGCGTAAGGATGGTGCCGCCGAGCACTGGGCCGGTGAGGCCGCCGATGCCGCCGAGGATCGCCATCGTGAGGATGTCGACCGCGCGGTTGAAGCCGTATTCGGACGGGCCGATGAAGAAGGTCAGGTGCGCGTTCAGCGTGCCGGCCAGGCCGGCGATCGCGCCGCCGAGCACGAAGGCCAGCATCTTGTGGCCCGCCACGTCGATGCCCATCAGGCCGGCGGCGGTCTCGTCCTCCTTGATGGCCTCGAAGGCGCGGCCCACCTTCGAGCGGCGGATGCGCCACAGCACCAGCAGCACCAGCACCAGCGCGAGCGCCACGTGCCACCACTGGGTCGACTGCGGAATGCCGTTGAGGCCCAGCGCCCCCCCCGTGAGCGACTCGGCGTTGAGCACGGCGATGCGCACCACCTCGCCGAAGGCCAGCGTGGCCATCGCCAGGTACACGCCCGACAGGCGCAGCGTGGGCTTGCCGATGGCGAAGGCCACCAGCGCCGGCGCGGCCATGCCGGCCGCGATGGCGACCGGGAACGGCACGCCGTAGTTGAGCGTGAGGATCGAGGCCGCGTAGGCGCCGATGCCCATGAAGGCCGCGTTGGCCAGGGCCAGCATGCCGCAGGCCAGGGTGAGCCAGATCGAGAGCGCCAGCAGGCCGTTGATGCCCAGCGAGAGCACCAGGTTGCTGTAGACCGACCAGAAGTTGTCGAGCGCTTCCATGGTCAGACCTTGCGCTCCTTGAGCGAGCCGAACAGCCCCTTGGGACGCACCAGCAGCACCAGGAACAGAAGGCCGAAGGCCACCGCGTCGCGCATGGTGGAGCCCACGTAGGCCACCGACAGCACCTCGGCGAAGCCGAGGAACAGGCCGCCGAGCAGCGCGCCGCGGATATCGCCCATGCCGCCGAGGATGATCACGGCGATGCCCTTCTCGAGCATCGGCTGGCCCATCAGCGGGAACAGCGCGTTCGAGTACAGGCCGATCAGCACGCCGGCCACGCCGCCCAGGCCTGCGGCCACGAACGAGGTCAGGTAGAACAGGCCCTCGACGTTGACGCCCACGAGGTAGGCGGCCTTGGGCGATTCGGCGATGGCGCGCAGCGCGCGGCCGAGCTGCGTGCGCTGCAGCGACAGCAGCAGCACCGCCATCAGCGCGAAGGACGCGATGATGATGCCGAGCTCGAGCGCCGTGACGTGGATGCCCGCGAGCACCAGCGCGTCGTCGGGGATGGTGCCGGACGGGAAGCGCAGGTTCTCCGCGCCGAAGATGCCCTGCACGCCGTTGTTCAGGATGATGGCCACGCCGATGGTGGCGATCATCGGGATCAGGTGGGGCGCGTCGCGCTTGCGCAGCGGCTTGAGCACCAGCAGGTCGATCAAGAGGCCCAGCACGCCGCACAGCACGAACGCGAAGGGCAGGCCGGCCCACAGGGGCAGGTGGGTCAGGCGCATGAATTCGGCGGCCGCGTAGGCGCCCACCATGAACACCGCGCCGTGCGAGAGGTTGATGACGCCGAGCACGCCGAAGATGAGTGTGAAGCCCAGTGCGAAGAGTGCGTAGACGCACCCCAGCGACAGGGCGTTGACAAGCTGCTGATCGAGCACGATGGGCTTTCGTCGGGCCGCGGCCGAAGGGCGCCGCGGCGAATCAAAACAGGAAGAACGAAGGGCGCAGTGGGTCGTCCTGCGCCGGGTGCAAAAGGCAAGGCGGGGGCAAGGCGGGCCGCGCGGCCCGCCTCGAGCGGCGAAGGTGCCGCCCCTTGCTTACTTCTCGATCACGAACTGCGTGCCGCGCGTCACGCTCACGATGGCCGTCTGTTGCGCGTCGTAGCCGGCGGGCTTGCCGGCCTTGTCCTTGGCGCGCGCGAAGGTGAAGGCGCCGGTGGCACCGGTCCACTTCACGTTGGGCAGTGCGTCGCGCAGGGCGGTGCGGTCGGCCGGCAGGTTGCCCGACAGCTTCACGCCCTTGAGCGCCTGCGCCACCACGTACAGGCCGTCGTAGGCCTGGGCCGCGAACTGGTCGGGCGCGACCTTGAACTTGTCGTTGTAGGCCTTCTGGAACTTGGTGTTCTCGGGCGTGGCGTTGCTGGCCGACCAGGGGCTGCCGACGTAGAGGTTGTCCGAGCTGCCCTTGGCCAGGTCGAAGATCTTGGTCGAGTTCATGCCGTTGCCGCCGATGACCGGCACGTTCAGGCCGAGCTGGCGAGCCTGCACCATGATCGGCGCGCCCTCGGCCAGCAGGGCCGACAGCACGATGGCGTCGGGGTTGCTGGCCTTGATCTTGGTCAGCTGGGCCTTGAAGTCCACGTCGCCCTTGGCGAAGGTCTCGGTGGTGGTCACGGGCAGCTTCAGGTCCTCGAGGGCCTTCTTGAAGTTGTCGTAGCCGCTCTTGGTGAACACGTCGTCGTTGCCGTAGAGCACGGCGACCTTCTTGACGTTGGCGTGCTTGATCGCCACGCGCAGGGTCTCGGGCAGCACGTCGGCCTCGGTCACCGAGTTGCGGAACACGTAGTCGCCGATCGAGGTGATGCCGTCGGCGGTGTTCGAGGTGCCGAAGGCCACCGTCTTGGCGGCCTGGGCGATCGGGTCGGCGGCCTGGGCCGAATTCGACAGCGTGGGGCCGAAGGTCATCAGGACCTTGTCCTGGAAGATCAGCTTCTTGAAGACGTTGATGGCGTCTTCCTTCTTGCCCTGCTCGTCCTCGATGGCGAGGACGATCTTGTCGCCGTTGATGCCGCCGGCGGCATTGATCTCGTCGGCCGCGAGCTGGAAACCGTTGCGGATCGCGGCGCCGTACTGGGCGGCACCGCCGGACAGCGCGGCGGCGACGCCGATCTTGATGTCGGCGGCTTGCGCGCCGAAGGCGGTGGCTGCGGCGAAGGCGAGCAGCGCGGGCTTGAAGGAATGGGAGAGTCTCATGTCGGATGCCGTATCGGAGGAGTGTGTAAGGCGGATTAACATTTTATGCCTCGTCGGAATCCGGGCTTCGGCGGCGTCCGCAACAGCCTTTTCGGCGCTTCGGGCGACTTCTTCGCCGGCGTGGTCGGCATCGCCCACATTGCTGCAGCGCAGGGTAAACCCCGGCCGGTCGCTGTAAGCGCGTTTTTACAATCGCCCGGGCTTCTACAAGAGTCCCCAGCGGTCACAAGCCGTGCGTTGTTTTTTCCAAGTATTCGGAGAGCTATCCATGGATCGTCGTTCCCTCATCAAAAACGCCGGCATCGCTGGCGTCCTGGCTGCCGGCATCGCGCCTGCCGTTCATGCGCAGGCCACCGTCCGCTGGCGCCTGGCGTCGAGCTTTCCCAAGTCGCTGGACACCATCTTCGGCACCGCCGAGGTGTTCGCGAAGAGCGTCAGCGACATGACGGGCGGGAAGTTCCAGATCTCGGTGCATGCCGGCGGCGAGCTGATGCCCGCGTTCGGCGTGGTCGACGGCGTGCAGAACGCCTCGGTCGAAATGGCCCACACGGCGCCGTACTACTTCTACGGCAAGGACCCGACCTTCTGCCTCGGCTGCTCGGTGCCCTTCGGCATGAACACCCGCCAGCAGAACGCCTGGATGTACGAAGGCAACGGCCTGAAGCTGATGCGCGCCTTCTATGCCAAGTACAACATCATCAATCTGCCCGGCGGCAACACCGGCGCGCAGATGGGCGGCTGGTTCCGCAAGGAAATCAAGTCGGTCGCCGACCTCAAGGGCCTGAAGTTCCGCACCAACCCGTTCGCTGGCAAGGTGCTCGAGCCCTTCGGCGTGATCCCGCAATCGATCCCCGGCGCCGACCTGTACCCCGCGCTCGAAAAGGGCACGCTGGACGGCCTGGAGTGGGTCGGCCCGTACGACGACCAGAAGCTGGGCTTCAACAAGATCGCCCCGTTCTACTACTACCCCGGCTGGTGGGAAGGCGGCCCCGAGCTCGACTTCTACATCAACAACAAGGCGTGGGAAGGCCTGTCGGCCGACTACAAGGCGATCGTCGAGGCGGCCGCCGCGCACGCCAACATCACGATGACGGCCAAGTACGACGCCAAGAACCCGATCGCGCTCAAGCAGCTCGTGGGCTCGGGCACCAAGCTGCGCCCGTTCTCGCAGGACGTGATGAACGCCGCCTTCAAGTCGGCCCAGCAGGTCTACTCGGACCTCAACAACTCCAACCCCGAGTGGAAGAAGATCTACGGCGACTGGTCCAAATTCCTGGCCGACCAGAACGCCTGGTTCCGCTACACCGAAGGCACCTTCGACCGCTTCATGCAGCAGCAGAAGTTGTAAGCGGCGACTCCTTCGCGCCCATGCAGAAGCCCCGCCGGCAACGGCGGGGCTTTTTTCATTTGGAGGGCGTGCCGAGCAGCGCGGCGCGCGCGGCCTCGGACGGGAACACGCAGGCCACGTCGTGCGCGCAGCCCGGCACCACCGTGACCTCACGGCGCCTGGCCGGTGCGAGCAGCGTGCGGTCGTACTGCGCGTAGGCCAGGCCGCGCTGCAGCCGGTAGGGGCCTTGCGCCGCGGCCGCGCAGGACTTGTCGAGCACCCGGTAGGCCGTGCCCTTGCCCTCGCCGGTGTCGAGCTCGCCCTGCAGGTAGTGGATGTCGGCGGCGGCATAGCGCGCACGGGCCTGGGCGGCGTCGCGGCCCAGGTGCGCGGGCAGGCCCTCGGTGCCGTACTTCCAGCGGTCGAGCGCGGGGCAGGCGGCGGCGTCGCTCGGCGGAAACGGACGGAACGCATCGAAGTAGAGCCAGGTGCCGGGGTCGGCCACCACGTAGCGCAACGCGAGCGAGGCCGCGGGTGGGTCGGCCGCGAAGCCGATGTAGTGCTGCACCATCTGCGCGCCGGCCGAGAAGCCCGCGATGGTGACCGTGCGCAGGCTCGGCCAGCGCCGGTGCAGCTCGGCCACGAGCGCGTCCATGGCCGCGAACGACGACAGGCCATTGCCGTTCTCCGCGCGGCCGCCTTCGAGCCAGGAGGCGCAGGTCCACAGCAGGTCGCCGTCCTGCGCCGCCGGCACGCCCGCGCTGCTGCACTTGCCGGCCTTGTCGGCCGCGACCTGGAACAGCGGCGCGATCACCAGCGTGCGCTCGAGCGCGCCGGCCTGGCGCACGGTGCGCAGCGCCGCGTCGAAGGTCTTGCCGGCATCGCGCGGATGGCCGTGCATGGCGACGAGCGCCTGCGTGGGGCCCGCGCCGGGGGCGAGCGAGGCGTAGTAGTGCAGGGCGCCACCGGCTTGCGGCGGCTCGAAGGCGCGGTAGCAGTCGGGCGCGGCCGATGCCGTGCAGTCGGCGGTGGCACCAGTTGCGAATGCAGCGAGGCACAGGGCCGCGGCCAGGGCACGCGCACCGTTCGATGGGAGAAGGGATCCGGGATGCATGCGGCTATCTTCGCCGCATCGGGTGCCGCGAGGCTGACTCAGGCGCCGTTGTCGTCGGTAGCCGCTGGCCGCGCCGGCACCGCGCGCAGCGCCACCTGCTCGCCGAAGGCGACCAGCACCTTCGGGTCGTAGGCATGGAACCAGGTGATGCCGCCATTGCGACGGCGCACCAGCAGGCGCGGCGCGACGACGCGCTCGAGCATGCGGATGTGGACCAGCTTGAGCTGCGAGGCGTCCTGTGCGCGAACGCGCTTGGTCCACAGCCAGGTCTGGACCAGCTCGTCGCCCTCGAGCCGGGTACGGCTGTAGACGATCCAGTAGCCGACCCACACCACGCACAGGCCCGCGAGGCCGAAGACCACGAGGCTCGAGGTCGACCAGCTGGTCTCGCGCAGCGAGGGCAGGCTCCAGAGCGCGATGGCGAAAAGGTCGACGACGATGACGACCGCGAGCGTGCGCAGGAGCGGCGGGAAGGCGGCGCTCTCGAGCGCAGCGCCTGCGTCGGCGCCGGCCTGCGTCACTGCTTGGCGCCGTCGGCGGGCGCCGGCGCGGGCTCGGCCGCCGGGGCCGGCTCGTCCTTCTTCTCGTTGCCGAACGGGTCTTCCATGTTCACGCCGTTGGCGTCGGGTGCGTTCGACTGCTCGTCCACCGGCATCTCGAGGATCACCTTGTCGATGTCGACCACCTTCTCCTTGTCGAGGAACACGGTCACCGTCTGCGGGAAGAAGATCACGATGGCCACCAGCAGCAGCTGCATGATGACCCAGGGCACGGCGCCCAGGTAGATGTCGCGCGACTCCACCTTCTTGGGCAGCGCCCCGTTCTTGAACAGGGTGTCGGCGATCCCTCGCAAATAGAACAGCGCGAAGCCGAACGGCGGATGCATGAACGAGGTCTGCATGTTCACGCACAGCAGCACGCCGAACCACACCATGTCGATGCCGAGCTTGTGGGCCACGGGGCCCAGAAGCGGCAGGATGATGAACGCGATCTCGAAGAAGTCGAGGAAGAACGCGAGGAAGAAGACGAAGATGTTGACCGCGATCAGGAAGCCGACCTGGCCGCCCGGCAGGCCCGAGAGCATGTGCTCGATCCACTTGGCACCGTCCACGCCCTGGAACACCAGCGAGAACACGCGCGAGCCGATCAGGATGAACACCACCATGGCCGTCAGGCGCATCGTGCCTTCCATCGCGCCCTTGAGCAGCTCCCAGTTCAGGCGGCGGTGGATCAGCGCGAGGATCAGCGCGCCGACCGCGCCCATGGCGCCGGCTTCGGTCGGCGTGGCGATGGCCTTGTCCATGAACGGCAGGCCGCCCATCGAGCCGAGCACCGCGAAGATCAGGATCGCCGACGGAATGATGCCGCGCAGGCACTTGCCCCACAGCGCCCAGCCGTTGAGCGTGCGCGCGCTGGCCGGCAGGCCCGGCACGTAGCTCGGGTAGATGCGCCCGATCAGGAAGGTGTAGATCGCGAAGATGATCACCTGCAGGATCGACGGACCCCAGGCGCCCTTGTACATCTGGCCGACGTCGGTGCCGAGCTGGTCGGCCATGACGATCAGCACCAGCGAGGGCGGCACCAGCTGCGTGATGGTGCCCGAGGCGGCGAGCACGCCGGTCGAGTAGCGCATGTTGTAGCCGTAGCGCATCATCACCGGCAGCGAGATCATCGCCATCGCGATCACCTGGCCCGCCACCGTGCCGGTGATGGCGCCGAGGATGAAGCCCACGATGATCACCGAGTAGCCGAGGCCGCCGCGCACCGGGCCGAACAGCTGGCCCATGGAGTCGAGCATGTCCTCGGCCAGCCCGCATTTCTCCAGTACCGCTCCCATGAGGGTGAAGAAGGGGATCGCGAGCAGCGTCTCGTTCGACAGGATGCCGAAGACGTTGAGCGGCAGGTTGGCCATGAAGCCGGCCGGGAACCAGCCCATCTCGATCGCGAAGAAGCCGCAGATCAGGCCGAGCGCCGAGAGCGAGAACGCGACCGGGAACCCGATCAGCATGATCACGACGAGCCCCGCGAACATGATCGGGGCGAAGTTTTCCATGTGCATTTCTACTTATCCTGCCGTTGGGACACAGAGAAGGGAGACGGTGACGGGGCGAGGGCGCTGCGCGCTCACTGCACCGGCTTCTCGTAGTGCGTGTTCATCTCGATGAGCCCACGCAGGTAGGCAATGCGCTTGACGATTTCCGCCACGCCCTGCAGGAACATGGCGGCGAAACCCACCGGCATCAGCAGCGCGGCGGGCCAGCGGACCAGCCCGCCGATGTTGCCCGACATCTCGCCCGTGACCCAGGTGTTCCAGAAGTAGGGCCAGGTGAGGTAGGTGAACATGCCCATCACCGGCAGCAGGAAGAAGATCAGGCCGAACAGGTCGACGTAGACCGGGCCGTTGCCCTTGAGCTTGCCGTAGATGATGTCCACGCGCACATGCTCGTTGAAGCGCAGCACCACGGGCGCGCCGAGCATCACGGTGGCCGCGAACAGGTACCACTGGATCTCGAGGAAGGCGTTGTTGCTGAAGTCGAAGCCGTAGCGCACGAGTGCGTTGGCGGCGGAGATGAGCGAGGCGGCCAGCACGGTGTAGCCGGCGAACTTGCCGAACTTTTCGCTGACCCAGTCCATGCCGGCCGCGAATTTGAGGAATGCAGACAAGGGGTGTCTCCCACAAAGCCCAGGGTGAAGGCGACAGGCCCTGGTGGGGCCTGCGCAAAGCCCGCAATGGTAACGCGGTGTACCTTTGTATTGCCCCGTCCGCCGGGGCCGCAACGCCCGGGTTTACCCGGGAGTCGGCACCCGCGATGCCCGGGGATGGGTGCTGATAATGGACCGATGTCTTCCAGCCCGCTGCCCTCGACTCCCTCAGGCGCCCTGGGCCTGCCGCATTCGATCGATTCGCCCGACATGCACCGCGCCGGCCGCGAGCTGCTGTCGCTGGCCCTGATCGACGCACGCAACCACACGCTGCACCTGCTGTCGCTCTACGAGCAGGCGCTGGGCTCGGCCGCGCTGCCGGTGCCGCCCGAGCTGCAGCGCGAGGAGGGCATGCAGCCGCCGGTCTGGCTGGCCGGCCACATCGGCTGGTTCGCCGAATGGTGGATCGGGCGCAACACGCAGCGTGCCTTCGGCGCCGACTGCCCGGTGCGGCCGACGCGGCTCGCGGCCATCGACCCCGGCGCCGACGAGTGGTGGAACCCGGCCCAGATCGGCCCCGAGCGCCGTTGGTCGCCCGAGCTGCCGGACCTGGGCCAGACCAAGGCCTACCTGCTCGAGACGCTCGAGAGCACGCTCGAGCTGCTCGAGCATGCGGCCGAGACCGATGCCGGCCTGTACTTCTACCGCCTCGCGCTGTTCCACGAGGACCTGCGCGGCGAGCAGTTCGTGGTGATGGCGCAGACCCTCGGGCTGCCGCTGGGCATCGAGCAGGCGCCCGTGAGCGTGGTGCGCGAGCCGCTGGCGCTGCCGGCCACGCGCTGGACGCTGGGCCGCGACGAGGCCGGCTTCGCCTTCGCGCAGGAGCGCGGCGCGCACCGCGTCGACGTGCCCGAGTTCGAGATCGATGCCCAGCCGGTCACCTGGAACCAGTTCACCGAATTCGTCGACGACGGCGGCTACGACCGCGAGGAGCTCTGGCACGGCGAGGGCTGGCGCTGGCTGGCCGCGCAGGCCGAGGGCCGGCGCGGGCCGCGCCATGTGGAGCAGATCGGCGCGGCGCGCAGCGCCACCGGCGGCTCGGTGCTGCAGCAGCGCTTCGGCGCCACCGTGCGCGCCGCCGGCCACCACAGCGCGGTGCACCTGAGCTGGTGGGAGGCCGATGCCTGGGCGCGCTGGGCGGGCCGCCGCATCGCGACCGAGGTCGAGTGGGAGATCGCGGCCCACACCGCGGCGCGGCGCGGCTTCCGCTGGGGCGACGTGCACGAATGGACCGCGGGCACGCTGCAGCCCTGGCCCGGCTACCGCGCCGATCCGTGGAGCGGCGGCGGCGAGTTCGATCCCGCCGCGGGCTTCGGCCGCGCGCGCGTGCTGCGCGGGGCCTCGTTCGCGACGCGCGCCCGGCTGCGCTCGATGCGGCGGCGCGGCTTCGCGCTGCCGCAGCGCGACGACGGCTTCCTGGGGTTCAGGACCTGCGCGCTGTAGCCGGCGCGGCGTTCAGTTCATCCGCTGCAGCTGCACGTCGGTGACGGCCACGCTGCCCGCGGCCTTCGGGAAGCGCAGCGTCACCTGCTTGATGTGCGCGAGGTCCACGCCATGCAGCGCGAAGGCCTTGAGCGGAACCGCCACCATGTTCAGCAGCGGCCGCGTGGTGCCGGTGTCGGCATAGATCGCGTCGTCGGGCGCGTCGACCAGCGGGATCGCACCGTCGGGCTTGCGCGCGATGCCATAGAGCGCATCGCTGAAGTCGCTGCCTTTGAGCGCCGCCTTGCGGCCCTGCGTATCGGTCAGCGCGATCTCGACCTCCTGGCCGATCGGCGCCAGCACGGCGACGCGCACGCTCAGCGTGTCGAAGCCCTGGGCGGAGAGGTCGCCGGTGTCGATGGCCACCACGGGGCCGGCCGTTTCCCACTGCAGCTGGGCCTGGTCGGCGATCGACCAGATCAGCAGGTTCTTCCTGTCGTACGAGGAGGGGCTGTAGCGCTCGCCCTCATTGAACAGGGCTTCGACCGGAAGCTGGCTCACGGGATCGGTGCAGGACGCCTCGCGAGCGTTCGGCGCGGCGACGATGGCCAGGAAGCGGCATTGAACGGTCGTCTTGAAGCGCTCGTACGCGGTCGACAGCCCGCTCGCGTTCTTCGCGCTGGCATCCACGTTGCGGAAGTCCTGCAGCAGCTTGCGCTGGGCGGCGGGCTGGTGGACCGTCAGCACGACGCGTTCGTCGCAACGGCTTTCGCCAGCCGGGCAGCCGGCCGGTGGAATCGGGGCCTGGCCTTTCCAGTAGGGCGCGAACTGGAACTCGTCGCCGACGAAGTAGCGCAGGAACGAGGCCATCAGGAAAGCGCCGTTGCGGCGCTGGTCGTCGGGGCTCAGGCGCAGCGTGTCGATCTTCCCCGACTGGCAATAGAGCGGGGCGTATTTCTCGGCATCGTCGTCCTCGGACCAATGGTCGTTGTAGAAGTTGTGGTTGGCGCCCCTGACGACCACCTGGTACTTGGGCGCGCTCTCGTCGTTCGCCGTGTTGCGGCTGTCGTCGAAGATCTGCGCGCCGTTGAGCGTGTAGACATCGCCGTCGCAGGTGGGCAGCAGGGTGGCGAACGGCACATGGGTCACGCGCGACAGCTGCCTGGCATTGATCGGCGCCAGCGAGAACACGGCGCGGACGCGGTGCGGCGGCTCGGTGGACGAAGGCAGGACGACGCCCGACTGCAGCAGGGCCTCGGGCGAGGTCATCTGCGCGAGCCACTTCTCGCTGTCCGCGTTGATCGCGTAGGAGAACGTGTTCACGTCACGGAACTTCGCGTTGACTTCCTCGAGCGCGGCCTGCTCGGCGGCGAGTCGGGCCTGCGCCTGCGCCGCCTGCTGCTGCAACTGCTGCAGGGCCTGCGTCAGGGCGTCGATGTGCTCGGGCGATGCGGGCGGCGACTGGATTCGCGCGGCCAGCAGCGCCGCCTGGGCCATGAACAGCTTCACGGTGACGTCGGTGGCGACGGCGGTGGCTTCATCGACCCGCTTCTCGGCTTTGTCCTTCTCGGACTTGGCCAGCGCGACGAGCTCGCGGCTGCGGCGTGCCGTCTCGACGTCCTGGTAGCTGATGCCGATGCGCTGCTTGTTCAGTTCCACCGCGTAGGCGACCGCTTCCGCGCCGCGCGAGTGGCCGACGATGCCCACGCGCTCGAGGTCCAGCTTGCCCTTGAGCTCGGGCATCGCGACACCGTTGAAGAGGCCGGTCGCATTGCCGGCGCGCAGCAGGTCGAGCGTGGTCATGAGCAACTGGCCGCGCGCGAACGCGCCGGCGTCCGAGGCGTTCCAGCTGCTGAGCCCGTTGATCTTTCCGGCGTCGATGGAGAAGGCGACATAGCCGTGCTCGGCCAGGTCCTTCTGCAGGTAGTCGTAGCCCTTGGCGTTGTTGAGATCGGAGGAGTCGTGCATGCCATGCAGGAAAACCACCACCGGATGGCCGCCGCTGGCCGAGGGCTGGACCTTGGAACTGCCCGGCGTGCCGGCGGGCCCGGCCGGATAGCGCACCGTGCCCTGCAGCGGCACCGTGTAGATCACGTCCTTGTATTGCGCATCGGCCACCGCCGTGGTGCCGAAGCCGTAGACCACCTGCGCCGAGGACTGGTAGTCGCCCTTCTCGCCGAACGGCACCGTCGCCGTGAAGCGCGTGATCGCCGTCGGGTCCTGCGGATCGGGTGGGGTGGTCACGGGAATCGTCGGCACGGGGTCGGCGGTCGCGGTGGGAGCCGTGGGTGGGGCCGTGAGCGACAGCGTGCTGCCGCCATCGTCGCCGCCACCGCATCCGCTCGCGAGCGCGAGCGCAAGAACGATCGCGCAGGCTGCCGCCATGCGCATGGAACGCCTTCTTTTCATTTGCTTTCTCCCAAGATTTCTTAAGGATCGAGGCGATGGGCGGCGGGGCCGCAACTCGCCTCTGGCGATGTCGGCATCGCGATAGCCAATGAATCGAAGACGGGTGTCGACGTTTGTGAGAGTCCTGCGTCTCGCGCTGCGGACCGTGGAGTGAAAGCAATTCACGTGCCCCCGCGCGGCACCTTCCTAGTGCAACCGTGTGGCGATGTTGTTTGTGCGCCTCAGCGTTCGCCGCCGTGCCCGGAGGCCAGCGGCGGCGCCACCTCCTCGAGCGGCTTGCGTTCAGCGTCGGCCGCGTAGCGCAAGGCCAGCAGCCCGGCCACCACCACCAGCACCGCGGCGAAGCAGTAGCCCACCATCACCGCGCCGCGGCTGCCGGTCTCGATCAAGAGGCCGAACAGCACCGGCGCCGCGAAGCCGCCCGCGCCCATGCCGATGGCATAGAAGATCGCGATGGCCATGGCGCGCATCTCGAGCGGGAACACCTCGCTGACCGTGAGATAGGCCGAGCTCGCGGCGGCCGAGGCCAGGAAGAACACGGCGGACCAGCACAGCGCCTGGCTGCGCGCGTCGAGCCAGCCCTGCATGAAGGCCCAGCCGGTGAAGGCCAGGCCCACGCCCGCCAGCACATAGGTCAGCGCGATCATGCGGCGCCGGCCCACGCTGTCGAACAGCGGGCCCAGCAGCAGCGGCCCCAGCACGTTGCCGAGCGCGAACGGGAAGATATAGAGCGCCACGCTGGCCTCGGGCACGGCGTAGAAGCGCGTCAGCACCAGCGCATAGGTGAAGAAGATCGCGTTGTAGAAGAAGGCCTGCGCGATCATCAAGGCGAGCGCGACCACGCTGCGCTGCCGGTAGTGCTGCAGCAGCACGCGCGCCACCTGCCGCATCGGCGGGCTCTCGCGGCGCGCGGCCGTGTAGTCGACGTAACTGCGCGGCGCGGGCAGCGGGCCGTGCTGCGCCGAGACCTCGGCCTCGATTTCGTCGACGATGCGTTTGGCTTCGTCGGCGCGGCCGTGCGCGATCAGCCAGCGCGGGCTCTCGGGCACGTGGCGGCGCACCAGCAGGATCGCCACCGCGAGCACCGCGCCCAGGCCGAAGCCGGCGCGCCAGCCCCACACCGGGCCGATCACGCGCGTGTCGAGCAGCACCAGGCTCAGCCCGGCACCGAGCGCGGCGCCGATCCAGAAGCTGCCGTTGATCGCGAGGTTGACGCGACCGCGCACGCGCGCGGGGATCAGCTCGTCGATGGCCGAGTTGATGGCCGCGTACTCGCCGCCGATGCCCAGCCCGGTGACGAAGCGGCACAGCGCGAAGAAGGCGAAGTCGGGAGAGAAGGCCGTGGCCAGCGTGCCGAGCGTGTAGACCACCAGCGTGACCAGGAACAGCTTCTTGCGTCCGAGCCGGTCGGTGAGCCGGCCGAACAGCAGCGCGCCGAGCACGGCGCCGGCCACGTAGATCGAACCCGAGAGGCCGATCTCGCCGGCCGTGAGCCCCAGCGTGTCGGGCCGCTCGAGCACGGCGCCGATCGAGCCCACCAGGGTGACCTCGAGGCCGTCGAGCACCCAGGCCACGCCGAGGGCGATCACCACGCGCCAGTGCCAGCGGGACCAGGGCAGGCGGTCGAGGCGGGCGGGGATGTCGCTGCGCAGCACCGTCATGCGCCCGATTATGGGAAGCGTGCCGTGCCCCGCGTTGTAGGACCGACGCTGCAATGCGCCGGTCCGATGAACTCCCCGCTCAGGCCGCGACGGCCGCCGATGGCTGGCGGATGCCCATGGCCTCGAGCGTCTCGGCGATGGCGGCGACCGCGCCCGGAATGCCCGCGTCGCCGAAGTGCCCCATGCAGCCCACGCGGAAGGTCTCCACCTGCGTGAGCTTGCCGGGGTAGAGGATGTAGCCGCGCTTCTTGACCTCGTTGTAGAAGGTCTTGAAGTCGTAGCGCGGATCGTCGGGCGCATGGAAGGTGACGATGATCGGTGCCTGGATGGCGGGGTCGAGGAAGGCGCGCAGGCCCAGCGCGGCCAGCCCGCTCACCAGCGCCTTGCAGTTGCGCGCATAGCGGCCGCCGCGCGCGGCCAGGCCGCCTTCCTCCACGTACTGCGCGATCGCGGTGTCGAGCGCGGCCACCACGTGGGTGGGCGGCGTGAAGCGCCACTGCGTGGTCTTCTCCATGTAGACCCACTGGTCGTACAGGTCCAGGCTCAGCGAGGGGCTGTGGCCCTCGCATTGCTCGAGCGTGCTGCGCCTGACGATCACGAAGCCCATGCCCGGCACGCCCTCGAGGCACTTGCCCGAGGCCGCGACCACGGCATCGAACGGGGTCTTGCGCGCGTCGATCTCGAGCGCGCCGAAGGAGCTCATGGCATCGACGATCAGGCCGCGCCCGTGCCTGGCCACCACCAGCGCGATCTCGTGCAGCGGGTTGAGCACGCCGGCGCCGGTCTCGCAGTGCACCACCGCGACGTGGGTGATGCCGGGATCGGCCGCGAGCGCGCGGTCCACGTCGGCGGGCGAAATCTGTTTTTCTTCCGTGTAGTCGATGGTGGTCAGCTTGCGGCCCAGCACCTTGCAGATCTTCGCGAGGCGCTGGCAGTAGGCGCCGTTGCTCGGCACCAGCACGTGGCCGTCGCGCGGCACCACGGTGCCGATGGCGGCCTCGACCGAGAAAGTGCCGCTGCCCTGCAGCGGCACGCATTCGTGCGTGCCCGTGCCGTGCACGATCTCCAGCACCTGGCGGCGGATGCGCGCGGTGATCTGGTTGAAGTCGCCGTCCCATGAACCCCAGTCGCGCAGCATCGCCTGGCGCGTGCGCTCGGACGTGGTCAGGGGGCCGGGGGTGAGCAGGATCGGATGCGGGGCTTGACTCATGGTGTCTCCAGGCAGGGAAGGGGAATGACGTGGGGCCGTTCAGCCGCGGCCCAGGTTGCGCCAGGCCTGCGTGCGCGCGAGCAGCACGCGCGTGAGCAGCGCATAGGCGATGCACACCAGCGTCGAGGTCACCACGATCAGGCTGGCCAGCGCGGCGGCCGGGCCGATGTCGCCGGCGTCGTCCATGTGCATGATCGCGACCGACGCGAGGATGGTCTCGGGCGTGTAGAGGAAGATGGCGCACGACAGGCTGGCCATCGACACCACGAAGAAGTAGCGCCCGATGTCGAGGATCGCCGGCAGGCATACCGGCACCGTGACGCGCAGGAAAGTCTTGAAGAACGGCACCTTGAGCGAGGCCGAGACGGCCTCGAACTCGTTGTCGATCTGCTTGAGCGCGGTGACGGCCGTGAGGTGGCTCGAGGTGTAGTAGTGCACCACCATCGACACGATCAGGATCGCCATCGTCTGGTAGAGGAAGTTCAGCGGGTTGGCCGGATGGTTGAAGAACATCACGTAGCCCAGGCCCAGCACCAGGCCCGGCACTGCCATCGACAGCACCGCCATCAGGTGCATGCCCTTGCGCATCAGGCCGAGGCCGCGCGTCTTCTCGATCAGGTAGGCGCCCGTGAACACGATCAGCGAGCCGGCCACCGCGGTGGCCATGGCCACCAGCAGGCTGTTGCCGTAGGCCGCGGCCATGTCGCTCTCGACCAGCACGAAGTGGTAGTGCTTGAGCGTGAACGACTGGTCGTAGGGCCACAGCGCGATCAGCGAGGTGTAGACCGCCATGCCGATGGTGGCCAGCAGGAAGGCGCAGACCACGGTGCAGAACAGCGTGAGCAGCGTGTCGGCCACGCGCCGGCGCTTCGGGCTGTAGGGCACCGAGCGCGCCGTGAGCTGCGCCTTGAGCTTGCGCCGCACCACGTAGTCGATCACGAAGGAGACGATCGACGGCAACAGCAGCAGCATGCCGACCACCGCGCCGATCGAGAAGTTGTGCTGCCCCACCACCTGCTTGAAGACGTCGACCGACAGCACGTTGAAGTTGCCGCCGATCACCTTGGGCGCGCCGAAGTCGCTGACCACGTAGGTGAAGACCACGGTGGCCGCGCTGATCAGGCCGTACTTGCACGAAGGCAGGGTGATGGTCATGAACTGCCGCAGCGGCCGCGTGCGCAGCGCGGTGGCGGCCTCGTAGAGCCGACCGTCGGCCAGCGACAGCGCGGTGACCAGGATCATCAGCGCATGCGGGAAGGTGTTGTAGACCTCGGCCAGGATGATCCCGGGCGCGCCGTAGATCGAGGTGCCGCCGAGCAGGAACTTGAGCGCGCCCTGGTTGCCGAACCATTGCACGAACGAGATCGCCGACAGCAGCGAGGGCGCGAGCAGCGGGATCAGCGCGATGAGTCGGAACACGGCCTTGAGCGGCGCCGGCATGCGGCTGCGCGTGAGCGCATAGGCGAACACGAAGGCCGTGGGCACCGAGATCGCGACCACCGCGGCCGCGACCCAGACCGAGTTCCAGGCGGCGCGCAGCAGGCTCGGCGTCTGGAAGTAGGTGATGAAGTGGGCCAGGCCGACGAAGCGGCCGTCCTTGTCCTGCACCGCGTGCGCGAGGATGGTGAGCAGCGGCGCGACCAGGAACACGAACAGCATCGCCATCACGACGCACAGCACGGCGCGCGCGATGGTCTCGTCGCGGCTCCAGCGCAGGGCGGGCCGCGTGCTGATGGCCGGCTTGGCGGCGAGGGGATGGGCGAGCGTGTTCATGGTTGCGGCGCGCGCGCTGCGGAGAAGGCGCGGATGCGGTTGGCGCGCAGCGCGATGTCGACCGTGTGGCCCTCGCGGATGCCGAGGTCGTGCAGCTGGTTGAGCGAGAAGTGCAGCCCGAGCGTCTGGCCGTGCAGCGCATCGGCCGTCACCTCGGCGATGCACAGGCCGCCGAGGAACTCGACCTTGGTGACCATGGCCTGCAGCCGGTTGGCCGTGTCCTCGCGCAGGTGCTCGACCGCGCGGTCCTCGGGCCGCAGGTAGAGGTTGACCGCCTCGCCGGGCTCGAAGGCGCCGTCGCAGGCATCGCACTGCAGCTCCATGTCGCCGACCTGGAAACGGTGGTTGCCCAGCGCCACCGAGCGCAGCACGTTGACCTTGCCGACGAAGTCCGCCACGAAGGGCGTGGCCGGCTGCTCGTAGACCTCCATCGGCGTGCCGACCTGCTCGATCACGCCGTGGTTCATCACCACGATGCGGTCGGCCATCGACAGCGCTTCTTCCTGGTCGTGCGTGACCATGATGGTGGTGATACCGACCTGCTTCTGCAGCCGGCGGATCTCGCCGCGCAGGCGGATGCGCTCGAGCGCGTCGAGCGCCGACAGCGGCTCGTCGAGCAGCAGCAGGCCGGGCCGGGTGGCGAGCGCGCGCGCCAGCGCCACGCGCTGCTGCTGGCCGCCCGAGAGCTGGCTCGGGTACTTGGCGCCCGAGGTCGGCAGGCCGACCAGCTTGAGCAGCTCGTCGACGCGCGCCTTCACCTCGGCGCGCCGGGCGCGGCCGTTGACCAGGCCGTAGCCGATGTTCTCGGCGATCGTGAGGTTGGGGAACAGGGCATAGGACTGGAACACGATGCCGTAGTCGCGCCGGTCGGGCGGCAGCCACGAGACGTCCTTGCCGTTCTGCAGGATCTGGCCCGCGGTCTGGGTTTCCAGCCCCGCGATGATGCGCAAGAGCGTGGTCTTGCCGCAGCCCGAGGGGCCGAGGAAGCACAGCATCTCGCCGGGGTTGACGCGCAGGTGCACGTCGCGCAGCGCGCTGAAGGTCTCGAAGTCCTTGCGGACCCCGATGACCTCGAGCGCCGCGGCGCCGCTCGCGGGCCGCCGGCCGGCCATGAACGGGGTGTCGGTCATATCCATTGTTCGCACTCGTCGTTGGCGGACGCGCGAGACGCGCGTCCGCGGGTTGAAGAAGGACAGAAAGACAGCGGCCGATCGGACTTTTTCGCGGGACACCGCGGAACCGGCTTCGCCGGGCCGCCGGTGTCGCCCCCGGTAGGGGGTTGGCGAAGCGACACGAAGTGCGCGCAGCCTGGGGGCGAGCCTATTTAGCTTCGGCCTTGCCTTCGTAGCGCTTGCTCCACTCGGCCAGGATGCGTTCGCGGTTCTTGGCGGCCCAGTTCAGGTCGTTCTTCGCGAGCAGCTTCTCGTAGTTGTCGGGAATGCCCTCGAGCTTCGAGACCACGCCGGGGTAGGCCACCACGGCCCACCAGCGCGCGCTGATCTGGTTGGCCTCCTTGCTCGCCATCCAGTCGGCGAAGCGCTTGGCCTGCTCGAGCTTGGTGCTGGTCTTCATGAGGCTGGTGGCCTCGATGTCCCAGCCCAGGCCTTCCTTCGGGAAGATCAGGTCGACCGGCGCGCCCGACTTCTTGACCTGGTGGGCGCGGAACTCGAACGAGATGCCGATCGGGAACTCGCCCGCGCCGGCCTGCTTGCAGGGCTTGGAGCCCGAGTGCACGTACTGCGCGATGTTCTGGTGCAGCGCGTCCATGTACTTCCAGCCCTCGGCATCGCCCCACAGTTGCAGCCACGAGGACACGTCGAGGTAGCCGGTGCCGCTGGAGGCCGGGTGCGGCATCGAGATGGCGCCCTTGTAGACCGGCTTGGCCAGGTCCTTCCAGCTCTCGGGCTTGGGCAGGCCCAGCTTCTGCGCCTCGACCCGGTTGAAGCAGATGGTGGCGGCCCAGACGTCCATGCCGACCCAGGCCGGCGGGCGCGCGGCATCCGAATAGGCGGGGTTCAGTTCCTTGAAGCCCTTGGGCTCGTAGGGCAGCAGCATGCCTTCCTGCTGCAGCAGCGCGAGACTGCTGGCGGCCAGGCCGGCCACCACGTCGGCCTGCGGATTGGCTTTCTCTGCCAGCAGCTTGGCGGTGACGATGCCGGTGGAGTCGCGCACCCACTTCACCTCGATGTCGGGATTGGCCTTCTCGAAGGCGTCCTTGTAGAGCTTCATGGCATCGGTCTCGAGCGCGGTGTAGACCAGGAGCGAGGTCTTCTGCGCCCAGGCGGCGCCGCTGGCCACGAGGCCGAGCGCCGCGGCGCACAGGACGGCCGCGAGACGGCGCGAGCTTGGTTTCATCGTCATCTGTTTCTCCTGAGAGGGCTTGCTGTCACGGAAGGGTGAGTGGCGGGCGTCCGGGGCCTGGTCGGCCGGATCCGGTAAAGGCAATGTAGATTGCAGACTGAAGACTGTCAATAAAAAATTGTTGACAGTTTTCAATCCGAGGCTGGAGAATGCGTTCCATGGTCACCAGCAATCCCTCCTCCGCCCTCGCATTCCTCCAGTCCAGCTCGCTGCCGATGCTGATGCAGGAGGAGATCGAGCGATTGATCATGACGGGCGAGCTCCCGGTGGGCAGCCGCATCAACGAGAGCGAGCTCTCGCAGCGCTTCAACACCAGCCGCGGCCCGATCCGCGAGGCGCTGCGCGCGCTGGAGGAGGCGGGCCTGGTGCGCAACGAGAAGAACCGCGGCGTCTTCGTGCGCGAGATCGCGTTCGAGGAGGCCGACGAGATCTACGAATTGCGCGAGGCGCTGGAGGAAATCATCGGCCGCCGCGTGGCGCTGGCGATCAAGCCCGATGCCGTCGAGCGGCTGCGCGCCATGCTCGATGCCATGCGCTCGGCGGCCCAGGCGCAGGACGTGGAGCAGTACGCGCAGCTCAACCTGCAGTTCCACGAGATCCTGCTCGACACCGCGGGCAGCAAGAAGCTGACCGAGACCTACAAGCGCCTCGTGAAGGAACTGCACCTGTTCCGCATGCGCGCGCTCGACAGCGGCGGCGGCCTGCGGGTCTCGGCCGACGAGCACCGCGACATCGTCGAGGCCATCGCCAGCGGCGACCCCGACGTCGCGGGCCGCGCGCTGCGCCAGCACGTCGCGGGCAGCCGTGCCCGCATGCACAAGGCCTTCGGCCGCGCCGATGCAGAGGCGGCGGCCACCACGAACAACCCACCAAAGGAAGTCTGAAATGACACCGGAGACCCTCGAAGTCAATGCCAGGAGCTATCGCTGGATGGCGCGCCCGATCGTGGTCGTGTGCGTGGACGGCTGCGAGCCGGCCTACCTCGACGCGGCCATCGCCGCCGGCGTGGCGCCGTACCTCGGCCGCATGCGCGAGCAGGGCGCAGACCTGCTGGCCGACTGCGTCGTGCCGTCCTTCACCAACCCGAACAACCTGTCGATCGTGACCGGCGCGCCGCCCGCGGTGCACGGCATCTGCGGCAACTACTTCTTCGACCGCGAGCTGGGCCAGGAAGTGATGATGAACGACCCCAGGTACCTGCGCGCCGGCACCGTGCTGGCCGCGTTCGCCGACGCGGGCGCCAAGGTGGCCGTGGTCACGGCCAAGGACAAGCTGCGCAAGCTGCTGGGCCACCGCATGAAGGGCATCTGCTTCTCGTCCGAGAAGTCGGACCAGGTGACGATGGAGGAGAACGGCATCGATGACGTGCTCGGCATGGTCGGCATGCCGGTGCCCTCGGTCTACAGCGCCGAGCTCTCCGAGTTCGTGTTCGCGGCCGGCGTGAAGCTCATGGAGTCGCACCGGCCCGACCTGATGTACCTGTCGACCACCGACTACGTGCAGCACAAGGCCGCGCCCGGCAGCGAACAGGCCAATGCCTTCTACGCGATGATGGACCGCTACCTCGCGCAGCTCGATGCGCTCGGCGCCACCATCGTGCTGACCGCCGACCACGGCATGAACGACAAGCACGGCGCCGACGGCTCGCCCAACGTCATCTACCTGCAGGACGTGCTCGACGGCTGGTACGGCGCCGGCACCGCGCGCGTGATCCTGCCGATCACCGATCCCTACGTGGTGCACCACGGCGCGCTCGGTTCCTTCGCCACCGTCTACGCGCCCGACGAGGCCAGCGTGCCGGGCTGGATCGAGCGCATCCGCCAGGTGCCGGGCATGGAGTCGGTGCTGTCGCGCAAGGAGGCGGCGCAGCGATTCGAGCTGCCCGCCGACCGCATCGGCGACATCGTGGTCGTGAGCGAGAAGAACACCGTGATCGGCACCGCGGCCAGTCGCCACGACCTGTCGGCGCTCGAGGTGCCGCTGCGCTCGCACGGCGGCGTGTCGGAGCAGCGCGTGCCGCTGATCTGCAACCGCCCGGTGGCGGGCATCGCCGCCGGCCGCCGCCTGCGCAACTTCGATGCGCTCGACATCGCGCTGAACCACGCCCAGTAACCGACCGCCGGAGCACCCATGAGCCAAGCCACGCTGAAGCCAGGCACCATCCACCGCGAAGCCCTGCGCATCGCCGGCGAGCGCGTCTACCGCGACCGCACGATCGAGGTCACCTACCCCTACACCGGCGAGGTGATCGCCACCGTGCCCAAGGCCACGCTCGACGACGTGCGCAACGCGCTGCGCATCGCGCGCGACTACAAGCCCACGCTCACGCGCTACGAGCGCTACAAGATCCTGATGCGCGCGGGCGAGATCATCGCCTCGCGCCTCGACGAGATCTCGCGCACCATCACGCTCGAATCGGGCCTGTCGCGCAAGGACTCGCTCTACGAGGTGGGCCGCGCCTCCGACGTGCTGCTGTTCGCGGCCAACCAGGCGCTGGTCGACGATGGCCAGGTGTTCTCGTGCGACCTCACGCACCACGGCAAGAGCCGCAAGGTCTACACGCTGCGCGAGCCGCTGCAGGGCGCGATCACGGCCATCACGCCGTTCAACCATCCGCTCAACCAGGTGATCCACAAGGTGGCGCCGGCCATCGCCACCAACAACCGCATCGTGCTCAAGCCCAGCGAGAAGACGCCGCTGGCGGCCTTCCTGCTGGCCGACATCCTCTACGAGGCCGGCCTGCCGCCGCCGATGCTGTCGGTGCTCACCGGCGACCCGCGCGAGATCGCCGACGAGCTGCTGACCAACGCCGACGTCGACCTCGTCACCTTCACCGGCGGCGTGCCGATCGGCAAGTACATCGCGGCCAAGGCGGTCTACAAGCGCCAGATCCTCGAGCTCGGCGGCAACGACCCGATCATCGTGATGGACGATGCCGACATCGAGGAGGCGGCCACGCTCGCGGCCAGCGGCTCGTACAAGAACTCGGGCCAGCGCTGCACCGCGATCAAGCGCATGCTGGTGCACGAATCGGTGGCCGACCAGTTCGTCGAGCTGCTGGTGGCCAAGACCCGCGCATTGAAGTACGGCGACCCGATGGATCCCGACACCGACATGGGCACGGTGATCGACGAGGCCGCCGCGAAGCAGTTCGAGGGCGTGGTCAACGAGGCCATCGCGGCCGGCGCGAAGCTGCTGTACGGCAACGAGCGCCGCGGCGCGCTGTATTCGCCGACGGTGCTCGACCGCGTCGACCCCGGGATGACGGTGGCCAAGCACGAGACTTTCGGTCCCGTGTCGCCGGTGATCCGCTTCAAGACCATCGACGAGGCGATCCGCATCTCGAACGGCACGGCCTACGGCCTGTCGTCGTCGATCTGCACCAACCGGCTCGACCACATCACGCGCTTCATCCGCGAGCTCAACGTCGGCAGCGTCAACGTGCGCGAGGTGCCGGGCTACCGGCTCGAACTCACGCCCTTCGGCGGCATCAAGGACTCCGGCCTGGGCTACAAGGAAGGCGTGCTCGAGGCGATGAAGAGCTTCACCAACACCAAGACCTACTCGCTGCCCTGGTAACCATGAGCCTGAGCCTTCCCGACATCGTCGGCCTGTTCGAAACCAAGGGCCATGCCCAGTACGACGGCGAGCCCGTCACCCAGCTCGAGCATGCGCTGCAATCCGCGCACCTGGCCGAGCAGGAGGGGGCGGACAGCGCGCTGATCGCCGCCTCGCTGCTGCACGACCTGGGCCACCTGCTGCACGACTTCGGCGGCACGCCGACGCAGCAAAGGCTCGACGACCTGCACCAGTACCGCTGCCTGCCGTTCCTGCGCGCGCTGTTCGACGTGGCCACGCTGGAACCGATCCGGCTGCACGTGGACGCCAAGCGCTTCCTGTGCGCGCGCGAGCCCGGCCACCTCGAGGCACTGTCGCCCGATTCGCAGCGCAGCCTGCAGCTGCAGGGCGGCGTGTTCGATTCGGCGCAGGCCAGTGCCTTCGAGGCGCTGCCCTACGCGAAGGACGCGGTGCGGCTGCGGCGCTGGGACGACACGGCCAAGTGCGCCGACGCGAAGACGCCGGACCTCGCGCATTACGTGCGGCACCTCGAGGCCGCGTTGAAGCCCACCGCCATCGCCGCATGAGCGGTACGCCACCGGTCGTGCTGGCGCGCCGCCCGGCGACGCGGGAAGACATCCCCTTCCTGCTCGCGCTGCGGCAGCGCACGATGAACGGCCACGTGGTGGCCTCGGGCGCCGAGGTCAGCGATGCGCACCACATGGCGCGGCTGATGCACCGCTTCGAATGCGCCGAGGTGCTGCTGCACGAGGGCGAGCCGGTCGGCCTGCTCAAGGTGTCGCGCGATCCGCACGAATGGGTGCTGATCCAGATCCAGCTCGCGCCGCGCTATCAGGGCGGCGGCATCGGCACCGGGCTGCTGGCCGAGGTCGTCGCCGAGGCCGAACGCGCCGGCGTGGACCTCACGCTCAGCGTGCTCAAGGCGAATCCGGCCCGCGCGCTCTACGCGCGCTTCGGCTTCCTCGTCGAGCGCGAGTCCGAGTTTTCCTACGAGATGCGGCGCAAGCCCTGACCACCTACGAAGCCGCCATGCGCCCCTTCTGGATCGAACAGGCCCTCTTCAACGACGGCGACCTCGCGCCCGCGCTGCAGGGCGAATGCGAGGCCGACCTCTGCATCGTCGGCGGCGGCTTCACCGGACTGTGGACCGCGATCCAGGCCAGGCAGCAGGCGCCCGCGCTCGACATCGTCATCCTCGAGAGCGACCTCTGCGGCGCCGGCGCGAGCGGCCGCAACGGCGGCTGCCTGCTCACCTGGTCGGCCAAGTTCCTGACCCTGCGCCGGCTGTTCGGCGAGGACGAGGCGGTGCGCCTGGTCAAGGCCTCGGAGGCGGCGGTGCAGCACATCGCCGACTTCTGCGCCGCCCACGGCATCGACGCCGAGCTGCGCCAGGACGGCACGCTCTACACCGCCACCTCGCCGGCCCAGGTCGGCACGCTCGATCCGATGATGCGCGCGCTCGAAGCGCGCGGCATCCATTCCTATCGCACCTTGCCGCCCGAGGAAGTGGCGCGGCGCTCGGGCTCGGCGCGCAACCTCGCGGGCGTGTACTCGCCGATCGCGGCCACCGTGCATCCGGGCAAGCTGGTGCGCGGGCTGCGGCGCGTGGCGCTGGCGATGGGCATCCGCATCCACGAGCGCACGCCGATGCTCGATTTCTCCACCGGCCATCCGGTCGTGGTGCGCACGCCGGCCGGCAGCGTGCGCGCGAAGAAGCTGGTGCTCGCGATGAATGCCTGGATGGCCAGCCGCTTCGCGCAGTTCGAGCGCACCATCGCCATCGTGTCGAGCGACATGGTGATCACCGAACGCTGCCCCGAGCTGCTCGAGCGCAGCGGCCTGACCGACGGCGTGTCGGTGCTCGATTCGCGCACCTTCGTCTACTACTACCGCGGCACGGCCGATGGCCGCCTCATGCTGGGCAAGGGCGGCAATACCTTCGCCTGGGGAGGGCGCATGGCCAAGGTGTTCTACGAGCGCTCGCCCTACGAGGCCGAGCTCACGCAGGCGCTGCGTTCCTTCTTCCCGGCCCTGAGCGAAACGCCCATCACCGCGAGCTGGAACGGCCCGTCCGACCGCTCGGTCACGGGCTTCCCGTTCTTCGGCCGGCTCGACGGCGCGCCGCACATCTACTACGGCTTCGGCTACTCGGGCAACGGCGTCGGGCCGACCTACATGGGCGGGCAGATCCTGTCGTCGCTGGTGCTCGACCAGGACAACGCCTGGACGCGCAGCCCGATCACAAAGGGGCCGCTCGGCTACTTTCCGCCCGAGCCGGTGCGCTACGTGGGATCGATCGTGGTGCGCAATGCGATCCGCCGCAAGGAACTCGCCGAGGACGAGAACCGGCAACCGTGGCTGGTGGACCGCATGCTCAGCAAGCTCGCCAACGCCGCGGGCAAGGCCGACAAGGCCTGACCCGAGGCGGCGGGCCGGGCGGGCCCGCACGTCATGGCACCCGTCTATGATCCGCGCGCCGCATGGGAGCGGCAGGCATCACAACACGAAGACGAGGAGAAGGCATGACATATTTCAAGGCCGTGCGCCGCCGCACGTTCTGGCTGGGCGCGTTGCTGGCCGTCGCGAGTCTTGTCGGCTGCGGAACGCCGCCGACCTACAAGCTTCGCCCCGTCACCGGGCAGTCGCCGGGGACTTTCTCGCTGGCCCATTCCAAGGTGGTCGAGGACGAGCGCCATGGGACGCGTCATCTGGATGCGGCCAAGAGCATCGTCTACTCCCAGAACTTCGGCGGTGGCGGCGCGGCCCTTGGCCTGCTGCTTGGCCCGTTGGGCGTGGCGGCCAACATCAGCATGATCGACAGCAACACCGAGGCGGACGCCGTGCGCCTGCGAGGCAAGCTGACGCTGGCGCCACGGGAACTGTTCCTCGCGGCCGCGACGCAACAGGGCCTGGAGGTCGTGGACGATGCCGCGGCCGGCGCGACCGGCGCGGCGAGCCGCACGCTGGCCACGCCCTACCTGTTCGTGAGCAAGACCGACAACGACCGCCTGCTGACCGCGGCGGCGGTGCGGCTGGAGTACGGGCAGGGCGCCGACCAGTGGTCGGGCGTCTACATGTACCAGCTGCCTTCGTCGTACCAGCTGGACGACCTGGCCCGCCTCACGCCCGAGATGCAGGCCCGCCTGGGCACGGAGGCGGCCCAGGGCTTCTCGGCGCTCGCGGCCTTCATCGCGAAGGAAGCGCCGCAGCAGGACGGCCAAGCCAAGGGCGGGACCGAGAGAGACTTCAGCTACAAGTCGGATCTGCTGACGCCCCGCATCGAGATCGAGATGAATGGCCGGTTCATCGCGCGGTCCGGCGACCTGATCTGGTTCAGGAGCTTCGGCGGCGTGTATGCCGTGCGCACCTCGAACATCAAGGTCATGTCGGGCGGAGTCTGATCAGTTGGTTTCCGCCAGCGCGTCGCCCAGCGCATTGATCATGCGATCGATCTCCGCCTTCTCCGAGATGAACGGCGGCGCGAGCTGGATGGTGTCGCCGCCGTAGCGCACGTAGAAGCCCTTCTTCCAGCAGTTCATCGCGATCTCGTAGGGGCGGCGCGCCGGTTCGCCGGGCAGCGCGGCGATGGTGAGGCCGGCCGCGAGGCCGAAGTTGCGGATGTCGGTGACGTGCTTGCTGCCCTTGAGGCTGTGCACGGCGTTCTCGAAATGCGGGGCCAGCGCCTTCACGCGCGCGGGCATGTCTTCCTTCTGCAGCACGTCGAGCGCGGCGATGCCGGCGGCGCAGGCCACCGGGTGGGCCGAGTAGGTGTAGCCGTGCGGGAACTCGAGCATGTAGTCGGGACCGCCCGCGGCCATGAAGGTGTCGTAGATCTCCTTGCTGGCGATCACGGCGCCCAGCGGCTGCGCGCCGTTGGTGATCTGCTTGGCGGCATTCATGATGTCGGGCACCACGCCGAAGGCATCGGCGCCGGTGAGGGTGCCGCAGCGGCCGAAACCGGTGATGACCTCGTCGAAGATCAGCAGGATGTTGTGCGCGGTGCAGATGTCGCGCAGGCGCTTGAGGTAGCCCTGCGGCGGGATCACCACGCCGGCCGAACCGGCAAAGGGCTCGACGATGACGGCCGCGATGTTCGAGGCGTCGTGCAGCGCGATCAGGTCGAGCAGACGGTCGGCCAGCTCGGCGCCGTTCTCGGGCATGCCGCGCGTGAAGGCATTGGCCGCGAGCTGGGTGTGGGGCAGGTGGTCGGCCTCGACGCCCTGGCCGAACAGCTTGCGGTTGGCGCCGATGCCGCCGACCGAGATGCCGCCGAAGTTGACGCCGTGGTAGCCCTTCTCGCGGCCGATCAGCCGGGTCTTGCTCGCCTGGCCCTTGGCGCGCCAGTAGGCGCGCGCCATCTTGAGCGAGGTGTCGGCGGCCTCGGAGCCCGAGCCGGTGAAGAAGACGTAGTCGAGGCCGGCGGGCGTGAGTTCCTTGAGCCGGTTGGCGAGCTCGAAGGACAGCGGATGGCCGAACTGGAAGGCCGGCGAATAGTCGAGCTTCGCGATCTGGCGGCTCACCGCCTCGGTGATCTCGGGGCGGCCGTGGCCCAGGCCCGAGCACCACAGGCCCGAAAGGCCGTCGAAGATCTTGCGGCCTTCGTGGTCGGTGAAGTAGGCGCCCTTGGCCTCGACGATCAGGCGCGGGTCGGCCTTGAACTGGCGGTTGGCGGTGTAGGGCATCCAGTGCGCCTCGAGCCAGGCGGCATCGGTGCGCGGGGCCGGGTGGGCGAGTTCGGGCGTGGCGAGGGTCATGGGTGCGTCCAGGTTGGGGTGGTAAAGGTGACGCGCCGATTGTTGGCAAGCCATTCAGTGTGGAGAATGGCGCAATATCAATGTTCACTTGACGATCCATGCAAGTAAAAGAAGGCGCCTCCACGGCCCGCAGCCGTGCCGTGCTGGGCCAGCTCAGCGACATGGACCTGCGCCTGCTCAAGGTGTTCAAGAGCGTGGTCGACTGCGGCGGCATGGCGGCGGCCGAGCTCGAGCTCAACATCGGCACCTCGACCGTGAGCCGCCACGTGAAGGACCTCGAGACCCGGCTCGGTCTGGTGCTGTGCCGGCGCGGCCGGGCCGGCTTCGCGCTCACGGCCGAGGGCCAGCGCGTGTACGACGAGACGCTGCGGCTCCTCGCTTCGGTCGATGCCTTCCGCGGCAGCATCGACGACATCCACAACCGCATGGGCGGCCAGCTCGAGGTGGCGCTGTTCGACAAGACCGCGACCAATCCGCAGGCACGCATCGGCGAGGCGATCGCGCGTTTTGCCGAGGTGGCGCCCGAGGTCAGCCTGGCGGTGCACGTGGGTTCGATCAACGCGATCGAGCAGGGCGTGCTCGAGGGCAACTTCCAGATCGGCATCATCCCGGCGCACCGCAGCTCGAAGAGCCTGGTCTATGAGGAGCTCTTCGGCGAGACCATGCTGCTGTACTGCGGCCGCGGCCATCCGCTCTTCGAGGCCAGCCATGCGAAGCTCACCTGGCTAAAGCTGCGCGAGCACCATTTCGCGGGCCTGGGCTACCACTCGCCCAACATGGAGCTGAGCCACCGCGCGCAGCTCTCGCGCAAGGCCACGGGCTTCGACCAGGAGGCGATCGCCACGCTCATCCTGTCGGGGCGCTTCCTGGGCTTCCTGCCCGACCACTATGCGCAGGTGTTCGAGCAGCGCGGACTGATGCGCCCGGTGCTGCCCGAGCGCTTCCATTACGAATGCCGCTTCGTGAGCCTGCTGCGGCGTTCGCCGAAGCCTTCGCGCGCGGTGCTGGCGTTCCAGGCCTGCCTCACGGCGGCGCACCGCGGGCGCTAGCCGAACCGTTCAGGCTGAGCTTGTCGAAGCCCTGCGCGGCGCTTCGATCCTTCGACAAGCTCAGGACAGGCCGAGCTCAGCGCGAACGGATTCCCGTCGACGCTCAGCGCTGCGCGTTGGGCACCAGAAGATGCTTGGCGCCGATGTGCGCCTCCATCTCGTGCATGTGCTGCTCGGCATCGACCATGTGCTCGCTCATCAGCCGGTGCACCGTCGCGGCGTCCTCCTTGCGGTAGGCCGCCAGCAACTGCGTGTGGTAGTCGACGTTGGCCTCGCCGAAGTGGTGATGGTCGAGCGCCTTCTTGTAGACCACGAGGTCGCGCAGCAGGTCGTTGAGGAAGCGGCACATGAAGGACAGCACCGGGTTGGGGCAGGCCTCGGCCAGGATGGTGTGGAAGGCCAGCTCGGCCTCGCGCTGGATGCGCAGCTCGTCCTCGGAGGTCGGCTCCTTGGTGCACAGGCGCACGTTCTCCTCGAGCCGCTCGAGCATTTCGGGCGTGAGCCGGCCCACCACGCTGACCGCGAGCTCGGGCTCGAGCGCCTTGCGCAGCTGGTAGATATGGTGGCCGTCGAGGTGGTGGAAGTGCAAGAAGTTGCGCAGCGGCTCCGACGCATGCTCGACCGACACCTGCTGCAGGTAGGCGCCGCCGCCGGGCCCGGTGCGGATCGAGATCAGGCCGCTGACCTCGAGCGCCTTGAGCGCCTCGCGCACCGTGCTCTTCGAATAGCCGAACAGCTCGATCAGTTCCTTCTCGTTCGGCAGCCGGTCGCCGGGCTGCTTGCGCTCGGCCACGATCCAGCGCTTCACGTCCTCGACGATGACGTCCGAGAGCTTTTGTCGCTTCGGGCGGTGTTGCCCCACTGTCATGCCCACGCTCGATGTCCCTCGGGAGATGCGCGGAATGCGCAACAGCGGGCGATCTTACCCAGGGCCTCCGCGCGCATCGGCGTGGTGCGCGCGGGCGGGGCCGGGGGCCTGCGGAGTCGGTGTTTTCTGGGCACGGGGATTGCTAACGGGTTTTTACCAGCATATTAATCCTATTTATCCGCTTAAATTCGCCGCGACCGCGGACGCCCATCCCTCTCCACCCTCACCACGACGGAGTTCCTCTTGCAACGCAGACACCTTCTCCAACTGGCCGCCCTGTCGGCCGCTCCCGCTTCCCTGCTGGCCGGCCGCTCGGCCTTCGCGCAATCGGCCGAGGCGATCCGCTTCGGTTGCCCGGTGCCGATGTCGGGCGCCTTCGCGGCCAACGGCAAGTTCGCCGACCTCGGCATGAAGCTGGCGATCGAGCAGTACGGCAGCGTGCTCAAGCGCCCGCTGGCCTACACGGTGCTCGACACCGAGGGCAAGCCCGCGACCGCGGTGCGCAAGGTGCAGGAAGCCTCGCAGCAGCAGGGCGCCAAGTTCTTCGCGGGCGGCATCCTGTCGTCGGAAGCGCTGGCCATGGGCAAGGAGGCCGAGAAGGCCGGCGGCCTGTTCATCACCACCGCGGGCGCCGACGAGATCACCGGCAAGGACTGCAACCCCGCCACCTTCCGCTGGTCGGTGCCCACCTTCGGCGCCATCGAGCAGACGGTGCGCCCGCTGGTCGCGCAGATGCCCAAGGCCAAGCGCTGGTACACGATCACGCCGCAGTACGTGTTCGGCGACGGGCTCCTGAGCGCGGCCAAGACCATCTTCCAGGAGAAGGGCATCGAGCACGTGGGCAACAGCTACCACTCGCTCAACGAGAAGGAGTTCAGCGGCTACCTCACCAATGCGATGGCGGCCAAGCCCGACGTGCTGCTGCTCTTGAACTTCGGCGCGCAGTCCTCGGCCGCGCTGCGCCAGGCGGTGAGCTTCGGCATGCACAAGAACATGACGATCCTGATGGCCTGGGCCTCGGGGCTCGAGCAGTTCGACGAGCTCGGCGCCGACCTCTGCGACGGCGTGTACTTCGGCGCGCAGTACTGGCACACGGTGGATGCGCCGCTCAACAAGGAGCTGGTCAAGCGCACCGCCGACAAGCTCAAGATCGTGCCCAACTACAGCCTCGCGGGCTCGTACATCTGCACCAAGATCCTGATCGACGGCATCGTGAAGGCCGGCACGGTCGACCAGAAGGCCGTGATCGCCGCGCTCGAGGGCATGAAGTTCGACGGGCTCACGGGCGGTGAGGAGATCCGCAAGGCCGACCACCAGGTGGTGAAGGACTACTACCTGCTCAAGGGCAAGGCCAAGTCGAAGATGAAGGACGCGGCGGACTATGTCGACGTCGTGAGTTCGGGCAAGTCCTTCCTGCCCGTCGACAAGACGGGCTGCAAGCTGGCCTGACGCCGCTTCCGTTCGCACACCTTCTCCACCGTTCGCCCTGAGCCTGTCGAAGGGCTGTTCGCGCCTGCGCCAGGCTTCGACAGGCTCAGCCCGAACGGTGGTGGGGAATGCAGCCTGCACGGTCGTCGTGCGGGATCGAACGGATCCTGAAAACCGGAACCCCCATGTCCGTCTACCTGCTCCAGACCATCAACGGCATCGGCATCGGCATGCTGTACTTCCTGCTGGCCGTCGGCCTGTCGATCGTGTTCGGCCTGCTGCGCTTCGTGAACTTCGCGCACGGCGCCTTCTACCTGCTGGGCGCCTACCTGTGCTTCCAGGCGCTGCAGTGGGGCCTGAACTTCTGGGCCGCGCTGGTGCTGGTGCCGCTGGCCGTCGGCGCGCTCGGCTGGCTGGCCGAGAAGCTGCTGCTGCGCCGCGTCTACGCGAAGGCGCATGAATTCCACATCCTCGTCACCGTGGGCCTGGCGCTCGCGGTGCAGGAGATCGTGATCGTCTTCTGGGGCCCGCTGGGCAACAGCGTGCCCACGCCCGACCTGCTGCAGGGCGTGGTGATGTGGGGCAGCTTCATCTATCCGAAGTACCGGCTGTTCGTGATCGGCTTCACCGCCGTGCTCGCGGTGCTGCTGTGGTGGGTGCTCGAGGGCACGCGCCTGGGCAGCGCGGTGCGCGCGGGCAGCGAGTCGACCGAGATGGTCTCGCTGCTCGGCATCAACGTGTTCCGCGTCTTCAGCCTGGTGTTCGCGCTCGGCGCGGCCACGGCGGCGCTGGCCGGCGTGCTGGCCGCGCCGATCCGCGGCGCCGAGCCCTTCATGGGCGTGGAGGCGCTCGGCGTGGCCTTCGTGGTGGTGGTGATCGGCGGGCTCGGCAGCTTCGGCGGCGCGCTGGTCGGCGGCCTGCTGATCGGCATCGTGCAGAGCCTGATGAGCACCCTGTGGCCGCCCGGTGCGAGCCTGATGATCTACATCGCGATGGCGGCCGTGCTGCTGCTGCGCCCGCATGGCCTGCTCGGCCGCAGAGGATGAACGCCATGCCCAGAAAAATCACTTTCCTGCTGGCACTGGTCGTCACGCTGGCGCTGCCACTGTTCATGCGCTCGGGCTCGCTCGCGAGCGAGGTGCTGATCTACGCGCTCGCCGCGCTCGGCTGCAACCTGCTGCTGGGCTACACGGGCCTGCTGTCCTTCGGCCAGGGCATCTTCTTCGGCCTGGGCAGCTACACCATCGCGATCCTGCTCACGCGGCTTTCGCTGCCGATGCCGCTGGCGCTGCTCGCGGCCATCGGCATGGGCGCGCTCGGCGCGGCGCTGGTCGGCTGGGTCGCGATCCGCCAGCGCGGCACCTACTTCGTGATGCTCACGCTGGCCTTCGCGCAGATGTTCTATTTCGTGGCCTACACGGCCTCGGGCCTGACCGGCGGCGACAACGGCCTGCTCGACGTGCCGCGCCCGGCCTTCATGGACACGCCGTGGAAGTACTACGCCTTCGTGGCCGTGATGTTCCTGATCGCCTTCGGCCTGCTGCTGCGCGTGACCGACTCGGTGTTCGGCCGCACGCTGCTGGCGATCCGCGACAACGGCGACCGCGCCGCCGCGGTGGGCTACGACCTGCGGCGCTTCAAGCTGCTGGCCTTCGTGATCTCGGGCGCCGTGACCGGCCTCGCGGGCGGGCTGCACGCCATGATGACCGGCATCGCGCCGCTGTCGAACGCCGAGTACCACACGAGCGAGATGATCCTGGTCATCACCGTGATCGGCGGCACCGGCAACCTGTTCGCCTCGGTGCTCGGTTCGGCCTTCTACGTGCTGCTGGCCGACTGGCTCTCCACGCTGTGGCCGCGCTGGCTGCTGCTGCTGGGGCTGCTGCTGATCGGCGTGAGCATCGGCATGCAGCGCGGCCTCTGGGGGCTGGGCGAGAGCGCCTGGCGACGCATCTTCGGGAAGGGCGCGCAAGGCGCCGGCGCCTCCGGCGCGCAGGGAGAAAAAGCATGAGCGACGTCCTCATCGAAGCCGCCGGCGTCACCAAGCACTACGGCAAGTTCGCCGCGCTCGGCGGCGTCGACCTCCAGATCCGCCGCAACACCGTGCACTCGGTGATCGGCCCGAACGGCGCGGGCAAGACCACGCTGTTCCACATGCTCACGGGCACCGGCACCACCACCGGCGGGCGCATCCTGTTCGACGGCCACGACGTGACGCGCGAGCCCGACCATCGCCGCGTGCAGCGCGGCATGGCGCGCTCGTTCCAGGTCACGAGCCTGTTCGGCAGCCTCGCGGTGCGCGAGAACCTGCGCGTGGCGGCGCAGGGCATCGCGCCGCGCCAGGCCATGAACTGCTGGCGCGCGCCGGTCGGCGAGCTGGCCTGCAAGGCGATCGTGGACGAGGTGCTGCAGCGCGTGGGCCTCGAGCGCTTCGCCCACGTGCCGGCGGCCGAGCTGTCGCACGGCCAGCAGCGGCGCCTCGAGGTCGGCATGGCGCTGGCCGCGCGGCCGAAGGCGATCTTCCTCGACGAGCCGACCTCGGGCATGGGCATCGACGACCTCGACGACATGAAGCAGCTGATCCGCGGCCTGCGCGAGGAACACACCGTGGTGCTGATCGAACACAACATGAACATCGTGATGGACATCTCCGACACCGTGACCGTGATGCAGCTGGGCCGCGTGCTGGCCGAGGGGCTGCCGGGCGACATCCGCGCCGATGCGCGCGTGCGCAGTGCCTACCTTGGCAACATGATCACGGGAGGCAAGGCATGAGCGGCGCGAACATCCTCGAGGTCGAGGGCCTGCATGCGCACTACGGCAAGAGCCATGTGCTGCAGGGCGTGTCGCTGCGCGTGGGCGAGGCCGAGCTGGTGACGCTGCTGGGCCGCAACGGCGCGGGCAAGTCGACCACGCTCAAGAGCATCGCGGGCGCGGTCACGCCCACGGCCGGGCGCGTGCGCTTCCAGGGCGCCGACATCGCGGGCCAGCCCGCGCACCGCATCGCCGCGCGCGGCGTCTGCCTGGTGCCCGAGCATCGCGGCATCTTCAAGCTGCTCACGGTCGAGGAGAACCTGCTGCTCGGCCAGCGGCGCGAATCGCCGTGGCAGCTCGACGACATCTACCGCATCTTTCCGCGCCTGAAGGAGCGGCGCCGCAACGGCGGCGGCCAGCTCTCGGGCGGCGAGCAGCAGATGCTGGCGATCGGCCGCGCGCTGATGAACCATCCGCGCCTGCTGATCCTCGACGAGCCGGTCGAGGGCCTGGCGCCGGTGATCGTGGAGGAGATCGTCGCGCAGCTCCAGACCATCAAGGCCGCGGGCGTCGCGATCCTGCTGGTGGAACAGAACCTCGAGGTCTGCGTGCAGCTCGCCGACCGCCACTACATCGTCGAACAGGGCCGGATCGTGCACGAGGCCGGCAATGCCGCCTTCATGGCCGACCACGACGTGAAAGACCGCTACCTGGGCGTGGGCCTCGCCTGAGGCGCATTCATCGATTCAGAGAAAACCATGACATCACACACCGAACTGCGTATCGACGGCCAGCGCCTCTGGCGCTCGCTGATGGAACTGGCGCGCCTGGGCGCCACCGAGAAGGGCGGCGTCTGCCGCATCGCGCTGACCGAACTCGACCGCCAGGGCCGCGACCTGTTCGTGCGCTGGGTGCGCGAGGCGGGCTGCGAGGTGCGCGTCGACGCCATCGGCAACATCTTCGCGCGCCGCGCCGGCCGCAACGCCGCGCTGCCGCCGGTCACCACCGGCAGCCACATCGACACCCAGCCCACGGGCGGCAAGTTCGACGGCAACTACGGCGTGCTGGCCGGGCTGGAGGTGATCCGCTGCCTCAACGACGCCGGCGTGCAGACCGAGGCGCCGATCGAGGTGGCCGTGTGGACCAACGAGGAGGGCTCGCGCTTCGTGCCCGTGATGATGGGCTCGGGCGTGTTCGCCGATGCCTTCACGCTCGAGCATGCGCTCGCGCAGCGCGACACCGAGGGCGTGAGCGTGGCCGAGGCGCTCGCGGCCATCGGCTACGCGGGCGGCGTGCCGGCTTCGGCGGCTTCGTCGCCGGTCGGCGCCTACTTCGAAGCGCACATCGAGCAGGGCCCGGTGCTCGAGGCGCACGAGCGCGTCATCGGCGTGGTCGAGGGCGCGCTGGGCCAGCGCTGGTACGACGTGGTGCTGCAGGGCATGGAGGCCCATGCCGGTCCCACGCCGATGGAACTGCGCAAGGACGCGCTGCTCGCGGCTGCCGAGCTGGTGACCGAGGTCAACCGCATCGCGCTGGCGCATGCGCCGCACGGGCGCGGCACGGTCGGCTGGATCGATGCCTATCCGAACTCGCGCAACGTGATCCCGGGCCGCGTCAAGCTCAGCGTGGACCTGCGCGCGGCCGACGACGTGGTGCTGTCGGCGATGGACGCCGCGCTCAAGGCGGCGGTGCAGCGCATCGCGGGCACGTCGAAGGTCGAGGCGACGCTCGAGCAGGTCGTGTACTTCCCGCCGCAGCCCTTCACGCCGGCGCTGGTGTCCGCCGTGCGCGAAGCGGCCGAGGCGCAGGGCCTGGGCTGGATGAACGTGATCAGCGGCGCCGGCCACGACGCGGTGTACCTCGCGCGCGTGTGCCCCACGGCGATGATCTTCGTGCCCTGCCGCGACGGCATCAGCCACAACGAGATCGAGGACGCGCAGCCCGATCACCTGGAGGCCGGCTGCAACGTGCTGCTGCAGGCGATGCTTCGCAGCGCCGGGGTGGCCGCATGAAGGTGCTGATCGCGCGTCTCAACCACGAGACCAACACCTTCTCGCCCGTGCCCACGCCGCTCGCGGCCTTCGGGCCCGACGGCCCGACCGTCGGCCAGCAGGCCTACCGCGACAACAAGGGCATGCGCACCGCGATGTCGGCCTTCATCGACCTGGCCGAGGCGGCCGGCGCCGAGCTGGTCACGCCGGTGTCGGCCTCGGCCAACCCGAGCGGGCCGGTCGATGCGCACGCCTACGACCTGCTCACGCAGTGCATCGTCGACGCGGCGCCGGGCTGCGACGCGATCCTGCTCGACCTGCATGGCGCGATGGTGGCCCACAACAGCGCGGACGGCGAGGGCGGCCTGCTGCTGCGGCTGCGCGCGGCCGCGCCCGGCGTGCCGATCGGCGTGGCGCTCGACCTGCATGCCAACGTCACGCCCGCGATGGTGGAGAACGCCGACGTGATCGTCGGCTTCAAGACCTATCCGCACGTCGACATGTACGAGACCGGCGAGCACGCGGGCCGGCTGCTGCTCGACCTGCTGGCGGGGCGCGCGCGGCCCGCGATGCGCTGGCATTCGCTGCCGCTGATGGCCCACACGCTGCGCAGCGCCTCGTACACCGGCGCGATGCAGCGTGCCATCGATGCCGCGCGCGCGGCCGAGGCCGCGGGCGAATCGCTCGCGGTCTCGATCCTCGCGGGCTTCTCGCTGTCGGACATCGAGGCGCCGTGCATGAGCGTGATCGTGGTCGACGCGCAATCGGGCGAGCGCGCGCAGGCCACGGCCGACCGCATCGCGGCGCAGATCTGGCGCGAGCGCGAGGCCTTCGTCTACGACAGCGAGCCGCTGGCCGACTCGGTTGCGCGCGCGAAGCAGCTGGCCGAAGGCGCCGAGCGTCCGGTGCTGCTGCTCGACCATGGCGACAACTGCATGTCGGGCGGCAGCTGCGACACCATGGACGTGCTGCAGGAAGCGCTGGCGCAGGGGCTCGATGGCATCGGCGTCGGGCCGCTGTGCGATCCCGAGGCGGTGGCCGAACTGATCGCGGCGGGCGAGGGCGCGCGCGCGACGGTGGCGCTGGGCAACAAGGTCTCGCTGGCCGGCATCGGCCGCGAGAACGCGCCGGTGCGGCTCACGGGCACGGTGCGCACCATCTGCGACGGCGAGTACGTCATCACCGGACCGACCTACACCGGCCAGCGCGCCAGCATGGGTCGCACCGTGCTGTTCGACATCGGCGCCGCGCGCATCGTGGTCACCGAGCGCACGCAGGAGCCGTGGGACATCGGCGTGTTCGAATGCGTGGGGCTCGACCCGCGCCAGGAGCGCTTCCTGCTGCTGAAGTCGCGCATGTACTGCCGGCCGGTGTTCGAGCCGCTCGCGGCCGCGCTGGTGGAGTGCGACAGCCGTGGCGTGACCAGTTCGGACTACGGGCTGTTCCCGTTCGGCAAGGTGCGGCGGCCGGTGTTTCCGCTCGACCCGATCTGAAGGCTTTCATGACCTCCCACGTCATGGACCCCAGGCGCCGCTGAAACGACCATTCCTTCACCCCGCAACGTCGCGGGCATCCACCGAAGGAATCGTTGCCATGAACACCGCCGCACACGACCCCGCCGCCATCGCCCAGGGCTACATCGCCGTCTGGAACGAGACCGATCCCGCGCGCCGCGCCGCGCTGCTCGAAGCCGGCTGGTCGGCCGACGCGCAGTACGTCGACCCGATCATGCAGGGCAGCGGCCATGCGCAGATCAGCGCGCTGGTCGGCGCCGTGCACCAGCGCTACCCGGGCTTCCGCTTCAACCTGCTGGGCAAGGCCGACGCGCACGGCGACCATGTGCGTTTCTCGTGGACGCTCGGGCCGAGCGGCGCCGAGGACCTGATCCAGGGCACCGACTTCGTGCGGCTGGACGCGGGCAAGCTGCGCTCGGTGACGGGCTTTCTCGACAAGGTGCCGGTCGGCGCCTGAGCGGCGCGGGTATCGAGTCTCCCTCCCCCGCTGGGGGGAGGGTCGGGGTGGGGGCACCGGGCGGTCGAAACGGCCTCGGCGCTGCCACCGCTGCGTGCCCCCATCCCGGCCTTCCCCCAGAGGGGGAAGGGGCAAGACCCAATTCAGTCGGCGCCGCCGCTCCCTCGGCCGCGCCAGAGCTTGCGGTAGACCGTGGCGCGGCTGATGCCCAGCGCGCGCGCCGCCTCGGCCACGTTGCCTCGGGCATCGGCCACGGCCTTGCGGATCAGCGCGGTTTCCACGTCGCGCAGCCGCGGGCGGGCCTCGGGCGCGGCGGCACTGGCACGGCTGCCGTCGCCGCGCTGGGGCCGCACCTGCACCCGCAGGCCCGACCACAGCGGCACCTCGAGCACCGCGTCGCCGCGCCGCGCGGCATCGAACAGCATGTCGAGCGGCAGCGCGAACAGGTCATTGCAATGCAGGCCGCTCTGGCTGCGCGCCAGCGGCTGATGCAGCATTTGCCGCGCCGCAGCATTGGCGCCCGTGACGTTGCCGCCGCCGTCGATGCACAGCAGGCCCTCGGCCGCCTCGCTGGTGGGGCAGCCGGGCCAGGCCAGGCGCAGCAGCATCTCGCAGGGCGCGCGCAGCACCAGCGCGTTCTCGATGCTGCGCGCCGACAGGGTTGCGAGGTGGCGCAGCTCGGGCCGCTCGGCCACCTGCACCCCGGTCAGGTCGAGCATGCCGATGCAGTCGCCCTGGGGACCGAACAGCGGCGCGCCGGCGCAGCTGTAGACGCTGGTGTCGTCGAAGAAATGCTCGCCGCCATGCAGCCAGACCGATTCCTGCTCGGCCAGCGCGGTGCCGATCGCGCTGGTGCCGATGGCGCGTTCCGACAGGTCGACGCCGATGCGTGCGATGTTGCGCGCGTAGCGGCTGGCGTCGTCGGTGCCGTCGGGCAGCACGCCGACGTCGACCACGATGCCCTCGGCATCGGTCAGCACGGCGAAATAGCGGGTGTCGGCGATGGCGCGCGACAGGCGATCGATCACCGGACGCGCGGCCGACACCAGCGCGCGGTTGCGTTCCGCCACCGCGCGCTGGGCGCCGCGGCCCACCGGCTCGAAGCTCACGCGCTGCTGCGGCTGCTGGCCGGCCTCGATGCAGCGCTGCCAGGAGCGGGCGATCCAGGGTTCGATGCGGGTACCGGGCGGGATGCGCAGATCGGCGGCGTCGCCATGGATCAGGGCCTGTCGGGCCTGGGCGATGGCCAGCGAGCGCTCGGGTGTCGGCAGGGCGTTGGAAGCGAGCATCGGTTTGCGGGGCGCGTGGGACGCCCGTTTTTTAGGACCTGCCGAACGGCAAGCTGTTTCATTTTGAGAATTTCAGGCCCCCGGCGCAAGCGCCGAGGGTTTTGCCTAGGATAGTGCAGGGGGTCGGCATCCAAGATGCCCTCGGGGCCCGCCCGTGCCGCCACGCGGCAGCGAGGTTCGGGCCTGTCAGCCATCACCCTTCACGGAGACAGCCACATGCAGGTAGCCCTCAAGGTCAACGGCCGCTCGGTCACCGTCGACGCGCCACCCAACACCCTTCTCGTGCACGCGATCCGCGAGCACCTCCACCTCACCGGCACCCACGTCGGCTGCGACACCGCCCAGTGCGGCGCCTGCACCGTCCACGTCGACGGCCGGGCCGTCAAGTCGTGCAACATCCTGGCCGCCCAGGTGGCCGGCGCCGAGATCACCACCATCGAGGGCGTGGCCCAGCCCGACGGCACCATGCATCCGATGCAGGCCGCGTTCAAGGAATGCCACGGCCTGCAATGCGGCTTCTGCACCCCGGGCATGGTCATGAGCGCCATCGACCTGTGCACGCACCACCCGAAGTCGAGCGAATCCGAGATCCGCGAGCTGCTCGACGGCAACCTGTGCCGCTGCACCGGCTACCAGAACATCGTCAAGGCGGTGCAGATGGGCGGCGAGGCCATGGCCTCGGGCAACCCGGTTCCGGTCAAAGCCACGGCCGCGGCCTGAGGAGAGCGACATGGGTGCCTCCGACTTCGCGAACCTGCCGCACATCGGCGACGCGCTCCGGCGCAAGGAAGACTACCGGTTCCTGACCGGGGCGGGCAACTACACCGACGACATCACGCTGGCCAACCAGTCGCACGCGGTGTTCGTCCGTTCTCCGCACGCGCATGCGCGTGTCGTCTCGGTCGACATCGCCGACGCGCTCACGATGCCCGGCGTGGTCGGCATCTTCAGCGGCAAGGACATCGAGGGCAAGATGGGCGGGCTGCCCTGCGGCTGGCTGATCAACAACCCCGACGGCACGCCGATGAAGGAGCCGATGCACCCGATCCTCGCGATCAACAAGGTGCGCTACGTCGGCGACCACGTCGCGATGGTGGTGGCCGAGACGGTCGAGCAGGCGAAGAACGCCGCCGAGGCCGTGGTGGTCGAGTACGAGGTGCTGCCCGCCCTCGTCGGCGTGGCCGACGCGGCGAAGAAGTCCGGCGGCGTCACGATCCACGACGAGGCGCCCGACAACCAGTGCTACAAGTGGGCGCTGGGCGACAAGGCGGCGGTCGATGCCGCCTTCGCGGGCGCCGCGCACGTCACGAAGCTCGACCTGGTCAACAACCGGCTGATTCCCAACCCGATCGAGCCGCGCGTGGCCATCGGCAGCTACAGCCGCGGCACCGACGACTACACGCTCTACGTGTCGAACCAGAACCCGCACGTCGAGCGCCTGCTGATGACGGCCTTCGTGCTGGGCCTGCCCGAGCACAAGGTGCGCGTGATCGCGCCCGACGTGGGCGGCGGCTTCGGCTCGAAGATCTTCCTCTACGCCGAGGACGTGTGCCTGACCTGGGCCGCCAAGCAACTCAACCGCAACATCAAGTGGACGGCCGAGCGCTCGGAATGCTTCCTGTCGGACGCGCACGGCCGCGACCACGTGAGCCATGCCGAGATGGCGATGGACAAGGACGGCAAGTTCCTCGCGATGCGGGTCCACACCGACGCCAACCTCGGCGCCTACCTGTCGACCTTCTCGACCGCGGTGCCGACCATCCTCTACGCCACCCTGCTCGCGGGCCAGTACACCACGCCGCAGATCTACGTCGAGGTCGATGCCTGGTTCACCAACACGGCACCGGTCGACGCCTACCGCGGCGCCGGCCGGCCCGAGGCCACCTACCTGCTCGAGCGGCTGGTCTCGCGCTGCGCCTGGGAGATGAACCTGGGCCAGGACGAGATCCGCAAGCGCAACTTCATCACCGCCTTCCCGTACCAGACGCCGGTGGCGCTGCAGTACGACACCGGCGACTTCCATGCCTGCATGGACAAGGCGCGCAAGCTGGCCGAGGTCGAGGGCTATGCCCAGCGCAAGTCGGCCAGCGAGGCGGCCGGCAAGCTGCGCGGCATCGGCTACTCGAGCTACATCGAGGCCTGCGGCATCGCGCCGTCGAACATCGCGGGCGCGCTCGGCGCGCGCGCGGGCCTGTTCGAGTGCGGCGAGATCCGCGTGCATCCGACCGGCAGCGTGACCGTGTTCACCGGCTCGCACAGCCATGGCCAGGGCCACGAGACCACCTTCGCGCAGGTGGTGGCGGCGCGCCTGGGCATCGCGGTCGACGCGGTCGACGTGGTGCACGGCGACACCGGCCGCGTGCCCTTCGGCATGGGCACCTACGGTTCGCGCTCGATCTCGGTCGGCGGCGCGGCCATCATGAAGGCGCTCGACAAGATCGAGGCCAAGGCCAAGAAGATCGCCGCGCACCTGATGGAGGCGAGCGACGCCGACATCGAGTTCGCCAACGGCGAGTTCACGGTCAAGGGCACCGACAAGAAGATCCCGTTCGGCCAGGTGGCGCTGACGGCCTACGTGCCGCACAACTACCCGCTCGACAAGCTCGAGCCGGGCCTCAACGAAACCGCCTTCTACGACCCGACCAACTTCACCTTCCCGGGCGGCACCTACATCTGCGAGGTCGAGGTCGACCGGCAGACCGGCGAGGTGCGCGTGGACCGCTTCACCGCGGTCGACGACTTCGGCACGATCATCAATCCGATGATCGTCGAGGGCCAGGTGCATGGCGGACTGGTGCAGGGCATCGGCCAGGCGCTGCTCGAGAACTGCGTCTACGACAACGAGACCGGCCAGCTGCTGACCGGCAGCTTCATGGACTACGCCATGCCGCGCGCCGCCGAGTTCCCGCAGTTCAAGCTCGACACCGTCTGCACGCCCTGCACCCACAACCCGCTGGGCACCAAGGGCTGCGGCGAGGCGGGCGCGATCGGCTCGCCGCCGGCGGTCATCAACGCCGTGCTCGATGCGCTGGCGCCGCTGGGCGTGAAGGACTTCGACATGCCGGCCTCGTCGAGCCGCGTCTGGGAAGCGATGCAGAAGGGCAGCGGCAGCGCCGCCAGCGACCCGGTGGCGCCGCAGCCCGCGCTGGCCGCCAGCACGCAGGGCCGTCCGGCCGCCTGACCCACCCCCTCCCTACAAATAAAGAAGGAACCACCCCATGTACGCCTTCACGTTCGAACGGCCCGCGGCCCTGGCCGACGCCGTCAAGCTGGCCGAAGCCGGCGGCAAGCCCCTGGCGGGCGGCCAGACCCTGCTGGCCTCGATGAAGCTGCGCCTGTCGGCGCCCGAACAGCTCGTCGACCTCGGCGGCATCAAGGAACTCACCGGCATCCGCAAGGACGGCGACGCCATCGTCATCGCTGCCATGTCGCGCCACCTCGACGTGGCCAACAACGCCGAGGTGAAAGCCGCCTTCCCGGCGCTGGCCGACCTGGCCTCGCGCATCGGCGACCGGCAGGTGCGCGCGATGGGCACCCTCGGCGGCTCGGTGGCCAACAACGATCCGGCCGCCTGCTATCCGAGCGCGGTGCTGGCAACCGGCGCGACCGTGGTCACGAGCAAGCGCGAGATCGCGGCCGACGATTTCTTCCAGGGCCTGTTCACCACGGCGCTCGAAGAGGGCGAGCTGATCACCGCGATCCGCTTCCCGATCCCCAAGCGTGCGGTCTACGAGAAGCTGCGCCAGAAGGCCTCGCATTTCCCGCTGGTCGGCGTGTTCCTCGCGCAGTACGAAAGCGGTGTGCGCGTGGCCATCACCGGCGCGGGCAACGGCGTGTTCCGGCACGCGGGGCTCGAGGATGCGCTCAACAAGAGCTTCACCGCGGCCGCCGCGGCCGGCGTGAAGATCGACGCCGGCGAGCTCAACACCGACCTGCACGCCACGGCGGCCTACCGCGCCAACCTGATCAACGTGCTGACGCAGCGCGCGGTGACGAAGGCGCTGGGCTGATCCAGCAGCCGTCGAACACGGGCTGACCGGACGCGAAGAACGCGAAGGTTTCGCGAAGGGCGCAAAAGAACATCCGAAGAAGTTTTTCGGTTTCCCTTTCGCGCCCTTCGCGAAACCTTCGCGTCCTCTGCGTCCGGATGTCCGCTTCCCGGCGTCCTCCCTGCGGCCGTGCATTACCCTAGGCCATGACCTTCGAGACCATCGACTCCCTCACCGACGGCCTGCTGCGCGCCGGCTACTACGCCGACCGCCGGCTCGCGACCGCCGTGTTCCTCGCGCTGAAGCTGCAGCGTCCGCTGCTGCTCGAGGGCGAGCCCGGCGTGGGCAAGACCGAACTCGCGAAGGCGCTGGCCAAGGCGCTGCAGCGCGAGCTGCTGCGGCTGCAGTGCTACGACGGCCTCGAGCAGCGCGAGGCGCTCTACGAATGGAACTACGCGGCGCAGCTCTTGCACATGCGCGCGGTCGAGGCCTCGGGCGCGGTGCGCGACGTCGAGGCCGAGGTCTACCAGCCGCACTACCTGATCCGCCGCCCGCTGCTGCAGGCGCTGCAGGCGCCGGCCCCGGGCGCGGTGCTGCTGATCGACGAGGTCGACCGCGCCGACGAGCCCTTCGAGGCCTTCCTGCTCGAGTACCTCGGCGAGTACCAGGTCAGCATTCCCGAGCTCGGCACCATCCGCGCCGAGGTGGCGCCGGTCACCATCCTCACGAGCAACCGCACGCGCGAACTCAACGACGCCGTGAAGCGGCGCTGCCTCTACCACTGGCTCGACTATCCCGAGCGCGAACGCGAACTGGCCATCGTGCGCGCCCAGGTGCCGGGCGTGGGCGAGAAGCTGTCGGCGCAGGTGGCCGACTTCGCCGCCCGCCTGCGCAGCGCGCCCTTCGTCAACGCCTTCCAGCGCGCGCCCGGCATTGCCGAGAGCGTGGAGTGGGCGCGCGCGCTGATCGCGCTCGACACGGTCGAGCTCGATCCCGAGGTGGTGTCCGACACCGCCGGCATCCTGTTCAAGCAGCGCGACGACGTGGCGGCGCTGACGCGCGAGCTGGCGAGCGAGCTGCTGAAGCCGGAACCGGAGCAGGCCGGCGCGTGAGATGAGGCCGCGATGCAGCAACTAGGCGACGCCCGCACCGGCAAGCTGGCCGGCAACATCGCCGCCTTCGGCCGGGCGCTGCGTCGCGCGGGCGTGCGCACCGACGCCGCGCGCATCGCGCTGGCCGAGGAGGCCGCCACGCTGGTCGGCGTGGAGCGCAGGATCGACCTGAGCGCCGCGCTCGAGGCCGTGATGGTCAGCCGTGAGCAGGACCGGCTGGTGTTCCGCGAACTGTTCGACGCCTGGTTCCGCGACCCCGAGCTCGCCAACAAGCTGCTCGCGCAGATGCTGCCGAGCGCCGAGGGCAAGGCCGAGCCCTCGAAGCGCCGGCCGCGCGTGCGCGAGGCGCTGGCCGCGCCGCGCGATCCGCACAAGCCGCCACTGGCCGCCTTGCCCGACAAGGAAGTCGAGTTCGACGCCGCCATAACCGCGAGCGACCGCCAGCGGCTTCACCATGCCGACTTCAATGCGCTGGGCGCGGCCGAGTACCGGCTGGTCGAGCGGCTCGCGCGCGACATCTCGCTGCCCGTGCCGCGGCTGCCGACGCGGCGCCTGCGCCCGGCCGGCGAGAGCGGCCGCCATGCGCGCATGCACTGGCCCGGCGTGCTGCACGAGGCGGCGCGCACCGGCGGCGAGATGCTGCGGCTGCCGCGGCTGGCGCGGCGCGAACAGCCGCTGCCGCTCTTGGTGCTGGTCGACGTGTCGGGCTCGATGGAGCGCTATGCGCGGCTGCTGCTGGCCTTCCTGCACGCGGCCACGCGGCGCGCGGGTCGGCGCGACGTGTTCGCCTTCGGCACCGGGCTGACCGACCTCACGCCGGCCTTCCGGCTGGCCGACACCGACGACATGCTGGCCACGGCCAGCCTCGCCATCGACGATTTCGCGGGCGGCACGCGGCTCGGCAGCTCGCTGGCCGAGCTGCGCCAGCGCCATGCGCGCCGGCTGACCGGCCGCCGCACGCTGGTGCTGGTCATCAGCGACGGGCTCGACACCGGCGAGCCGGCCCAGCTCGCGCAGGAACTGCAGTGGCTCAAGCGCCATTCGCGCCGGCTGCTGTGGCTCAACCCGCTGCTGCGCTTCGAGGGCTACGCCCCTTTGGCGCGTGGGGCCGGCGTGCTGCACCGCCATGCGGACGCGATGCTCGCGGTTCACAATCTCAGCGCGCTCGAACAGCTGGCCGCGAGTCTCGCGGCGCTGATGCGGTCGGGGCGCTAGCGTTCTCCCGGCCGCGACGCGACAGGATCACAAGAAGGAAAGACCACCATGGAAATGCTCGGTAACCGCCGGCTCGCCATCACCCAGCAGCAGGCCTGGGAGGCGCTCAACGACCCGGAAACGCTCAAGAAGTGCATTCCCGGCTGCGACAAGTTCGAGCTGACGGGCGAGAACACCTACAGCGTGGGCCTCGCGGTCAAGATCGGCCCGGTGTCGGCCAAGTTCAGCGGCAAGGTGATGCTCTCGGACATCGTCGCGCCCGACGGCTACAAGCTCAGCTTCGAAGGGCAGGGCGGCGTGGCCGGCTTCGCCAAGGGCTCGTCGAGCGTGACCTTGCGGCCGCTGGCCGATGCCGCGCCGGCGGCGGCGCCCGCGGACGCCCCGGTGGCCGAGGGCGCGGAGAGCGCGCCCGCCGCCGCCCCGGTCGGCTGCGAGCTCGACTACACCGTGCAGGCCCAGGTCGGCGGCAAGATCGCCCAGCTCGGCCAGCGCCTGATCGACGGCGCGGCCAAGTCCACGGCCGACGATTTCTTCAAGCGCTTCGAAGCCGAAATGCAAAGCCGCTACGGCCCGCCGCCGGCGGCAGCGCCCGAGAATGCGGAGGCGCAGGCCGAGAAGACCGGCGCGGTGGCCGGCTTCATGAAGAAGATCGGCCTCGGCAAGAAATCGGACAAGGACGCCGAGCCCGGCACGGGCGGCGATTCCTCCAGCGGCGGCTGAGGCGGCCGCAGGATCCGGCTCCCAGGAAAGAAGACGCGATGGAAAACCTCGACGTGATGGTGCTGCGCACGCTGCGCGACTGGCGGCGTGCCGGCAAGCGCGCGCTGCTGACCACGGTGGTGCGCACCTGGGGCTCGTCGCCGCGGCCCGTGGGCTCGATCATGGCGCTGGCCGAGGACGGCGCGGTGGTCGGGTCGGTCTCGGGCGGCTGCATCGAGGACGACCTGATCGCGCGCTACAGCCATGCCCACGGCCAGGCCGAGGAGGTGCCGCTGGGCGCGCCGCCCGCGCTGGTGAAGTACGGCATCACGGCCGACGAGGCGCATCGCTTCGGCCTGCCCTGCGGCGGCACGCTCGAGCTGCTGCTCGAGTACGCGCCCGACGCGGGGGCGCTCGACACGCTGGTGTCGCAGCTCGAGCAGGGCCGGCTGATGCGGCGCACCGTCGAGCTGGCCACGGGCGTGGTGCGGCTCGAGGAGGCCAAGGCGCCCGACGAACTCACGGTCAACGACACCGAACTCGCCAACACCTTCGGCCCCGAGTACCGCATGCTGCTGATCGGCGCCGGCCAGCTCGCCGAGTACCTCGCGACTATGGCCAAGTTCAGCGGCTTCGCGGTCACGCTGTGCGATCCGCGCGCCGAGTACCGCACCGCCTGGTCGCTGCCCGGCGTGCAGATCACCACCGAGATGCCCGACGACGCGGTGCTGGCCTTCCGGCCCGACCGCCGCAGCTGCGTGGTGGCGCTCACGCACGACCCCAAGCTCGACGACCTCGCGCTGCTCGAGGCGCTGCAGAGCGACGCCTTCTACGTCGGCGCCATCGGTTCGCGCCGCAATGCCGACGCGCGGCGCGACCGCATGATCGAGCACTTCGACCAGACCGCCGAATCGCTGGCGCGGCTGCGCGGGCCGATCGGCATCTACATCGGCAGCAAGACGCCGCCCGAGATCGCGGTCAGCGTGATGGCGGAAATTCTCGCGGTGAAGAACGCCGTGCCGTTGCCGCGCGAGATGGAAGTGGCGCGCGCCAAGGAACGGCTGCTGCCGGCCTGAGCCGCAGGGGTCTATTCGACGCCGAGCAGGTCGTAGATGCGCCGCACGTAGAGGCCGAACTCGGCGCTGGTCTTGATGTGCAGCGTGCGCGGCGCGGGCAGCTCGATCGGAAAGAAGTCGGCCATGCGCGCCGGCCCCGCGGTGAGCACCGCGCAGTGCGAGCCGAGGAACACCGCCTCCTGGATGCTGTGCGTGACCACCACGAAGGTGGTGCGGCTGCGCTCCCAGATCCGCAGCATTTCGAGGTTCATCTTCTCGCGCGTGAGCGCATCGAGCGCGCCGAAGGGCTCGTCCATCAGCACCAGCTTGGGTTCGTGGATCAGCGCGCGCGCGATCGCGGCGCGCTGCTGCATGCCGCCCGAGAGTTCGTAGGGCCGCTTGTCGGCGAAGCCCGCGAGGCCGACCATCTCGAGCAGCTCGTGCGCGCGTTGCGTCGCGGCCTTGCGGTCGAGGCCGAGGATGTCGGCCGGCAGCAGCACGTTCTCGAGGATGGTGCGCCACTTCAAGAGCAGCGGCTGCTGGAACACCATGCCCACGTCGCGGCCCGGCTCGAAGGCCTGGCCGCCGCCGATCTCCAGCGTGCCGCCGTCGTGGCCGTGCAGTCCGGCGAGGATCTTCAGCAGCGTCGACTTGCCGCAGCCCGAGGGGCCGACCAGCGACACCATGTCGCCCGCGTGGATGTCCATCGTGACGTCGGAGACCGCGAGGAACTCCTGGTCGCGGCGGCGATAAACCTTGCGCAGGCCGCGCATGCGGATTAACGGCACTTCGACCTCCGCGCGAGCGTCCGAGCGAACGGCGGCCTCGGTCATGCCAACCACCGTGCGAGGTTGTCGCGCACGAAGGCATCGTCGGCGAGGTCGCCGTGCGCGGCGTACACGCGGTCGATCTCGGCCGATTGGCCCGCGCCCAGGCCCTCGGCCGGATCGAGGCACCAGATGCCCTCGAGCAGGCCCTGGCGCCGCAGCACCTCGTGGCAGCCCGCGATGCAGCCGTGGAAGTTGTTCGCCACGTCGAAGAAGGCGGCGTTGCAGTCGGTCACGCGCGCATCGAGCGCGAGCAGCTCGGGGCCCAGCGTGCCCTGGCCGGCCGCCAGCTCGGCCTGGATGCGTGCGAGCAGCTGCACCGCGCCCGCGGTCCACACCGACCAGTGGCCCAGCAGCCCGCCGCGAAAGCGCACCTGCACCGGCGCGCCGTCGCGCATGGCCGCGAAGGGCAGGGCGAGGTCGAGCACGATGTGGTCGTCGTTGCCGGTGTAGAGGAACACGCGCTCCTCGGCGCGCGCCTCGATCACGCCGCGCACCACGTCGATGGTGCGGTAGCGGTTGAAGGGCGCGACCTTGATCGCGAGCACGTTCGGGATCGAGGCGAAGCGGCGCCAGAAACCGCTCGACAGCACCGGGCCGCCGACCACGGTCTGCAGGTAGAAGCCGATCAGCGGGATCTCCTGCGCCACCGCCTCGCAGTGGGCGATCAGCGCGTCTTCCGAGGCGCCGGCCAGCGCGGCCAGGCTCAAGAGGCCCGCGTGGTAGCCGAGCGAGACGGCGGTGCGCGCCTCGGCGCTCGCCTGCGCGGTCGGGCCGCAGAGGCCGGCGATCATCGCCATCGGGCGCTCGCTCCAGGCCAGGCGGTCGGCCATCGCGGCCTCGAGCACCTCGGCATAGAGGCCGCGCTCGCGGATCGCGAACTGCGTGGTGTGCACGCCGACCGCGAGCCCGCCCGCGCCTGCATCGACGTAGTAGCGCGTGAGCGCGCGCTGCCGCCGGCGGTCGAAGCGGCGTTCGGCATCGAGCGCGAGCGGATGGGCCGGGATCACGGTGCCCTTGGCGAGCAGCGCGAGCACGTCGGCGGGCAGGTCGGAGCGGTTCAATGGCATGTGCGAAGTCCTCAGCCGAACTCGGGGCCGGCAATGGCGTGGATGAACGAGGGATGACCGGCCGGCGCCGCCGTGCCCGCGGGCGGCAGCGCCATGCGCGCGAAGCCGCGCTGGGGCTCGAAACCGGCGGCGCGCAGTGCCTGCGCGAGTTGCGCGCGGCCGTCGGGCACGTCGATCAGCACCGGGCCGGCGATACCGGCGAGCGCGCGCGGCAGCAGCGCGCGGGCATGGGCTTCGTCGGCCGCGAGCAGCGGGCCGACGTGATGGGCGACGCGGCCCTCTCGCACGACGGCGAAGGCGCGGCCATCGCGCACGCAGCGGCTGCCGGTGCGCGCGAGCAGGTCGGCGAGCACCTGGGGGCGGGCGAGGCCCAGGGCCTCGGTGTCGAGCGCGGCAAGCGGTGCGGCATCGGGCCGGTCGACCGGCGCCGCATCGGCCGCCTGCGCGAGCGCCTCGCGGCGCCAGCGCGTGAGCCGCCACAGCGGTGCGAAACCGAAGCTCGCATAGAGCGGCTCGCCCTGCGGCGTGGCATCGAGCATCGCGACGCGGCCCTGCGCGCGCACGCGCTCGAGGCAGTGCGCGAACACCGCGCGGCCCAGGCCCTGCCCGCGCGCGGCGGGCGTCACGAGGATCATGCTGATCCAGGCGGCGCCGGGCTGGTTGCGCGGCGCGTCGGCCGCGCGCTCCAGTGGCAGCACCGCGCCGCTCGCGACGATCGCGCCTGCGCCATCGCGTATCGCATGCACGCTGCCGAGCCGCTCGAACAGCCGCCAGTCCGCCGCGAGCTGGTTCCAGCCGCTGGCCGCGACCAGCGCGTCCAGCTGCGGCAGGTCGCGCGGCGAGAGCGCGTCCAGCGTTTCGACGGGGGCGGTGGCGGGCACGGTGTCTTCCCTCAGTATTTGCCGTCGCGCGATTCGAACTTGGTCGGCTTGCCGTACTGGCGCTGCTCGCGCGCGATCCAGTCGGCGACCCAGCCCACGAGCTGCGACAGCGGCACGCGCGGATAGCCGAACAGCCGCTCGGCCTCGCCGGTGTTCATGAGCCAGGCGGTGGGCGCCTCGCTGCCCGCGATCTGCACCGGCTTGCCGAAGCGGCGGCCGAACTCCTCGGCCAGCCAGCGGATCGAGGTGGTCTCGGGGCCGCTCACGTTGAGCGGCGAGGTCGGCACCGTCGCGGCCGCGAGGCAGCGCAGCGCCTGCGCGTTGGCGTCGCCCTGCCAGATCACGTTGACGTGGCCCATGGTCACGTCCACCGGCTCGCCGCGCCAGACCTTGCCGGCCACGTCGGCCAGCACGCCGTAGCGCAGGTCGATGGCGTAGCTCAGGCGGAACAGCCGGCCCGGCGTGCCGTGGCGCTGCGAGAAGTACTCGAACATGCGCTCGCGGCCCACGCAGGAGTTGGCGTATTCGCCGGGCGGATTGGGCGCCTCGCTCTCGTGCGCGCCCTGGCCGATCACCGGCACGAAGGGATAGACGCAGGCGGTGGAGAAGGCCACGATGCGCGAGCCGCTGAAGTGCTGCGCCACCAGCGCCGGCACGTGCGCGTTCATGGCCCAGGTCAGCGGGTTGTCCGCATCGGCGCCGAACTTGCGCCCGGCCATGAAGACCACGTTGGGCGTGCGCGGCAGCTTCGCGATCGCCTCGGCGTCGAGCAGGTCGCAGGCCAGGGTCTCGATGCCGTGCGCCTCGAGCGCCTCGCGCACGCCGGCCTCGCTGAAGCGCGCCACCGCGATCACGCGCCGGCCCGGCATCGCGTTCTTCGCCAGTCGCGCGAGCGTCGGGCCCATCTTGCCGCCGACGCCGAGCACCATCAGGTCGCCGTCGATGCGCGCCATGTCGCGCAGCAGGTCGCGCGAGGGCGTGGCGAGGTAGTCCTCGAGCGCGGCCTCGGTGTCGAAGCGTTCGGGGAAGGGGAGGTCGTCGAGCACGGGCGTGGTGGTGTTCATTGGATTCGGGCGTCCTGGGTGATGAAGAGGCGCTCCAGCAGCAGCACCAGCAGGTAGAGCAGCACGCCCAGGCCGGTGATGAGGAGCACGGCCATGAAGACCGCGGGGGTGTCGAGCGAGGCCTGCACCTGGATCATCAGGTAGCCCAGGCCGCGCTCCGACGCGATGAACTCGCCCACCACCGCACCCGCGACCGCGAGGATGGTGGCGACCTTCATGCCCGAGAACACGTAGGGCAGCGAGCCCGGCAGCTGGATGTAGCGGAACAGCTGCCAGCGCGAGCCCTTGAGCGCGCGCACCAGGTCGAGCAGCTCGGGCTCGGTCTCGTTGAGGCCGCGGATCGTGGTCAGCAGGATCGGGAAGAAGCACAGGCTGAAGGTGATCAGGATGTTCGGCCCGATGCCGTAGCTGAACCACACGATCACCAGCGGGCCCATCGCCACCTTCGGGATCATGTTGAGCGTGACCAGCAGCGGGAAGGCCACCAGCATCAGCCGCCGGCTGGTGACGAACAGCAGCGCGCAGAGGATGCCGAGCACCAGGCCCAGCACGTAGCCGCCGAACACCTCGAGCGCGGTGACGCCGGTGTTCATGAGCCAGGCGTGCTGCGGATTGGCCAGGGTGGCGAGCACCTTCGACGGCGCCGGCAGCACGAAGGGCTGGATCTGGAAGGCGCGCACCGCGAACTCCCACAGCAGCACCGCCGCGACGTGCACCGCGACCACCACGGCCCAGCGCTGCCAGGCGGGGCGTTCGCCGGACAGCGGCGCGGAGCTTGCAGTGGGCGGGGAGGCGCCGTCGGATGCCGTCATCTCAATTCCTGTGGAAGGAAACAATGCGGCGGATCATAGGCAGGCTGGCCGATCGAGTCAACCAACCAGTTGATAAAAAGCGGCGCGAGGGCCGCGGGCGCTCAGGGGCGCAGCGCGTTGAGCGCGAACTCGATCACGTGGCGGCGGCGCTTGAGCAGTGCGCCGCGTGCGTCCAGCGGCGTGCCGAAGATGGCCGACAGCGTGTGGTTGTTCGAGAAGAAGAAGTAGGAGATGCCGGCGATCGAGATGTAGAGGTTGATCGCGTCGAAGTCGGCGCGGAACACGCCCGCGGCCACGCCGCGCTCGAGCGTGGCCTCGAGCATCTCGATGAAGGGCGAGTGCATCTTCTGCAGCCGCTCCGACTCGTGCAGGTGCTCGCCGCGGTTGCGGTTCTCGTCGGCCAGCATGGCGATGAACTCGGGATGCTCGGCCAGGTAGTCGAAGGAGAAGGCCACCAGCTGCGCCATCGCCTCGCGCGGCTCGAGCGCACCGAGCTCGAGCTTCTGTTCCTTCTCGCGGATCTCGGCATAGACCGATTCGAGCGCCACCAGGTACAGCCCCTGCTTGCTCTCGAAGTAGTGGTAGACGAGCTGCTTGTTCACGCCCGCGGCGGAGGCGATCTCGTCGACGCGCGCGCCCGCGAAGCCCTTGGTCGCGAACTCGGCGACCGCGGCGGCGATCAGCGCCTGCTTGGCGGCGACGGGGTCGCGCTCGCGGCGCGTGGCGACGGGGGCTGCTGGTGTGGCGGCGGGTGCGGCGGCGGACTTGCGGGAGGTGGCGGAAGGCATGGTCGGATTCTGTCTCCAGGGCGGGAAGGCTTCGATTGCCTATCAACCAAACAGTTGGTAATATGAATTTCAGGATCTGTTTGTACCTTCTTTTGGAGTGAGCTGCATGAAAAAGCTGTTGTCGGTGGCTGGCGCCGCCGCCGTTCTCGCGCTGCAGGGCCCCGCGGCATTCGCCGCCGATTCCATGAGCCTGATGCTCAACTGGACGCCCACGGCGGACCATGCGCCGCTCTACTACGCGAAGTCCAAGGGCTGGTATTCGGAGGCCGGCATCGACCTCAACATCGAGGCCGGCAAGGGCTCGGCCGTGTCGGCGCAGCGCGTGGGCACGGGCGGCAGCGAGCTCGGCATCTCCGACCTGCCCACCACCATCCAGGCCCGCGGCAAGGGCGCCGACGTGAAGGCGCTGATGGTGATCTACGCCAACAGCCCGCAGGGCTTCTACTGGCTCAAGTCCTCGGGCATCCAGGGGCCGAAGGACTTCGCGGGCCGCAAGATCGGCAATCCGCCGGGCGACGCCGCGCGCCTGATGTGGCCGGCCTTCGCGAAGAAGACCGGGCTCGATCCGGCCAGCGTGAGCTTCGTCAACGTGAGCCCGCAGGCCAAGGTGGCGGCGCTCAAGAGCAAGTCGGTCGACATCATCAGCGACTTCTACAACGAGCACGACCTCAAGGTGCGCGAGTTCGGCGACGACCTCGGCTTCCAGCCCTGGCGCACGGCCGGCGTGAACGTCTACGGCAACTCGCTGATCGTCAACGGCGCCTATCTTGCGAAGAAGCCCGAGCAGGTGAAGAAGTTCGTCGCCGTCACGCAGCGCGCCTACGAGGCCTGCGTGAAGGACTTCGCGCCCTGCCTGCAGGCGCTGACCGCGAGCGTGAGCGGCCTGTCGCCCGACAACCAGCGCGACCAGTGGGAGCGCATCAAGCAGCTGATGCGCGACGACACCACCACCAAGGTGGCGCTCGGCGCCTTCGACGGCGCGCGCGTGAAGGCCGACTACGAGCTGGTCTCGTCGCTGATCGGCATCGAGAAGCCCTACGACCCCGCGCTGCTGTTCAGCAACGACTTCCTCGACAAGAACGTGCGCATGGCGCCCTGAGCGCCTTGCGCGCCCGCGGGCCTTCAGCCTTGGTAGGGCGGAATCGGCGCCTGGTCCGAGGGCGCGGGCGGCGGCACGTCGCCGTGCTTCTGCCGTTCGCGGAACAGCGCGGCGCGCATCAGGAAGATGGTGGTGACGGGCGTGGTGAGCGCCACGAACAGCGCGATCAGGGTCGCGTGCAGGAACAGGCTGTGGCTCTGCACCGAGAAGTAGACGATGGTCGCGACCATCATCGACCACACGCCGCCGGTGGCGCCCAGGGTGGGCGCGTGGATGCGGCGGAAGAAGCTCGGCAGCCGCACCAGGCCGAAGGAGCCGATGGCCGCGAAGGCCGCGCCCAGCACCGCGAACACGCCGGTGACGACCTCGGCCCACAGCGGCAGCGGGCCCACGATGAAATCGCTCATTCGATCACCTCCCCGCGCAGCAGGAACTTGGCCATCGCCGTCGAGCTGACGAAGCCGAACAGCGCGATCAGCATCGCGGCGCCGAAGTAGACGTCGCTCGCGTAGACGATGCCCAGCGTCAGCATCATCAGCATGCCGTTGATGTAGAGGCAGTCGAGCGCCATCACGCGGTCCTGGGCGGTGGGGCCGATCAAGAGGCGCGCGACGGCGCACAGCATCGCCACCGCGAGCAGGAACAGCGCGAACTTGAGCGACCAGAAGAGGATGGGCGTCATGATTCGAAGATCTCCATCAGCGGACGTTCGTAGCGGCTCTTGATCTGGGCGATGAAGGCCGCCTCGTCGTCGAGGTCAAAGACGTGGATCAGCAGGGTGCTGCGGTCGAAGGCCACCTCGCCCCAGGCGGTGCCGGGCGTGAGGCACATGATCATCGCGAGCACGGCGAGGCCGTTGGGGTCGCGCAGGTCGAGCGGTATGCGCAGGAAGTTCGAATGGATCTGGTCGCTGCGGCGCGTGAGCAGCGCGCGCGCCACCGCGAACACCGACAGCGACATGTCGTAGAGCACGACGCCGGCCAGCCGCAACGCCACGCCGGGCCGGCGCATGCGCACGGTGGCGGGCCGCAGGCCCTTGGTCAGCAGCGGCACGGCGACGGCCAGCAGCAGGCCCGACACCAGCGTGCTGGCCTCGAGCGACTGGTTGAGCAGCAGCCAGACGACGAGCAGCGCGACCGACAGCGGCGGGGAGGGGATCAGGCGCTTCATGGCGTGCCGGCCTTCGCATCGCCCTTGGGCGCCGGGTTCGGCACCTGCCGCGCGCCCATCACCGCCTCGCGGTAGGCGCTCGGCGTGCGCAGGCCCTCGGCGGTGGCCATCGCGTGGCGCAGCACCGGCTCGGACCAGACGGTGAGCGCGATGCAGGCCGCGATCAGCCCGGCCACCGGCAGCACCTCGAGCGCGGGCAGCGAGGGCAGGTTGGCATGCGGCTGGGTCCAGAAATGGCGGATGCCGGTGCGGGTCAGCGCGATCAGCGCGAGGAAGCCCGAGGTGATCAGCAGCACGAGGAAGGTCCAGTCGGCAACGGTGAGCGCGGCGCTGTTGCCCATCAGCCCCGAGAGCATCGCGAACTTGCCGACGAAGCCCGACAGCGGCGGCAGGCCGGTGAGCAGCAGCGTGCAGATCATGAAGCTCAGGCCCAGGAAGGCCACGCCGGCCGGGATGGCTCGGCCGTAGAGCGCCTGCGCGTTGTCGTCGAGGTTCACGTCGTCGAGCGCGCGCAGGTCCTCGGCCAGGAAGGGCGCATTGCCCGCGGCCTCGTGCGGCGCCACGCTCATGCCGGCGTTGCGCCAGCGCTCGATCATGTCGATCAAGAGGAAGAAGGCGGCCACCGCGAGCGTGGAGCTCAGCAGGTAGAACAGCGCGCCGGCCCAGACATCGGGCTGGCCCAGCCCGACCGCGGTGAGCAGCGTGCCGGCCGAGATCAGCACGCTGAAGCCCGCGAGGTTCGACAGCCGCTGCGTGCCGACGATGCCGATGGCCGCGACGAACAGGGTGGCGAGGCCGGCGCCGATCAGCACCACCTGGCCGAACTCGGCCGAGGCGCCGGTGTCGGGCGCGAACAGCACGGTCCACAGCCGCAGCACGGTGTAGACGCCGAGCTTGGTGAGCAGCGCGAACACCGCGCCCACCGGCGACACCGCCGCGCTGTAGGCCGGCACCAGCCAGAAGTTGAGCGGCCAGGCCCCGGCCTTGGCGAAGAAGGCGGTGAACAGAATGGCCGCGGCCGCGTGCACCAGGCCGCGGTCGCCGGGCGCGAGCTGGGCGATGCGCAGCCCCAGGTCGGCCATGTTGAGCGTGCCGGTGGCGCCATACAGCATGGCCGCGCCGATCAGGAACAGCGAGGAGGCGGCGAGGTTGATCGCGATGTAGTGCAGCCCGGCCTGCACCCGCAGCCGGCCCGAGCCGTGCAGCAGCAGGCCGTAGGAGGCGGCCAGCATGACCTCGAAGAACACGAACAGGTTGAACAGGTCGCCGGTGAGGAAGGCGCCGTTCAGGCCCATGAGCTGCAGCTGCAGCAGCGGATGGAAGTGCACGCCCGCGCGGTCCCAGCGCGAGGTGGAGTAGATCGAGGCGGCGAAGGCGATCACGCCGGTCAGCGCCACCATCATGGTCGAGAGCCGGTCGGCCACCAGCACGATGCCGAAGGGCGCGCGCCAGTTGCCCGGCAGATAGACGCCGATCGAGCCCGGGCCGCCGCCGGTGTCGGCCGCGTTGACCCAGCGCAGCAGCGCGAGCGCGGCCATGAGGCCCACCAGGCCCGAGACGACGCTGAGGAAGGACTTGGTGCGGCGGCGCTGCTCGCCCAAGAGCAGCATCAGCGCGGCCGTGAGCATCGGCACCAGGATCGGCACCGCCACCAGGTGCGGCATGCTGATCTCGAGCAGCTGGTCGAGCAGGCGGAAGAGCTCGGTCATTCGCGCGCCTCTTCCTGTTCCTGGCGTTCCTCGCCGTCCACGTGGTCGGTGCCGGTCAGGCCGCGCGAGGCCAGCAGCACCACCAGGAACAGCGCGGTCATCGCGAAGCCGATCACGATCGCGGTGAGCACCAGCGCCTGCGGCATCGGGTCGGCCGTGTTGGCCAGCGTGGCCGCGAAGCCGGGGATCAGCACCGGCTCGCTGTCGACCTTGAGCCGGCCCATGCTGAAGATGAAGAGATTGACCGCGTACGAGATGAGCGTGAGGCCCATGATGACCTGGAAGGTGCGCGGACGCAGCAGCAGGTAGACACCCGAGCCGGTCAGCACGCCGATCGCGAGGGCAAGCACGATTTCCATACTAGGCTCCCCCCCAGGCTGCGCGCACTTCGTGTCGCTTCGCCAACCCCCTACCGGGGGCGGCATCGATCGCCCGGCAAAGCCGGATCGATGATGCCCCGCGCAACACGGCCTTCCGCTTTTTGCGGGGAACACCGCGGAACCGGCTTTGCCGGGCCGCTGGTGTTGCCCCCTTGAGGGGGGAGGCGGCTACACGAAGTGAGCAAGCAACGGGGGTGGTCATTGTTCGGCCTGCTCGTCGGCCCAGCGATGGCTGCGCACCGACTGGTGCGCGAGCGCGGTGAGGATCAGCATGGTGGCACCGAGCACCAGCGCGAACACGCCGATGTCGAAGAACAGGGCACTGGGCACGTGGATGTCGCCGAGCACCGGCAGGTGCAGGTGGGCGGTGTGCGTGGTCAGGAAGGGGTAGCCGAAGAAGACCGCGCCGCTGCCGGTACCGAGCGCGAACAGCAGGCCGATGGCGATCCAGCGGCGCGGGTAGATGCGCAGGTGCTCTTCCACCCACTCGGTGCCGGAGACGATGAACTGCAGCACCAGCGCCACCGACATCACCAGCCCCGCGACGAAGCCGCCGCCGGGCGCGTTGTGGCCGCGCATGAAGAGATAGACCGCCACCAGCACCGACAGCGGCAGCAGCAGGCGCACCAGCACCGCGGGCACCATCAGGTAGCCGACGGCGGTGTCCTTGGCGCGGCGCGGGTTCAGCAGGTCGCTGCTGCCGTCGTCGGCCTGGGCGCGCTGCTGCGGCGGCAGCGCCATCGATTCGACCGCGGGCCGGAAGCGGCGCAGCAGCGCATAGACGGTGAGCGCCACCACGCCGAGCACGGTGATCTCGCCGAAGGTGTCGAAGCCGCGGAAGTCGACCAGCATCACGTTGACCACGTTGGTGCCGCCGCCCTCGCTGAGCGCGCGCTCGAGGAAGAAGGGCGAGATGCTCTGCGGGAAGGTGCGCGTCATCATGGCCCAGGCCAGCGCCGCCATGCCGCAGCCCGCGACGGTGGCCACCAGCAGGTCGCGGCCGCGCCGGCCCCAGGGGCGCAGCCGCGCGCTCGCGGTCTGCACCGCGTCCTTGCTGCGCATCGGCAGCCAGCGCAGCCCGAGCAGGATCAGCACCGTGGTCACGGCCTCGACCACCAATTGCGTGAGCGCGAGGTCGGGCGCCGAGAACCAGATGTAGGTGACGCACGAGACCAGGCCCGCGCCCGCGGCCAGCATCAATGCGGCGAGCCGGTGGAACTTGGCCTGCCAGGCGGCGGCCAGCGCGCAGACGCCGCCGATCAGCCAGGTCATGGCGAACATCGGCGAGAAGGGCAGCAGCTCGCGCGTGCCGGCGGCCGCGGGTGTCTGCTTGAGCGCGGCGAAGGCGCCGGCCACGGCCACCACCACGAGCAGCAGCAACTGGGTCTGCATGCGGCGCGTGCCGAACAGGCGGCGGCTGCGCCGGCCGGCCTCGCTCAGCAGCGCGATCAGGTGCTCGAAGATCACCTGGCCGTCGAAGCGGTGCAAGAGCGGCGTGTTCTCGAGGCCGCCGGCCGCGCGCTGGCGGCGCTGCAGCAGGTACAGCCCGGCGCCGCCCGCCAGGGCGACGAAGCTCATCAGCAGCGGCAGGTTGAAGCCGTGCCACACGGCCAGGCTGTACTCGGGCAGGATGCCGCCGACCACGGGCGCCGCCGCGGCCGCGAGCATCGGGCCGACCGACCAGGCCGGCGCCACGCCCACCACCAGGCAGATCAGCACCAGCAGCTCGACCGGCACGCGCATCCAGTGCGGCGGCTCGTGCGGCGGCTTGGGCACCTCGTTGCCGCAGGGCGCGCCGAAGAACACGTCGAACACGAAGCGCGCCGAGTAGGCCACGCTGAAGATGCCGGCCAGCGTGGCGATCAGCGGCAGGCTGAGGTCGACCCAGGGCGTGGCCTGGATGAACACCGTCTCGGCGAAGAACATCTCCTTCGAGAGGAAGCCGTTGAGCAGCGGCACGCCGGCCATCGAGGCGCTCGCGATGATGGCCAGCGTGCCGGTGATCGGCATCAGCTTCATCAGGCCGCTGAGCTTGCGGATGTCGCGCGTGCCGGTCTCGTGGTCGATGATGCCGGCGGCCATGAAGAGCGAGGCCTTGAAGGTCGCGTGGTTCATGACGTGGAACACCGCCGCCACCGCCGCGAGCGGGCTGTTGAGGCCCAGCAGCAGGGTGATGAGGCCGAGGTGCGAGATGGTCGAGTAGGCCAGCAGCGCCTTCAGGTCGCGCTGGAACATCGCGATGAAGCCGCCGAGCAGCAGCGTGATGGCGCCCGCGCCGCCCACCAGCCAGAACCACTGCTCGGTGCCCGAGAGCACGGGCCACAGCCGCGCCATCAGGAACACGCCGAGCTTCACCATGGTGGCCGAGTGCAGGTAGGCCGACACCGGCGTGGGCGCGGCCATGGCGCGCGGCAGCCAGAAGTGGAACGGGAACTGCGCGCTCTTGGTGAAGGCGCCCAGCAGGATCAGCACCAGCGCCACCGGGTACAGCGCATGGGCGCGGATCACGTCGCCCGAGGCCAGCACCACGTCGAGCTCGTAGCTGCCGACGATGCGGCCCAGCACCAGCACGCCGGCCAGCAGGCACAGCCCGCCCGCGCCGGTGACCGTGAGCGCCATGCGCGCGCCGCGCCGGGCATCGCGCCGGTGGTGCCAGTAGCCGATCAGCAGGAAGGAGAACAGGCTGGTGAGCTCCCAGAACAGCACCATCTGGATCAGGTTGCCCGAAAGCACCACGCCCATCATCGCGCCCATGAACGCGAGGAAGAAAGAGAAGAAGCGCGGCACCGGGTCGGAGGCCGACATGTAGTAGCGCGCGTAGAGCACCACCAGCGTGCCGATGCCCAGCACCAGCATGCAGAACAGCCAGGCGAAGCCGTCCATGCGGAACACGAGGTTCAGGCCCAGCGCGGGCAGCCATTCGATCTCGTGGCGCAGCACGTTGCCGTTGGCGAGCCGCGGGAAGAGCCACGCCGTCTGCACCGCGCAGCCCAGCGCGACCAGCCCCGCGAGCGTGGACTCCCGGTTGCGCGCGTTCGACGGCATCAAGGCCGCCAGTACGCTGGCAAGGAACGGGAGTGCGACGAGCAGGACGAGGGGCATTGCGGTCGATTCTATCGGCCGCCTCTATGGAGGACCCTATCTATAACCGCAGGACATAAGGCGGTTTTTGGGCCGGCGATCAGGCCGAGAAGGCCTGCACGGTGCGCAGTCCAAGCCAGGTCATGCACAGCGAGCCGCCCAGGTGCAGGGCGATGGTGCCCATGGCGAGCCCGACGCGGCCGGCGGTCAGCATGCCCACCACTTCGGCCGAGAAGCTCGAGAAGGTGGTGAGGGTGCCGAGGAAGCCGGTGATCACCATCAGGCGCCAGGCCGGGTTGATGTCCGGCAGGCCGCTGAACACGCCGATGGCCACGCCGATCAGGTAACCGCCGATCAGGTTCACCGCCAGCGTGCCCCAGGGCAGGACGCCGCCGGGGTTGAGCCACAGGGCGAAGCCCCAGCGCAGGAGGGCGCCGACACAGGCGGCGAGGCAGATGACGACGGCGTTCAGCAGCATGGCGGCGATTATCCGCAGGCCGCCGCGGGCGCTGCTAGCGCTCCTTGCCCATCACGACGTCGGGCAGGATGGTGACGATGCTCGGGAACAGCGTGATCAGCGCGATGCACAGCACGAGGCAGAAGAAGAACGGGATCGCCGCCTTGGCGATCACGTTGCTGTCCTTGCCCGTCATGTTCTGCAGCACGAAGAGGTTGAAGCCCACCGGCGGCGTGACCTCGGCGATCTCGACCAGCAGCACGATGAAGATGCCGAACCACACGAGGTCGAAGCCCGCCTTCTGGATCATCGGCAGCACCACCGCGCTGGTCAGCACGATCATCGAGATGCCGTCGAGCGCCGTGCCCAGCACCAGGTAGACCACGACCAGCGCCCCGATCAGCGCGTAGGGCGACAGGTGCATGCTGTCGACCCATTCGGCGAGTTCGCGCGGGATGCCGGTGAAGGCCATGGTCTTGGTGAGGAAGGCCGCGCCCGCGAGGATGAACATGATCATGCAGCTGGTGCGCGTGGCACCCATGAGTCCGTCCTTGAAGTTCTTCCAGGTCAGGCTGCGGCCCCAGGCCGCGATGGCCAGCGAACCGAGCACGCCGAAGGCCGCGCATTCGGTGGCCGTGGCCCAGCCCGCGACCAGCACCCAGACGATGAAGACGATCAGCAGCGCGCAGGGAATCAGGTTGCCCGAGAGGCGGATCTTCTCCATGAAGGTGGTCGGCGGATCGGCCGGCGGCACCTTGTCGGGATTGCGCAGGCTCCACCAGCCGATGTAGCCCGAGAACAGCAGCATCAGCAGGAAGCCCGGCAGGAAGCCGGCGAGGAAGATGCGGATGATCGACGCGTCGGCCGCCACGGCATAGACCACCATCGTGATCGAAGGCGGGATCAGGATGCCGAGCGTGCCGGCCGTGGCGAGCGAGCCGATCGCGAGCTTCTCGTTGTAGCCGCGGCGCTTGAGCTCGGGCAGCGCGACCTTGGCGATGGTGGCGCAGGTCGCGGCCGAGGAGCCCGAGACCGAGCCGAACACGCCGCAGCCCAGGATGGTGGTGTGCATCAGCCGGCCCGGCACGCGATTGAGCCAGGGGCGCAGGCCCTCGAACATCTCCTCGCTGAGCTTGGTTCGAAAGAGGATCTCGCCCATCCAGATGAACAGCGGCAGCGCCGCGAGCTCCCAGCTCGCATTGCTTTCCCAGAAGGCAGAGAACAGGTTCTTGCCCGGCAGCGTGTTGGTGAAGAAGGCCTGGCCGACCCAGCCGACGATGGCCAGCGTCATCGCGATCCAGACGCCGCCCGCGAGCAGCAGCAGCATGATCCCGAGCAGCAGGGCGCCCATCCAGAGGTTTTCGAACATCGGGTGTCTTGGGTGTTGTTGTGGGTGTTCGAAGACTCAGACGTCGGAGGAGAAGTCGCCCGCGGCGTGGCGTTCTTCTATGGCGCGCTGGTAGCTGGGCTTCTCGCCGCGCAGCACGCCCACGAGCTCGTCGATCATCGCGATCAGCAGCAGCCAGCAGCCGATCACGAAGGTCGACTGCGGAATCCAGATCGGAATCACGACCAGGCCCGTGGCCATCTCGGCGAACTCGTAGCTCTCCCAGGTGAAGCTGGTGGCCCAGTAGGTGAGATAGGACACCGAGACCGCCGCGATCAGCAGGCAGGTGACGTCGAGCACGCGCCGCGTCTTCGGCGGCACGGCCTCGAGCAGCAGCGTGACGCGCACGAAGTCGCCGTGGCGGAACGCATGGGCCATCGCGAAGAAGGCCGCGGCCGCGCAGAGCCACGCCACCACGTCGTTGAGCCCGCTCACGTGCCAGTTCATCTGCCGGCCCACGCCGGCCAGGATCATCAGCACGAAGATCAGGAACACGCAGAACGCGCCGAGCGCGCCGGCGCCGTCGTAGAGGCGGTCCAGGAATTTGCGCACGGGCTACTTTTTCTTGTACGCGTCGACGATGGCTTGACCGTCGGGCCCGGCCGCCTTGAGCCAGTCGGCCTGCATGATGCCGCCGACCTGGCGCATGTCGGCATCGAGCTTGGCCGAGGGCTTGTGGATCTTCATGCCGCGCTCGGCGAGCAGGCGCTTGTACTCGTCGTTCTTCTCGATCGCGACCTTCCAGCCGCGGGCTTCCGCATCGGCCGCGGCCTTGGTGACGGCGGCCTTGGTGGTGGCGTCGAGCGCGTCGAAGGCCTTGGCATTGACGAGGATCGCGTTCTTCGGGATCCAGGCCTGCGTGTCGTAGAAGTTCTTGATGTGCTCGAAGGTCTTGGTGTCGTAGCCGGTCGAGCCCGAGCTCATGTAGCTTTCGATCACGCCGGTGGCCATGGCGGCGCTGAGCTCGGCCTGCTGGATCTGCACCGGCTGCGCGCCGATCAGTTCGGCGATCTTGGCGGTGGCCGGGCTGTAGGCGCGCCACTTGATGCCGCGCAGGTCGGCCACCGAGCTCACTTCCTTCTTCGAATAGATGCCCTGCGGCGCCCACGGCACCACGAACAGCACCTTGATGCCCTGCGCGGCCAGCAGCTTCTCCATCGCGGGCTTGGAGGCTTCATAGAGCTTCTTCGCCTCGGGGTAGGTGGTGGCGAGGAAGGGCACACCGTCGAGCGCATAGATCGGGTTCTCGTTGGCGAAGTTGGCCAGCAGGATCTCGCCGGCCTGCGCCTGGCCGCTTTGCACCGCGCGCTTGATCTCGGGCGCCTTGAACAGCGAGGCGTTCGCATGCACGGTGACCTTGAGCTTGCCGCCGGTGGCCGCATCCACGTCCTTCGCGAACTGCGTGATGTTCTCGGTGTGGTAGTTGGTGGCCGGGTAGGCCGTGGGCAGATCCCACTTGGTTTGCGCGAAGGCCGCGGCGCCGAGGGTGAGGCCTGCGAGGGCCAGGCCGAACTTGTGATTCATGTGCGCGCTCCGGATGTAGTGAAAGCAAAACGAAAGAAAAGCATACGTGCAAATTCCGGGCCACTTGCTGAGGCCTTTCCCTGCGTGTTGCGCGGTGGCGGCACCGTGGCGGCATGGGTTGACGCCCATGAAAAAGCCGCCCCGGAGGGCGGCTCGTTCGCGGGACTAAGACCCCGTCATTCCTTGGCCGCGACCTTCGCGGGCTTGCCGGCCTTGGGCGCGGCGGCCGGTGCGTCGCCGCCCGCGTAGGCCTTGCCGTTGACCGTCAGCCCTTCGGCCGAGAGCTTGGCCGCGGCCTTCTCCTTCACGCCCTTCACGCGCTGCATGAGATCGGCCCAGTCCTTGAACTCGCCCTGCTTGCGCGCGTCGAGGATGCGTTTGGAAAGCGCGGGTCCCACGCCCTTCAACCCGTCGAGATCGGCTTCGCTGCCCTTGTTGACATCGACCGCCGCGAACGATGCGGCAGCGAACAGCAGGGCGGCCGTGGCCACGATTTTCTTGAACATGTTTGAACTCCCTCGTTGATACTTTTGATGCGCCGACAAGACGTCGGCTTCGGCTCAACGAGGGCTCGGAACGGGGCGTTGACGGCTGGGCGCCAGCGGCCACCATTGTTCAGCAAGGTGATCGAAGGTCTCGCCTCCGAGGTCGATCAGAGCTCTTCGACGCGGCGCGGTGGATAGCTGTCCCAGGCCTGGCAGCCGGGGCAGTGCCAGAAGTACTGGTGCGCCTCGAAGCCGCAGGCCGCGCAGCGGTAGCGCATCAGCGGCCGCGTGGCCTGGTCGAGCGCGCGCTGCACCTGCGGATGGAACTGCTCGTGCTCGAAGCGTTCGCCCGCGAGCCAGCGCGAGGCCGCGACCAGCGAGGGCTGGTGCGCGAGGTGCGCGATGTAGCCGTCGCGTGGCACGGGTGCTTCGCCCTCGGCCTCGGGCGTGGTGCCGGCGGGCGCGCCGCCGAGCGCGATCAGTGCTTCGAGCACGTCGATCGACGGCGATTCGGCATAGCGGCGCTGCAGCAGCGCGAGCGCCTCGGGTTCGCGGTGGGCGGCCACGGCCGCCTGCTGCAGCGCGGCGGCATACAGCGGCAGCGCGAGCGGCGCGGTGTCGCTCAGCGCCACCAGGGTGTCGAAGGCGGCGCCGGCTTCGCCGCTGCGCAGTTGCAGGGTCGCGGTGTCGATCGCCGGGCGCGGCGCCTGCGGCGCCTGGGCCACGGCCTGTTCGAGCAGGCGGCGCGCGGCCGCGAGGTCGCCCATGCCGACCTGTTCGGCGGCCTGCTCGCACAGGTGGTGCGCGCGGCGCGTGCCGTAGCTGGCCTGGTCGGATTCGTCGAGCTTGCGCGCCACGTCGGCGGCCTGGCTCCATTCGCGCGAGCGCTCGTAGATGGCCAGCAGCGCGAGCCGCGCCTCGTTCTCGTAGCGCGTGCTCTCGAGCTTCTGCAGCGCGGCCTCGGCGCGGTCGAGCAGGCCGGCGCGCAGGAAGTCCTGCGCCAGCGCATGCTGGGCACGCTCGCGGTCGCTGCGGCTCAGGTCGCCGCGGCCGAGCAGGTGCTCGTGCACGCGCACCGCGCGCTGGTATTCGCCGCGGCGGCGGAACAGGTTGCCGAGCGCGAAGTGCAGCTCCTGCGTGTCGGGGTCGTTCTGCACCGCCTCGATGAAGGCGTCGATGGCCTGGTCCTGCTGCTCGTTGAGCAGGAAGTTGAGCCCGCGGAAGTAGGCCTTGGGGGCCTGGCGGTTCTCGAGCTTGAGCTGGCGGATGTCGAAGCGGGAGGCCAGCCAGCCGAGGACGAAGGCGACGGGCAGGCTGATCAGCAACCAGCTGGGATCAAAGTCCATGTTGGCGTACGGCGGGAAGGTCGGTGGCGGCGATGGTCGGCGCCGGGGTTGCCGCCGGCGCGGCGGCCGGGGCGGAGGAGGCGGCGGCATTGCCCGCGGAGACGGCCGGCAGCTGGGCCGCGGCGCTGCGGTGCTTCCACCAGCCCGGCAGCATGCCGAGCGCGCCCACCACGAGGCCGCCCGCGAAGGCGGCCAGCACGACCAGCACCAGCGGCGCGCGCCAGTAGGTGCCGAAGAAGAAATAGACGGTCGCGTCGTGCTGGTTGTTCAGCGCGAAGGCGAAGAGCGTAAAAAAAATGGCTGCCTTGAGCAGCCACAGGAGGTATTTCATGCGCGGTCCCGTTGGCGGGACGATTCTACGTTTGCACCTGCGCCGAACGGTCCGCGCCGATGGAGGGGCCGTCGGCGGCTGGACTCAGGCCTTCGGCGTCGTCTTGATGCCGAGTTCGGCGCTGCGGGCGTCGACCGCCTCGCGCAAGGCCTTGCCGGGCTTGAAGTGCGGCACGCGCTTCTCGGGAATCTGCACGCTCTCGCCCGAGCGCGGGTTGCGGCCGATGCGCGGCGGACGCCGGTTGACCGAGAAGCTGCCGAAGCCGCGGATCTCGATCCGGTGCCCGCGCACCAGGGCATCGCTCATCGCGTCGAGGATGGTCTTGACGGCGTATTCGGCATCCCGGTGGGTGAGTTGCGCAAAGCGCGCTGCGAGTTCTTCGACGAGGTCAGAGCGGGTCATAGGTCAAAGCAAAAAGCAGGGGCGAAAAAAAAGACAGAGAGGCCACCAGGGCCTGCTCTGTCTTCGGGCGACGGCTTACTTGTCGCTGTTGTCCAGCTTGGCGCGCAGCAGGGCGCCCAGGCTCGTCGTGCCCGCGTTCTCGCGTGCCGACTGCTGGCTCAGGCTGGCCATGGCGCCTTGCTCGTCGACCATGTCCTTCTGCTTGATCGACAGCTGGATGTTGCGGGTCTTGCGATCCACGTTCACGACGATGGCCGTGACTTCGTCGCCTTCCTTCAGCACGTTGCGGGCATCTTCGACGCGGTCGCGCGAGATTTCCGAAGCACGGAGGTAGCCGATGATGTCCTCACCCAGGTCGATCTCGGCGCCGCGGGCGTCGACCGTCTTGACCTTGCCGGTCACGATCTGGCCCTTGTCGTTGACCGTGGTGAAGGTGGTGAACGGGTCGCTGTCGAGCTGCTTGATGCCCAGCGAGATGCGCTCGCGGTCCACGTCGACGGCCAGCACGATCGCTTCGACTTCCTGGCCCTTCTTGTAGTTGCGAACGGCGGTCTCGCCGGCTTCGTTCCACGAGAGGTCCGAGAGGTGAACCAGGCCGTCGATGCCGGCAGCCAGACCCACGAACACGCCGAAGTCGGTGATCGACTTGATCGGGCCCTTGACGCGGTCGCCACGCTTCGTGTTCTGAGCGAACTCTTGCCACGGGTTGGCCTTGCACTGCTTCATGCCCAGGCTGATGCGGCGCTTGTCTTCGTCGATCTCGAGGACCATGACTTCGACTTCGTCGCCCAGCGAGACGATCTTGTTCGGAGCGATGTTCTTGTTGGTCCAGTCCATTTCCGAGACGTGCACCAGGCCTTCGATGCCGGGTTCGAGCTCGACGAACGCGCCGTAGTCGGCAATGTTCGTGACCTTGCCGAACAGGCGGGTCGATTGCGGGTAGCGGCGCGAAACGCCCATCCACGGGTCGTCGCCCATTTGCTTCAGACCCAGCGAGACACGGTTCTTCTCGGTGTCGAACTTGAGGATCTTGGCGGTGATTTCCTGGCCGGCCTGAACGACTTCGCTCGGGTGGCGGACGCGGCGCCATGCCATGTCGGTGATGTGCAGCAGGCCGTCGATGCCGCCGAGGTCCACGAACGCACCGTATTCGGTGATGTTCTTGACCACGCCGCGGACAACAGCGCCTTCCTTCAGGGTTTCCATCAGCTTGGCGCGTTCTTCGCCCATGCTGGCTTCGACCACGGCACGGCGCGACAGCACGACGTTGTTGCGCTTGCGGTCGAGCTTGATGACCTTGAATTCGAGGGTCTTGTTCTCGTACGGGGTCAGGTCCTTGATCGGACGCGTGTCGATCAGCGAGCCCGGCAGGAACGCGCGGATGCCGTTGACGAGCACCGTGAGGCCGCCCTTGACCTTGCCGCTGGTGGTGCCGGTGACGAAGTCGCCCGATTCCAGCGCCTTCTCGAGGGCCAGCCACGAAGCGAGACGCTTGGCGGTGTCGCGCGAGAGGATGGTGTCGCCGTAGCCGTTTTCAACGCTGCCGATGGCAACGGAAACGAAATCGCCGGCCTGGACTTCGAGCTCGCCCTTGTCGTTCTTGAACTCTTCGATCGGCACATACGCTTCGGACTTCAGACCGGCGTTGACGACGACGTGGTTGTGTTCGACACGCACGACTTCGGCCGTGATGACCTCGCCGGTGCGCATTTCGGAACGCTTCAGGGACTCTTCGAATAAGTCGGCAAAAGATTCAGACATTTATGGTTCCTTCCGTCAGGCAGGGTTGGCAGGCGCTCTTGCGACATTGCATGCGACTGCGCTGGATCTGGAGACGGCGGTTGGTTGTGGGCGGAAGCCCGGTTGGTTGAACAACCAGAAGGCCGGTGCGCTGTCGCGCGAAGGGAGCCTTCTGGAGCGGTAGGCGCCCCCCGGAACACCCGGTGGGCGCGAGCCCTTCAAGCGGACTTGAAAGGCTGCACTTGTTGCCACCAGTCCAACACCGTGTCGATCGATTGCTCGATCGAGAGCTGGGAGTTGTCGAGGTGGCGCGCGTCCTGCGCCGGCTTCAAGGGGGCGACGCTGCGGGACGAGTCCCTGGCGTCGCGCGCCTCCAGGTCGGAGCGAAGACTGTCGAGTGTAGTCGAAATACCCTTTGAAATCAACTGCTTATGGCGCCGTTCGGCACGCTGGGCGGCGCTCGCGGTCAGGAACACCTTGAGCGCGGCGTCGGGGAAGATCACCGTGCCCATGTCGCGGCCGTCGGCCACCAGGCCCGGCAGCCGGCGAAAGCGCTGCTGCAGGCCCAGCAGGGCCTCGCGCACGGCCGGCAGCGTGGAGACGCGCGAGGCGTCCATGCCGGCGGCCTCGGAGCGGATCAGCTCGCTGACGTCCTCGCCATCCAGCAGTACCTTGCCCTCGACGAACTGCAGCGGCAGGGCGGCGGCCAGGGAGGCGATCCGTGCCTCGTGCGCGGCATCGGCGCTCAGGCCTGCGCGGCGCATGGCGAGGCCGGTCACGCGGTAGAGCGAGCCCGAGTCGAGGTAGTGGTAGCCCAGCAGGCGCGCCACTTCGGAGGCCAGGGTGCCCTTGCCCGAGGCGGTCGGCCCGTCGATGCTGATCACCGGGATGTCGGCGGCCGTGGAGACCGAGAACAGGGTCTCGAAGTAGTCGGGGAAGGTCTTGGCGACGCAGTGCGGCTCGAGGATGCGCACCGGCACCCGCGCCGGGTTGAAGGCGGCGAGCGAGAAGCACATGGCGACCCGGTGGTCGTCGTAGGTGCGGATGCTCGCGGGTCGCCAGCCGGCCGGCGCCAGCGGATGCACGCGGATGAAGTCGGGCCCGGCCTCGACCGTGGCGCCGAGCTTGCGCAGCTCGTTGGCCATGGCGTCGATGCGATCGGTTTCCTTGACGCGCCAGCTCGCGATGTTGCGCAGGGTGCTGGGGCCGTCGGCGTAGAGCGCCATCACGGCCAAGGTCATCGCCGCGTCGGGAATGTGGTTGGCGTCGAGGTCGATGGCCTTGAGCGGCCAGGCGCCGCGGCGCACCGCGAGCCAGTTCGGGCCGCTGTCGACCTCGGCGCCCATCTGGCGCGCGGCGTCGACGAAGCGGATGTCGCCCTGGATCGAGTCGGCGCCCACGCCCTCGATCCGGATGCCGTCGGGCCCGGACGCGGCCGTCGCGATGGCGCCCAGCGCGATGAAATAGCTGGCCGACGAGGCGTCGGCCTCGACATGGATGTCGCCCGGCGAGCGGTAGCTGCTGCCGGCGGGAATCGTGAAGCGCTCCCAGCCGTCGCGCCGCACCGCGATGCCGAAGCGCGCCAGCAGGTTCAGCGTGATCTCGATGTAGGGCTTGGAGATCAGCTCGCCGACCACCTCGATCGTGATGTCGCTTGCCGCTGCGAGGGGCAGCGCGAGCAGCAGGGCGGTCAGGAACTGGCTCGAGACGTCGCCGCGCACGCGGATCGGGGCGTCGAGCACCAGCTCGCCGTGCGGCACCGGGTGGATGCGCAGCGGCGGATAGCCGGGGTTGCCGAGGTAGTCGATGCGGCAGCCCAGCTGGGTGAGGGCGTCGACCAGGTCGCCGATCGGGCGCTCGTGCATGCGCGGCACGCCGCGCAGTTCGAACTCGCCGCCCAGCAGCGACAGCGCCGCCGTCAGCGGCCGCATCGCGGTGCCGGCATTGCCGAGGAACAGCGACAGCAGCTCGGTGTTGCCGATCTCCCGGCCGCCGATGCCGGTGATGCGCACCAGCGTGCCGGCCGGCTCGACGCCGCAGCCCAGCGCGCGCAGCGCATTGAGCATGACGCGGGTGTCGTCGGAATCGAGCACGTCGTGCAGGGTGGTGGTGCCGCTCGCGAGCGCGGCCAGCAGCAGCACGCGGTTCGAGATGCTCTTGGAGCCGGGCAGCTGCACCGTGCCCGAGGCGCCGGTCAGCGCGGGGAGATCGAGGAAGGCCGAGGCGTACATCTCAAGCGTCCTGCTGCGAATCGGGCGACGACGAGGCGCCGGGCTGCCAGGCGGCCCGCACGCGGCGGGCGCGCTCGATCGATTGCTCCAGGGCCTGCGACTCGCCCCCGGCCATGGCGTTCTCCATCTCGAGCAGCGCGGCGCGGAAGGCGCGCGACTGCGCCAGCACCTGCTCGCGGTTGGCCAGCAGCACGTCGCGCCACATCACGGGATCGCTCGCGGCGATGCGCGAGAAATCGCGAAAGCCCGGACCCGCCAGGCCCAGGAAGCGATCGCCCTGCGGCTGGCCGGCGAGGCCGTTGACGTAGGCGAAGGCCAGCAGGTGCGGCAGGTGGCTCACGGCGGCGAAGGCGCCGTCGTGCTCCTCGTGGGTCATGGTGAGCACGTTCGCGCCGATGCCGCTCCAGACCTGCGAGGCACGCTGCACGTTGGAGCGCAGCGTCGACTTGATCGGGGTGAGCACCACGTGGCGCCCGGTGAACAGCGAGGCCTCGGCATGTTCGATGCCCGAGACCTCCTTGCCCGCGATCGGGTGCGCCGGCACGAAGTTGCCGAGCTGCCCCTGCAGGCCGCGGCGCGCGGCCTCGATCACGTCGCCCTTGGTCGAGCCGACGTCCATCACCAGCGCGTCGCTGCCGATGCCGTGGCGGATCGCCTTGAAGGTGGCTTCCGAGGCCGCCACCGGCACGGCCAGCAGCACGATGTCGGCGCCCGACACCGCCAGCAGCGCCGAGGGCGCGGCGACGTCGATCACGCCGAGCTGCCTGGCCTTCTCGGTGGTGGAGGGCGACTTGCTGTAGCCCACCACCCGTTTCACCAGCCTGGCGCGTTTCAGCGCCAGCGCGAAGGAGCCGCCCATCAGGCCGCAGCCGATCAATCCCAGTTGCTCGAACATGTGCTTGCTTGCGACGGACTCAGGCCTTGACGGGGTAGGCGCCGAGCACCTTGTAGAACGCGCAGAGACCGCGCAGTTCGGCCAGCGCCGCGGCCACGTTCGGCTGCGAGGGATGGCCGTCGAGGTCGATGTAGAAGTAGTACTCCCACTGCCCGGTGCGCGCGGGGCGCGACTCGAAGCGGGTCATCGACACGTTGTTGAGCTTCAGCGGCACCAGCAGGTCGTGCACCGCGCCCGGCCGGTTGGGCACCGACACGATCAGGCTGGTGCAGTCGCGGCCCGAGGCGGGCGGCATCGCGAGCGTCTGCGGCAGGCAGATCACCGAGAAGCGGGTGCGGTTGTAGGAGTCGTCCTGAATCGCGTGGGCCACGATGTGCAGCCCGAAGCGGGTGGCGGCGCGTTCGCCGGCCAGCGCCGCGAAGGCCGGGTTGGCGGCCGCGAGGCGCGCGCCTTCGGCATTGCTCGACACGGCGCGGCGCTCGGCATGCGGCAGGTGCTTGGCCAGCCAGCTCTGGCACTGGGCCAGGGCCTGCGGATGGGCCAGCACGGCCTCGACGCCCTCGAGCGAATTGCTGCTGCGCAGCAGGTGGTGGCGCACCAGCAGGCTGACCTCGCCGACCACGTGGGTGGGCGAGTGCAGGAACAGGTCGAGCGAGCGCGTGACCACGCCCTCGGTCGAGTTCTCGACGCCGACCACGCCGTACTGGGCGCTGCCGGCGGCGGTGGCGTGGAAGACCTCGTCGAAGTTGGCGCAGTAGATCAGGTCGGCCGCGCCGCCGAAATACTCGATGGCGGCCTGCTCGCAGAAGGTGCCTTCGGGGCCGAGCACCGCCACGCGCTGCGGCGACTCGAGCGCCAGGCAGGCTGACATGATCTCGCGCCAGATGGCCGCCACGTGCAGGTCCTTGAGCGGACCGCCGTTGGTCTTCTGCATCTTGTCGATGACCTGGGCCACCCGGTCGGGGCGGAAGAAGGGCGTGCCTTCGCGTTTCTTCACTTCGCCGACCAGCTCCGCCACATGGGCCCGCTCGTTGAGCAGGCGCAGCAGTTGCTGGTCGAGCGAATCGATCTGCACGCGCAGATCGGCGAGGCTTTCGGAGTTGTCGGGGGAGGAGGGCTGGGTAGGAGCTGGAGCGGTCATCGGTGAGGTTCGCGCGCGTCTAGGCGTGCGACCGCTCGAATTCTCGCATGTAGCTCACCAGGGCCTGCACGCCTTCCAGGGGCATGGCGTTGTAGATGCTGGCGCGCATGCCGCCCACCGACTTGTGGCCCTTGAGCTGCAGCAACCCCGCAGCGCGGGCGCCCGACAGGAAGGCCTCGTTGCGGGCTTCGTCGTGCAGGAAGAACGGGATGTTCATGCGCGAGCGGCAGCCCGGGTCGATCTTGTTCAGGTAGAAGGACGACGCGTCGATGAAGTCGTACAGCAGCTTCGCCTTGGCGATGTTGCGCTGCTCCATCGCGGCCACGCCCGTCAGCGCGCCTTCGGTCTGCTCGCGCAGCCACTGGAACGTGAGCCCCGCCATGTAGATGCCCCAGGTCGGCGGGGTGTTGTACATGGACTGGTTGTCGGCCACGGTCTTGTAGTTGAACGCGCTCGGGCAGATCTCGAGGGCATGGCCCAGCAGGTCCTCGCGCACGACGACGATCGTGAGCCCGGCCGGGCCGAGGTTCTTCTGCGCACCGCCGAAGGCCAGGCCGACGCGGCTCCAGTCGACGCCGCGCGAGGCGACGTGCGAGGAGAAGTCGATCACCAGCGGCGCCTTGCTGCCGAGGGCGGCGAGGTCGGGCAGCTCGTGGAATTCGATGCCGTTGATCGTCTCGTTGCTGCACAGGTGCACGTACGCGGCATCGCCGGACAGCTGCCAGCTCGCGGGATCGGGCAGGCGCGTGTGCTGGTCGTCGGCGTTGCTCGCGGCCACGCGCGCGCTGCAGTAACGCTGCGCTTCCTTGTGCGACTTGATGCTCCAGCTGCCGGTGACCACGAAGTCGACCGTGCTGCCGCGCGACAGGTTCAGCGGCACAATGGCGTTCTCGCCGAGGCCGCCGCCCTGCATGAACAGGATCCGGAAGTTGGCGGGTACCGCCAGCAGCGCGCGCAGGTCGGCTTCGGCCTGCGCGTAGATCTCGCCGAACTCCTTGCCGCGATGGCTCATCTCCATCACGCTCATGCCGCTGCCGTGCCAGTCGAGCATTTCGGCGGCGGCGCGTTGCAGCACCGCCTCGGGCATGGCGGCGGGGCCCGCGGAGAAGTTGTAGGGGCGCGAGCCGGCCGGGGTCTGCAGGGCGTGCGGGGCGTTCACGTCACTTCTTGGCGGGAGCCTTGGCCGGTGCCTTGGCGGGTGCCGCTCCTTCGGTCGGAGCGCCCAGCGCCTTGGCGACGCTGGTGTCGAGCGCCTGCATCTTCGGTTCGATGGAGGCGCGGGTCTCGGCCACCAGCTTTTCCGTCAGCGCGGTCTGCATCTTGGGGTTCAGGTCCTGGTACTTCTTGCTCAGCGGCGAGTTGATCCAGGCCAGCAGCTGCTTGAGTTCGTCTTCGGTGAAGGACTGCTCGAGCAGCGGCGTCAGCGTGGTCGGGGCCAGTTGCACGGCCTTGTCGCGCACGATCGGATAGGCGTCGTCGTAGTACTTCTTGAGCTCGGCATCGGCGGCCTTGGCGGCGGCTTCGCGCTTGGCTTCGGGCACCTGGGTCTGCAGGTACTGCGAACCGGCCTGCGCGATCGGGGCGCTCGACTGCTCGACCAGGCCGCGGGCCAGGGCTTCGATGCCGGGGCGCTGCAGATCGAGGAACTGCTTGATGAGCGTGGCCTTGTCCTGCGCCAGGGCGCCCATCGAACTGCCGGCCAGGGCGACGGTCAGGAGTGCGAGCTTGATTTGTTTTTTCACTGAGGATTCTCCGTTGAAGATGTGGAAGTGTCGTCTGCGCCGGGCTCGGGTTCGCCATTGGCATCGTTTTCGACGATACGTTGCAGCCCGCTGAGTTTGGCACCTTCGTCGAGCCCGATCAGCGTAACGCCTTGCGTCGCGCGACCCAGTTCACGAATCTCGGCGACCCGGGTGCGCACCAGCACGCCCTTGTCGGTGATGAGCATGATCTCATCGTCCGAATGCACGAGTGTGGCGGCAACGACCTTGCCGTTTCGCTCACTCTGTTGAATAGCGATCATGCCTTTGGTTCCACGGCCGTGGCGCGTGTATTCGGTAATGCTTGTTCGCTTTCCGTAACCATTTTCGGTGGCTGTGAGCACGCTCTGCTGCTCGTCCTCGGCCACCAGCATGGCGATCACCCCCTGGCCTTCCTCGAGCATCATGCCGCGCACGCCGCGCGCGTTGCGGCCCATCGGGCGCACGTCGTTCTCGTCGAAGCGCACCGCCTTGCCGCCGTCGCTGAACAGCATCACGTCGTGCTTGCCGTCGGTGAGGGCGGCGCCGATCAGGTAGTCGCCCGCATCGAGGTCGACCGCGATGATGCCGGCCTTGCGCGGGTTGTTGAACTCGTCGAGCGTGGTCTTCTTGACCGTGCCCATCGAGGTCGACATGAACACGTACTGGTCGGCCGGGAAGTTGCGCTTCTCGCCCGTGAGCGGCAGCGCGACGTTGATCTTCTCGCCCTCGGCCAGCGGGAACATGTTGACGATCGGGCGGCCGCGCGAGCCGCGCGAGCCCGCCGGCACTTCCCACACCTTGAGCCAGTAGAGCCGGCCGCGGTTCGAGAAGCACAGGATGTAGTCGTGCGTGTTCGCGATGAAGAGCTGGTCGATCCAGTCGTCTTCCTTGGTGGTGGTGGCCTGCTTGCCGCGGCCGCCGCGCTTCTGCGCCCGGTATTCGCCGAGCGGCTGGCTCTTGATGTAGCCGCTGTGCGAGAGCGTCACCACCATGTCGGTGGGGGTGATCAGGTCTTCGGTCGAGAGGTCGAAGGCGCTGTGCTCGACGAGGCTGCGGCGCGCGCCGACCTTCGACTGGCCGAACTCCTGCTTGAGGGCGCCGAGCTCGTCGCCGATGATGGTCGAGACGCGTTCCGGCTTGGCCAGGATGTCGAGCAGGTCGTCGATCTCGGCCATGACTTCCTTGTACTCGGCGACGATCTTGTCCTGCTCCAGGCCGGTCAGGCGCTGCAGGCGCATCTGCAGGATTTCCTGGGCCTGCGTCTCCGAGAGGCGGTAGAGGCCGTCGTTGCCCATGCCGAACTCGCGCTCGAGGCCTTCGGGGCGGTAGTCGTCGGCACTGATCACGCCGCCGTCGGCGCGCGTGCGCGTGAGCATCTCGCGCACCAGCTTGCTGTCCCAGCTGCGCGCCATCAGCTCGGCCTTGGCGACCGGCGGGGTCGGGGCGTTGCGGATGATGGCGATGAAATCGTCGATGTTCGCCAGCGCCACCGCCAGGCCTTCGAGCACGTGGCCGCGGTCGCGGGCCTTGCGCAGGTTGAAGACCGTGCGGCGCGTCACCACTTCGCGGCGGTGCTGCAGGAAGACCTCGATCAGGTCCTTGAGGTTGCACAGCTTCGGCTGGCCATCGACCAGCGCCACCATGTTGATGCCGAAGGTGTCCTGCAGCTGGGTCTGCTTGTAGAGGTTGTTGAGCACCACCTCGGGCACTTCGCCGCGCTTGAGTTCGATGACGAGGCGCATGCCCGACTTGTCGGACTCGTCCTGGATGTGGCTGATGCCCTCGATCTTCTTCTCGTGGACCAGCTCGGCCATGCGTTCCTGCAGCGTCTTCTTGTTGACCTGGTAGGGGAGCTCGTCGACGATGATCGCCTGGCGCTGGCCGCGGTCGATGTCCTCGAAGTGGCACTTGGCGCGCATCACGACCTTGCCGCGGCCGGTGCGGTAGCCGTCCTTCACGCCGTTGATGCCGTAGATGATGCCGGCCGTGGGGAAGTCGGGCGCGGGCACGATCTCCATCAGCTCGTCGATGCTGGCCTGCGGGTTGCGCAGCAGGTGCAGGCAGGCGTCCACCACTTCATTGAGGTTGTGCGGCGGAATATTGGTGGCCATGCCGACCGCAATACCGCCGGAGCCATTGACCAGCAAATTCGGCAGCCGGCTCGGCAGCACGGCCGGTTCTTTTTCGGAGCCGTCGTAATTGTCCTGGAAATCGATCGTTTCCTTGTCGATATCGGCCAGCATTTCATGCGCGATTTTGGCCAGCCGGATTTCCGTATACCGCATTGCGGCCGCGTTGTCGCCATCCACGGACCCGAAGTTGCCCTGGCCGTCGACCAGCATGTGGCGCATCGAGAAGTCCTGGGCCAGCCGCACGATGGTGTCGTAGACCGACTGGTCGCCGTGCGGGTGGTACTTGCCGATCACGTCGCCGACGATACGGGCCGACTTCTTGTACGGCCGGTTCCAGTCGTTGTTGAGCTCGTGCATCGCGTAGAGCACGCGGCGATGCACCGGCTTGAGGCCGTCCCTCGCGTCGGGAAGGGCGCGGCCCACGATCACGCTCATGGCGTAATCGAGATAACTGCGGCGCATTTCCTCTTCGAGACTGATGGGCAGGGTTTCTTTGGCGAAGGACGTCATTGAGCGAGAGGCTGGCGGCAGGAAGGCGAAATTTTACGCTGTGAGGGGTGTCGCACCGCCGCAACACAAGGACTCTATTCCGCCTCCGTCCTACGCTTCGTGGCCGCCGTGCGGCCTGTTTGCCAAAGACCCTATGGCACAATCGCCTCAACGTTTTGGGTGGTGGTCACTTAAAGCGTCCTTGATTCGCAGCGCGGCTGCGGCTTTTTCCCCAAGAGGAGAACCATGAAGAAACTGAATAAAGTGGCGATGATGTTTGCAGTCGCTGCGCTCGCCACTGCCGCCGGCGCGCAGACCCGTGTCACCGCTGCGAATGGCGGTCCTACGATCGACAACTGGCAGAACGGCACCGGCGAACTGGTTTGGAAGAACGGCACGAACGAACTGTGCTGGCGCGATGCCAACTGGACGCCCGCCACGGCTGCTGCCGGTTGCGACGGCGCTCTGGTTCCCCCGGCTGCCGCCGTTCCCACGGCTCCTGGCGTGGTTCCCCCGCCCGTCGCTCCCGCTCAACCCCCGGCCGTTGCCGCTTCGAAGGTGACCTTCGCTGCCGACGCATTCTTCGACTTCGACAAGTCGGTGCTGAAGCCTGAAGGCCGCGCGAAGCTGACCGACCTGGTCGAGAAGATTCGTGGCGTGAACCTCGAAGTGATCATCGCCGTCGGCCACACCGACTCGATCGGTTCGGACGCCTACAACCAGCGTCTGTCGGTGCGTCGCGCCGAAGCCGTCAAGGCCTTCCTGGTCTCGAAGGGCATCGAACGCAACCGCGTCTACACCGAAGGCAAGGGCGAGAAGCAGCCTGTGGCTGACAACCGCACCAAGGAAGGCCGCGCCAAGAACCGTCGCGTGGAAATCGAAGTGGTCGGCACCCGCGCCAACTGATAGCTCGATTCCATCGACCATGAAACCCCGCCTCGGCGGGGTTTTTTTATGCCTGAATCAATGCAGGCAGAAAGCTTTCAAACGGGCCCATTCGTCATGGGCCGGTCATCGTCCGTTTCATAATCCGTCATATGACAGAAAACGTGAATGCCGATCCCGCCGAACTCGCCAAATTTTCGGAGCTGGCCCACAAGTGGTGGGATATGGAGGGCGAATTTCGCCCTTTGCACGAAATCAATCCTTTGCGCCTGGAATGGATTGAAGGTATTGCGCCGATTTCCCAGCGGCGCGTCGTCGATATAGGCTGCGGTGGCGGAATTCTTTCGGATTCGATGGCCCGCAAGGGCGCCGACGTGCTCGGTGCCGACCTCGCGGGCAAGGCGCTGAAGGTGGCGCAGCTGCACGCGCTCGAGGCCGGCACGCGCGGCGTGAAGTACCGCGAGGTCAGCGCCGAGGCGCTCGCGGCGGAGCAGCCCGGCAGCTTCGATGTCGTCACCTGCATGGAGATGCTCGAGCACGTGCCGGACCCGGCGTCGGTCATCCGGGCCTGCGCCACGCTGGTCAAGCCCGGCGGCTGGGTCTTCTTCTCGACGATCAACCGCAACCTCAAGTCCTTCATGCTCGCGATCGTCGGCGCCGAGTACGTGATGGGCATGCTGCCGCGCGGCACCCACGAGTACGCGAAGCTGATCCGGCCCAGCGAGCTGGCGGCCTATTGCCGCGCCGCGGGTCTCGACGTGCGGCACACGCGCGGCCTCGAGCACAACCCGATCACGCGGCGTTACTGGCTCAGCGCCGACACCAGCGTCAACTACATGTTCGCCACGCAGAAGCCGGCGGAGGCCCAGGCATGAAGGGCGTGCCGACCCGTGCCGTGCTGTTCGACCTCGACGGCACGCTGATCGACAGCGCGCCCGACCTGGGCGCCGCCGCCGACCAGATGCGCACCGCCCGCGGACTGGCGTCGTACCCGCTCGAGCGCTACCGCCCCATGGCCGGCGCGGGCGCGCGCGGCATGCTCGGCGTGGCCTTCGGCATCACGCCCGATGCGCCCGAGTTCGATGCGCTGCGCGAGGAGTTCTTCGTGACCTACGAGCGCTGCATGTTCAACACGCAGGCCTTCGATGGCGTTCCGCCGCTGATCGAGGCGCTGGTCGCGCGCGGGCTGCGCTGGGGCGTGGTCACGAACAAGTCGAAGCGCTTCACCGAGCCGCTCACGCAGGCGATGCCGCTGTTCGCGAGCGCGGGCGCGGTGGTGAGCGGCGACACCACGCCGCATGCCAAGCCGCATCCCGAGCCGCTGCACGAAGCGGCCCGGCGGCTGGGCATCCCGTCCGAGCATTGCATCTACGTCGGAGACGACGAGCGCGACATCATCGCGGGCCGCGCGGCGGGCATGCGGACCGTGGCCGCGGCCTACGGCTACATGGGCGCGCAGGCCGATGCGACCCGCTGGGAAGCCGATGCCTTGATAACTTCTCCGGGCGAACTCTTGAAACTGCTGGATAGCGCCTAAAATAGGCCCCTTGGGGCTGCACTGGTTTCGACGCGGGTTCGGAGTCGCAGCGGGGCATGTCGAGCTGAATGCGCTCGTGAAACAGATTCAAACAAACTAACTGCAAACGACGAACGTTTCGCACTCGCTGCTTAATTGCCAGTGAGCCTTGCAACAGCAGGCCGATGGGCTGGGCAAGGGGGTTCTGAGCAATCAGTGCCTCCCGGCTGCAAGGATAATTACATCGGCTGGCTTCGATCCGGGTACCTTGGGTCGGGGCAAGAAAATAGGGTGCTGGCGTCCGGTGTAGCGTGCGACTGCGCGACTCCGGAAGCGAGACTTAAATCAGATCGCTAAACATGTAGAACTGCGCGATGAAGGCTTGCGGACGGGGGTTCAAATCCCCCCAGCTCCACCACATTGCCTGAGGCTGGCCCGGACCGATCCGGGCATGGCGACCCGGGAGGCCTTCCCGGGTCGGCCACACGGCCAAACCTTACCTTCCATGGATCCGACATGCGCTTCACCTGCGTGAAGCGCGCGTACGTGCCTGATCAAAGAGCGCAAGGGGAGGCGGCAATGCCGCATGCCCGGTCTCGACGGTGCCGAGCCCAGGTGGCCGTCGGCCAGGCGTGTTATCGCGCCAGTCGGTCGCCGTCGCTGCCCGGCTTGGGCATCGGGCCGTTCGGCCCGCGTTCGGCGCGGATGGCCGACATGACGGCAACCAGCATCGCCCCGACGGCGACACCGGCCAAAAAGACCGACAGAACGAAGGATGGATCGGAGAGCTGCATGGTGTCAGAACGCCGATTTGTACACCCAAAGACCGCATAGGGCGCCGCTGGCGCGGAAGGTCGCGGCATTGTCTTACAGGCGGCCCTCGCAGCACGAGCGCCCTCCTGGACAACCCGACCCGGGCTCTTTTCGCCGTCGTGCAGGGCTATATTCGGCGGGCACCGACGCGCGCCGATCGCGCGTTCTTCCCTCGCATCTTCATCTAAAAGGCTGCCCGTGCCCGATTCCCTGACTTCGGTTCTGACGAGCTACTACGACGCGGTGCCCTACGACTCGCACCCGTTCCCGCAGACGGCGGTGGAGCACCTGGAAGCCACGGCATTTCTCTTCGGCCTCGAAACGCCTCCGCCCGCCGGCGCGCGCGTGCTCGAGCTGGGCTGCGCGGCGGGCAACAACCTCATTCCCTTCGCCGAGCGCCATCCGGGCGCGCGCGCGCTCGGCCTCGACCTGTCGTCGGTGCAGATCGCGCAGGGCGTGAGCGCGATCGAGCGGCTGGGCCTGTCGAACGTCGAGGTGAAGACCTTCGACATCGCCGAGGTCGACGCCTCGCTCGGCCAGTTCGACTACATCGTCTGCCACGGCGTCTACAGCTGGGTGCCGGGCCCGGTGCAGGATGCGATCCTGCGCGTGTGCTCCGAGAACCTCGCGCCGAACGGCGTGGCCTACGTGAGCTACAACGTCTACCCGGGCTGGAAGGCGCGCGAGATCGTGCGCGACGCGATGATCCTGCGCGGCGGCCCGCGCGACACGCCCGAGGAGAAGCTCTCCTATGCCCGCGGGATGATCGAGTTCCTCGCGCAGTCGGCGCGCCCCGACAGCGTGCTCAAGAAGACGCTCGACGAAACCGCGCCGATCGTGCGCGACGGCGCCACCTCGTACCTGCTGCACGAGTTCCTCGAGCCCTGCAACGCGCCGTGCTACTTCAAGGAGTTCGTCGCGCGCGCCGAGAGCCATGGCCTGGCCTACCTGGCCGAGGCCGAGCCCTCGACGATGTTCGTGCAGAACTATGGCACCCAGGTGCGCGATCCGCTGCTGCGCGAATGCGGTGGCAGCCAGGTGCTGATGGAGCAGTACCTCGACTTCCTGGTCAACCGCACCTTCCGCCAGACGCTGCTGGTGAAGCAGGACCGGGCGCGTCACATCCGCTACCGGCTCGACGCCACGCGCATCCGCGGCCTGCTGTTCGCGGGCGTGTTCCATGGCGAGAACGGCGCGCCGCTCACGCTCGACACGCGCGAGCAGAACTGCACCGGGATCCGCAACGTCACGGTCACCCTGCGCCAGCCGCTGCACAAGGCGGTGGCGCATGCGCTCGACAGCCATTACCCGCAGGCGCTGAGCGCCGACGCGCTGATCGCCTGCGTGCTGCCGCTGCTCGGCCAGCCGCGCGAGGCGGTCGAGCCCGCGGTGATGGCGATGCTCGAGGAGATGCTGATCCTCGGCGCGCTGCGCATCCGCCGTACGCCCGTGCCCTCGGTGGCGCAGGTACCCGCGCGGCCGCAGGCCCCGGCCTCGGTGCGCAATGCGCCGGGCCTGGCGCCGGGCCAGGCGCCTTCGGTCACTGTCTGCAATGGCTGGCACGAGACGGTGGCCCTGTCGCTGCTCGAGCGCGCGCTGCTGCCGCTGCTCGACGGCACCCGATCGCACGAGGCGCTGGTCGAGCACCTCGAGACCGAGGTGCGAGCCGACCGCCTGCGCTTCGTGCGCAACGACGAGCAGATGACCGATCCCGAGGCGCTGAGCGCCTTCGCCCGCGAGCAGGTGGCGCTGGCGCTGCGCGACCTGCGGCGCAAGGCACTGCTCGCCGGCTGAACCCTCCCAGACACTCCCAGGCTCCACAACCAACCACATCTCAAGAGGAGACTTCCAGATGCATCGACTTCCATCGACCCCTCAACTGCGCGCGGCGATCGTCGCCGTGCTCGCGCTGGCCGCCGGCGCTTCCCAGGCCGCGTCGCAGGCGCCGGTCGCGGCCGAACACGGCATGGTGGTGAGCGCCCAGCACCTCGCGTCCAAGGTCGGCGTCGACGTGCTCCAGCGCGGCGGCAATGCCGTCGACGCGGCCGTGGCCGTGGGCTACGCGCTCGCGGTGGTCTACCCGGCCGCGGGCAACCTCGGCGGCGGCGGCTTCATGACCGTGCAGCTGGCCGACGGCCGCAAGACCTTCCTCGACTTCCGCGAGAAGGCGCCGCTGGCCGCCACGGCCAACATGTACCTCGACAAGGACGGCAACGTCATCAAGGGCCTGAGCACCAACGGCCACCTGGCCGTGGGCGTGCCCGGCACGGTGTCGGGCATGGAGTACGCACGCGAGAAGTACGGCACGAAGAAGCGCGCCGAGCTGATCGCGCCGTCGATCCAGCTCGCCGAGAAGGGCTTCGCGCTCGAGCAGGGCGACATCGACATGCTCTGGACCTCGACCGCCGACTTCCAGAAGGACCCGGTGTCCGGCGCGATCTTCCTGAACAAGGGCGAGCCGTTCCAGGTCGGCCAGAAGCTGGTGCAGAAGGACCTGGGCAAGACGCTGCGCGCGATCAGCCAGAACGGCACCGACGGTTTCTACAAGGGCTGGGTGGGCCAGGCGATCGTGGCGTCCAGCCAGGCCGGCAAGGGCATCATCACCCAGGCCGACCTCGACCAGTACAAGACGCGCGAGCTGGCGCCGGTCGAGTGCGACTACCGCGGCTACCGCGTGGTGTCGGCACCGCCGCCGAGCTCGGGCGGCGTGATCATCTGCGAGATGCTCAACATCCTCGAGGGCTACCCGCTCAAGGACCTGGGCTTCCGTTCGGCCCAGTCGGTGCACTACCAGATCGAGGCCATGCGCCATGCCTACGTCGACCGCAACAGCTACCTGGGCGACCCCGACTTCGTGAAGAACCCGCTCGACCGCCTGCTCGACAAGGGCTACGCCGAGAAGATCCGCGCTGCCATCGATCCGAAGAAGGCCGGCGTCTCCAAGGACATCAAGCCCGGCGTCGCGCCGCACGAGGGCAGCAACACCACCCACTACTCGATCACCGACCAGTGGGGCAACGCGGTCTCGGTCACCTACACGCTCAACGACTGGTTCGGCGCCAAGGTCACGGCCGCCAAGACCGGCGTGCTGCTCAACAACGAGATGGACGACTTCACCTCGAAGGTCGGCGTGCCCAACATGTACGGCCTGGTGCAGGGCGAAGCCAATGCCATCGCCCCGGGCAAGCGCCCGCTGAGCTCGATGAGCCCGACCATCGTGTCCAAGGACGGCAAGCCGGTGTTCGTGGTCGGCACGCCGGGCGGCAGCCGCATCATCACGGCCGTGCTGCACACCATCCTCAACGTGGTCGACTACGGCATGAACGTGCAGGAAGCCGTCGATGCGCCGCGCTTCCACCAGCAATGGCTGCCCGACGTGACCAACGTCGAGACCTTCGCGCTGAGCCCCGACACCCGCAAGATCCTGACCGACATGGGCCACAACCTCGGCGTGCCGCAGCCGGCCAACCACCTGGCGGCGATCATCGTGGGCGCGCCCACGCTGGGCGGCAAGCCGGTGGGCAACAACCGCTTCTACGGTGCCAACGACCCGCGCCGCAACACCGGGCTGGCCGCGGGCTACTGACCGCCGCGAGGAGGGTGGCGGGCCGGTCCGCGCCTTCTGAGACACTCCAGGGCGGCCGCGCGCGAAGCGCGGCCGCCTTTTCTTTTCGCCATGCAACTGCAAGACATCCTCTATTCCCAGGGCTTCGGCACGCGGCGCGTGTGCGCGGGCCTGGTCCAACAGGGCCTCGTGACCGTCGCCGGCGCGGTGGTCGACGATCCCGCCACCGATCTGGACGCGGAAGGCCTGCAGTTCACCGTGCAGGGCACCGCCTGGGCCTACCACGAGAAGGCCTACCTGATGCTGCACAAGCCGGCCGGCACCGAGTGCTCGCAAAAGCCCTCGACCTACCCGAGCATCTACACGCTGCTGCCGTCGCCGCTGCGGCTGCGGCCCAACAAGGGCGCGGTGCAGGGCGTGCAGGCCATCGGCCGGCTCGACCAGGACACGACCGGCCTGCTGCTTTTGACCGACGACGGCCAGTTCATCCACAAGATGGGCTCGCCCAAGCACCATGTGCCCAAGGTCTACGAAGTGACGGCCAAGCACCCGATCGACGACAAGCAGATCGCCCGCCTGCTGGCCGGCGTGGTGCTCGACGACGATCCGAAGCCGGTGCGCGCGGCCGCCTGCGAGTCCGACAGCCCGCTGCACCTGCGGCTGACGCTGACCGAGGGCAAGTACCACCAGGTCAAGCGCATGCTGGCCGCGGTGGGCAACCGCGTGGAGGCGCTGCACCGCTCGCGCATCGGCACTGTGGCGCTGCCGGCCGACCTCGCGCCCGGCCAGTGGCGCTGGCTGGCGGCCGACGAGGTCGCCGCCCTGCGCGCGCCGACGAAATAACTGCCGACCGACCGCCTTTTCGGCGGCTGGCGGTCAGCCAGCGGTCGGTTCGGATCGTTAACATTCGAAGCCCTTTTCCGGAACTTCCCTTGCGTCTTCCTGCCCCGACCGGCCGCGCCGCGGCCCTGTTGCTTGCCTGCCTGACCAGCGCGATCGCCTTCATGGCTCCCGTCGCCGCCTCCGCAGCCCCGCCAGAACCTCCGCCGATCTTCGTGCTCAACTCGCTCGACGCCAGCGTCAGCGTGATCAATCCGCTCGACTGGACCGAGAAGCAGCGCATCGCCACCGGCAAGGAGCCGCACCACATCTACATGACGCCCGACGAGAAGTCGGTCATCGTGGCGAATTCGGCCGGCGACTCGCTGACTTTCGTGAATCCGCGCACGGCCGAGGTCCAGCGCGTGGTCTACGGGATCATCGATCCCTACCAGCTGCAGTTCTCGCGCGACATGAAATGGTTCGTGACCGCGGCCAACCGGCTCAACCACGTCGACATCTACCGCTGGGACGGCAAGGACCTGAAGCTCGCCAAGCGCATCGCCACCGGCAAGACGCCCAGCCACATCTGGATCGACAACACTAGCACCATCGCCTACGTGACGATGCAGGACAGCGACGAGCTGATCGCCGTCGACCTGCCGACGCAGACCGTCCGCTGGCGCATGGCCACCGGTCCGATGCCGGCCGACATCTACGGCGTGCACAACGACAAGACGCTGCTCGTGGGCCTGACCGGCAGCGACGGCGTGCAGGTGTTCGACGTGGCGGGCGCACAGCCGAAGCTGGTGGGCAAGATCCCGACCGGCAAGGGCGCGCACGCCTTCCGCTCGGCCGGCGACGGCAAGAGCGTGTTCGTGAGCAACCGGGTGGCCAATTCCATCAGCCGCATCGACCTCGCCACGCTCAAGGTCACCGACACCTACCCGGTGCCCGGCGGCCCGGACTGCATGGACGTGTCGGCCGACGGCAAGACCCTGTACGTGACCTCGCGCTGGGCCAAGAAGCTCAGCGTGGTCGACCTGGCCAGCGGCAAGGTGGTGCGGCAGGTGAATGTCGGCCGTTCGCCGCACGGCGTCTGGACGCTCGATCATGCGAAGCGCCTCTAAGCTGCGCCGGCGTACGGCCACGGGGCTCGTCGCGCTGCTGGCCACCGCCATCGCGATGCCCGCGGCCTGGGCCCAGGCGCCGGCGAGCTGCGAGAAACCCGTCTACCTGACCTTCGACACCGGCCACATGGGCATCGCGCCGCTGGTGGCCGAGGTGCTCAAGCGCCAGCAGGTGCACGTCACCTTCTTTGCCGCCGCCGAGCGCACCCAGACCGAGGGCGACAGCCTCGACAACCACTGGGCCGCCTGGTGGAAGGCGAGGGCGGCCGAGGGCCATGAATTCGGCTCGCACACCTACGACCACGTCTACTGGCGCGGCGACCTCAAGGGCGTGACGCCGAGCTTCCGCGTCAAGCCCTCCGCGGGCGCGTTGGCCGGGCGCGAATTCACCTGGAGCGCGGCCGAGTACTGCGCCAACATCCGCAAGGCCTCCGAGCGGCTCGAGCTGATCACCGGCAAGAAGCCGCTGCCGCTGTACCGCGCGCCCGGCGGCAAGACCTCGCCCAAGCTGCTGGCCGCCGCGCGCGACTGCGGCTATGCGCACGTGGGCTGGGCGCCGGCGGGTTTTCTCGGCGACGAGCTGCCGAGCGAGAAGTTCAGCAACGAGAAGCTGCTCACGCAGGCACTCGACACCATCCGCCCCGGCGACATCCTGCTCGCGCACCTGGGCATCTGGTCGCGCAAGGATCCGTGGGCGCCGGCGAACCTCGAGCCGCTGATCGTCGGCCTGAAGGCCAAGGGCTTCTGCTTCCAGACGCTGCGCCAGCATCCCGACTACCGCGCCTGGATCGCATCGCACCCCTGAGGCGGTTTTCGTGATCGACTGGCTGACGGATCTCTTCTCCTCGCTGCAGGGCTGGTTCTTCGAAACCGTCGTGCAGCCCTTCGTCTATGCGATCGGCCTCGGCGGCTGGACCGAGGACGCCTTCGACGCCACCGGCTGGCTGCTCGTCGGCCTGATCCAGATCGTGGTGCTGGTCGCGCTGATCGGCCCGCTGCAGCGCTGGCGCGCCGTGGAGCCGGTGACCGACCGGCGCGCGATCCGCATCGACGTGCTCTACACGCTGATCCACCGGCTGGGGCTGTTCCGGCTCGCGATGTTCTTCACGCTGCAGCCGGTGTTCGACGACCTCATGGGCAGCCTGCGCGCGGCCGGCTGGGGCACCTTGCACCTCGACGAACTCTGGCCCGGCGTGACCGACGTGCCGGTGGTCGCGTTCGCGATCTACCTGGTGGTGCTCGACTTCGTCGGCTACTGGATCCACCGTGGCCAGCACCAGTTCAACTGGTGGTGGGGGCTGCATTCGCTGCATCACTCGCAGCGCCAGATGACCATGTGGAGCGACGACCGCAACCACCTGCTCGACGACATCCTGCACGACACCCTGATCGTGATCGTGGCGCAGTTGATCGGCGTGGTGCCGGGCCAGTTCATCGCCTTCGTCGCCTTCACCCAGTTGAGCGAGAGCCTGCAGCACGCCAACCTGCGCCTGAGTTTCGGCGCCCTCGGCGAGCGGCTGTGGATCAGTCCGCGCTTCCACCGGCTGCACCACAGCATCGGGCTGGGCCACGAGTCGCACGGCAAGAGCACGCTCGGCGGCCACAACTTCGGCGTGCTGCTGCCCTGGTGGGACATGATGTTCGGTACCGCCAACTTCGAGAACCGCTACGACCCGACCGGCGTGCGCGACCAGGTCGAGCCCGATGCCGCGGGCAAGCTGCGCGACTACGGCCAGGGTTTCTGGACCCAGCAGTGGCTGGGACTGAAACGCATGGTCGGGCGCGGTTGAGCGCGGCTTCTCTCCAGCTGGCTCACCCGCGCGCGGCGTGCGCGCGAACCGGCGAATCGCCCGGCCGCCGGCTCTGGCTTCACGGCCGCGCGGGGCGCGCCGGGTTATCCTCCCGCCCGATGCGCCTGCTCCTCGACTCCTTCTGGCGCGCGGTGGCCTATTGCATGCTGCCGCGCGTGATCGTGCTGTCGTTGCTGCCGCTGGGCCTAATGGTGGTGCTGGCCGCCGTCTTCGGCTACTTCTATTGGGATGCCGCGGTCGCGTGGACGCGCGGCGCGCTCGAATCCTGGCCGCTGCTGGCCAGCTTCTGGAGCTGGATCGGGCGGCTGTTCTCGGGCGATGTCACCTCGATGCTGGCGCCGCTGGTGGTGGTGTTCGCCGCCACGCCGCTGATCGTGGTGCTGGCGCTGGTGATCGTGGCCGGCTTCATGGCGCCCGCGCTCACGCGGCTGGTGGCCGAGCGCCGCTTTCCCTCGCTCGAGCGCAAGAAGGGCGCCTCCTTCTTCGGCAGCGTGGCGCGCTCCATCGGCCTGACCGTGCTGGCGCTGCTCGCGCTGGTGGTCTCGATGCCGCTGTGGCTGATTCCCCCGCTGGTGCTGATCCTGCCGCCGCTGATCTGGGGCTGGCTCACCTACCGCGTGATGAGCTTCGACGCGCTGGCCGAGCATGCCAGCGCCGAGGAGCGCGCCACCTTGCTGCGCGCGCACCGGCTGCCGCTGCTGTGCATCGGCGTGCTCTGCGGCTACCTGGGCGCGGCGCCCAGCATCGTCTGGGCCTCGGGCCTGTTGTTCGCGGCCGCCTTCTTCGTGCTGGTGCCGCTCGCGATCTGGATCTACACCCTGGTCTTCGCCTTCTCGGCCCTGTGGTTCGGCCACTACTGCCTCGATGCGCTGGCGCAGCTGCGCGGTCAGCGCGCGGCCGCCATTCCGGGCGACCCCACCGCCATCGAGGCCGACCAGGCCGTTCTCTCCCAATGGAAATCCCCATGACCCGTGAATTCGGCCTGATCGTCGTCGGCGACGAGATCCTTTCGGGCAAGCGCCTCGACAAGCACATGCCCAAGGTGATCGAGCTGCTCGCGGCGCGCGGCCTGCAGTTGGGCTGGGCCGAGTACGTGGGCGACGTGCCCGAGCGCATCACCGCCGCGCTGGCGCGCGCCTTCGCCTCGGGCGACGTCGTCTTCTCGACCGGCGGCATCGGCGCCACGCCCGACGACCACACCCGCCAGTGCGCCGCCAAGGCGCTGGGCGTGCCGCTGGCGCTGCATCCCGAGGCCGAACTGCTGATCCGCGAGCGCATGCAGGACACGGCGCGCGAGCAAGGCGTGCCCTACGAGCCCGACCGGCCTGACAACATCCACCGGCTCAACATGGGCGTGTTTCCCGAGGGCGCCCGGATCATCGCCAACCCCTACAACAAGATCCCGGGCTTCAGCGTCGGCGACGTCCATTTCGTGCCCGGCTTCCCGGTCATGGCCTGGCCGATGATCGAGTCGGTGCTCGACGGGCTTTATGCCGATCTTTTCGTCCAGACCCGGGTCATGGAGAAGTCCGTGATCGTTTTCGGTGCCATGGAAGCCACCCTCACGCCCCTGATGCAGGCGATCGAGGCACGCCATGCGCGCATCAAGGTTTTCAGCCTGCCGAGCGTCGATCACCCCCAGTACGGCCGTCATATCGAGCTCGGCGTCAAGGGCGACCCGGAACTGCTCGACGCGGCCTATGGCCAGCTCATCGAAGGTCTGCACACTTTTAATGCGCAACTTGGCCCAGAATTGGTGCGTTGATTTCGATGGCACCAATTTGGTGAATTCGGCCGAGTTTCAGGCCTCCAAAGTGCCCGCCGCCGGCTGTTGATCGCAGGCGACAATGGCACAGAAACTGCATCCCGCATCCCTGTATTCCCAACCACCCATCCAACTCAGGAGAAATTGATGGCAAAGACCGTCGCCGACGTCATGAAGCTCGTGAAGGAAAACGAGGTCAAGTTCGTCGACTTCCGTTTCACCGACACCCGCGGTAAAGAACAACACGTGACCGTGCCCGTGTCGCACTTCGACGAAGACAAGTTCAGCTCGGGCCACGCGTTCGACGGCTCGTCCATCGCCGGCTGGAAGGGGATCGAAGCCTCGGACATGCAGCTCATGCCCGACCCGAACACCGCCAACATCGATCCCTTCTTCGAAGAGACCACGATGATCCTGACCTGCGACGTGATCGACCCGACCGACGGCAAGCCGTACGAGCGCGATCCCCGTTCGCTGGCCAAGCGCGCCGAAGCCTACATGAAGGCTTCGGGCCTGGGCGACACGGCCTACTTCGGTCCGGAACCCGAATTCTTCGTGTTCGACGGCGTGCGCTGGAAGAACGACATGTCGGGCTGCTTCGTGAAGATCGATTCCGAAGAAGCCTCGTGGAACACCGACAAGGAATACGAGCACGGCAACACCGGCCACCGTCCCGCGGTCAAGGGCGGCTACTTCCCGGTTCCCCCGGTCGACAGCTTCCAGGACATGCGTTCGGAAATGTGCCTGGTGCTCGAATCGCTGGGCATCCCGGTCGAAGTGCATCACCATGAAGTGGCCAACGCCGGCCAGATGGAACTCGGCACCAAGTTCAGCACGCTGATCCAGCGCGCCGACTGGGTCCAGCTGCAGAAGTACGTGATCCACAACGTGGCCCACGCCTACGGCAAGACCGCCACCTTCATGCCCAAGCCCATCGTCGGCGACAACGGCTCGGGCATGCACGTGCACCAGTCGGTCTGGAAGGACGGCAAGAACCTGTTCGCCGGCGACGGCTACGCAGGTCTCTCGGACTTCGCGCTGCACTACATCGGCGGCATCATCAAGCACGCCCGTGCCCTGAACGCCATCACGAACCCCGGCACCAACAGCTACAAGCGCCTGGTGCCCGGCTTCGAAGCCCCGGTGAAGCTGGCCTACTCGGCCAAGAACCGCTCGGCCTCGATCCGCATCCCGTTCGTGGCGAATCCGAAGGGCCGCCGCGTCGAAGCGCGCTTCCCCGATCCGCTGATGAACCCGTACCTCGGTTTCGCCGCGCTGCTGATGGCCGGTCTCGACGGCGTGGAAAACAAGATCCACCCGGGCGAAGCCGCGAGCAAGGACCTCTACCATCTGCCGCCGGAAGAAGACGCGCTGATCCCGACCGTCTGCCACAGCCTCGACCAGGCCCTGGAATACCTGGACAAGGACCGTGCATTCCTGACCAAGGGCGGCGTGTTCACCGATGCCTACATCGACGCGTACATCGAGCTGAAGATGCAGGAAGTCACGCGCTTCCGCATGGCCACGCACCCGGTCGAATTCGACATGTACTACTCGCTCTGATCGCGGTTTCCCCGCTCGGAGTAACACGAAAGGACGGCCTCGGCCGTCCTTTTCATTGGGGCCGGAACATCCTGGCATCGGAGGCGTCGAATTGCATGAAAATGCGCCTTTTCGCGCTCTCCCGGACCCTCGAGGCCCCCAAGATCCCATGAAGACCGCCGCACCACTTCTCCTGCTGACCGCCTCCCTGTTCGCCCTGTCGGCGCTCGCGCAGGAGCGCGTCTGGCGTTGCGGGAACGAATACACCAACAACGCCACCGTCGCGCAGCAGCGCGGCTGCAAGGTGATGGAGGGCGGCAACGTCACCGTCGTGCAGGGCGCCTCGCGCGCCGCGCTCGGCGGTGCCGCGGGCTCGACCTCCGCGGCCCGTTCGCCGGCCGGCAGCCCGCGCGTCGAGGGCGCCGACCAGCGCGCGCGCGACGGCGAGGCGCGCTCGGTGCTCGAGTCCGAACTGCGCAAGGCCGAATCGCGCCAGGCCGAGCTGCAGAAGGAATACAACAACGGCGAGCCCGAGAAGCAGGGCAGCGAAGGCCGCAACTACCAGAAGTACCTCGACCGCGTGGCCGAGATGAAGGCCGAACTGGCCCGCAACGAAAGCGACATCGCCGGCATCCGCCGCGAGATCAGCCGGCTGCCGGCTCCCAAGAACTAACCCGTTCCTGCATCGGCAGGACGAACACCACAGGATTTCCATGGCTTTCGGAAAGAAGGCGGCAAGCGCCAGTCCGCGCTTTCAGGCCTTCGACCTGCTGTCGACCCTGATCGCGGTCGTCAACAGCAAGGGCTCGGTGCTGTTCGCCAATGCCGGTCTCGAAGACGCGCTCGGCACCTCGCGCCGCACGCTCGAGGGCTCGCAGTTCGGCGCCTGCTTCCACGAACCCCAGGTGCTGCGCACCGCCATCGACGGCGCCAGCGCCAACGACTTCGCCACCCTGCGCTACGAGGCCTTCCTGCGCCGCGTCAACCACGAGCTGATGCCGGTGCAGGTCACGCTGGCCAAGGGCGAGAAGGCCGGCGAACTCATCGTCGAGATGCTGCCGCTCGAGCACCAGGTGCGGCAGGACCGCGAGGAGCGGCTGCTCGACCAGGCGCAGGCCAACAAGGAGCTGATCCGCAACCTCGCCCACGAGATCAAGAACCCGCTCGGCGGCATCCGCGGCGCGGCGCAGCTGCTGCAGATGGAGGTCGAGTCGCGCGACCTCATCGAATACACCCAGGTCATCATCCACGAGGCCGACCGGCTGCAGACGCTGGTCGACCGCCTGCTGGCGCCGCACCGCCGGCCGCACGTGGTGGGCGACGTGAACATCCACGAGGTCTGCGAGCGCGTGCGCTCGGTGATCCTGGCGGAATTCCCGCGCGACCTGCACATCGAGCGCGACTTCGACGTCTCGATCCCCGAGTTCCGCGGCGACCGCGAGCAGCTGATCCAGGCCACGCTCAACATCGTCCACAACGCCGCGCAGGCCCTGGCCGAGCGTCGCGCGGCGGGCGATGCATGCATCACTTTCAAGACCCGGGTCGCGCGCCAGGTGATCTTCAACAAGCAGTGGTATCGATTGGCACTGGAATTGCATGTCATCGACAATGGACCGGGCGTGCCGGACGCGATCAAGGACCGAATCTTCTATCCGCTGGTGTCGGGCAGAGAGGGTGGTACAGGGCTGGGTTTGACGCTCGCACAGACTTTTGTGCAACAGCATCACGGCGTGATCGAGTGCGACAGTGTCCCGGGCCGAACCGATTTCAAGATATTGATTCCGCTGCCCTAGCAGCCACCGGCAACAAGGAGATGCATGAAGCCGATCTGGATAGTTGATGACGACCAATCGATCCGCTTCGTGCTGGAGAAGGCCCTGCTTCGGGAGGACCTCCCGACCCGCAGTTTCACCAACACGCGCGAAGTGCTGGCGGCCCTCGAACAGGCCGCCGAGGACGAGCAGCAGGGCCCGCAGGTCCTGGTGAGCGACATCCGCATGCCCGGCGGTTCCGGGCTCGAGCTGCTCGACAAGATCAAGGCCAAGCATCCGGGCCTGCCGGTCATCATCATGACGGCCTTCTCCGACTTGGACAGCGCCGTCTCGGCGTTCCAGGGCGGCGCCTTCGAATACCTGCCCAAGCCCTTCGACCTGCCGCGCGCGGTCGAGCTGATCCGCCGCGCCGTCGACGAGAGCCAGCGCGAGGAAGTGGCCGAGGAACGCATGGTCGCCGCGCCCGAGATGCTCGGCCAGGCGCCCGCGATGCAGGACGTGTTCCGCGCCATCGGCCGGCTCTCGCAGAGCAACGTCACGGTGCTGATCACCGGCGAATCGGGTTCGGGCAAGGAGCTCGTGGCGCGCGCGCTGCACAAGCACTCGCCGCGCGCCAACGGCCCCTTCGTCGCCATCAACACCGCGGCCATCCCGAAGGACTTGCTCGAGAGCGAACTCTTCGGCCACGAGCGCGGCGCCTTCACGGGCGCGCAGACCATGCGGCGCGGCCGCTTCGAGCAGGCCGAGGGCGGCACGCTGTTCCTCGACGAAATCGGCGACATGCCCTTCGACCTGCAGACGCGCCTGTTGCGCGTGCTCAGCGACGGCCACTTCTACCGCGTGGGCGGCCACAACTCGGTCAAGGCCAACGTGCGCGTCATCGCGGCCACCCACCAGGACCTCGAGCAGCGCGTGAAGCTCGGCGGCTTCCGCGAAGACCTGTTCCACCGCCTCAACGTCATCCGCCTGCGCCTGCCCGCGCTGCGCGAACGCGGCGAGGACGTGCCCGCGCTCACGCGCCACTTCCTGCAACAGAGCGCGCGGCAGCTCGGCGTCGAGCCCAAGCGCATCTCCGATGCGGCGCTGGCCAAGCTCGCGGGCTTCAACTTCCCCGGCAACGTCCGCCAGCTCGAGAACATCTGCCACTGGCTGACCGTGATGGCGCCGGCGCAGCTGATCGAGGCCAAGGACCTGCCGCCCGAGGTGCTCGCGACCGGCGGCGCGCCAATGCTGTCGCCCGACAGCCATGCGGGCGAGCCCGTGGCCCATGCGACAGCCGCCGTGCCCGTGGCGCCGCATGCGTCCACGCCTTTCGCGGGAGCGGCGGTCGACAGCGTGGTGCCGGCACCCGCCGTCGCGGCGCACGCGCCGGCCGACGCTTCCGGCAACTGGGAGAGCGGCCTCGAGGCCGAGGCCCAGGCGCTGCTCGCGGCCGGCCGCACCGACGTGTGGGACGTGCTGTCGCGCCGCTTCGAATCGCGCCTGATCCTCACGGCGCTGTCGAGCACGCGCGGCCGCCGCATCGAGGCCGCGCAGAAGCTCGGCATCGGGCGCAACACCATCACGCGCAAGATCCAGGAACTCGGCATCGAGTGATGCCGGTCGAGCCCGCGGCCTCGGCGCCGCGCGGCTCGTCTTCCCGCCGAAAGACTCAGCGGCTTCGTTGTCCCTGCGTCAGCGAATCGAGCTGGAACTTTCCGCTCTTGTCCCAGAGCCAGGTGTCGATGTAGGTGTGGCCGCCCAGCTTGCCCGGGTTGGGCAGCGGCGAGGCCGCCTTGATCAGCTCCTCGATCATCGGCGGCACCTCGGGCGCATGGCTCGGGATGCGGCTGAAGGTGACGCCCGTGACCTTGCCGCTCGCGTCGATGTCCGTCTCGACCACCACCACCGCATACACCAGCGGCGGGATCTTGCCCTTGTAGATGCGCTGCGCGTACTTCGTGTAGATGTGGCGCGCGCCGATCTTGCGGTAGGCGCGCACCACCGGCGTCTGCGTCGTGATGAGGCGCACCGTGGGCACCTCGGACTTCGCGGGCGGGCCGTCGTCGGGCGCGGTGGCGGTGCCGCCGGGGCTCGCGGGCGTCTCGCCGCCGCTCGCGGTCTTCTTGTCGAACACCCCGCAGGCCGCGAGCGACAGCGCCAGCAAGGCGACGGTCGCGGTCCTGGCGATCGCCACGCCGGGCTTCCTTGCCTCAGCCACCGAGATCCACATCGAGCACCACCGGCGCATGGTCGCTGGGTTTTTCCCATTTGCGCGGCACGCGGTCGATCACGCAGCCCCTGACCTGCGGCTTGAGCGCGTCGCTCACCAGCACGTGGTCGATGCGCAGTCCGCGGTTCTTCTGGTAGCCGAGCATGCGGTAGTCCCACCACGAGTAGCTCTTCTCGGGCTGTTCGAACATCCGGAAGCTGTCGGTCAGGCCCAGGCCGAGCAACTGCTTGAAATGGTCGCGCTCCTCGGTCGTGTGGTGGATGGTTTCCTTCAGGCCCACCGGGTCGAAGCTGTCGCGGTCCTCGGGCGTGATGTTGAAGTCGCCCAGCAGCACCAGGTTCGGATTCGCGGCCAGTTCGGCGCGCAGCCATTCGCGCAGCGCGTCGAGCCACTTCATCTTGTAGGCGAACTTGTCGCAGCCCGGCGCCTGGCCGTTGACGAAGTAGCCGTTGACCACGCGCACCGGCCCGCGCGGCGTGTCGATGGTGGCGGCGATCACGCGCGACTGGTCGTCGGTGAAGCCGCCGATGTTCTTCACCACGTCGCGCAACGGCGCGAGGCTCAGGATCGCGACCCCGTTGTAGGTCTTCTGGCCGAACACCGCCGCGTCATAGCCGGCCGACTTGAGGATCTCGAGCGGGAACTTGTCGTCGCTCATCTTGAGTTCCTGCAGGCACAGCACGTCGACCGGGTTGGCGATCAGCCAGTCGAGCACGTGCTGCAGGCGGGCGGTGAGGGAGTTAACGTTCCAGGTGGCGATCTTCATGGGGTGGGTGAGCTGTCGTTGATCGACAACTGCTGAAGTGTGGGGTGGGCCTCGCGGCCGGCGTGTCCGTGGTTATACCGAAACGCGCGGGCGCCACCGCCCGATCGACTAAGATGAGAACCATTCGTATTCATGAGGCCGCGATCCCCGCACGCCGTTCGGAAGAATTAACGCCGATTCCGCCCTTCACCCGCACCCCCATGCACATGTCCAAGCCCTCTACCGCGGCCACCACGGCTGGCTGCTGGGCTGGCTGCGCGGCAGGCTGGGCAATTCCTTCGACGCCGCGGACCTGGCGCAGGACACCTTCCTTCGCATCCTCACGGCGCCCGACCACACGCCCGAGAAGCAGGGCGACTGGCAGCTGCGCGAGCCGCGTGCCTACCTGACGGTCGTCGCCAAGCGCCTGCTCGCGAACCTGTATCGGCGGCGCTCGCTCGAGCAGGCCTACCTCGATGCGCTGGGCGCAATGCCCGAGCCGCTGGCGCCGTCGCCCGAGCAGCAGGCGATCATTCTCGAAACGCTGCAGGAGATCGATGCGATGCTCGACGGCCTCGCGCTACCGGTGCGGCAGGCCTTCCTGATGGCGCAGCTCGAAGGGCTGGGCTATGCCGAGATCGCGATGCGGCTGGGCGTGAGCGAGCGCACGGTGAAGCGCTACATGGCCGAGGCGATGGCGCACTGCATCGTGCTGGCGGTATGAGCGCGGCGAGTATGCCGCGCGTGGTGGTCGACAAGGCCGTGGCCACGCAGGCCGCCCAGGGCTTCCTGCTGCTGCAGTCGGGCGAGGCCACGGCCGCCGACCGCACGCGCTGGATGCAGTGGCGCGCGGCCGATCCGGCCCATGAGGATGCCTGGCAGCGCGCCGAGCAGGTGAGCCGCAAGTTCGGCCTGCTGCCGGGCGCGCTGGCGATGCCCGCGCTGGGACGCACGGTGCGGGCCGACCGCCGCGCCGCGGTCAAGGCGCTCGCGCTGCTGCTGGCCGCGGTGCCCGCCGGCTGGGTCGCATGGCGCGCCTCGCCGGCGCGCGAATGGCTGGCCGACCACCGCACTGCCACGGGCGAGCGGCGCGAAGTGCGCCTGCCCGACGGCACGGGCATGCAGCTCAACACCGCGACGGCCATCGACGTGGCCTACGACGCCACGCTGCGGCGGGTGCGCCTGCGCGCGGGCGAGATCCTCGTCGACACCGCACCCGACCGCGTGCCCGCCGGCGACACCGCCTACCGCCCCTTCGTGGTCGACACCGCGCAGGGACGGCTGCGTGCGCTGGGCACGCGCTTCGTGGTGCGGCAGCACGAGGACCGGCGCAGCCACGTGGGCGTGCTCGAGGGCGCGGTCGAGGTCCGGCCCGACGATGCCCACGGCCTCGCGGTGGTGCTGCGCGCCGGCGAGCAGGCCGGCTTCTCCGCCTCGGCGGTCGATGCGCCGCGCGCGCTCGATGCCGGGGCCGACGATTGGTCGCGCGGCGTGCTGCGCGTGAAGAACATGCGCCTGCACGACTTCCTCGCCGAGCTCGGCCGCTACCGGCCCGGGGTGCTGCATTGCGATCCCGCGGTGGCCGAGCTGCGCGTCTCCGGCGTCTTCCAGCTGCGCGACACCACGCCCGTGCTCGACAGCCTGCCGCAGGCCTTGCCGGTACAGGTGCTGTCGCGCACGCGCTATTGGGTGACGGTGGCTGCGGCCGGCGGCTGAGGGCGCGCAAGCGCGCCGGGCCGGCCGGCGAAAAAAAATCCGCCGCGCCGTGTCCCTTTTCTTCTTCTCGCGTGTGAAGCCTTGAGGAACAGCCACTTCACACCTTCTTGCGAGAGATCTCCCCATGGCCCGTCGCCCTCCGTTCTTCTTCGATTCCCGCATCGCGCGCGCGGTGCATGGCGCCTTGCTCGCCATGGCCTGCGCCGCCGGCGGCAGCGCGGCCCAGGCGCAAGGCGCCGACGCCGCGGCCCAGGCCGAGCAACCCAGGAGCTACAGCATCGCCGCCGGCCCGCTCGACGACGCGCTCGCCAGCTTCGCCGCCGCCGCGGGCCTGAGCCTCACGATGCCGCCGGCCCTGGTGCGGGACAAGCGATCGCCAGGCCTGCAGGGCAGCCATGGCGTGCGCGAAGCCTTCGCGCGCCTGCTCGCGGGCTCGGGGCTCGAGGCGGCCGGCGGCGCGGGCGGTGCCTACGTGCTGCGCCCCGCCGCGGCCGGCACCGGGAGCGATGCCGCGGGCGCCACGCTCGCGCCGATCACCGTCACCGCGGCCCCGGTGCGCAGCGCCACCAGCGAGGGCACGCACTCCTATGCCGCGCCGCTGCTGACGATCGGCAAGGGTGAGCAGGCGGCGAAGGACATCCCGCAGTCGGTCAGCGTGCTCACGCGCCAGCGGCTCGACGACCAGGGCCTCGTCGACCTGCGCGACGCGGCCAATGCCGTCACCGGCGTGGTCGGCGTGAAGGGCGTGGGGCCGGGCATGGTGCTGTCGTCGCGCGGCTTCCAGATCGATGCCTGGCAGTACGACGGCGTGCCGGTACCGCGCAACTGGTATTCGCTGGGCAACTGGGCCACCGAGGCGCTGGTGTTCCACGACCGCCTCGAGGTGCTGCGCGGTGCCGCGGGCCTGCTGCAGGGCACGGGCAGCCCGGGCGGCGCCGTCAACCTGGTGCGCAAGCGCGGCCAGTCCGAGAAGACGCTGGTGCTGACCGGCAAGGCCGGCAGCTGGAACCACTACGGCGCACAGCTCGACGCGGGCGGGCCGCTCAATGCCGAGGGCACGCTGCGCGGGCGCGTGGTGCTCGACGAGGATCGCAGCCACTCGTTCACCGATTTCGTCTGGAGCCGCACGCGTTCGCTCTACGGCGCGATCGACTACGACCTCTCGCCCGACACCACCCTCGGCCTCGGCATCAGCCAGGTGAAGGGCAGCGGCCGCCCGATGCTGCGCGGCTTCCCGCGCTATCCCGACGGCAGCGACATCGGGCTGCCGCGCTCGGTGTACACGGGCGCCTGGTGGAATCGCCACGACAGCGAGCAGACCACCCTGTATGCCGACCTGGAGCATCGCTTCAACGCGAACTGGAAGCTCAAGGCCTCGGCGCTGCGCATGAACGAGCGCAATGCCTCGCAGCACCAGCGCATGCACGGCAACGTGCAGCCCGACGGCAGCGGATTGAGCTTCGCCGACTGGGACAACCTGTTCGATTCGAAGAAGGCCGGGCTCGACGTCTACGTGCGCGGCCGCTTCGAGGCGCTGTCGCTGGAGCACGACCTGACGGTCGGCGCGAACTACGCCAAGTACACCTCGAAGGACCGCTTCGGCCGCCGCTTCACGAGCGGCGGCAACATCTTCGCGCCCGACCACTACCGGCCGGCGCAGAACTACGAGACCATCCTCGCGGCGGGCGGCACCCAGAGCCACACCGCGTACGACATCAGCCAGTCGGGCCTGTACGGCAGCTGGCGCGTGAAGCTCGCGGAGCCGCTGACGGCCATCCTCGGCGCGCGCGCGAGCTGGTACGACTACCTCTACGCCGACCGCACCCGCGACACCCGCAGCACCGTGAGCACCAACGCCAGGATCACGCCCTATGTCGGCCTGGTGTTCGCGCTCGACCGGCAGTGGTCGGCCTACGGCAGCGTCACCGAGGTGTTCGAACCGCAGTCCGAGCGCGCGCTGAACAACGAGCCGCTCAAGCCGATCACCGGCCGCAACTACGAGCTGGGCCTGAAGGGCGAGCTGATGGACGGCCGGCTCAATGCCTCGCTGGCCGTGTTCCGCTACGACCACCGCAACCGCGCCGTGACCGATTACGACAACGGCTACGCCTGCGACGACTGGTACTGCTACAAGTCCTCGGGCAAGGTGCGCAGCCAAGGCTTCGAGGCCGAGCTCAGCGGCGAGATCGCGCCACGGCTGCAGCTCACTGCCGGCTACACCTACAACACGACGAAATTCCTCGAGGACCCCGACAACCAGGGCCAGGTCTTCAGCCAGTGGACGCCGCGCCACATGCTGCGCGTGTGGAGCGACTACCGGCTGCCGGGCGCATGGAGCCGGCTCAGCGTGGGCGGTGGCTTCACGGTGCAGAGCAGCACGCTGGGCTACGACCGCTCGTTCAAGGTGCCGGGCTTCATGGTGTGGAGCGCGCGCGTGGCCTACCAGGCGACGCCCGAGCTGAGCCTGGCGCTCAACGTCTACAACGTGTTCGACAAGCGCTACTACATCCCGGCCTTCAACGAGACCAACGGCAACAACAACTACGGCGACCCGCGCAACCTGATGTTCACGGTGAAGTACACGCCCAGGCTCTGAGCTGCGGGCGATGAGGCGGCTCAGCGGGCGCTGAACATCGAGAAGCGTTCGCGGATCTGCTCCAGCAGGTAGGCCGCCGCCGCCGACAGCGGCCGCCCGTCGCGCACGACCAGCCGCACCTTCGCCTTGCGGCACAGTGCATGCGCGAGCGGCAGCGCGACCAGCTGGCCGGCCTCGATCTCGGCCGCGGCCGCGAGGCCCGCGCCGACGAAGCTCACGCCGTCGGTGGCGCGCACGAAACGCTTGAGGCCGGCCACCGAGTTGCTGCAGAAGGTGGGATGCAGCTTCACGTGCTCGGCGTAGGCGAGCAGCTCCAGCAGCCGGCCGACGCCGTAGCCCGGCGGCATCAGGCCGAGCGGATAGTCCATCACCTGCCGGATGTTCAGCGGGCCCGCGAGCCCGGCGAGCGGATGGCCGTGGCGCACCAGCAGCTTCATCGGCGCGGCGGCGCTCGCCGCGAACCGCAGCCGCGCATCCGACTCGGGGTTGTAGGCCACGCCGATGTGCGCGGCATCGTCGGCCAGCGCCTCCATGAGATCGCTGACCGGCAGCGCGTCGACCGTCACCGACAGCCCGGGATGCGCGGCGCAGAAGGGCGCGACCACCTGGTCGAGCAGCCCGTCGATGAAGCCCTCGCTCGCGACGATGCGCACGCTGCCCGCATCCATCGACTCGATGGCGCGCAGCCGTTCGCCCAACTGCTCCTGGTGCGCCTGGCAGCCGCGCCAGTAGTCGACCAGGTGCGTGGCCGCATCGGTCGGCGCGACGCCGCGCGCCTGCCGCTCGAACAGCACCACGCCGATCTCCTCCTCGAGCAGCGCGATCTGCCGCGTGATGACCGACGGCGCCGTGTTGAGCGCATCGGCCGCGCCGCGGATCGAGCGCTGAACGAAGACCTCGCGGAAGTAGCGCAGGCGTTTCTGGTTGATCTCGCGCATGGCGGCGGCTCCTTTGTGCGTTGCTCGATGGGCAACGAAGTGCGTCGGAAATTGCTGTTGCTCGAACTCATGCTAGCCCAAACAATTTGCCGCATGCATCGCGTGGATGCAGCGAGGCGGTACCGGGCGAGCCGCTTCCTCGATGACGTTCCCGAGCCCGCTTCGAACCCACCGGAGAATCCATGAAAGACACCTGTTCGCGTGGCGGGGCCCATCGCCCGGCCCGTGCCATCTCACGCTCCATGGCCCGCGTCGTGCTCCTCGCCGCGGCGGCCGTCGCGTCCGTCGCCTCGGCCTGGGCCGAGACCTTTCCCTCGCGTCCCGTGACGATGCTGGTGGCGTTCCCGCCCGGCGGGCCGGCCGACGTGCTGGCGCGCGCCATGCAGCCGGCGATGGCCAAGGCGCTGGGCCAGCCGATGGTGATCGAGAACCTGCCGGGCGCGGGCGGCGCGCTCGCGGTGCAGCGCATGCTGAGCCGGCCCGCCGATGGCTACACGCTGATCATGGGCTCGCCCAACGAGGCGATCCTCGCGCCGCTGTCGAACGCATCGGCGAAGTACAAGCCCGAGGAGCTCGCGCTGCTGGCGCCGATCTCCAGCCATCCGCTGGTGGTGATGGCGCGCAACGACCTGCCCTACGGCTCGCTCGAGGAGCTCATCGCGGCCACCCGCAAGCCCGGCGCGCAGAGCCTGAGCTTCGGCAGCCCGGGCCACGGCTCGATGTACCACATCGTCTCGGAGTACCTGGCGCAGGCGACCGGCGCGCGCCTGCTGCAGGTGCCCTACAAGGGCGCGACGCCGATGCTGCAGGACCTCGTCGGGCAGCAGATCGACATCACCATCCTGCCGAACCTCGGCGCCTCGATCCAGCTGCTCGAGAGCCGCAAGATCAAGGCCCTCGAGGTGCTCGACACCCGGCGCATGCCCACGCTGCCCGAGGTGCCCGCCATCACCGAGAGCGGCATCGCGCGCAAGAGCGAATTCGTCCATTCGGTCTGGCTCGCGGTGATGGCGCGCGCCGGCCTGCCCGACGACCGGGCGCGTGTGTTGCTGGCCGCCTCGCAGCAGGCGATCCAGTCGCCCGAGATGGCGAAGGCGCTGGCGCAATCGGGCGTGCAGCCGATGAAGCCGCAGCCGCTGGCCGAGTCGGCGCGCTTCTATGCCGACGAGACCGCGAAGTTCAAGAAGATGGCGCGCTCGATCCAGCTCGCCGCGCAGTGAGCACACCAGCCATCGAAGCACAAGCACCGAAAGCCTCCCGTGAGAATCCTCGTCGCCGGTTTCCAGCACGAAACCAACACCTTCGCTCCCACCGTCGCGTCCTACCGCAGCTTCGTGAACGGGGAGGACTTCCCCGCCATGGCGCGCGGCGGCGCCATCCTCGATCTGCTCGGGGTCAACCTGCCGGTCAGCGGCTTCATCCACCACGTGCGCGATGAGGGCCACGAGGTGCTGCCGGTGATCTGGGCCGGCGCCGGCGCCTCCGCGCACGTCACGACCGATGCCTACGAACGCATCGCGGGCGAGATCGTCGAGGCCGCGAAGATGGCGCGCTTCGACGCCATCTACCTCGACCTGCATGGCGCGATGGTCGCGCAGCACCTCGACGACGGCGAAGGCGAGCTGCTGGCGCGCGTGCGCGCCGTGGTGGGGCCGCGCATGAAGATCGCGGTGTCGCTCGATTCGCATGCCAACGTCACGCGGCAGATGCTGGCGCTGGCCGACGGCGTCGTGGCCTACCGCACCTATCCGCATGTCGACATGGCCGACACCGGCCGCCGTGCCGGCGAACTGCTGCTGGCGCTGTGCGCCGCGGACCGGCCGGCGCATTGCGCGGTGCGGCGGCTGCCGTTCCTGATCCCGGTCAACAGCATGTCGACCATGATGCAGCCCGCGCGCGGCGTCTACGACCTGCTCGAGACGCTGGAGCAACGCGACGGCGTGCTCTCGCTGTCCTTCGCGCCGGGCTTCCCCGCGTCCGACTTTCCCGAATGCGGGCCGGTGGTCTGGGGCCATGGCTTCGATGCCGAACGCACCGAGCGCGCGGTCGATGCGCTGTTCGACCGCATCGCGCATCCCGAGGCGCAGTGGGCCGTGCGCTTCGAGACGCCCGAGGCCGCCGTGGCGCGCGCGATGGCGCTGGCCGCCACGGCTTCGCGCCCGGTGATCCTGGCCGACACGCAGGACAACCCGGGCGTGGGCGGCGATTCGAACACCACCGGGCTGCTGCGCGCGTTGCTCGCGCTGGGCGCGCGGGAGGCCGCCATCGGCCTGATCTGCGACCCCGCCGCGGCCGCCGCCGCCCACGCGGCCGGCATCGGTGCCCGCATCGACATCGCGCTGGGCGGATGCCCGCAGGTGCCGGGCGATGCGCCACTGCGCGCGCGCTTCGAGGTCGAGGCGCTGGCCGACGGGCGGCTGGTGTATGGCGGGCCGATGTTCCATGGCAAGCAGGCCGAGCTCGGGCCGATGGCATGCCTGCGCATCGACGGCGTGCGCGTGGTCGTGAGTTCGGCCAAGGCGCAGCTGCTGGACCGCAACATGTACCGCGCCGTCGGCATCGAGCCGGCCGCGATGAAGATCCTGGTCAACAAGAGCTCGGTGCATTTCCGCGCCGACTTCGCGGCGATCGCGCACGAGATCCTCGTGGTGCGCGCGCCCGGTCCCTTCATCGCCGATCCCGCCGACCTGCCGTGGACCCGGCTCGGCCCCGGCATGCGGCTGCGGCCCGAGGGACCGGTCTTCGGTGGCGCGCCACCGGCGCAGGCCTGAGCGCCGGGGTGGAGGAGGGGAGCGGGGGCGGCGCGATCGGACATTCGTCCAATGGCGCGAAAGGACGCCGCGGCCGACAGTAGCGGCTCCCGTCACTTCCTTCCAGAGACCCTCCCATGAAGCACTTCCAACGCCTCCAGCTCGCCGCCGCCCTCGCCGTCGGCCTCTCGTTCTCCGTCACGGCCGCCAGCGCGGCGGGCCCGGCCGCGGCCGCCGCCACCAGCGCATCGCCCAGCGTGGTGCTGGTGCACGGCGCCTTCGCCGACGGCTCCGACTGGGCCAAGGTGATCCCGCTGCTGCAGGCCAAGGGCGTCAACGTCGTCTCGGTGCAGAACCCGCTGACCTCGCTCGAGGACGACGTGGCCGCGGCCAAGCGCGCCATCGATGCCCAGCCCGGCAAGGTGGTGCTGGTCGGCCACTCGTGGGGCGGCACCGTGATCACCGAGGCCGGCGGCAACGACAAGGTCGCCTCGCTGGTCTACGTGGCGGCCTTCGCGCCCGACGCGGGCCAGAACTCGGGCGAGCTCGGCAAGGACTATCCGGCGCCGCCCGGCTTCGCGCACATCGCGGCCGATGCCTCGGGCTTCCTGCGCCTCACGCCCGAGGGCATGAGCAAGCATTTCGCGCAGGACCTGCCGGCCGCGACCACGCGCGTGATGGCCGTGACGCAGGGCGCGATCCAGGCCAAGGCCTTCGAGCAGAAGGTGTCGGCCGCCGCCTGGAAGACCAGGCCCTCCTGGTACATCGTCAGCAGCGCCGACCACATGATCCAGCCCGCGCTGCAGCGCGACATGGCAAAGCGCATCGGCGCGCACGTGACCACGCTGAACACCAGCCACGTGCCGCAGCAGTCGCAGCCCGCGAAGGTGGCCGAGGTGATCCTGGACGCGGTGCGCCAGTCGAAGTAAGGTGCCGGCGCCCGCCGCCTACCGGACCCATTGCCTTGCAGCCCATCGCCCACGTCCCGCTCTTCGATGCCATCAAAGCGCTCGCCTTCGTCGGCGACCTCAGCATGGGCCAGCCCATCGACCATTCGGCGCGCGTGGCGTGGATCGCCGCGAGGCTGGCGCAGGCAATGGGCCGGGACGAGGCGGCGCAGGGACACGCGGCCTGCGTCGCGCTGCTGCGCTGGTCGGGCTGCACCGCCAACGCGCCCGAGTTCTCCGACCTGCTCGGCGACGATGTCGGCGGGCGCCGCGCGATGCTCGCGACCGCTTCGGCGCGCGAAGCGGCGGCGTTCGCGGGCACGGTCGGCTCGTTGGCCGAGATCCATTGCGAGGTGTCGGGCGAGATCGCGCGCTTCCTCGGCCTGCCCGAGGCGGTCGAGCGGCCGCTGCGCCACATGTTCGAGAACTTCGATGGCAGCGGCAAACCGGCGGGCCTGGCCGCGCCGCACATTCCGGAGGCGGTGTACCTGGCCACGCTCGCGGGCGATCTCGAGATCTTCTCGCGCACGCACGGCCTGCAGAGCGCGCTGCGCCAGATCGACGAGCGCGCCGACGGGCGCTATCCCGCGGCGCTGGTGCAGGTGGCGCGGCAGCACGCGGTCGACTGGCTGCATGCGCTCGACCAGGGTGCCGCGGCCGACCTGCAGGCGCCCGAGGGCGCGCTGCGCGAGGCGCTCGCGCCGCTCGAGCTGATCGCCGACGTGATCGATCTCAAGCTGCCGTGGATGACCGGCTTCTCGCGCCGCGTGGCCGAGGCGGCCGCCGCCTGCGCCGCGGGCCTGGGGCTCGATGCCGCGGCCTGCGAGCAGGTGCGGCGCGCGGCGCTGATCCACGGCATCGGCCGCGCCTCGGTGCCGAACGCGGTCTGGGATTCGCCCAAGCTGCGCAGCGAGGCCGACAAGGAGCGGCTGCGCCTCGTGCCCTACTGGACCGAACGCGCCGCGCGCCGCATCGAGACCTTGCGCTCCGAGGCCGAGATCGCTTCCTTCGTCGACGAGCGGCTCGATGGCTCGGGCTTCTTCCGCGGCGTGAAGGGCGCGGCGATCGGTACGGCCGAACGCGTGCTGGCCGCGGCGGTGCACTGGGTGCTGCTGCACACGGCCGCGCCGGGCCGGCCCGCGCTGGCGGCCGAGGAGGCGCAGGCGCAATTGCGTTGCGAGGCGGAGCAGGGCCGGCTCGATGCGGCCGCCGTCGCCGCGTTGACCGGGCACGCATCGGTGGCAGCGAAGACGCCCGTCGCGGAAAGCGATGCCAGCGCCTTGCTCTCGTCGCGCGAGGTCGAGGTGCTGGGCCGCATCAGCCTCGGCGAGAGCAACAAGGAGGCGGCGCGCACGCTCGGCATCAGCCCGAGCACGGTGCGCGCGCATCTCGAGAACATCTTCCGCAAGCTCGGCTGCACCACGCGCGCGGCCGCGACGCTCAAGGCGATGACGCTCGGGCTGCTCTGAGCTTTCAGCCCGGCTCGGGGCCGGTCTCGGGCGCGTTGCCCGTCATCATCTGGCTCAGCAGGCCGCCGAGGGCCTCGCGCTGGGCGGTATCGAACATGCGCAGCAGATGCAACTCGGCGGCGGCATGCTTGGGCATCGCCTCGTCGGCCAGCCGCATGCCCTTGGCCGTGAGCTTCACCAGCACGCCGCGGCCGTCGTCGGGATGGATCGAGCGCTTGACCAGCCCTTCCTGCTCGAGCCGCTTGAGCAGGTTCGACAGCCCGCCCGAGGTGAACAGCAGCGTGCTCTGCAGCCGCGAGGGCGACAGCCGGTAGGGCGCGCCGGCCACGCGCAGGGTCGCGAGCACCGCGTACTCCTGGTACTTGATGCCGAAGGGCTGCAGCACCGCGTTGATGGTGCGCAGCACCACTTCCTCGAGCCGCAGCAGCCGGCCGACCACCGCCTTGCCGCTGCTGTCGATGTCGGGCCGCTCGGTGCGCCATTGCCGGATGCCGCGCTCGACGAGGTCGGCGCCGGTCGCGGGTTGCAAGGCCTCGGGCGCGGCAACCTCGAGCGCTTCGCGCGCCTTGGCACCGCGGGATCGCGGCGGGCTCTTCGATGCATCGTCCTTGTGCTGCATGGCGTCCTTTCGATGGCGATTTCCGTGCGTTCGCGATGCGTCTTGGTGCATCGCGCGGCAGCGGGTTGGTACCTATCTTAAATGCCTTGCGTTTATCTTTTGCAAAAGATAAAGTGAATCGCATCGCGCTTCGATCCCCTCCAGCCTTCGCTCTCACAGGAGTCGCCTCCATGAAAACCGCGCTCGCACGTTGCCTGTCCCTGGGCTTTGCCTCCTTGCTGATGTCGGGTGCGCTGCACGCCGAGGAGCTGGTGGTCGGCATCTTCGGCGGCTCCTTCGCCGACGACTCGAAGACCTGCCACATCGCCTCGTTCGAGAAGAAGACCGGCGCCAAGGTGGCGCTCAAGCTCGGCAGTTCCTCGCAGTTCGCCGCGGCCATCCGCGCGACCGGCGGCAAGTCCGACTTCGACGTGGTCTACATCGACAACTCGCTCGCCGCGCAGCTCAAGAACGAGAAGCTGCTCGAGACCATCGACAAGTCGAAGCTCGCGAACGCCGCCGACATCTCGCCGCGCGCGCTCGACAAGGACGGCCAGTACATCGTGTTCATGACGGGCGCCACCGTCATCGTCTACGACACCAAACAGATCAAGACCCCGCCCACTTCCTGGGCCGACCTCGCCAGGCCCGAGTACGACGGCCGCCTCGCCATCGGCGACATCAGCGGCACCTCGGGCTCGCAGTTCCTGATGGCGCTCAACCGCATGAAGGGCGGCGAGCTGGGCAACATGGATGCCGGCTTCGCGGCCGTGAAGCCGATCGCCAAGGCCTCGGTCACGCTCTACACCCAGGCCGACCAGATCGTCTCGCTGTTCGAGCGCCAGGAGATCGCCGCCGCCGTCTGGTACCCCGACCGCGCGGGCTCGGCCATCGACAAGGGCCTGCCGCTCGCGATCGTCTATCCGAAGGAAGGCGCGGTCGGCATCCTGCCCGCGCTCGTGATTCCCAAGGGCGCGAAGTCGCCGGCGCTCGCGCTCAAGTACATCGACGAGGTGCTGTCGAAGGAAGGCCAGGCCTGCTTCGCCGAGCGCAAGTACGCGGGCCCGGTCAACACGCAGGTCAAGCTCAGCGACAAGGCCGCGAAGATCGTTCCGTACAAGGAGACCTTCGACAAGCTCTGGCTGCCCGATCCCGAGCAGGTCGCGAAGTCCATGCCCGAGTGGACCCGCCGCTGGCAGCGCGAAGTCGCGCGCTGAGCGCCGCCGCCGTCCCTACGATTCCGTAAGCCCAATGCCCGCACTCACGCTGGAGCGCCTCGAGAAGCGCTACCCCGGACACGTCGCCGCCTCCTCGGTCTCGCTGTCGGTCAACGACGGCGAATTCATCTCGCTGCTCGGCCCCTCGGGCTGCGGCAAGACCACGGTGCTGCGCATGGTGGCGGGCCTGATCGAGCCCACGGGCGGCCGCATCCTGATCGACGGCCGCGACGTCACCGCGCTGCCCACCAACAAGCGCAACATCGGCCTGGTGTTCCAGTCCTATGCGCTGTTCCCGCACATGAGCGTGGTCGAGAACGTCGCCTTCGGCCTGCGCCGCCAGGGCGTGCAGGGCGCGGAGCTTACGCGCCGCGTCGAGCAGGCGCTGGCCAGCGTGCGTCTCTCGGCGCTGGGCGACCGGCTGCCGCGCCAGCTCTCGGGCGGCCAGCAGCAGCGCGTGGCGGTGGCGCGCTCGATCGCGCCGCGCCCGAGCATCCTGCTGTTCGACGAGCCGCTGTCCAACCTCGATGCCGCGCTGCGCGACGAGATGCAGATCGAGCTCAAGCGGCTGCAGCGCGAGGTCGGCATCACCACGCTGTTCGTCACCCACGACCAGGGCGAGGCCATGTCGATGTCCGACCGGGTCTGCGTGCTGGCCCACGGGGTGGTGCAGCAGTTCGACACGCCCGAGGCCATCTACCACCGCCCGGCCACCGGCTTCGTCGCGAGCTTCATGGGGCGGCCCAACCGGCTCGGCGGCAAGCTCGCGCGCGCTGGCGGCGCCGCGGCCACGGTGCAGCTGCGCGACGGCCCGGTGCTCGCCGTGGCCCAGGCCGAGGGCATCGCCGATGGCGCCGCGGTCGACGTGGTCGTGCGCCAGGAGGACATCCGCTTCCTCGGCGCGCAGGACGTCTCCGACGCCGCGAACCTGCCGCGCTACGAGGCCCGCGTCGCGATGCGCTCCTTCGTCGGCTCACGCGTGCAGTACCTGCTGGCCCTCGGCGGCATCGAGCTGATCGCCGAGGCCGCCACCAACGGCCCGCATGCCGGCCTCGAGGTCGGCGCGCCGGTCGGCGTGGCGATCGATCCGCGCCACGTCTACGTGAACGCCGCGGCATGACATCGCGCCACACCGCCGGCGCCTTGCTGGCCTCGCCCCTGCTGCTGGTGCTGCTGCTGGCCTTCGTCGCGCCGGTGCTGCTGATGGTGCCGCTGAGCCTGCATCCCTACGTGCCCGGCAGCGGCATCGCCAGCGGCTGGACGCTGGCCAACTACACCAGCATCCTCACCGACGAGTACTACCGCGAGGTGGTGCTGCGCACGCTGGTGCTGGGCTTCGGCGTCACCGCGATCTGCCTCGTGCTCGGCTATCCGCTGGCCTACTACATCGCCAACGCGGGCCCGCGCATGCGGCTCGCGCTGACCATGCTCGTGATCTTCCCGATGCTGCTCAACCTCGTGGTGCGCTCCTTCGGCTGGATCGCGCTGCTGGCCAACCGCGGCCTCATCAACAACCTGCTGATCGACGTCGGCCTGATCGAGCGCCCGATCCGCATGATGTTCAACCTGTTCGGGCTGCTGGTCGGCATGTCGCACATCTTCCTGCCCTTCATGGTGCTGATGCTGGTGCCCGCGATCCAGGCGATCCCGAAGGACGTGCAGTCGGCCGCCTACACCCTGGCCGCGAGCCGGCTGCGCGTGTTCTGGTCGATCACGCTGCCGATGAGCGCGCCCGGCATCCTCTCGGGCTCGATCCTGGTGTTCGTGCTGACCATCAGCGCGCTGGTCACGCCGCGCATGCTCGGCGGCGCCACCTACAAGGTGATGGCCACCTTGATCTACGACGACTTCCTGCAGACGCTCGACTGGCCGGCCGGTGCCGCCATGTCCTTCGTGCTGACCGCGCTCACGCTGGCCGTGATCGCGCTGTCGAGCCGCCTGCTCAAGCGCTGGGGAGGCCAGGCATGAGCACCTCGACCGAAACGCAGCGCCAGGGCCTGGGTCTCGCCGCCACCGCGATCGCGGTGGTCGTGTTCCTGCAGATCCCGGTGCTGGTGGTGGTGCTCGCGGCCCTCAGCAAGACTGCCTACCTCACGATCCCGCCCAAGGGCCTGACCCTGCACTGGTTCGAGGTGGTGCTGCGCGATCCCGAATACCTCTCGGCCGCCTGGACCAGCCTCTGGCTCGCCACCGCCTCGACCGCCGCCGCGCTGGTGCTCGGCCTGATCGCCGCCTATGCGATCCACCGCCGCATGGTGCCGGGCGCGGCCGCGCTGACCTCGCTGTTCATGGCGCCGCTGGTGCTGCCCTCGGTGGTGCTCGGCGTGGCGCTGTTGCAGTACTACACGATGACCGGCCTGCGCGGCAACTCGCTGGGCCTGTGGCTCGCGCACGTGGTCATCACCGTGCCCTACGTGGTGCGCGCCAGCCTCGGCAGCCTGGCGGCGGTCGACGAGTCGCTGGAAGACGCGGCGCGCGTGCTCGGCGCCGATGGCTTCACGAGCTTCCGGCTGGTCACCCTGCCGCTGGTCAAGCCCGGCCTGGTGGCCGGCGGCCTGTTCGCCTTCATCACCTCGCTCGACAACGTGCCGGTGTCGGTGTTCCTGCTCTCGGCGAGCCAGACCACCCTGCCGGTGAAGATCTTCACCTCGGTGGAGCAGGGCGTCGACCCCAGCGTCGCCGCGGTCTCCACCCTGCTGATCGTGGCCACCGGCATCGTGCTGCTGCTGGCCGAACGCTGGACCGGCTTCCACAAGCACGTCTAGACCCTTCTTCCTCTTCTTCCCCAGGACTTCGCGATGCCCACCACGAGCAAAGGCTTCCCGCTCATGCTGACCTTCGACCTCGACGCCGAGACCATGTGGACCGGCCGCGATCCCGCGAACGCGCAGCGGCCGATCCTGATGTCGCAGGGCGCCTACGGCTGGAAGGTCGGCATGCCGCGCATCCTGAAGCTGCTGGAGCGCTACGGCATCCACTCGACCTTCTTCGTGCCGGGCGAGGTGGCCGAGAAGCATCCCGAGCTGATGCGCGAGGTGATCGACCGCGGCCACGAGGTGGCGCACCACAGCTACCGCCACCGCTGGATCGTCGGCCTCACGCCCGAGGAGGAGCGCGAGGAGATGGAGAAGGGCCTCGAGGTGCTGACCCGCCTGACCGGCAGCCGCCCGCGCGGCTGGCGTTCGCCCGCGGCCGAGTTCAGCGCCATCACGCTCGACCTCATCAAGGAGTACGGCTTCGACTACTCCTCGAACTTCTTCGACGACGACTCGCCCTACCTGCTCGAGATCGGCGGCCAGCGCACCGACATCGTCGAGCTGCCGTTCCGCTGGGTGCTCGACGACGCACCCTTCTTCCAGTACTCGATCACGCTGCCCGGCCGCACCCTGCAGGCGCCCTCGGCCGCGCTCGAGGCCTGGAAGAGCGAGTTCGACGTGCTGCATGCCGAGGACCGCATGATGATGGTCGGCATGCATCCGCAGATCATCGGCCAGCCCTCGCGGCTCAAGGTGCTCGAGGGCCTGATCGAGCATGCGCTCGCGCATTCCGACGTGTGGATCGACCGCTGCGACCGCATCTCCGACGACATGCGCCCGCGCCTGCGGGCCGCGGTGGCCGCATGAACGCCGCCGCCACCCCGGCGCCGCGCCACCTGATCGTGAGCGGCGGTGCCAGCGGCATCGGCCTCGCGGTCGCGCGCATGGCGGTGGCGCGCGGCGCGCGCGTGGCGCTGCTCGACCGCGACACCGCCGCGCTCGCCGACGCCGTGCGCCGGCTCGGCGAGGCGGCGCTGGCACTCGAATGCGACGTGAGCGACGCGCCGGCCGTGCGCACCGCGGTGGACCGCGCCGCGCAATGGCTGGGCGGCGTCGACGCGCTGGTCAACTCGGCCGGCATCGATGCGCTCAAATCGCTCGAGGCCACCAGCGACGAGGAATGGGCGCGCGTGCTGGCCGTCAACCTCACCGGGCCGATGCTGGTGTGCCGCGCCGCGCTGCCGCACCTGCGCGCGGCCGGGGGCGGCAGCATCGTCAACATCGCCTCGGGCGCCGGCCTGCGGCCGCTGCCCAACCGCACCGCCTATTGCGCGAGCAAGGCCGCGGTCATCATGTTCGGCAAATCGCTCGCCATCGAGACCGCGGCCGACGGCATCCGCGTCAACGCGGTCTGCCCGGGCGCGATCGACACGCCGCTGTTCCGCACCAGCTACGAGAACGCCGACGATCCCGAGCGCGCGCTGGCCGAGATCCGGGAACGCTATGCGCTCGGCCGCATCGCCGCGCCCGAGGAGGTGGCCGAGGCCGTGCTCTACCTCAGCGGCCCCGGCGCCAGCTACATCACCGGCACCGCGCTCGCCGTCGATGGCGGCCGCACCTTCCACTGAAAGGCCCGCGATGACGTTCGACAGGCGCGTGGCGGTGGTCACCGGGGGCGGGCAGGGCATCGGCGCCGCCGCGGTGATGGAGTTCCTGGGGCGCGGCGCGCGCGTCGCGGTGCTCGACCTCGATTGCGCGCCGCTCGACGCGCAACTGGCCGGCGACGGCGTCGCGCCCGGCCTGGCCTCGCGCTGCCTGCGCGTGAGCGGCGACTGCACCGACGCGGCGGTGGTCTCGGCTTTCTTCGACCGCGTGGAATCGGCCTTCGGCCCGGTCGACATCCTCTTCAACAACGTCGGCCAGAGCGCGCGCGAACGCGGCGCGCCCTTCGTCGAGTCGCGGGAGGAGGTCTGGCGCTTCGTGCTCGAGGTCTCGCTGCTCACGGCCATGCGCGCCTCGCGCCGCGTGGCGCCCGGCATGAAGGCACGCGGTTTCGGCCGGATCGTCAACATGAGCACCGACGCGGCCTTCGTCGGCGACGTGGGCCTGGCCGACTATGCGGCCGCCAAGATGGGCGTGGTGGGCTTCACGCGCTCGCTGGCGCGCGAGCTCGCGCCGCACGGCGTCACGGTCAATGCCGTGTGCCCCGGCGCGATCCGCACCCGCGCGCACGACCAGCTGAACCCCGAGGTGCTCGCGCGCATCGTGGCCGACACGCCCGCGGGCTTCATCGGCACGCCACGCGACGTGGCCACGGCCGTGGCCTTCCTGGCGGGCGACGACGCCCGCTTCATCACCGGCCAGACGCTGCTGATCGACGGCGGCCGCTGGATGCTCTGACTTCCGACTTCGAGGAACGACCATGGATCTGATGGACCACGGCGCCGTGGCGCTGGCCGCGCTGGTGCGGCGCAAGGAGGCCTCGCCGGTGGAGATCGTGCAGGCCGCGCTCGCGCGCATCGAGGCGCGCCGCGAGATCAACGCCTTCATCACCGTGACCGCCGACCAGGCACTGGGCGCCGCGCGCCGCGCCGAGGCCGCCGTGATGGCCGGCGAGCCGCTGGGCCCGCTGCATGGCATTCCCTATTCCGTGAAGGACCTGACGCTCACGGCCGGCGTGCGCACCACCATGGGCTCGGCGATCCACGAGGACTTCGTGCCCAAGGACGACGCGGTGGCCGTGGCACGCGCCAAGGCCGCGGGCGCGATCCTGATCGGCAAGACCCTCACGCCCGAGTTCGGCCACAAGCAGGTGCCGACGGCGCCGCTGTTCGGCCGCACGCTCAACCCCATCAACCCGGCCTACACCCCCGGCGCCTCGAGCAGCGGCGCCGCGGCCGCGGTGGCGGCCGGCATGGGACCGCTGGCGCTGGGCACCGACGGCGGCGGCTCGATCCGCATTCCCGCCGCCTGCTGCGGCATCGTCGGCCTCAAGGCCACGCTCGGCGTGGTGCCGCATCTGCAGGCGCCCGACCTCTATTCGGCCAACTCCTTCACCGGGCCGATGGCGCGCGACGTGGCCGACACCCGGCTGCTGTTCGAGGCCATCGCGGGCTTCGACGCGCGCGATCCCTGGGGCGCGGGCTGCGCGCCGCCGTGCCGTGTCGCGCCGGTCTCGCTGCGCGGCCTGCGCGTGGCCTGGCTGCCGAGCGCGGGCAACCGCGTCGATCCCGAGGTGGAGGCCATCGCGGGCGCGGCCGTGCAGGCGATGGCGCGCGAGGGCGCCAGCGTCGAGACCGTGCAGCTCGATTTCGTTTCGCTCGAGAAGCATTTCCTGGTCGTGCTGCAGTCGCTGCTGGCCGCGCGCGTGGGCGCCAACCTCGAGCGTTTCGGCAATCGGCTCGATGCCTCGCTGATCGACGCGGTGCAAAAGGGCCGCCGCCACACGGCCGTCGACCTGCACGAGGCCACCTTCGCCAAGACCCGCTGCTTCAACGAGCTGCAGGCGCTGTTCGAACGCTTCGACGTGCTGGTGTCGCCCACGCTGTCGGCGCCGCCGCTGCCCATCGACAAGGACGTGAGCGGCGAGATCGAGATCGCCGGCCGGCCCGCGGGCACGGTGCGCGGCGCCTGGTATCCCTACACCTACCCGATGAACCTCACGGGCCATCCCGCGCTGTCGATGCCCTGCGGTCGCAGCGCCATCGGCCTGCCGATCGGGCTGCAGCTCGTGGGCCGCTGGTACGACGACCACTATCTGCTCGATGTCGCAGCGCTGGTCGAGCAGGCGCTCGGTTGAGCGATCCCCTTTCTTCTTTCACCGCGAGGTCTTCCATGCCGTCCTTCCTCCGCCGATCCCTTGCCGTCGCGGCCTTCGCGGCCTGCGTCCTTCCGGCTGCCCAGGCCCAGTTGCCACCGGGCCTCGCGGGCGGCAACCTGCGCATCGTCGTGGGCTATGCCGCCGGCGGCGCGGCCGACACGGTCGCGCGCCTGTATGCCGAGCAGCTCAAGGACGCGGGCTTCGGCAGCATCGTGGTCGACAACAAGCCCGGCGCCTCGGCGCGCCTGGCCTGGGACACGGTGAAGAAGGCCAAGCCCGACGGCCTCACGCTCTACCTAGCGCCGTCGCCGCTGCTCACCATCCTGCCGCTGACCTACAAGACGCCGGGCTACGACGCCGACAAGGACCTGGTGCCGGTCGCGCTGCTGGTCGAGATTCCCACCGCGGTCGTCACCGGCGCCGGTCAGCCCTACAGCTCGATGAAACAGTACGTCGAATGGGCGAAGAAGAACCCGAGCAAGGCGACGCTGGGCCTCGCCACCATCGGCAGCTCGGGCCACCTGGGTGCCTTCGCGCTCGCCAAGGCACAGGGCTTCGAGCTCACGCCCGTGGCCTACCGCGGCGCCTCGCCGATGCTGATCGACGTGGTCGGTGGCGAGCTGTCGATGGGCTGGGATGCGGCCGCCAGCATGATGCCGCTCTACAAGGGCGGCAAGATCAAGTTCCTGGGCTTGAGCGGCGACAAGCGGCTGCCGGCCTTGCCCGACGTGCCCACGGCCAAGGAGCAGGGCTTCGGCGAGTTCGTCGCGGCCACGAGCTGGTATGCGGTCTATGCGCCTGCGGGCACGCCGGCCGCCGTGCTGTCGGCACTGGAGCGCGGCTTCCTCGCGGCGGCGGCCAAGCCCGAGCTCGCGCGCAGCCTCGAGGCGGCCGGGCTGGTCGCCCATGCCGAGGGCCGCGCCGAACTCGCGCAGCGGGCGCAGCGCGAGCGCAGGAACTGGGAGCCGATCGTCAAGGCGGCCGGCATCGTCATCGACGAATAGCACGCACGAAGGCTCGATGTCCATGTCCACGATCTCAGACGATTCGCTCTTCTTCACGCCCGCGACCGAGCTGGCCGGCCTGATCCGCGCGCGCCAGCTCTCGCCGGTCGAGCTGGTGACGGCGGTGCTCGCGCGCGCCGAGCGCCTGCAGCCCACGCTCAATTGCTTCATCACCCTGACGCCCGAGCGCGCCCTGGCCGAGGCCCGCCGCGCCGAGGACGCCATCGTGGCCGGCCGGCCGCTGGGCGCGCTGCACGGCCTTCCGTTCACCGTGAAGGACCTGGTCAACACCGAGGGCGTTGCGACCACCTTCGGCACCGTGATCCACCGCGCCAACGTGCCCGCCGAAGACGCCGTGAGCGTGGCGCGGCTGCGTGCCGAGGGCGCGATCCTGATCGGCAAGACCACCACGCCGGAGTTCGGCTCGGGCCCGCTGACCAACTCGCCGCTGTTCGGCAGCACGCGCAACCCGTGGAACCTCGCGCGCACCTGCGGCGGCTCGAGCGGCGGCGCGGCAGCCGCGGTCGCGGCCGGCATCGCGCCGCTCGCGGTCGCCACCGACGGTGGCGGCTCCACGCGCATCCCGGCCGCCTGCAACGGCGTGGTCGGCATCAAGCAGTCGGTCGGCGTGATCCCGCACAGCCAGGCGCAGGACCTCTACGGCAACCAGACCTACGTCACGCCGATGACCCGCACCGTGGGCGACACCGCGCTGATGCTGCAGGCGATGGCCGGGCCGTCGCCGGTCGATCCCTGGTCGATCGGCCTGCGTTCGCACGACTACGTGGCGGCCGCGGCGAATACCGGCGACCTGCGCGGCCGGCGCGTGCTGTGCTGCGCCGCGCCGCCGGGACGGCCGGTGTCGGCCGATGTGGCGCGCAACTTCGAGGCCGCGCTGCGCACGCTGAAGGACCTGGGCGCGCGCATCGAGCACTTCGACGGCGAAGGCTTCGAGGTCGAGCCGATCTGGCGCGCGATCAACCACACGGTGTGGCGCGCGCGCTTCGGCCCGCTGGTCGAGCGGCATCCCGACAGCTTCAGCGAGACCTTCCGGCGCCAGGTCGAGTCGGCGGCCGGCGTGAGCGGCGTCGAATACCAGGAGGCGATGTTCGCGCGCTCGCAGCTGTTCAAGCGCGTGCAGGCGCTGTTCGAGCGCGCCGACCTGCTCGCGATGCCCACGCTCACGCGCTCGGCGGTGGCGCTCGAGCAAGACCTGTTCGCGCCGCTCGACATCGATGGCCAGCCCTACGAGAACGTGCGCGCGCACTGGTATCCATGGACCATGCCGTTCAACATGACCGGCCATCCAGCGATCAGCCTGCCGAGCGGTTTCGGCGGCGACGGCATGCCGCTGGGCCTGCAACTCGTGGGCCGCTTCCAGGACGACGCGGCGCTGCTGGGCGCGTCGGCGGCCTTCGAGGCCGCCACGGGATACGCCGCGCGGCGGCCCGAACTTCCTTGAGGAGGGCCGCCGATATCATCGGCGCATGAAGCAACACACCCGCTGCAGCTGGGCCGAGGGCGATGCCCTGATGAGCGCCTACCACGACGCCGAATGGGGCGTGCCCGAGCGCGATCCGCGCATGCTCTGGGAGACGCTGATGCTCGAGGGCTTCCAGGCCGGCCTGGCCTGGATCACCGTGCTGCGCAAGCGCGACACCTTCCGCGAGGCCTTCGCGGGCTTCGATCCGAAGAAGGTCGCGCGCTTCGACGAGAAGGACATCGAGCGGCTGATGGGCAACCCCGGCATCATCCGCGCGCGCGCCAAGATCGAGGCCACCATCCGCGGCGCCCAGATCTACAACGAGATGGCGGCGCGCGGCGAGAGCTTCACCGACTTCTGCTGGTCCTTCACCGATGGCAAGGTCATCAAGAACGACGGCAAGACGCGCACCGTGTCGTCCGAGCTGTCCGAGCGCGTGTCGAAGGAGCTCAAGAAGCGCGGCTTCAAGTTCGTCGGCCCGACCATCGTCTATGCCTGGCTGCAGGCGGTGGGCATCGTCAACGACCACGACGCGGCCTGCTTCCGGCGCGCGCAGGTCGCCAAGGCGGGCTGAGCGGCTTTTCTCGTCGCCTCTATCGTCTCTTCCGACGATGCGGCACCCACCGGGCCGCGACAAGATCGTTCTCCACACAGACCAGGCCGCCCGCGGCCAAGGAGACGGACGATGCCGGGCCCATTGCAAGGATTGCGCGTGATCGAGATGGCCGGCCTCGGCCCCGGTCCCTTCTGCGCGATGCTGTTCGCCGACATGGGCGCCGAGGTGCTGCGCATCGAGCGGCCCGGCACGCCGCGCAACCCCCACGACATCCTCGCGCGCGGCCGCAGCCTGCTGCAGATCGACCTGCGCGCCGAGGGCGCGGCCGCCACCGTGCGCGACGCCATCGCGCGCGCCGACGTGCTGATCGAGGGCTTCCGCCCCGGCGTGATGGAGCGCCTGAGCCTCGGTCCGGCCGACTGCCTCGCGCTCAACCCGCGCCTGGTCTACGGCCGCATGACCGGCTGGGGCCAGCATGGCCCGCTCGCGCAGGCGGCCGGCCACGACATCAACTACATCGCGCTGAGCGGCGCGCTGCACGCGGTCGGCCGCGCGGGCGAGCCGCCGGTGCCGCCGCTCAACTACGTCGGCGACTTCGGCGGCGGCGCCATGTTCCTGGCCTTCGGCATCCTCGCGGCGCTGCACGAGGCCAAGGCCTCGGGCCAGGGCCAGGTGGTCGATGCCGCCATGACCGACGGCGCGGCGCTGCTGTCGGCCATGATGTACGGCTTCAAGGCGGCCGGCCAGTGGAGCAACCAGCGCGGCGAGAACATGCTCGACGGCGGCGCGCCCTTCTACGACACCTATGCCTGCGCCGACGGAAAGTACGTGGCCATCGGCGCCATCGAGCCGCAGTTCTATGCGCTGCTGCGCGAGCGCTGCGGCATCGCCGACGACCCGGTGTTCGACGCCCAGATGGACACCGCGCGCTGGCCGCTGCTCAAGCTGCGCATGGCCGACCTGTTCCGCACCCGCACGCGCGACGAATGGTGCGCGCTGCTCGAGGGCAGCGATGCCTGCTTCGCGCCGGTGCTCGACTGGGACGAGGCGCCCGCGCATCCGCACAACGTGGCGCGCGGCACCTTCGTCGAGGTCGACGGCATGGTGCAGCCCGCGCCCGCGCCGCGCTTCAGCCGCAGCGCGCCCAGCGCGCCTTCGGCCGCGCCGCGCGAGGAGGGCGCGGCGCTGCTGCGGCGCTGGGGCGTGGGCGAGGCTGCCGCGCCGTCGCTGCGCGCGGCCTGAGCGCCGCCCGCGCACGCATCGGCAAGACGCAGGAGGGCCCATGTACCTGACCCAGTCGCTTCACAAGGGTCGCCGCGAGAAGGGCGAGGCCACCGCCATCGTCAGCGGCGCGCACCGCCTCGGCTTCGGCGAATTCGTCGACCGCGTCGCGCGGCTCGGTGCCGCGCTGCGGCAGCTCGGCATGGGGCGCGGCGACCGCGTGGGCATGATGAGCCTCAACTCGCACCGCTTCGTCGAATACTTCTTCGGCACCTGGTGGGGCGGCGGCGTCGTCAACCCCGTCAACATCCGCTGGAACCCGAAGGAGGTCGCCTACTCGCTCGACGACTGCGACACCCGCATCCTGCTGGTGGACGACCTGTTCGCGCCGCTGGTCGGCGAGTTGCGCCGGCTCTCCACGTCGCTGCGCACCGTGGTCTATTGCGGCGAGCGCGAGGTGCCCGAGGGCATGGTCGGCTACGAGGCGCTGATGGCCGGCACCGCGGCCATCGACGACGCGCCGCACACCGGCGACGAGCTCGCGGCCGTGATGTACACCGGCGGCACCACCGGCCGGCCCAAGGGCGTGATGCTGAGCCATGGCAGCCTCTGCATCGATGCGCTGGCCACCGTCGCGGCCCTGCCGCGCGATGGGCACGAGGCGGTCTCGATCGTCGCCGCGCCGATGTTCCACGTCGCCGGCTGCGGCATCGCGATCCAGAACCTGCTGCGGCTGGTGCCCATGCACGTGGTGCCGATGTTCGACGAGCTGGCGGTGCTCGACACCCTGCAGCAGGCGCGCGTCACCGAGATGTTCCTGGTGCCGACCATGATCAAGCGCGTGATCGAGCATCCGCGCTTCGGCGAGTTCGACCTGTCGCGGCTGAAGCTGCTGTTCTACGGCGCCGCGCCCATCGACGCCGCGCTGCTCGACCAGGCCATGCGCGCGCTGCCGGCCACCGCCTTCGCGCAGGTCTACGGCATGACCGAGCTGTCGCCCGTGGTCACGGCGCTGCCGCCGCGCTGCCATCTGCCGGGCCCCGACCGCGAGCGCCTGTTGCGTTCGGCCGGCACGCCGATCGCCATCGCCGAGGTGCGCATCGTCGACGGCGAGGACCGCGAGCTGCCCGCGGGCCAGGTCGGCGAGATCGTCGCGCGCGGGCCGATGGTGATGCAGGGCTACTGGAACAAGCCGGCCGAGACCAAGGCCGCGCTGCGCGGCGGCTGGATGCACACCGGCGACGGCGGCTACATGGATACGCAGGGCTTCGTCTTCGTGGTCGACCGCATGAAGGACATGATCGTGAGCGGCGGCGAGAACGTCTACTCGGCCGAGGTCGAGAATGCCATCGCGCAGCTGCCGCAGGTGCTGATGTCGGCCGTGATCGGGGTGCCCGACGATAAGTGGGGCGAACGCGTGCATGCCGTGATCGTGCGGCGCGAGGGCATGGCGCTCGAGGCCGAGGCCGTGATCGCACACTGCCGCGCGCAGATCGCGAGCTACAAGTGCCCGCGCAGCGTGGAGTTCCGCGATGCGCTGCCGCTGTCGGCCGCGGGCAAGCTGCAGAAATTCCAGCTGCGCGATCCGTACTGGGCCGGCAAGCAGCGCCGCGTGGGTTGAAGCCACGCACAGAACATCAACGAAGAGACGAACGAGGACACGCCGAACATGACGATCGATTTCCGCCGCTCCTGGAGCGATGAGGACCTGGAGCGCTACCGCGACACCGTGGTGCGCTTCATCGAGACCGAGATGGTTCCGAACGACGAGGAGGCGCGCAAGCGCGGCCACGTCGGCCACGAGATCTGGCGCAAGGCCGGCGCGCTCGGCCTGCTGTGCGCCGACATCCCGGACGAGTACGGCGGCGCCGGCGGCGACTTCCGCCACGAGGCCGTGTTCTACGAGGAGGCCGCGCGCCGCGGCCTCAGCGGCATGGCGACCTCGGTGCACAGCATCGTTGCGCACTACTTCCTCAACCACGGCACCGAGGCGCAGAAGCAGCACTACCTGCCGCGCATGGCGCGCGGCGAACTGGTCGGCGCGGTGGCCATGACCGAGCCCGGCGCCGGCTCCGACCTGCAGGGCGTGCGCACGCGCGCCGAGAAGAAGGACGGCGGCTACGTCATCAACGGTTCCAAGACCTTCATCACCAATGGCTTCCTCGCCGGCGTGGTGCTGGTGGTCGCCAAGACCGATCCCGCGCAGGCCGCCAAGGGCACCTCGATCCTGATCGTCGAGACCGAGGGCTGCGAGGGTTTCCGCGTCGGCCGCGTGCTCGACAAGATCGGCATGAAGGCGCAGGACACCTCCGAGCTCTTCTTCGACGACGTGCGCGTGGCGGCCGATGCCGTGCTCGGCGGCGTCGAGGGGCAGGGCTTCTTCCAGCTCATGGGCGACCTGCCCTACGAGCGCACCATCATCGGCGTCAGCGCGCTCGCCACCATGGAGGGCGCCTACCAGGCCACGCTCGACTACGTGCGCGACCGCAAGGCCTTCGGCAAGCCCATCGCCGAGTTCCAGAACACCAAGTTCAAGCTCGCCGAGATCGCGACCCAGATCAAGGTCGGTCGCGCGTTCATCGACCGCTGCGTCGAGGAGCTCGTCGCCGGCACGCTCGACACCGCCACCGCCTCCATGGCCAAGCTCTGGGGCTCGGAGGCGCAGGGCCGGGTGGTCGACGAATGCCTGCAGCTGTTCGGTGGCTATGGCTTCATGAACGAGTACGTGGTGGCGCGCATGTATGCGGATGCGCGGGTGCAGCGGATCTACGGCGGGACCAACGAGATCATGAAGGAGGTGATCTCGCGGGCGTTGTGAGCGGGCCCTAGCGGATCACTCCCAGCCGCCGCGCGATCGCCACCGCCTGCGTCCTGCTCTTCGCATCGAGCTTCATGTTGATGTTGCGCAGGTGCGTGCGCACCGTGCTGTCCGACACGAACAGCTTCTCGGCCATCGCGCCGTTCGAATAGCCCTCGGCCAGCAGCTGCAGCACGCGGATCTCCTTGCGCGTCAGCGGCTCGCAGGCCGCCAGGGCGTCGGTGCCCGCGGCCTCGGCGCTCTCCGCCTCGCCGCCATCGGGCAGCACGACCGGCCCGGCCGCCTGCAGCAGCCGCTGCACGTACTCGCCGAGGATCGGGTCGCTGCTGCCGCGCGCGGTGGCGCTGTCTTGCAGCGCGTTCGCGAAGCGCTGCACCAGCAGCGCGGCGGCCGGGCCCTCGTCGAGGATCAGGCGCATGTAGCCCTCGTGGCTCGCGGTCTGCAGCACCTCGGCGGCTTCGGCGATGGCCTCGGCGATGCTGCCCGCGCGCTGCAGCGCCAGGGCGCGCAGCAGCCGCAGCTTGAGCACGCGCCGCAGCCGCGCGGCGGCGAGGGCCGCATGCAGCTCGGCGTCGATGGTGTCGAGGGCCGCGCGCGCGTCGCCGAACGCGATCTCCCAGCGCGCGCGGGCCAGGGTCAGGTAGTCGAGGTCGTGCGCGGGCAGGCGCTGGATCTTCTCGCGCGCCCACAGGGCCGGGTCGTCGGCGCGCGCGAGTTCGTCGTGCGCGGCGGGACCGTTGCCCTGCAGCAGCAGCATGCGCGAGCGCTCGAGCTTGGCGCCGGCCACCACGCGCGGCAGCTGGCGCTGGTGGCCCAGGTACTCGAGCTCGGTCAGGGCCTGGAACGCGGCATCGATGTCGCCGGCATGGAAGGCGATGCGCGAGCGCATCGCGTGGCTCAGGATCATGTGGTCGGGCAGGCCCACGTCGCGCGCCAGCGGCAGGTAGACGTTGAGCAGGTGCTCGGCCTGCAGCAGCTGGTTCGACTCGTAGACCGAGCCCGCGTAGAGCACGCCGGCCCAGGCGTTGCCGTGGCTGTGGTTGTACGAGACCGCATGCGTCGAGTCGACCGCCATGCGAAAGCGCGCGGTGGCCTGGCGCAGCCGGCCCTCGTGCAGGTCGAACAGGCCGGCCAGCGACTCGGTGTACATGCGGTTGAAGGTGCTGCTGCCCTGCTGGCGCCGCGCGGCGTCGAGCAGGCGCTGCGCCTCGTGCTGGTCGCCGCGCACCGCGAGGATGTGCGCCATCGCGTTGAGCAGCACGCTGTCGGCGAAGGGCAGGCCGGTGGGCAGCCGCGCCAGGCTCAGGCGGCCGGCCTCGTAGGCCTCGTCGTGCCGGTCCTGCATCGCCAGCAGCAGCGGGATCAGCGTCTGCGCGCTCGCGCGCACCGCGGGCGTGGGGCTGTCGAGGCAGCCCGAGCTCTCGAGCTGCTGCATCGCCTGCCAGGGGCCGTGCGTGAAGCAGGTGGCCCACAGCGCGATCGGCTGCAGCGCGGGATGCTCGCGCAGCTGGTGCTCGGGAATGGCCGAGAACCAGCGCGCGAGCATGCGCATGCGGCCCTGCTCGAGGAAGCGGCCGGCATAGCTGTCGAGCAGGGTCAGCGCATGCGGATGGTCGCCGCCCTCGATCGCATGGTCGATCGCGGGCACCGGCCGCTGGCGCGATTCGTACCAGCCCGAGGCCGCCAGGTGCAGCCGCGCGATCTCGCCGGGCATCTCGCGCGCGAGCCGCGCGCGCAGGAAATCGGCGAACAGGCTGTGGTAGCGCCAGGCGCCGTCGCCGTCCGCGGCGCCGCTCACGGGCGTCAGGAACAGGTTCGCCGCGGCCAGTTGCTCGAGGATGGCCGCGCTGTCGGCGCGCGGGTTGAGCGCCTGGCACACCGAGGCATCGAGCTGGCGCAGGATGCTGGTGCGCAGCAGGAATTCGCGCACCTCGGCGGGCTGCTGCGCGAGCACGTCCTCGGCCAGGTAGTCGGCCACCGCGCGGTCGGAGCCCGAGAAGCGCTCGATGAAGCCGCTTGCGCTGCCATGGCGCTCGAGCGCCATCGAGGCCAGCCAGAGCGCGGCGATCCAGCCCTCGGTCTTGCGGTGCAGCTGCGCGAGCAGTTCGTGCGGCAGCGCCGGTGCCGCGGCGTCGCCGGCGTGCGGGCGCAGGCCGAAGAAGGCGCCGGTCTCCTCGAGGCTGAAGCGCAGCCGGTCGGTGTCGATCTCCTCGAGCTGGCCGCGCGCGCGCAGCCGGCCCACGCCGAGGTCGGGCAGGCCGCGCGAGCCGATCACCAGCTTGCCGCCGCGCGGCAGGTGCTCGACGATCTCGCGCACCAGTCCGATCACCGCGGGTTCCTGCACCACCTCGAAGTCGTCGAGGAACAGCACGAAGGGCGCGTCGTGCGCGGCCAGCGCGGCCACCGCGTCGAAGGGCGTGTGGGCGCGCGGCTCCTCCACGCCGAGGCGCTGCACGGCCTCGCCGAGGCCGGCGAGGAAGCGCGAGACGTCGTTGTCGGCGCGGTCCAGCGTGATCCAGGCGGTGGCGGTGCCGCGCGCCTCGATGCGCTCGCGGCTTTGCGCCATCGCGGTGGTCTTGCCGAAGCCCGCGGGCGCGCGCACCAGCACCAGCTTGACCGCGCTGGCCGCGATGCGTTCGGAGATCGCGTCGCGCAGCACCTGCGTGGCGGCGAAGGCCGGCGGGCTGAGCTTGGTCTCGAGGATGCGGGCGGAAGGAGCGGACGACATCGCGAACGGCGGAGTGGGGCGCGGGCCGTGCGGTCGCCGCGGGGGAAAGCGGATACCGTCGGTTCCGACGATGCCCGCGTCGATTCTGCTTCCTAAACTGGCCGGCGCCAAACCATCCAGCAAGGACCTCCGAAGATGCAACTCGATTCCCGCATTGCCGCCGTCGTCACCGGCGGCGCCTCCGGCCTCGGCGCGGCCACCGCGCGGCGCCTGGCCGGGCATGGCGTGAAGGTCGCGCTGTTCGATCTCAACGCGGCGCAGGGCGAGGCGCTCGCGGCCGAGATCGGCGGCGTGTTCTGCCAGGTCGATGTCACCTCCGAGACGCAGGTCGACGCGGCCTTCTTCCGGGCGCGCGCCGCGCACGGCCAGGAGCGCGTGCTCGTCAACTGCGCGGGCACCGGCAACGCGGTGAAGACCGCGAGCCGCGACAAGGCCACGGGCGAGATCAAGCACTTTCCGCTCGCCAACTTCGACCGCATCATCCAGATCAACCTGGTGGGCACCTTCCGCTGCATCGCCAAGTCGGCCGCCGGCATGCTCGCGCTCGACATGCTCGAGGACGGCGAGCGCGGCGCCATCGTCAACACCGCCTCGGTGGCCGCGCAGGACGGCCAGATGGGGCAGGCCGCCTACACCGCCTCGAAGGCCGGCATCGTCGGCATGACCCTGCCGATCGCGCGCGACCTCATGAGCGAGGGCATCCGCGTCAACACCATCCTGCCGGGCATCTTCGACACGCCGCTGCTGCAGGGCGCGCCCGACAACGTGAAGGCCGCGCTGGCGGCCTCGGTGCCGTTCCCGAAGCGGCTGGGCAACCCGGCCGAGTACGCGGCGCTGGCCGAGCTGATGATCACCAACGGCTACTTCAACGGCGAGAGCGTGCGGCTCGACGGCGCGATCCGCATGGCGCCGCGCTGAGGCCGCGCGGCTTCACGCTTCCTCGGCCGGCTCCTCGGCCCCGCCCTGGCGGTCGTCCACCTTCTGCATGTTGTCGAGGATCTTCAGCAGGTAGTGCAGGGTGTGGGTCACGTCGTTGACCGAGAAGCCCTCGAGCACCTGCTCGTAGTAGGCGTAGATCTTCGGCTGCGCCTCGACCACCCACACATGCTGTCCCGACTCGCTCATCGTCACCAGGCGTGAGCGCCGGTCGCGCCCGTCGGGCGCGGTCTTCACATGGCCGTCGCGCTCCATGCGGCTCAGCAGGCCCGAGAGGTTCTGCCGGCTCACCTTCAGGTAGCGCGCCAGGTCGCCCACGCTCATCCCCCCCTTCGCCTCGTCGCGCGACAACGCGCCGAGCACCGCCCATTGCTGCGTGGTCAGGCCTTCGTTCTCGACCGCGCGGGTGCCTGTTTTATGCAACATGTTGGCACATTGGTAGAGGCGAAAGAAAACCCTGTTGGCCAGCGCCATGCGGGCGGAAGCGTCATTTTCATTAGGGGAAACCATAGATATCTTCGTGAACTGGGTTGCACGGCGAAGCTATGCCAACGCATAATACGTCAACATCTTTACCTAAATGCCGATTGGAAGCCGGCGCGACCGGCCAACGATAGCAAGCCCGCGGATCCAAGGAGAACCTGATGCAACGATTCGAAGACAAGACAGTGGTCGTCACCGGCGGCGGTGGCGGCATCGGCGGCGCGACCTGCCGCCGTTTCGCGCGCGAAGGCGCGCGGGTGGCGGTGCTCGACCTGAACCCCGGCGCCGCCAAAACGGTCGCCGCGCGCATCGAGGCCGAGGGCGGCCGCGCGCTCGCGCTGCGCTGCGACATCACCGAGCGCGCGAGCGTCGATGCCGCGGTGGCCGCGGTGCTCGAGCGCTTCGGCGCGATCGACGTGCTGGTCAACAACGCGGGCTGGGACGTGTTCCGGCCCTTCACGAAGACCGAGCCCGCGCAGTGGGAGAAGCTGATCGCCATCAACCTCACGGGCGCGCTGCACATGCACCACGCGGTGCTGCCGGGCATGGCGGCGCGGAAGGCGGGCCGCATCGTCAACATCGCTTCTGACGCGGCGCGCGTGGGCTCCTCGGGCGAGGCCGTGTACGCGGCCTGCAAGGGCGGGCTGGTCGCGTTCACCAAGACCATCGCGCGCGAGCATGCGCGCCACGGCATCACCGCGAACGTGGTGTGCCCGGGCCCGACCGACACCGCGCTGTTCGCCGACTACAAGGAAGGCGCGGGCAATCCGGAGAAGCTGATGGAGGCCTTCACGCGCTCCATCCCGCTGGGCCGCATCGGCCAGCCCGACGACCTGCCGGGCGCGATCCTGTTCTTCGCGAGCGACGACGCGGCCTTCGTCACCGGCCAGGTGCTCAGCGTCTCGGGCGGCCTGACGATGAACGGCTGACCCCGGCCCATACGGATTCCCAAGGAGCAAGACATGCAGTTCGAAGACATCCTCTACGACGTGCGCAACCGCGTGGCGTGGATCACCATCAATCGGCCCGAGAAGATGAATGCCTTCCGCGGCCAGACCTGCGACGAGATCATCCGCGCGCTCAACCGCGCGGGCTACGACCGCGAGATCGGCGCCATCGTGCTGGCCGGTGCCGGCGAGAAGGCCTTCTGCACCGGCGGCGACCAGTCGGCGCACGACGGCAACTACGACGGCCGCGGCACCATCGGCCTGCCGATGGAGGAGCTGCACGATGCGATCCGCAACGTGCCCAAGCCCGTGATCGCGCGCGTGCAGGGCTTCGCCATCGGCGGCGGCAACGTGCTGTGCACCATTTGTGACCTGACCATCGCCTCCGAGAAGGCCGTCTTCGGCCAGGTCGGCCCGAAGATGGGCTCGGTCGACCCGGGCTACGGCACCGCCTTCCTGGCGCGCGTGGTCGGCGAGAAGAAGGCGCGCGAGATCTGGTATCTGAACCGCCGCTACAGCGGCGCCGAGGCCGTGGCCATGGGCCTGGCCAACGCGGTGGTGCCGCACGAGCAGCTCGATGCCGAGGTGCAGCGGTGGGCCGAGGAGATCTGCGAGCGCAGCCCCACGGCGATCGCGATCGCCAAGCGCAGCTTCAACGCCGACACCGCGCACCAGGCCGGCATCGCGGGCATGGGCATGTACGCGCTCAAGCTCTACTACGACACCGAGGAGTCGCGCGAGGGCGTGAAGGCGCTGCAGGAACGGCGCAAGCCCGAGTTCCGCAAGTACGCGAAGTAGCCGCGCAGCGAAGAACACCGCGATGAACCCCTACATCGACGACGACCTCGCCGCGCTGGCCGAGCATGCGCGCCGCTTCGCCACCGGCCGCGTGGCGCCGGGCTTCCTCGAGCGCGACGCCACGCGCGTGCTCGACCGCGCGCTGATGCGCGAGATGGGCGAGATGGGTTTCATCGCGCCCGAGCTCGCGGAGGAACACGGCGGCCAGGGCATGGGCTGCCTCGCTGCCGGCGTGATCCACGAGGAGATCGCGCGCGCCGACCTGAGCCTGAGCTACATCAACCTGCTGGCCTCGCTCAACGGCCAGATCCTGGCCGAGCACGGCCGCCCCGAGGTGGCGGGGCCGTGGCTCCAGAAGCTCACGCGCGGCGAAGCGCTGTTCGCGATCGCGCTGACCGAGCCGCGCGGCGGTTCGGACGCGGCCAACCTGCGGCTGCGCGTGGAGCGCGCGGGCGACCACTACGTGATCAATGGCGAGAAGACCTCGATCTCGGCGGCCGACCAGGCCGACGCGGTGGTGGTGTTCGGCCGCACCGGCCCGGTGGAGTCGGGCGCGCACGGCGTGACCGCGCTGCTGGTGCCCGCCGACGCGCCCGGCCTCACGCGCAACCGCTTCGACTGCCACGGCCAGCGCGCCATCGGCCGCGGCTCGCTGTTCTTCGAGAACGTGCGCGTGCCGCTCGACCACCGCCTGGGCGAGGAGAACCAGGGCTTCGTGCAGGTGATGCAGGGCTTCGACTTCTCGCGCGCGCTGATCGGCCTGCAGGTGCTGGCGGTGGCGCGCGTGGCGCTCGAGGAGACCTGGGACCACGTGGCGCAGCGCGAGGCCTTCGGCAAGCCGCTGTCGGCCTTCCAGGGCGTGTCGCATCCGCTCGCCGACTTCGACACCCAGGTCGAGGCCGCGCGCCTGCTGTGCCTGCAGACGCTGTGGCTCAAGGACCGCGGCGCGCCGCACACGGCCGAGGCCGCCATGTGCAAGTGGTGGGCACCGAAGCTGGCCTACGACGCGATCCACCAGTGCCTGCTGATGTTCGGCCATGGCGGCTACGACCGCGGGCCGATGGAGCAGCGGCTGCGCGACGTGCTGGGCTTCCAGATCGGCGACGGCACGGCCCAGATCATGAAGACCATCGTGGCGCGCACGCGCGCCGGGCGCTCGGCCGTGCCGGCCTGAGCCTGGTCTTGCCCCGGTTTCGCACGACAACGAGGAGACACGACATCATGGAATTCGACGCCGTACTGCTGCCGCCGCGCCGCGCGCGCATGATCGCCGAGGGCCTGTGGCACGACCGCACCATCAACGACGCGCTCGATGCCTGCATCGCGGCCACGCCCGACAAGTTGGCGCTGAGCGCGATGCGCATCGAGGACGGTTCCATCCAGCGCTTCAGCTACCGCGAGCTCGACCGCATGGCCGACCGCATCGCGGTGGGCCTGTCGCGCCTGGGCGTGGGGCGCGACGACGTGGTGGCCTGCCAGCTGCCCAACTGGTGGCAGTTCACGCTGACCTACCTGGCCTGCTCGCGCATCGGCGCGGTGATCAATCCGCTGATGCACATCTTCCGCGAACGCGAGCTCTCGTTCATGCTGAAGCACGGCGCGGCCAAGGTGATGATCGCGCCGGCGCGCTTCCGCGGCTTCGACTTCGAGGCCATGGTCACGGGCCTGCAGCCCGCGCTGCCCGCGCTGCGGCAGGTGGTGATCGTGGGCGGCGCGGGGCCGAACAGCTTCGACGCCTTGCTCTCGGGACCGGCCTGGGAAGAGGCGCCCGATGCCGCGGAGATCCTCTCGCGCGGCCGGCCCGGGCCCGACGACATCATGCAGCTGATCTACACCTCGGGCACCACCGGCGAGCCCAAGGGCGTGATGCACTCGGCCAACACCACCATGGCCAACATCGTGCCCTATGCGCAGCGCCTGGGCCTGGGCGCGGACGACGTGGTGCTGATGGCCTCGCCGATGGCGCACCAGACCGGCTTCATGTATGGCCTCATGATGCCGATCATGCTCGGCGCCTCGGCCGTGCTGCAGGACCTCTGGGACCCGAAGCAGGCCATCGCCGCGATCAACGCCGAGCGCGCGAGCTTCACGATGGCTTCCACGCCCTTCCTCTCGGACCTCGCGAAGACGGTGGCCGAGACCGGCACCGAGGTGCCGTCGCTCGAGGTCTTCCTCTGCGCGGGCGCGCCGATTCCGGGCGCGCTGGTGGAGCAGGCGCGGCGCGCGCTCGGCGCCAAGATCGTCTCGGCCTGGGGCATGAGCGAGAACGGCGCGGTCACGCTGACACGGCTGGACGACGACGACGAGCGTTCGATCCAGACCGACGGCTGCCCGCTGCCCGGCGTGGAGATCCAGGTGGTCGACGTCGACGGCCAGCGCCTGCCTCCGGGCGAGGTCGGCCGGCTGCTGCTGCGCGCCTGCTCCAACTTCGGCGGCTACCTGAAGCGCCCGCAGCTCAACGGCACCGATGCCGACGACTGGTTCGACACCGGCGACCTCGCGCGCATCGACGAGCGCGGCTATGTGCGCATCGCGGGCCGCACCAAGGACGTGATCATCCGCGGCGGCGAGAACATCCCGGTGGTCGAGATCGAGTCGCTGCTCTACCGCCACCCGGGCATCGCGATGGCCGCGATCGTGGCCTATCCCGACGAGCGCCTGGGCGAGCGCGCCTGCGCGGTGGTGGTGCCGCGGCCCGGCTGCCGGGTCGACCTGCCGTCGATCTCGGACTTCCTCAAGGCGCAGAAGGTGGCGCTGCAGTACATCCCCGAGCGGCTGGTGCTGCGCGAGACCATGCCCTCGACGCCCTCGGGAAAGATCCAGAAATTCAGGTTGCGCGAGCTGTTGCGCGCGGACGAGGCGGGCGCGGTGGGCTGAGCCCGGCGCGGACCCGAGAACGACAGCACCCTTCAAAACACAACGGAGACAAGACATGGCCATTTCGTTCCTGGCCCCGGCGCGCCTGCGCCGGGCCTTCGTCGCGCTCGGCTGCCTCGCGCTCGCGGGCGCCGCCTTCGCGCAGTCGCCCGCGGCCTGGCCCAGCAAGCCGATCCGCGTGGTCGTGGGCTTCGCGCCCGGCGGCAGCACCGACGTGATGGCGCGCATCCTTGCGCAGTCGCTGACCGAGTCGCTGGGCCAGACCGTGCTGATCGACAACAAGCCCGGCGCCAGCGGCAACATCTCGGCCGCCGAGGTGGTGCGCGCCGCACCCGACGGCCACACCTTCCTGATCGCGCCGACCTCGGTCGAGACCGCGAACCCGTCGCTGTTCAAGTCGACCCTGCTGCCCTCGCGCGACCTGTCGCCGGTGGCGACCGTGGGCCGCACGCAGATGTACCTGGTGGCCAAGCCGCAGATGAACGCGAAGGACGCGCGCGAGCTGGTCGCGCTCGCGCGCGCCAAGCCCGGCACCTTCTCGTACGCCTCGGCCGGCACCGGCACGCCGCCGCACCTGGCCTGCGAGCTGTTCAAGCAGGCCACCGAGGTCTCGGCCACCCACGTGCCGTACCGCGGCGCCGCGCCCGCGCTGCAGGACGTGCTCTCGGGCCAGGCCGACTTCGTCTGCGATCCGGGCATCGCCTTCCCGCACATCCGCACCGGCAAGGCCAAGCTGCTGGGCATCGTGAGCGCCAAGCGCTCGCCGTTCTTCCCCGAGGTGCCGACCATCGGCGAGCAGGGCTTCCCGGGCGCCGACCTCGACATCTGGTTCGGCATGTGGGCGCCCAACGGCACGCCGCCCGAGGTGCTGGCGCGCATGAGCCGCGAGATCGGCAAGGCGCTCGCGCAGCCCGCGCTGAAGTCGCGCTATGCCGACCTGGGCGCGGAACCGGTGGCGATGGACACGCCCGAGTTCCGCAAGCTGCTGGCCGAGGAGGGCGCGGTGCTGTCCGCGCTGATCGCCCGGCAGAAGATCGTGGTCGACTGAACGGGAGCCGCCCCGCATGCAGCCGGAAGCACCGATCCTCGTGCGCACCGAGGGCCGCGTCGGCGTCGTGACGCTGAACCGCCCGCGGCAGATGAATGCGCTCAACGACGCGCTGATGGACGCGCTCGGTGCCGCGCTGCTGGCCTTCGATGCCGATCCCGGCATCGGGGCCATCGTGCTGACGGGCGACGAGCGCGCCTTCGCGGCCGGCGCCGACATCGCGGCGATGGCCGAATGGGACCATGCCGAGGTGGTCGCGCGGGAGTTCATCACGCGCAACTGGGAAACCATCCGCCGCGTGCGCAAGCCCGTGATCGCCGCGGTGGCCGGCTTCGCCTATGGCGGCGGCTGCGAGCTCGCGCTGGCCTGCGACATCGTGCTGGCGGCCGAGTCGGCGCGCTTCGCGCTGCCCGAGGTCAGGCTCGCGATGCTGCCGGGCGCGGGCGGCACGCAGCGGCTGCCGCGCGCCATCGGCAAGGCCAAGGCGATGGAGATGTGCCTGGGCGCGCGCGTGCTCGATGCGCACGAGGCCGACCGCTACGGCCTGGTGTCGCGCGTCGTGCCCTCCGCCTCGCTGCTCGACGAGGCGCTGGCGCTGGCCGCGCGCATCGCCGGCTTCTCGCTGCCGGCGCTGGTCGCGATCAAGGAGTCGGTCAACCGCGCCTGGGAGTCCTCGCTGTCCGAGGGCATCCTGTTCGAGCGCCGGCAGCTGCATGCGCGCTTCGCGACCGAGGATGCGCGCGAGGGCATGCGGGCCTTTCTCGCCAAGCGCGAACCGGTGTTCCGCCACCGCTGAGCCGCGCCCAAAATCGTCCGATCCGACGACGCCCGCCGTATCCTGGGGGCCAACAATTCCCAGAGTCCCATCGAAGCCCCAGGAGAACCCATGCCCGAAGCCTATATCGTCGCCGCCGCCCGCACCGCCGGAGGCCGCCGCAACGGCCGCCTGGCCGGCTGGCATCCCGCCGACCTCGCCGCCCAGGTGCTCGACGCGCTGGTCGCGCGCACCGACGTCGATCCCGCCGCCATCGAGGACGTCATCATGGGCTGCGTCGGCCAGGCCGGCGAGCAGGCCTCGAACATCGCGCGCAACGCGGTGCTGGCCTCGCGCCTGCCCGAGTCGGTGCCGGCGACCTCGGTCGACCGCCAGTGCGGTTCGTCACAGCAGGCGCTGCACTTCGCGGCCCAGGCCGTGATGTCGGGCAGCATGGACGTGGCGATCGCGGCCGGCGTCGAGAGCATGACGCGCGTGCCCATGGGCCTGCCGACCACCTTGCCGCTGAAGAACGGGCTGGGCTTCTACGTCAGCCCCGGCATGCAGAAACGCTATCCCGGCGTCGAGTTCAGCCAGTTCACGGGTGCCGAGATGATCGCCGCCAACTACGGCATCGCGCGCGCCGAGCTCGATGCCTATGCGCTGCGCAGCCACCAGCTCGCGGCCGCGGCCACGCGCGCCGGCCATTTCGAGCGCGAGATCGTGCCGGTGGCGGTGCGGCTGGCCGACGGCGGCGAGCCCGGCGAGATGCATGTGGCCGACGAAGGCATCCGCGGCGACGCGACGCTCGAGAGCATCGGCGCGGTCAAGCTGATCGCCGAGGGCGGGCGCGTGACGGCCGCCACCGCGAGCCAGATCTGCGACGGCGCCAGCGGCGTGATGGTGGTCAACGAGCGCGGGCTCAAGACCCTCGGGCTGAAGCCGCTCGCGCGCATCCACCACATGAGCGTGATGGGCCACGACCCGGTGATCATGCTCGAGGCACCGATCCCGGCCACGCAGCGCGCGTTGCAGAAGGCCGGCATGAAGATCTCCGACATCGACCTGTTCGAGGTCAACGAGGCCTTCGCGCCGGTGCCGCTGGCCTGGCTGCAGGTGACGGGCGCCGATCCAGAGCGGCTCAACGTCCACGGCGGCGCCATCGCGCTCGGCCATCCGCTGGGCGCCTCGGGCACCAAGCTCATGACCACGCTGGTGCATGCACTGGGCCAGCGCGGCAAGCGCTACGGGCTGCAGACCATGTGCGAGGGCGGCGGCATGGCGAACGTGACGATCGTCGAGCGACTCTGAACGCGGGGCGCTTCAGCCCAGTCCGTTCCAGTCGCAGCGCAGGCGGTGGCGCTGGCCCGCGAGGGTCAGCGTGCCGCGCTCGTCGGCGATGCGCAGCGTTGCGGTGCGAGACGGCCGGTCGACGCTGGTGCCGCTCGCCTGCACGGTGCGGCGTGTGTAGTCGATGGACCGGCGCCGCGGCGTGAATCGTTCGGACGAAAGCTCGCCGTGCTGCTCGCGCGCGACGATCAGCGCCGTCAGTTCGCCCGTCGACAGGCTGAACTGCACCTCGACCGCGTAAGGCCGTCCTTCGCAGGACAGGCTGCCGTTGGCGAAGGCCGGCGCGGCGCAGGCCAGCCAGGCGGCCGCGCAGAGGATCGAGGCACGCGGCCTCGCGATGGTCGGCTTCCGCATTTCAGGCAGACAGACAGGGCAACTGCATCGGCCCGATGTGGCGCGCGTGCGGGTCGGTGATCTGGGCGATGAGCATGGACATGGGGCGGGCATCCGGTGGTTGCGCATCATCACGCAGATTCCGTTCCCACGGTGCGCCCTCAATCGTCCGTTCCGACGATGCCGCCCTGGCGCGCTGCTGCCACGATGCGGCGGCCCCAGCACAGGAGACGCCCCCATGTTCGGATTGATGCAGGACCGCCCGCTCTTGATCTCGTCGCTGATCGAGCATGCCGCCACCTTCCACCCGCGCACCGAGATCGTGGTGCGCAGCGTCGAAGGGCCGATCGTGCGCACCGACTACGACGCGCTGCACCGCCGCGCGAAGCAGGTGGCCCACGCGATGGCGCAGCTGGGCATCGCGAGCGGCGACCGCGTGGGCACGCTGGCCTGGAACACGCACCGGCACCTGGCGCTGTACTTCGGCGTCTCGGGCGCGGGCGCGGTGCTGCACACCGTCAACCCGCGGCTCTTTCCCGAGCAGATCGACTACATCGTGAACCACGCCGAAGACCAGGTGCTGTTCTTCGACATCGGTTTCGCGTCGCTGGTCGAGAAGCTCGCGCCGGGCCTGCGCTCGGTGCGCGCCTTCATCGCGATGACAGACCGCGCCCACATGCCGGCCATCGACGTGCCGAACCTGCTGTGCTTCGACGAGCTGATCGATGCGCAGAGCGAGGACTACGAGTGGCCCGAGTTCGACGAGCGCACCGCTTCGTCGCTGTGCTACACCTCGGGCACCACGGGCAACCCCAAGGGCGTGCTCTATTCGCACCGCTCGACCGTGCTGCACTCGCTGATGGAGTGCACGCCCGACACCTTCGGCGTGAACTCGGGCATGACCCTGCTGCTCGCGGTGCCGATGTTCCATGCCAATGCCTGGGGCATGCCGTACGCGGCGGCGATGGCCGGCGTCAAGCTGGTGATGCCCGGCCCGCACCTCGACGCGCAGAACCTCTACGAGCTGATGCGCGACGAGAAGGTCAGCATCTCGCAGGCCGTGCCCACGGTGTGGCTGATGCTGTTCCAGTATTTCGATGCCCATCCCGAACTCGATCCGCGCGCGCTGGGCTTGAAGCGCATCGGCCTCGGTGGTGCCGCCACGCCGCGCAGCATGATCGAGCGCTTCGAGCGCGACTTCGGCGCCGACTTCGTGCAGGGCTGGGGCATGACCGAGACCAGTCCGATCGGCGTGATCGGCAACCTGCTGCCCAAGCACGCGGCCTTGAGCGAGGACGAGAAGATCGGCATCAAGATGAAGCAGGGCCGCGGCGTCTGGGGCGTGGCGCTCAAGATCGTCGGCGAGGACGGCCGGCGCCTGCCGCACGACGGCAAGGCCTTCGGCCACCTGCATGTGCGCGGGCCCTGGATCGCGAGCGGCTACTTCCGCGGCGAGGGCGGCAGCGTGCTCGATGCCGACGGCTTCTTCCCGACCGGCGACGTGGCCACCATCGATGCCGACGGCTATGTGCAGCTGGTCGACCGCGCGAAGGACGTGATCAAGTCGGGCGGCGAATGGATCTCCTCGATCGACCTCGAGAACGCGGCCAGCGCCCATCCGGCGGTGGCCGAGGCCGCGGTCATCGGCATCCCGCATCCGAAGTGGACCGAGCGGCCGCTGCTCATCGTGGTGAAGCGCCCCGGCAGCGAAGTGACCGCTTCGCAGCTGCGAGATTTCCTCGCGCAGCGCGTTGTCAAGTGGTGGCTGCCCGAGGATGTGGTCTTCGTCGACAGCCTGCCGCATACGGCCACCGGAAAGCTGCTCAAGACCCGCCTGCGGGAAATGTTCAAGGGATATGTCGCGACCAAGTCGGTTTGATGACTTGTTCGATTTTTCTGTGGACAACTCTGTGGGTTGTGCGGGGAGCGGATTCGCGAAGCGAGGATTGGCGGGGCTTCCCGCCACATTGCCTGTTGAATAGGCAGGGGCTCGCGAGGGTGCAAAAAAGAGGGCGAGGCCCCGGCTTCGCGTCCAAAAAATCGTGGTAAGGCGGCGGAGATCCGGGGACGGTTTCAGCGCTGCAGTGCATCGCGCAAAAAGGCGAGCATGCGTGGCCACGATGCACTGCGTGCCCGCGCATTGCCCTCGGGCGTGCCGCCCATGTCCATCGTTTCGCCGGATATCGCATGGGTCGAGCGCGTCATGGTGGTCGGCGCGTTCGGCCAAGCGATCGAATGGCCGGCGCGCGGATAGCTCAGGTGCTCGGCGCGGTGCGGGAATCTTTTTTCGAGCAGCCGCTGCAGCGCGAAGTCGGCGAGGTCGGTCGACGGCCACAGGCCATCGGCCTCGCCCGAGATCAGCAGCACCGGGCCGTTGATGTTCTCGACCCGTATCGAGGTCTGCTCCAGCAGCGCTTGATCGCGCAGCGGGATCAGATACCAGTCGAAGCTGTCTTCTCGCGCGAGACCCCTGGCGACGGCCTCGTCCCACTGCGCATGCGTGAGCGTCGAGGCGAAGGCGATCTCCTGGCCGCCGAGCGTCCACGCGCCATGGCCGCTCGCGGGATAGGCGGGCCACACGATGCCGCTGGGCACATAGCCGATCACGCAGCCGATGGCGGGAAAGTGCGCGCCGAGCAGCAGCGCGAGTTCGCCACCGCGCGACACGCCCACGGTGCCGATGCGATCGGCCATCACGCCGGGCTGTTGGGCCAGCCATTCGAGCGCCGTGCCGAAGTACTCGAGCGGTATGCGGTCGAGCGTGGGTGGCAGGCCGTCGGCCGCGAAGTAGGCGAGTGCGAGCGCCGCGAAGCCGTGCGAGGCGAGCAGCGCGGCCATCTCCTGCGACCACGCCAGGCTGCCGTTCGATCCGCCGAGCACGAGCACGGCCGGATGCGGGCCCGTGCCCGCGGGTTCGAACAGCTTGCCGACGAGGCCGCGTTCCCTGACCTCGCGTTGCCGCACGCCGTCGCCGACATACACGCGGCGGATCGAGGCCGCGGTCGACGCCTCATCGTTGCCGCGCACTGCGCGCAGCGTGGCGGTCAGCGGATCGTCGCTCAGGCCCGCGATGCCGCCGACGCGTTCGGGCGGCACCGGCGCGCGCGACCAGAACAGGCCCATCGCGTCGACGCCGTGGTAGCTGCCCGCGACCGGCGATTGGCGCGTGGCATCGACCGTGCCGTTGGCATCGGCCACGAAGAAGGCTTCGGACTGCAGCACCTCGTGGCCGAAGCGGCTGCACAGTTGGAGCGCGACGCGCTCGCCGGGTGCGAGACCGCGCAGGCGGATCTCCAGCGACTGGTCGACGAGGCACTGCGACGGCAGGGAATCGAATTTCATGCCCGCATTGTCCCCGCGCCACCTTCGGCGCACCTTCAGAAGAACTCGTCGAGCAGGCAGTAGAACGCGATGCGCTCGGCATCCGGCGCGATGCCGTAGCGTTCGAAGAAGGGCGCGGTCCAGGCCTCGCCGAGGTTGAAGCCGATGCTGCGCGCGGCCAGCGCGAGGTCCTGCCAGCGGTCGGCCACGCCGACGCGGCCGCAATCGATGAAGCCCGTGAAGCCCTCGGCGGTCGCCATCAGGTTCGGCAGGCAGGCGTCGCCATGGGTCACGACGAGGTCCTCGTTCGCGGGCCGTGTCGCGCGCAGTTGCTCGAACAGATCGATGGCGGTCCAGCCCGCGCGCTCGTCGTCGAAATCGCTCTCGTCGACCTGGCCTGCCACGGCGCGCACGTGCGCGTCCTCGATCCGGTGCGCCAGGCGATGGTCGAAGGGGCAGGTGGCGATCGGCACCCGGTGCAGCAGGCGCAGCGCATCGGCCAGGCGCGAGACGATCTCGGCCGGGCCGAACGGGCCCGACGCGAGATCGCGGCCTGGCACGGCGCGCATCAGCAGCCAGTGGCGATCGTGTTCGAGTGCGTGGTCGACGACCGCGGGCGCGGGCAGGTCATGGCGCGCGAGCCATTCGAGCCGCGCGATCTCGCCCGGCAGCTCGGCAAAGGGACCGGCGGGTTCGGACTTGAGGAACAGGACCTCGGCGTTGGCGGCTTCGATGCGGAACACATCGGCGCCCGATTCGCCGATCGTCTGGCGCTGCCAGCGGGCGTCGGCCAGGCGGGCGCGCCAAGCGTGAGGAACAGGGGGAAGGGGATTCAAGCGCAAAGGACTCCAGGCGTGGCGCGGATGGCGCGGCACGCATCGTCGTCGCTCGCGCCCGGCTTTTCAAGCAAGCCACCAACGGCCCCCAGGCCGTTGCGCGCTAGTCCTTCTTCGACGCGTCGGCGGCTTCTTCTTCCGCGTGGCCCAGCACGATCTGGCCTTCGGTGACGAAGCGGTCGAACTCGATGCGCGGGATCGCGGCGGTCAGCGGATTGCTGTCCTCGGTCCAGGTCAGCACCACGCTGTCGTCGGCGACCAGCGCCTGGCAGACGCCTTCGGGAATGCGGATCTGCGGGCCATCGCCCGCGCGGAACTCGACCACGCCGACGATGCGGGCGTCGAGGCGTGAAGTGGCGGTGGTGTTCATGTCGTGGAGGTCCTCGGTTGGGAAGACCGAAGCCTCGACGAAGGGCTGGCGGGCCGGCGTGGGACGACATCGCCGGTGCGCGCAGGAGCGGCATGGCGAGGCCTTTGGTGTTGTAGGCGCATTCCTTCAAGGGGATGCGAAATCGTCCTCGCAAAGGCGACGGCACGGCGCGCTCTAGTCGGCGCGACGAAACAAGATGCAACCCGCTGGAGACAAGAGAGATGAACTTCGAAGGAATCTATTGCTTCGACACCGCCACGGTGCGCTTCGCGTTCTACCCGCACGGTCCGCAGGGCCAGCGCGTGCTGGCGGAGATCACGGAAGACGCGCTGCACGATGAATTCGGCGTGCGCGAGGGTGGTCCCCAGCTGCTCGAGGCCTGCCGCGCCTACTTCGACGCGATCGAGGCCAAGGCCCGCGAACGCTATCGCGACGAGCCGCACTGCCTGATCTCGCTGACCTCGGAAGACTTCGTCCGCATTCCCCGCTGAGGCGGGTTGCTCAGGCCGCGATCAGCGGCATCCATTGCATCGCCGCCGCGCCGATCGCGGTCTGCGCGCTGACGCAATGCCACAGCGGCTGCGTGTTGTCGATCGTCGCGCGCGCATCGGTGCGCAGCCGTCCGCGCCACGAGCGCGCGAGCACATAACCCCCCATCAGCAGCAGCACCGCGAGGTGGAAGCCCTGGTAGCCCAGCAGCATCGCCACGCTCGCACTCCAGGCCTGCGCGCGCGGATCGAGGCCGGACCCCGCATGGCTCCAGAGGTCGACGCCATAGCCCGCGGCCGCGCAGGCCATCGCGAGCGCGACCAGCCAGCGCAGGCCGCGCTGCCGCGCCGCATCGTCATGGCGCAGGCCGCGCGCCGCGAACACCAGCGCGAGCGAGCCCGCGAGCATCAGCAGCACGGCCGCGGCGGGCCAGCGCAGCGCCGGCAGCGCGGCACCGGGCGGCGGGCAGACCTCGGCCGCCATCGACACATGCACGTGCGCCCACAGCAGCGACGCGAAGATGCTCATGTCGACCGCGACCAGCACCACCATGCCCCACCATGAATGCGAGGCCCGGCCGATCGCGCCGACCGGCAGCCGTCGGCCGTGGCCCACATCGGCCATGGGCACGGGCGGCGGGCGGTCCGACCCCCAGAGCCAGAACACGATGGCCGCCACCGCGAGCACGCCGCACAGCCCCGCGACCAGCACCTGCTCGACCGTCAGCAGCAGGAAGAAGCCGGCCGTGCCCGCGGCCGCCACCAGCGGCGACCAGCCGTCGGTGGGCAGGCGCAGCAGGTGCAGCGGGCGCGCATCGCGCGGGCTTGTGACCAGCGTCTCGCGGCCGCCGAAGACCGTGCCCGGCAGCCAGTGGCGGCCTTCCTCGACCTCGCGCGCCAGCGTGAGCCGGCGCCACAGCGGATAGCGCGAGGCGATTTCGGGAATGCTGCGCACCGCGTACTCGCGCGCGGGCAGCCATTCGAGCGTGCCGGCGTTCCAGGGGTTGCCGTGTTCGCGCTCGGGCTTGCGCAGCGTGCGCGCCACGTCGACGACGAACAGCAGCACGCCCGCGGCGAACACGAAGGCGCCGATGGTCGACAGCAGGTTGAGCTCGTTCCATCCGAGGTCGCCCGGGTAGGTGTAGATGCGCCGCGGCATGCCCATCAGCCCCGCGATGTGCATCGGGAAGAAGGCGAGGTTGAAGCCGCCGAACATCAGGCCGGAGACCCAGCGCCCGCAGCGTTCCGAAAGCCGGTGGCCGTTGAACAGCGGCGCCCAGTGGTAGAGGCCCGCGAACACCGGGAACACCATGCCGCCGATCAGCACGTAGTGCAGGTGCGCGACGATGAAGTAGCTGTCGTGCGCCTGCCAGTCGAAGGGCAGCACCGCCACCATCACGCCGGTGAGCCCGCCCAGCACGAAGATGAAGTGGAAGCCCAGCAGGAACAGGGTGGGCGCATCGAGCCGGATGCGGCCGCTCCAGAAGGTGGCGATCCACGAGAACACCTGCAGGCCGCTGGGCAGCGCCACCGCGAAGCTCGCGGCCGACACCAGCCGCAGCGACCAGGTGCCCAGGCCGGCGGTGAACATGTGGTGCACCCACAGCAGGAAGCTCAGGGCGCCCACGGCCATCAGCGCGATCACCACCGCGCGGTGGCCCACCAGCGGCGTGCCCGCGAGCGTGGCGGCCATCATCGAGACCAGGCCCGCGGCCGGCAGGAAGATGATGTAGACCTCGGGATGGCCGAAGAACCAGAACAGGTGCTGCCACAGCACGGGATCGCCGCCGCGCGCGGCGATGAAGAAGGGCCAGTCGAAGGCGCGCTCCATCTCGAGCAGCAGCGTGGCCGCGATCACGGCCGGGAACGCGAACACGATCATCAGCGCGCTGACCAGCATCGCCCACGCGAAGATCGGCATGCGCGCGAGCGTCATGCCCGGCGCGCGCGTGAACAGGATGCCGATGATCAGCTCGATCGCGCCCGCGATCGCCGAGATCTCGATGAAGCCGATGCCCAGCAGCCACCAGTCGGCGCCGCGCCCCGGCGAGAACTCCTTGCCCGTGAGCGGCGGGTACATGAACCAGCCGCCGTCGGGCGCCTCGCCGAAGAACAGCGTGCCGAAGAACACCAGGCCGCCGATCGCATAGGCCCAGAACGCATAGGCCGACAGGCGCGGAAAGGGCAGGTCGCGCGCGCCCAGCATGCCCGGCAGCAGGTAGACCGCGATCGCCTCGACGATCGGTACCGCGAACAGGAACATCATCACCGTGCCGTGCATGGTGAAGAGCTGGTTGTAGGTCCTGGGGTCGACCAGGTCGTTGTCGGGCACGGCGAGCTGCGCGCGCATCACCAGCGCGAGCACGCCGGCGAGCACGAAGAACAGCATCGCGGTCGCGATGTAGAACACGCCGATCTGCGTGTTGTTGACGGCCGAGAGCCGGCGCCAGCCCGAGGGCGGGCGCCAGGCGCGCTCGAGCGCGTCGCGCCCGGCATCGGGTTGCGGCGCGTTGGCGGCAGGGTCCAGGGGCGTGTTCATGGCGGTGCTCATTGCAGCTGCGCGAGCCAGCGCGCGATCGATTGCAGCGTGGGCTCGTCGATCCGTTCGTGCGAGGAGGGCATGCGCGCGCCGGGCTTGGCCTCTTGCGTGTGCGCGACCCAGGCCGCGAGCTGGTCGGGCGTGTTGGGCACGGTGCCGGCGCCGAGGTAGAGCCGGCTGCCGACATGCGTGAGGTCGGGGCCGAGCCGGCTCTCCTCGCTCACGCCGCGCACCGTGTGGCAGGCGTTGCAGCGGTTCGCGAGGAAGGCGTCGCGCCCGCGCGCCAGATCGGGTGCGAGGGGGGCGCTCGCGGGCCGCGCCTGCGCCGCGAGCCAGGCCTCGAAGGCCGCGGGTTCCTCGGCCACCACGTGCAGCGCCATGCGCGCATGCTGCTCGCCGCAGTATTCGGCGCACTGGCCGCGCCAGGCGCCGGGCCGGTCGGCCTGCAGCAGCAGGTGCTGCACGCGGCCCGGCAGCATGTCCATCTTGCCGCCGAGCGCGGGCACCCAGAAGCTGTGGATCACGTCGGCGCTCGTGAGGCCGAAGTACACCGGCCGGCCCGCGGGAATGCGCACCTCGTTCGCGGTGCGGATCTCGGCGCCGCTGGCCGGGTCGCGGTAGCGCACCTCCCACCACCACATGTGGCCCGTGATGCCGATCACCAGCGCGTCGGCCGGCGGCACCGGGCGCCACGCGGGGCGATGGCGCTCGCCGTAGAAGAACAGCGCCACCAGCACCACGGCCGGGAACGCGAGGCCGCCGCCATAGAGCCACCAGCGCGCCTGCGCGCGCGGCATCGCGCGCGGCGCGTGCCGGCGCGCGCGCCGCACCGCGAGCGCGAGCAGCGCCATCACGAGCAAGAAGATCGCGGCGGCGCCGCCGATCAGCACCCAACTGACCTCGAGCAGCATGTCGGCCACCGGTCCCGCGGCATCGAAGGCCGAAGGCGAGGGCGGCGCGGTGGTGGGCCGGCTCATTCGAGCGCCAGCAGGTAGGCCGCCATGTCGCGCGCATCGCGCGGCGACACGCCCATCGACGGCATCGTGGTGCCCGGCACCAGCGCGGCCGGTGCCTCGATCCAGCGCGCCAGTGTCTCGGGCCCGTTCGGCAGATGGCCCGCGATGTAGCTGCGGCGACCGAAGGCATCGAGCGGCGGCGCGAGGCTGGCGCGCGCCGCCGGCACCTGCGGGATCGCATGGCAGCTGCCGCACTGGTATTGCGCGAGCAGTTCGCGCCCGCGCGCCAGTTGGGCCGCGGGCGCATCGCCGTACGGAAGCGGCGCCGCCGGCCCGAACGCGGGCGGGCCGCGGCCCGAAAGCTCGCAGCCGCCCGCGAGCCCGACGGCCGCCATCGAGAGCGCGGCCAGTGCGGCGCGGCCGCGGCGTGCGCGGGGCGGCGGGCGAGCGTGCGGCGCGAGGGGCATGGCCGATTCTTGCGGGGTCGGACGCGGTTTGCGCCGACAGGGCGGCCCGCACCCGCGTCGGACAATGCCGCCACATGAATGCGCCCAAGACCGTCGCGCTGACCCTGGCCGCGCTGGCCGGCGGCGCCGCGATCGGCGCGGCGGTGATGGTGTGGGGCGGCGTCTACGACGTGGCTTCGAACGTGCAGCACACGCAGCCCGTGTATTCGCTGCTCGAGACCGCGATGCGCCAGTCGGTGCGCTGGCGCGCGCGCGGCATCGAGGCGCCGCCACTGGGCGATGCGCGGCAGCTCCAGCAGGGCGCCGCCTGCTATCGCGCGCGCTGCGTGCAATGCCATGGCGCGCCGGGCGTGGCGCAGGACGACATCGGCAAGAGCATGCAGCCGCTGCCCGGCCCGCTGGTCGATGCGCGCCAGCGCTGGAGCGCGCGCGAGCTCTACTGGCTCACGCGCAACGGCATCAAGATGAGCGGCATGCCGGCGTGGGAATACCGGCTCTCGGACCAGGAGCTGTGGGCCGTGGTGGCCTTCGTCGAGCGGCTGCCCGACATGACGCCGCAGGCCTACGCGCAGGCCACGGCCTTCGAGCCCGTGCCCGGCACGCCGCGCAGCGGGGCGACTGGCACCGCGATCGGCTGCAACGCGCTGGCCGCGCAGCCCGCCACGCGGCCCGGCGATGCATTGCGCGGCCGCACCGCGCTGACGCAGTACGCCTGCAACGCCTGCCATGCGATTCCCGGCGTGACCAGCTCGCATCCCCACGTCGGCACGCCGCTGGCCGGCATCGGCGGGCGCGGCCTGATCGCGGGCCGGCTCGCGAACACGCCCGAGAACATGGTGCGCTGGCTGCGCCACACGCGCGAGGTCGATCCGCTCACGGCCATGCCCGAGATGGGCGTGACCGAGCAGGACGCGCGCGACATCGCGGCCTACCTGGGCACGCTCGACTGAAGCGCGGGAGCGCTCCCGGCGACGGGCCAGGCCGGGCCTTGTCCTACGCGCGCGCGCCGGCGGCTTTCCAGAATGGGTCCGACCATCCGATCCCTCCCGGAAGGAGAACCCCATGACATCGAAGACCGCCGCCAAAGACCCCAAGGACACCAGCAAGGCTTTTCCGTTCCCCACCGCCGAGTCGCACGGCAAGCCCGCGCCCGAGCACGACAAGCCCACGCACGAGGCACCGAGCGAGGACGCACTCGACAGCGGCGTGGAGGAATCCTTTCCCGCCAGCGACCCGGTGTCGGTGACCGTCACCAAGGTCAAGCTGCCGCCGGGCAAGGCCAAGGCCGATTCCTGATCGGCCCGGCGCGCAGTTCCCGCGGCATGGCCCCCGGACTACGCGCACAAGCGCTCGCGGCGACTGTCGCTCGCGCTGGCCGGTTCCGATGATCGGTCCACGATGCCACAGACCGCCGCCACAGCCACACTCCCTGCCGAGGCGGACCACACCGACGCCGCCTCCGTTCCCCAAAGTCTCTGGCGCCGCTGCAAGCGCTGGGCGTTGCCCGTGCTCGGCATCGTGGTGCTGGGCCTCTTGCTCTCGCACGCGCACAAGGTCGACTGGGCCGGTGCGTGGCAGGCGCTGCAGCGCTATCCGTTGTGGCTGCTGCTCGGCGTGCTCGCGCTCTCGACCGCCAGCCATGCGCTCTATGGCTGCTTCGACCTGCTCGGCCGGCTGCACACGCGGCACAAGCTCGCCGCCTGGCGCACCTGGGCCATCGCGGTCACGAGCTATGCCTTCAACCTGAACCTCGGCTCGCTGGTGGGCGGCGTCGCGATGCGCGCGCGGCTCTATGCGCGCGCCGGGCTCGACGAGGCCACGGTGGCGCAGATCGTCGGCCTCAGCCTTGCGACCAACTGGCTGGGCTACGGCCTGCTGGCCGGCGGTCTGTTCGCCGCGGGCGCGATCGACCCGCCGCGTCAGGCGCACCTGGGCGTGGTGGCCTTCCGTGCCATCGGCGTGCTGATGATCGCGCTCGCAATCGGCTACGTGATCGCCTGCGGCCTGACGCGCGGCAAGCGCTGGACCCTGCGCGGGCGCAGCGTGCAGCTGCCCTCGGCGCGGCTCGCGCTGTTGCAGATCTCGCTGTCGGCCTGCAACTGGGCGCTGATGGGCGCGGCGATGTACCTGCTGCTCGGGCAGAAGGTGCCGTACGCGACCACGCTGTCGGTGCTGATGGCGGCCTCGATCGTGGGCGTGTTCACGCCCATTCCGGCCGGGCTCGGCGTGCTCGAGGCGGTGTACCTCGCGCTGCTGTCGGGCAGCGTGCGGCAGGGCACCCTGATGGGCGCGGTGCTGGCCTATCGCGCGCTCTACTACCTGCTGCCGCTGGGCGGTGGGGTGCTGATGTACCTGCTGCTCGAGCGCCATGCGTCGACGCATCCGGATACCGCCGCGGCCGATGCCGCCGCTACTTGACGGCCTCGCTGCCGGTCCGCGGCGGCGGCTGCCGAGGCTTGTCCTGCTTGTCGTCGGCATAGGTCGAGACGCTGAGCTGGCCATCGCTCTCCATGCGCGCGACCCGCACCTTCGCGATGTCCTCCACGCCCTGTTCGCGCAGCTTGGCCCCGAGCTCCTCGAGCGTGATCATCTGCCGGCGCAGCGCGCGATGAACGGGCCGGCCATGCTTCACGATCACCTCGGCCGGCGGATCGAGGAAGCGCGACACCGCCTTCACGTGGTAGCCGAGCCAGTCGAGTCCGAAGTTCCAGGCGATCAGCGTGCTCAGCAGCACGAAGCCGTCGCCCAGGGTCTTGTAGTCGCCCTGCATGCCGTTGCTCGCCGCGTCGGCCACCAGCACGACGAACAGCAGGTCGGCCACGCCGAGCGAGCCGACGTCGCGTCGCAACACGAAGCGGAACACGACCAGCAGGAACCAGTAGACGGCGCTGCCGCGCAGCACCATTTCCCACAGGGGCAGTTCGGGCGTGAGGAGGGCGGCGAGTTCGGACATGCGGGCACTGTGGGCAAGGTGCGCGCGCGCGGGGCGTCGGCGGGACGCGCGATCGCTTGCAGGCGGCGACGAAAAGGCTTCGGCTTGTGCGAGCAAGGGGCCGCTTCCTACGCCGTGGGCCGCAGGGCGGGTGCAGCGTGGCCACAGGCGGCCGTCGCTGGCCCGTGGTGCCTTGGCGATGCCCGCGTTCTCCCGTTGCAGATTGCGAGGTCCGGCATGCATTGCGTTTCGACTCCCAGCCACTCCCTCCGAGCGCGTAACCGCGCGATCGCTTGCGCCCTCGTGCTCGGTGGCGCGGCCGTCGCCGTCCCCACGGCCATCGCGGCCGAACCCGCGGTGCGGCTCGCCCAGGCCGCCCAGGCGCCCGCGAACCCCGCGCCCGTCGGCGCCTTGAGCGCACCCGACCGCAGCCTGATGACGCTGGCCGCGGGCGCCGGTCTCTACGAGGTGGAGGTCTCGAAGCTCGCCGCCGCCAAGGCCGTGAGCTCCGAAGTGAAGGACTACGCGCTGATGCTGGCGAAGCACCACGGCGAATCGAACCAGGCGCTGCGCCAGCTGGCCGCGCGCAAATCGGTGCCGCTGGTGGCCGAGATCCCGGCCGACAAGAAGGCGCGCGTCGAGGCGCTGCAGGGCCTCTCGGGCGAGGGCTTCGACCGGGCCTATGTGGACCGTGTCGGCATCCAGGACCACGAGGCCGACATCCGCCTGTTCGAGAACATGGCGCGCGACGCCAGCGATCCCGACCTGCGTGCCTTCGCCGAGAAGACGCTGCCGGTGCTCAGGACGCACCTGGACGCCGCGAAGACGATGGCGAGCAATCGGCGCCCGGCGCAGACGCCGGCGTCGCAGTGACACTCGTCCCCGCATGGCGCGCACCGCCGCACTGAAGCGCTACAAGGAAAAGCGCAATTTCGCCATCACGCCCGAGCCCGCCGAGGGCGGCGAGTCGCTGCCCGGCGCATTGCAGTTCGTGGTGCAGAAGCACTGGGCGCGCAGCCTGCACTACGACTTCCGCATCGAGATCGACGGCACCATGAAGAGCTGGGCCGTGCCCAAGGGCCCGAGTTACGACCCGCACGACAAGCGCATGGCGATGCATGTGGAAGACCATCCGGTGTCGTACAACGCCTTCGAGGGCGAGATTCCCGCGAAGCAGTACGGCGCGGGCAAGGTGATCGTCTGGGACAAGGGCTTCTGGGTGCCGCTGGGCGATGTGCGCAAGGACTACCGCGCGGGCCACATCAAGTTCGAGCTGCATGGCCACAAGCTGCGCGGGCGCTGGGCGCTGGTGCGCATGAAGGCGCGCAAGGAGGGCAGCGGCGATCCGTGGCTCTTGATCAAGGAGCGCGACGAGCTCGCGCGCGAGGCCGCGGACTTCAGCGTGGTCGACCAGTTCCCCGACAGCGTGGCCGCGCTCGCGATGCCGCAGGCGAGCACGGTGTCGAAGCCCGTCGCGAAGAAGGCGGCGCGAACACGCGCCGGGTGGCCCGAAGAAGCCGTCGAGGCCGAGCCGCCAGCCAGGCTCGCGCCGTTGCTCGCCACGCTGGTCGACGGGCCGCCGCCGAATCCAGGCGACTGGCTCTACGAGATCAAGTTCGACGGCTACCGGCTGCTCGCGCGCATCGAGGGCAAGCAGGTGCGCCTGTTCACGCGCAACGGCCATGACTGGAGCGATCGCATGCCGCACCTGGTGCGCGCGATCCAGCGCATGAAGCTGAAGCCGGGCTGGCTCGACGGCGAGATCGTCGTGCTCGACGAGGCCGGCCGCACCGACTTCCAGGCGCTGCAGAGCGCCTTCGACAGCACGCGCACCCAGGACATCGTCTATTTCCTGTTCGACCTGCCGTACTACGGCGGCCACGACCTGCGCGCCGTGCCGCTGGTCGAGCGGCGCGCGCTGCTCGAGCGGCTGCTCGCCGATCCGCCGCCCGAGATCCGCTTCAGCGCGGTGTTCGACGCACCGCCCGAGGACATCGTGGCCTCGGCCTGCCGCATCGGGCTCGAGGGCGTGATCGGCAAGCGGCGCGACAGCGCCTACCGCTCGCGCCGTTCGCCCGACTGGATCAAGCTCAAGTGCGCGCGCAGGCAGGAGTTCGTGGTCGTCGGCTACACCGACCCGCAGGGTTCGCGCACGGGCTTCGGCTCGCTGCTGCTCGGCGTGCACGACGACCACGGCGAGTTGGTGTTCTCGGGCGGCGTGGGCACGGGCTTCAACGAACGCATGCTGGGCGAGATCTTCGCGCGGCTCCAGCCGCTCGCGGTCGACAAGAGTCCGTTCAAGCAGCGCATCGAGAACGAGCGCCGCGCGCACTGGGTCAAGCCGGTGCTGGTGGCCGAGGTCGCGTTCTCGGAATGGACGCAGGATGGCCATGTGCGCCACCCGGTGTTCCATGCGCTGCGCAGCGACAAGCCCGCGAAGCAGATCGTGCGCGAGGCGCCGGTGGCCACGCGCGCGGCGGACCGGGCGCCGGCGAAGACCCAGGCGAAGACCCCGACGAAAGGCCCGGCCGCCACCTTGCCCGCCAACTTCAAGGTCTCGCATGCCGACCGCGTGGTCGATACCTCGACCGGCATCACCAAGGTCGAGGTGGTGCGCTTCTACGGCCTGGTCGCGCCGCTGATGATGGAGCATTTGCGCGGCCGGCCGGTGTCGCTGGTGCGCGCGCCGCGCGGCATCGGCGGGCAGCTGTTCTTCCAGAAGCATCTCGAGGACGGCAGCATCGAGGGCATCCGCCAGCTCGACCCCGCGCTGTGGCCCGCGCATCCCGCGCTGATCGAGGTGGCGGCGGCGCTCGGCCTGCCGGGCGCGGCGCAGATGAACGTGATCGAGCTGCACACCTTGAACGCCGTCAAGTCCGCGATCGACAAGCCCGACCGGATGACCTTCGACCTCGACCCCGGCGAAGGCGTCGACTGGCCCGTGATGCTGCAGGCCGTGGAGCTGATGCGCGTGATCCTGGTCGAGCTCGGGCTCGTGCCCTTCTGCAAGACCAGCGGCGGCAAGGGCCTGCACGTGGTGGTGCCGCTGCGCCGCGTGCACGGCTGGGACGCGGTGAAGGATTTCTCGCAGGCCATCGTGCGCCACATGGCGCGCACCCTGCCGCAACTCTTCGTGGCGAAGAGCGGACCCTCGAACCGCGTGGGCCGCATCTTCATCGACTACCTGCGCAACGGCTTCGGCGCGACCACGGTCAGCGCCTGGTCGGTGCGCGCGCGGCCGGGCATGGGCGTGTCGGTGCCGGTGGCATGGGACGAGGTGCCCGACCTGCGCGGCGGCGCGCACTGGACCTTGCGCGACATCCACACGCGGCTCGATCGCGGCAATGCGCCGTGGGAGGGCTATGCGAAGGGGGCGCGCAGTCCGAATGCGGCGATGAAGATGCTCGGCTTCGACGCGAAGAAGGCCGGCGGCCGCGGCCGCTGACCCGGGGCCCCCGGCGCGGTCAGAAGGCGTGCCGGATGCCGACGTCGTAGCCGGTCGCGCCGCGCGGCTCCATGCCGCCCTTGGTCACGTAGGCCGCCTGCGGAAAGATCGCCGGCAGGCTCAGCACCAGCGGGGTGACACCCATCACGCCCGGATTGTTGTGGCCGTCGCGGATGCCGATGCGCGCCACCGTCGCATAGAGCGCGGTGCGCCGGGACAGGTTGTGCACGTAGCCCAGCGCCAGCTTGTCGACCGAGGCGTTGCCGCCGGGCATGCCGTTGCCGTTGCTGAAATTCACGCGCGCGAACGAGGCGCGCACGACGCCCGGCCCCACCGGCATGTTGAGTCCGGCGACGAAGCCGTCGTAGCGGTCGGTGACCCGGCTGCCGAACGGGCCGGCGTCGTCGCGCGCATTCCGCACGCGGGACCATTCGCCGAACAGCTTCACCGCGCCGAAGTCGTAGGAGCCGCCGAGGTTCAGGCTCCTGATCTTCTCGCCGCCGGGCGCGGCGCTCACGAGCGTGCTCTCGCCGTAGCCCAGCGCCACGTCGGCCGGACCGCCGGTCCATCCCACGCGCGCGCCGGCATAGCGGCCGCGGCCGGACGGGCTGTCGCTCGCGTCGCTCGCCTTCACGTTCTCGTGCAAGGCGTACTGCACCTGGCCGTAGAAGCCGCCGAGCCCCGGCGGCAGGAAGTAGCTGAGGGCGTTGCTGGTGCGCAGGTAGCTGTCGGTGCCGGCCGAGAGCGCGCCGTTGAGCAGGCCGCCGGTGGCGAGCGCCCGCGAGGCGGCGAGGTTGCTGTTGACCACGGCGATCAGGTTGGTGCCGACGCCGTTGACGCCGAAGGGATCGAACACGCCGTCGTTCCAGAACGAGGCGGTGTAGTCGCGGCCCAGGCGCAGTTCGCCGAACGGTCCCGAGAGGCTCAGGGTGGAGCGGCGGCCGAAGTTGCCGATGCCGCCGCCGTTGTCGTTGGCCAGCGGCGCCTCGAGCCAGAAGCCGGCCGCGAGGCCGCCGCCCAGGTCCTCGGTGCCGCGAAAGCCCAGCCGGCTGGACGCGTAGCCCGAGGGCGAGAGCGCGGTCTGGCTCTGCGTGATCTGGCGCGGCGCCGCGAGGCCCCAGGACCGGCTGCGGGTGCTGTAGTGGCTGATGCCGGCGTCGATGACGCCGAACACGGTGAGGGCGGATTGCGCGGCGGCACCGCCCGTGGCGGCCAGCAGCGACAGGGCCAGCGTGGTGGTCTTCATGGCGGGCCTGCTCAGGGAACCAGCACGGTCGATCCGGCCGTCTGGCGTGACTCGAGCGCGCGATGGGCCTGCGCCGCATCGGCGAGCGCGAAGCTGCGTTGCGGCTCGCTGACGATGCGCCCGGCCAGCACGTGGTCGAACAGCTCGCGCGCCATCCCGAGCATGTGGGCGCGCGGCTGGATATAGTGCGCCATCGCCGGCCGCGTCATCCACAGCGAGCCCTTGGCCGCGAGCAGCTGCGAGTCGATCACCACCGAGCCCGAGGAGGTGCCGTTGCTGACCAGCGTGCCGCGCGGCTGCAGGCAGTCCAGCGAATCCATCAGCGTGTCCTTGCCCACCGAGTCGTAGACCACCGGCACGCCGCGGCCGCCGGTGATCTCGCGCACGCGCTCGACGGTGTTCTCGCGCGCGGTCACGATGACGTGGGCGCAGCCGGCGGCCCGGGCGAGCGCCGCCTTCTCGTCGGTGCCGACGGTGCCGATCATCGTGACGCCCAGGGCGCGCGCCCACTGGCAGGCGATCAGGCCGACGCCGCCGGCGGCCGCGTGGTAGAGGATGGTCTCGCCGGCCTGCAGCGGACGGACCTGGCGGAACAGGTACTGCGCCGTCATGCCCTTCATCATCAGCGTGGCGGCGGTGCGGTCGGGGAGGCCTTCGGGCAGCGGGATCAGCACCGCGGCGGGCATCACGCGGACCTGCGAGTAGGCGCCCTGCGGACCCGTGAGGTAGCCCACGCGGTCCCCGGCCTTGACCTCCGTCACGCCGGGACCGACGGCCTCCACCACGCCGACCGCGTCCGAGCCCAGCCCGTCGGGCAGCGCCAGCGGATAGCGGCCGGTGCGGAAGTAGATGTCGATGAAGTTGACCGCGATGAAGCTGTGGCGCACGCGCGCCTGGCCGGGGCCGGGGTCCGCGACCTCGACGTTCTCGAGCCGCAGGACTTCGGGACCGCCGGTCTCGTGGAAGCGGATGGCTTGGGGCATGGCGATGTCTCCTCGTTGTTCTGGATGGTCTTCAGTTCAGGCGGATGTCGTAGCGCTTGACGATGCCGGCGTTGCGGGTGAACTCCTCGCGCAGTTCGTCGCGGGCCTGCGCGGGGGTGCGGTCGGCCATCGGCTCGAAGCCGGCGTTGGCCACGCTCGCACGCACCGCCGGGTTGGCCGCGACCTTGCGCAGCACCGCGTGGATCTTCTCGACCAGCGGCGCCGGCATCTGCGAGGACGCGATCACGCCGGTCCAGTTGGCGAAGTCGAGCGCCGGGTAGCCGAGTTCGGCGAAGGTGGGCACGGCGGGAAATTCGGGCAGCCGGGCCTGGGTCGCGACCGCCAGCAGCCGCACCCGGTTGGCGGCGATCAGCGGCCGGGCCGTGACCGAGCCGTCGAACATCAGCGGCACCTGGCCGCCCATGACCTGCGCCAGCGCGGGCGCGGAACCGGGGTAGGGCACATGCTGCATGTCGAGCCCGGCCGCCTGGTTGAGGATGGCGCCCGCGTACTGCGAAGCCGTGCCGGCGCTGTAGGAGGCATAGGAGACCTGGTCCGGATGGGCCTTCACATAGGCGATCACCTCCTTCGCGTCCCTGGCCGGGAATTGCGGCGAGGCGATCAGCAGCAGCGAGGAGCGCGCCATCAGCGCGACCGGCTGCACGTCCTTGAGCGGATCGAAGCCGCCCCTGAGCACGTGCGGTACCTCGGTGAGCACGTTGCTCGCGGTCATCATCAGCGTCTGGCCGTCGGCCGGCTGGGACAGCAGGTACTTCACGGCGATCGCCCCGCCGGCGCCCGGCCTGTTCTCGACCACCACCGGCTGGCCGATGTCGCGCGCGAGCTGGTCGCCCACGATGCGCGCGAGCACGTCGATGGTGCCGCCGGGCGGCGCGGGGACGATCATCTTCACCGGCTTGTCGGTGTAGGCATGGGTCCAGGGCGAGCCCAGCGCCGACGCGGCGGCGACGAGCAGGGCGGCGAGATGCATGAGGCGCGGCATGGCTGCTCCGGTGCGTGAAGCTTCAGGCGGCCTTGCGCAGGAAGCCCTGCTGGCCGCCGTTGCGGTTGGGCGCGAAGCCGTTGGCCCGCAGCGTCTCTTCCACCGTGTCGTGGAAAACGCCGATCTGCGAGATCTCGCGCGCCTGTTGCGCGGTGGCGATCGGGCGGCCGAATTCGCGCGCGATGCGCACCAGCTGCTCGACCTGCGCGGCGGTGCCGATCTTGGCGGTGCGCGACTGGTTCCAGAGGTTGTCCTCGGTGCCGCAGCGCACGTGCAGGCCCATGGCGATGCCCATCATGTTGACCGGCAGCACGTTGAGCACCGAGCTCTCCACCGTGAGCACCGCGCCGTCGGGCACCGCGCGCACGAAGTTGGCGAGGTTGTAGATGTTCGGCGCGTCCATGCCGCCGCCGATCGCGACCCAGTTGAGCACCAGCGGACCCTTGTAGACGCCGCGGCGCATCAGCCGCTCGACCGACTCGAAGCTGTTGATGTTGTAGCACTGGAAGGCGCTCTGGATGCCCGCGGCCGTCAGGCGGCGGATGTGCTCCTCGGCCCAGCCCGGTTGCGCCGGCACCGTCATCTCCTTGTAGGCATTGAAGACGACCGGGTCCTCCATCGAGGTGCCGCGGATGTCGCGCAGGTCGAACTGCTCGAGGATGTTCATCTGCGAGGTGTTGACCGTCACCGTGACCTGGTCCGGCTTGGGGTCGAGCTCGGCCAGCATGTGGCGCGTGTCGTCCGACAGCCACTTGGCGGCCGCTCCTTCGCTCTCGGGCGCGAACGAGATCGAGCCGCCGACCTGGATGATCATCTCGGGCACGCGCGCCCGCACGCCGGCGATCAGCTCGTTGAACTTGGACAGGCGCTTGGAGCCCTTGCCGTCGAGTTCGCGCACATGCAGGTGCAGCACGGTGGCGCCGGCTTCGTAGCAGTCCACCGCCTTCTGGATCTGCTCGTCCATCGTCACGGCGATCTCGCCGGGAAAGTCCGAAGGCAGCCAGGACGGCGCGTAGGGGGCGGCGGTGATGATCAGCGGCTGCTGGTTTTCGGGGAACAGGTGACCGTCGAGGAAGTTCATCGGGGGCTCCGGGGATGCGGGTGGTTCGAAGGGGAGGGGAGGCTCAGGCGGTCGGCGTGCCGACGATGCCGGCGCGTTCCATCTTGCGGTGGCAGGGCGGGTAGTCCATCACCGCGTAGTGCTGCGTGGCGCGGTTGTCCCAGATCGCCACGCTGTCGGGCTGCCAGCGCCAGCGCACCTGGTACTCGGGGATGGCGGCCTGGTTGATCAGGTACTGCAGCAGCGCCGACGCGCCCTGCGTGAAGTCCTGGCCGTAGCGCACGTTGGCGGGCGTGTGGAAGTTGGTGAAGTGCGTCGTGAAGCCGTTGACGTACAGCACCCGCTCGCCGGTCTCGGGATGGATGCGCACCACCGGGTGCTCCGCATCGGGATAGCGGGCCTTGAGCGCGAGGCGCTGCGCGATCGGCATCGCCGCGCCGAAGGTGCACTCGATGCCGTGGCGGGCGCGCAGCGGCGCGATCAGCTCCTTCACCTGCTCGGGCAGGCGCTCGTAGGCCAGCGCCATGTTGGCCCACATCGTGTCGCCGCCGACGGGCGGGCACTCGACGCAGCGCAGCACGCAGCCCATCGGCGGTGCCTCGCGCCAGCTGGCGTCGGAATGCCAGCTGTTCTCGTAGCGGTCGTTGGGCGCGTCCGGCGTCTTGTAGATGCGCACCAGCCCCGGGTGCTCCGGGTCGCTGCCGGCGACCGGATGGTCCTCCAGTTCGCCGAAGCGCCGCGCGAAGGCCACGTGCTCGGCCCGGCTGATCTTCTGGTCGCGCAGGAACAGCACCTTGTGCCGCAGCAGCAGCGCCCGGATTTCCTCGAACAGGCCATCGTCCCGGGCCGCGTCGGCCAGGCTGACGCCGCTGAGCTGGGCGCCGATGGCGCAGGTCAACGCTTCGATGCGCATGTCTTGTCTCCGTTCTTTGTGGCGGTCCGACCGTCCCGGCCTCCGGGGTGCGGGCATGGGGCAACTGTAGGAGCCGGCCCCCCGCGGCGCTTTGCATTCGGTGCCAATCGCTGTGCATTTGGTGCCAGAATTCCCGCCACCCTGGAAAGGCTCGGCATGACGGCACTCGTGCGCGCGGCGGCGCTGACGAACTTCTCGGAGCTCGCGCAGGAGCTCGGCCACGACCCCGGCGCGGCGCTGCGCCGGGCTGGGCTGCGCGCCAGGATGCTGCGCGAGCCGGACCAGTTGATCGAGGCCGACCGCGTGGCCCGCCTGTTCGAGGACGCGGCGCGCGACACGGGCTGCGAGTCCTTCGGACTGCGCATCGCCGCTCGGCGCCAGCTATCGAACTTCGGTGTGCTGAGCCTGCTGCTGATGCACCAGCCGACCTTGCGCCAGGTGCTGCTCACGCTGATCGAGCATCTGCACCTGCTCAACGAAAGGCTGGCGATCCAGGTCGAGGACGTCGGCAAGCTGGTGCTGCTGCGCGAGGAGCTGGCCGTGTCGGTGCCGGCGCGGCAGTCGATCGAACTCGCGATCGGCGTGCTCTATCGGATGTGCGCGGCCTTGCTGGGCGACCGGTGGCATCCGGCCAGCGTGAGCTTCAGCCATGGGCCGCCGGCCGATGCGTCCTTTCATCGCCGCTTCTTCCAGTGCCCGGTCGAGTTCGACGGCAGCTTCAACGGACTGGTGTGCCGCGCGGCGGACCTCGACGTGCCCAATCCGGGCGGCGATCCGGTGCTGGCGGCCTATGCGCGCAAGCTGATCGACACCGTCCCCGGCGAGCGCGAGCGCGCGATCGACCAGGAGGTGCGCAAGGCCATCTACCTGATGCTGCCGGCGGGGCGGGCCACCTGCAAGTCGGTGGCGCAGGGCCTGGGGCTCAGCATGCGCACCTTGCAGCGCCAGCTCGATGCGCGTGAACTGACCTTCAAGCAGCTGGTCAACGACGTCCGCCAGGAACTCGCGCGGCGCTACGTGGCCAATGGCCGCCACAGCCTGGGCGAGGTGGCGGCGATGCTGGGCTACAGCACGCACAGTGCCTTCACCCGCTGGTTCGGCACCCAGTTCGGTTGTTCGCCCGAAGCCTGGCGTGCTACAGCTCGATGAACGCCGACGTTGCCTTGTTGAGCGCCAGCATGCCCTTGGCCGTGATGCTCTCGACCTGGGCCAGCTGGCGGATCGCGCGGCCCTGGGGATGGCGCTCGGACGGGGGAATGAAGGCGGTCACGAGGTCCGCGGCGCGCAGCACGCGCAGCTTGTCGATCTCGGCGGGCGCGTGCACGACGTATGGCAATTTCTGCTCGGCGATGGTCCGAAGAAACTCCATGGGCATATGCCGTCTCCTTGAACGTTGATGGCAATGGGTTCGTGACATTGTGCGCAGAAACTCTTAGGACAGCCTAAACCCTGCGCCGGTCGTGCCTATGTCAGGTGGGGTCCGGCAGTACGGAAGCACTCTTTTTCATGAAGCGTCGCGCGTGGCGCGGCGCTTGGTTTCCAGCGGTGTCGCGAGCGCCCGTCAGAACATGCCGTTCGAATTGGCGCGCTGGATGTTCGGTGCGAGCCAGGGGACCGAATTCTTCGGATCGCCCACGGGCTGCAGCGTGTCCCAATGCTCGACCGCCTTGCCGTCGGCATCCATTTTGTAGATGTCGACGCCGGCGATCCCGCGGTCTTCGGGATCGTCGTTGAACAGGTTCAGGAACTCCACGTGGGCCCACACGTGGTCGCCGATGGCGGCGATCTTGTGGACCACGACGCGGGCCAGCACGCGCTCCCGGGTGAGCTTGCCGAAGAATTCACCCAGGGCCTGCGCGCCATCTCCGATCAGGGGGTTGTGCTGGATGTAGGCGGCGCTGACGAAGCGGTGCACCGACTCTTCGGCCTTCTTCTGGTTGATCACCAGTTCGTAGAAGCCCAGGATGTTGTTCTTGTTGCGCACGGCGCGGCTGTCGCTCGGGTCGACGAGTTCGATCATGTTTGTTTCTCCCTGCATATGAAGCGTTGATCCATGGAAGGAATCCGGAAAAACTCGTTTCGAAAGTTTTTCTGGAGACCGCCAAGGAAGCTATCACCGCGGTTGGCTGGAAGAGAGGGAGCATCGGCCCCGTGCACGCATCGATCGTGCGGGCCGTCACGCTCGGGGCCGGGAATTCTTGTGCACCGCGGCGCGAGCGCGCCGCGCGCGGCGTCTCAGCGCGCGGCCTGGGTCTGGGCCTGCATCGGCCACGCCGTCGTATCGGGCGCGATGAGGTGCCACAGCACCGGATCGATGCCCTCGAAGGTGGCGCGGTAGCGTTCCGACAGCCGGCCTTCGCCGGTGACGTCGCGGATCACGATGCCGTCGATGCGCCCGGGGTTGTCGCGCAACACCCTGGCGTAGATCTCGGGATCGGCCTCGCCCGAATCGCCGACCAGCACGAAGCGGCGCTGCGGGAAGTCGGCCAGCAGGCGCGCGATCACGCCGAGCTTGTGGGCGCGCGAATCCTCGTCGCCCGGGATCAGCGTGCGCCAGGTCGTGCTCTCGCGCAGGTGCATGCTGCCGGGCGGAAAGCCCGCCTCGCGCACGAACTCCGCGAGCGGCGGATAGAGCTGGATCGGGCTGGCCGACAGGTAGTGGAAGCGCGTGTCGGGCGCCTGCGCGAGCGCGCGGTACCAGCCGGCCATGTGCGGCGCGGGCTCGAAGCGGCGCGCGAAGGTGTTGAGCAGCATCTCGCGCCGCTCGCGCACCTGGGTGCGCTTGATGGTGTCGTCGATGTCCGAGATCACCGACAGGCCCTGCGCCGGCACGATCAGCGCGCGGCCGCGGAAGCGGTGCAGCAGCTCGCCGGGGCCGGTGACCGCGTGGAACTCGAGCCACTGCTGCGCGGGCGACAGCCGCGGCACCTCGATCACCTGCCGCACGTTGACGCGGCCGTCGGCGCCGGAGGGCGGCATGGTCTTGCGCCCGGGGCTGCCATCGAACTCCACGTCGAACACCTTGCCGTCTTCCGACTCGGCATGGAACAGCGCGGTGCGCTGGTTGAAACGCAGCTGCGCGGCCGGCGAGAGCTTCTTGAGATTGAGCCCGAGGTAGCGAGCGAACGCGGCATTGAGCCCCCAGCGGCGCTCGCGCTCGTAGACCCAGGCGTGGATGTCGACCTCGAGCCGGCCGTCGTCGGTGGGCCGCGCGGTGCCGTTCATGAACAGCGCCTCCTCGTCGGGCTCCAGCGGCTCGGCCGCCAGCGCAGGCGTGAGGCCGCCGGCCGCCAGCGCCGCGCCGGCCAGCAGCAGCGTGCGGCGGCGCGGCGCCAGCGTCATGCGCCGGCCGTGACGCGCTCGTACGTCACGAAGCTGAAGGCCAGGCCGTCCTTGGCCGACACGTGCGACTCGCGCTGCGTCTCGCGCCAGGCGCTGGCGTCGAGCACCGGCGCGAAGGCATCGCCCTCGTAGTCGCGTGCGATCTCGGTGACCAGCGCGCGCCGGGCGAAGGGCTCGGCCTCGGCGTAGATCTGCGCGCCGCCGATGACCCAGACATCGGGCGCCTCGAGCCGCTCGCAGACCTCGAGCGCCTCGCGCAGGCTGCCCGCGCGCTGCGCGCCCTCGGCCTGCCAGCCGGCCTGGCGCGTGACCACGATGTTGCGGCGCCCCGGCAGCGGCCGGAAGCGCGGCGGCAGCGAGTCCCAGGTCTTGCGGCCCATGATCACCGGCGCGCCCAGCGTGCGCGCCTTGAAGTGCGCCATGTCCTCGGGCAGGTGCCAGGGGATGGTGTTGCCGGCGCCGATGACGCCGTTGGCGGCGCGGGCGAAGATGAGATTGAGGTTCATGGGGCGCGAAGCAGGTTCGAAACCGGCCGATTCTGACCGCATCCGCGCCCGCCCGGCCCCGAACGGCTCAGACCGCCACCGGCGCCTTGATCGGATCGTGGTGCCGGTAGTCCTCGAACTCGAAGTCCTCGTACCGGTAGTCGAAGATCGAGTCGGGCCGGCGCTTGATGCGCAGCGTGGGATAGGGGTAGGGCTCGCGGCTCAGTTGCAGCGCGACCTGCTCGGCATGGTTGCTGTAGATGTGGCAGTCGCCGCCGGTCCAGATGAAGTCGCCGACGTCGAGGTCGCACTGCTGCGCCATCATGTGCGTGAGCAGCGCGTAGCTCGCGATGTTGAAGGGCACGCCGAGGAAGATGTCGGCGCTGCGCTGGTAGAGCTGGCAGCTGAGCCGGCCGCGTTCGCCGTCGTTCTGCGGCGGCGCCACGTAGAACTGGAAGAAGGCGTGGCAGGGCATCAGCGCCATCTTCGAGAGCTCGGCCACGTTCCAGGCGCTCACGATGATGCGGCGCGAATCGGGGTTGGACTTGAGCGTCTTCACGACCTCGGCGATCTGGTCGATGTGGCCGCCGTCGGGCGTGGGCCAGCTGCGCCACTGCACGCCGTACACCGGGCCCAGGTCGCCGTCCTCGCGTGCCCACTCGTCCCAGATGGTGACGCCGCGTTCCTTGAGCCAGTTGTTGTTGCTCGAGCCGGTCAGGAACCACAGCAGTTCCTGGATGATGGACTTCACGTGCACCTTCTTCGTGGTGACCAGCGGGAAGCCCTCGTTGAGGTCGAAGCGCATCTGGTGGCCGAACACGCTCTTGGTGCCGGTGCCGGTGCGGTCGCTCTTGTACACGCCGTGGGTGTCGACGTGGCGCATGAAGTCTTCGTACTGGGAGCGGATGGGGCGTTGGGTCATGGCGGTGGAGGGCGGCGGCAACGGCGCGCCCGGGACGGCGGGGCTGGAGCCCCGAATCTTATTCGGATGAGGGGCCGGCGGCTGGCCGGGCAGGCCAAGACTATAAGATGAGAACTATTCTCAACATTCCGCAAGCGCAACCCGTGTCCGCCCCGGCCCTCGACGACAGCCTCCAGGTGCTCTACCGCAGCCATCACGGCTGGCTGCAGGCCTGGCTGCGGCGCCGGCTCGGTTGCGCCGAGGATGCCGCCGACCTCGCGCACGATGCCTTCGTGCGGCTGCTGGCCGCGCGGCCGCCGCAGGCGGTGCCGGTCGAGATGAAGGAGCCGCGGGCCTACCTGACGACGGTGGCGCGCGGCCTGCTGATCGACCGCTTCCGCCGCGCCGACCTGGAGCGCGCCTACCTCGCCGACCTCGCGGCGCTGCCGCCGGCCCTCTATCCCTCGCCCGAGGAGCAGCTGCAGGCGGTGCAGGCGCTGCGCGCTCTCGATGCGCTGCTCGCGAGCCTCACGCCGAAGACCCGCGCCGCCTGGCTGCACAGCCGGCTCGACGGCATGACCCATGCCGAGATCGCGGCGCAGCTCGGCGTGTCGGTGCCGCGCGTGCGGCAGTACCTGGCGACGGCCGCGCGCCGCGGCTACGAACTGCGTTTCGGCGTCGCGCTGCCGGCAGCGTCGGCATGAGCGCGCAGGCCTCGGCGTCGCTGCCGGTCTCCGCGGCCGTGCTCGACGAGGCAATCGGCTGGCAACTGCGCATGGGCTCGGGCGAAGCCGACACGCGCGATGCCGAAGGCCTGCGCCGCTGGCTCGACGCCCACGCCGACCACCGGCGTGCCTGGGCCCAGCTCGGCGAACTCGATGCACAACTGGCGCCCGCGCGCAGCGAGGCCGTGCGTTCGGCGCTGGTGCGCCGCGGCGCCGCGCGGCGCTGGAAGCAGTCGGTGGGTGTGCTGGGGCTGCTGGCCGCGCTGCTGCTGGGGCTCGGGGCCGTCGACCGCTTCGAACCGCTGGCCACCCTGAGCGCCGACTACCGCACCGGCACCGGCGAGCGGCTCACCGTGGTGCTGCCCGACCGCAGCGTGCTGCACCTCGACACCCGCAGCGCGGTCGACCTGGCCTTCGATGGCAGCCGGCGCGCGATCGTGCTGCGCGCGGGCGAGATCGCCATCGAGACCGCCCATGGCGACGCGGCCGAGCAGCGCCCCTTCGTCGTGCTGACGCCCGAGGGAAGCCTGCGCGCGCTGGGCACGCGCTTCGTCGTGCGCCGGCTCGACGACGGTGCCGGCACCCGGCTCACGGTCACGCAGTCCGCGGTGGCGGCCCGGCCGGCCGCCTGCGCCGCCGATCCGGCCCGGGCCTGCGAAGGCGAACGCGTCGTGCAGCAGGGCCAGAGCCTGGAACTGCACGCCGATGGCGTCGGCACTCCCGGCCCCGCGCGCCCCGACGCCGATGCCTGGAAGGACGGCATGCTGGTGGTCGACGACCAGCCGCTGGCCGAGGTGGTGGCCGAACTCGCGCGCTACCGGCCCGGCCATCTCGCGGTCGACCCGCGCGTGGCCGGCCTGCGCGTGACCGGCACGCTGCCGCTGGACGACACCGACAAGGCGCTGCTGGCGCTCACCGCCGCGCTGCCGGTCGAACTCGTGGGCGGCACGCGCTGGTGGCTGCGCATCGAGCCGAGGCAGGCGCCGCGCTGAAGCCTGGATCGGGCGGCGCCGGCTTTTTTTCGGCCACCCCCTCTCACTTTTCGAAGCTCGTCCGGCAAGCAGGAAGAGAACCCTCGTCCTTCCCCTGCCTGGAGTCCCGCCTTGTCCTCGTCCTTCCCGTTCCGTCCGACCCCGCTCGTCGCCGCGCTGCTCTTCGCCACCGCCGCGCCGGCCCTGCTGCCGACCGTGGCCCGCGCGCAGGCGCAGGCCGCACCCGTGCTGCGCGACTACGACCTGCCGTCCGGCCCGCTCGGCGCCACGCTCAACCGCATCGCGCGCGAGGCCGGGCTGGCGCTCACGGTCGATGCCGCGCTGGTCGGCCAGCGCGCCTCGGCGCCGGTGCGCGGCCGCTACGACGCGCCGCAGGCGCTGCGCCGCGCGCTGGCCGACAGCGGCCTCGAGCTGCTGCCGACCGACGCGGGCGGCTACACCGTGCGCGCGGGCGCGCCGGCCGCGTCCACCGCGCCGCAGGTGGTGGCGCCCGCGCCGTCGGCCATGCTCGCCGAGGTGCGCGTGAATGCCGAACGCGCCGCCGGCGGGCCGGCCGATGGCTACATCGCGCGCCGCAGCTCGGCCGGCACCAAGACCGACACGCCGGTCCTCGAGACGCCGCAATCGATCTCGGTGGTCACGGCCGAGCAGATCGAGGCCCAGCAGCCCACCAGCCTGGTCGACGCCTTCAACTACACGGCCGGCGTGAGGCGCTCGGAAGGCGCCGACCGCACCACCGACTCGTTCGTGATCCGCGGCTTCCAGGCCGGCGCCGGCACGGGCAGCCTCTACCGCGACGGCTCGAAGTTCATGGTCAACGCCTACGACGGCCAGCAGGAGCTCTACGGGCTCGAGCGCGCCGAGGTGCTCAAGGGCGCGGCCTCGCTGCTCTACGGCACGGCCGCGCCCGGCGGCGTGGTCAACACCGTGACCAAGCAGCCCACGGCGGAGCCGCTGCGCGAGCTCGGCGTGGAGCTCGGCAACCGCGACCGCCGCCAGATCAAGGGCGACTTCGGCGGCAAGCTCGATGAGCAGGGCACGCTGAGCTACCGGCTCACGGGCCTGGTGCGCGACAGCAACACCTTCATCGACCACGTGCCCGATGACCGGCGCTTCCTGTCGGGCGCGATCCGCTGGCAGCCGAGCGCGGCGACCTCGCTCACGCTGCAGGCGGAGTACCTGCGCAACCGCACCGACTACGTGTACGGGCTGGCCGGCGGCATCACGATCCTGCCGAACATCCACGGACCGGTGCCGAGCAGCCGCTACACCGGCACGCCGGGGCGCGACCGCTACGCCGGCACCAACACCGCCGTCGGCTACCGCTTCGAGCATGCCTTCAGCGATCGCCTGAAGCTGCGCCACAGCGCGCATGCCTTCCGTTCGGAGGTCGACTTCCCGAGCACCTCCGCCTCCGGCGTGAGTCCCGACGGCGCCAGCTCCACCTCGCACGAGTCCTACGACCGCCGCGACCGCTCGCGTGCGCGCACCACCGACACCTCGCTCGAGTACCGCGTCGACAGCGGCCCGGTCGCGCACACGCTGCTGGCCGGCGTGGACACCACCTACCAGTCCTACACCACGCGGCGCGCGTCGCGCGAGATCGCGACCCAGTTCAATTACTACGCGCCGAACTACGTCTACGTCGCGGGCGCGCCGGTGCCGAACACCTACTTCCCCGACATGGCCGGCAACGCCACCGGGCTGTACCTGCAGGACCAGATGAAGATCGCCGGGCGCTGGGTGGTGGTGCTCGGCGCGCGGCACGACCGCGTCACCGACCGCCAGGTGCCGGTCGACGGCGAGACCGCGAACTCGAAGGAGAAGACCTCGGCCACCACCGGCCGCGCCGGCCTGGTCTACCTGGCCGACAACGGGCTCGCGCCGTTCGCGAGCTTCAGCCAGTCGTTCCAGCCGCAGAGCGGCGTCGACCGCATGGGCGCGCGCTTCGAGCCCACGCGCGGCGAGCAGTACGAGCTCGGCCTGCGCTACCAGCCGCCGGGCAGCGACACCCTGCTGAGCGCCGCCGTCTACCAGCTCCGGCAGCAGAACGTGCTGTCGACCGACCCCGTCGACACCGGCTTCTCGGTGCAGACCGGCGAGGTGCGTTCGCGCGGGCTGGAGATCGAGCTGCGCACGCGCATCGGCCGCTCGGCCAGCCTGATCGCCGCCTATGCCTACACCGACGCGCGCGTCACCGCCGACACCACCGCCGCCAACGTCGGCAAGCGGCGCGGCAACGTGCCCTACAACACCTTCTCGGCCTGGGGCGAGTACGACTTCGGCGCGGCCGGCGCGCCGGGCCTGCGCGCGGGGCTGGGCGTGCGCTACGTGGGCGCCTCCACCGGGCTCTACGTGAACGGCATCGTGCCCTCGTACACCGTGTTCGACGCGATGGTGTCGTACGACACCGGCCACTGGCGCTACGCGTTCAACCTCACCAACCTGGCCGACAAGGCCTACATCGCCTCGTGCACCTACGGCTGCTTCTACGGCGAGCGGCGCAAGGCGGTGGCCTCGGCCACCTACCGCTGGTAGGGCGCAGCGCTTAGCATCGTGGGCATGAGCGAACACACCCATGCCCACGGCGATGACCACAGCGAGCTCGACGAGATGGACTTGCGCGTGCGCGCGCTCGAGAGCGTGCTCACCGAGAAGGGCTACATCGAGCCGGCCGCGCTCGACGCGCTGATCGACACCTACCAGACCCGCATCGGCCCGCGCAACGGCGCGCGCGTGGTGGCCAAAGCCTGGGTCGACCCGGCCTTTCGCGACTGGCTGCTGGCCGACGCCACCGCGGCCATCGCCTCGCTGGGCTATACCGGCCGCCAGGGCGAGCACATGGTGGCGGTGGCCAACAGCGACGATCAGCACCACATGGTGGTCTGCACCCTGTGCAGCTGCTATCCGTGGCCGGTGCTGGGCCTGCCGCCCACCTGGTACAAGAGCGCGCCCTACCGCTCGCGCGCGGTGCGCGACCCGCGCGGCGTGCTCGCGGATTTCGGCACGGTGCTGCCCGAGACCACGCGCATCCGCATCTGGGACTCGACCGCAGAGGTGCGCTACCTCGTGATTCCGCAGCGGCCTGCGGGCACAGAGCAGCTGGGCGAGGAGGAGCTCGCGGCGCTGGTGTCGCGCGATTCGATGATCGGCACCCGGCTCGCCGATGCGCCGGGGCAGGGGAGCCAGCCATGAGCTACCAGACCCAGGCCGACCTCGGCGGCCGCACCGGCTTCGGCGCGGTGCAGCCCGAGCCTGAGGGCGAGCTGTTCCATGCCGACTGGGAGCCGCGCGCGCTGGCGCTGGTGCTCGCGATGGGCGCCACCGGCTCGTGGAACATCGATGCGAGCCGCGCCGTGCGCGAGACCTTGCCGCACTACCTGCAGCTGAGCTATTACCGGATCTGGCTCGCGGCGCTCGAGCGTCTGATGATCGAGCGCGGTCAGCTGTTCGAGGACGAGATCGCGCAGGGCCGCATGCTGCATGCGCCCGCGCCCGTCAAGCGCGTGCTGCATGCGGCCGACGTGGCCGCGGTGCTGGCCCGGGGTTCGCCCACCGAGCGGCCGGCCGCGGCGCCCGCGCGCTTCGCGATCGGCCAGGCGGTGCGCATGCGCGCGGGCCGCGTCGACCATCACACGCGGCTGCCGGGCTATGTGCAGGGGCGGCGCGGCACCGTCGAGCGGCTGCATGGCGCGCACGTGTTCGCCGACAGCAATGCGCAGGGCGCGGGCGAGGCGCCGCAGTGGCTCTACACGGTGGTGTTCGAGGAGGCCGAGCTCTGGGGCTCGCGGGCGCAGCAGCTCTCGGTGTCGGTCGATGCCTGGGAAAGCTACCTGGAGGCGGCCGAATGACGCAGTACCCCGACGGGATGCTGGCCCCCGGCATGCCGCGCGACGCCGACGGCCCGGTCTTCGGCGCGCCCTGGCAGGCCCAGGCCTTCGCGATGACGCTGGCGCTGCACCAGAAGGGCCTGTTCAGCTGGAGCGAGTGGGCCGAGACCCTGGCCGCGCAGATCCAGGCCGCGCAGGCCGCGGGCGACCCCGATGCGGGCGACACCTACTACCGGCACTGGCTCGCCGCGCTCGAGACGCTGGTGGCGCGCAAGGGCGCGAGTTCGCACGACGAGCTGGCGCGCTACCGCGAGGCCTGGGACCACGCGGCCGATCGCACGCCGCATGGGCAGGCGATCGAGCTGCGGCCTGGCGACTTCGGGCATTGACGTCGCGTGTCGCCAGCTTGATCGGCGGGGCCACGTCAATAGTCCAACAGCTGTTGGACAAATGCCGCGCCCGACAGGGCGTCGGCGTCAGACCCGGATCACCCGCCCCGGATTCAGGATGTTCTTCGGATCGAGCCCGCGCTTGATCGCGCGCATCATCTCCAGCGCCACCGGCGACTTGTGCTTCTCGAGCGTCTCGACCTTGAGCGAACCCACGCCGTGCTCGGCCGAGAACGAGCCGCCGAACTTCTCGACCGCCTCGTAGACCAGCGTGTTGATGCGGTCTTCCTCGTTCTTCAGGAAGGCCTTGGTATCGACGTTCTCGGGCGCCTGCACGTTGTAGTGCAGGTTGCCGTCGCCGAGGTGGCCGAAGTTCACCAGCCGCACGCCGGCGATCTCGCGCGCCAGCAGCGCGTCGGTCTCGGCCACGAAGGCCGGGATGCGCGAGACGGGGATCGAGATGTCGTGCTTGATGTTCAAGCCTTCCTCGGCCTGCGCGAGCGGGATGCTCTCGCGGATGTGCCAGAGCTGGTGCGCCTGCGCGAGGTTCTCGGCCACCACCGCGTCGATCACGCAGCCGTCCTCGAAGGCGGTTTCGAGCAGGGCCTCGAAGCGCGCGCGCGCATGGTCTTCCGATTCGCTGTCGGAGTTCTCGAGCAGCACGCAGTAGGGCACGTTCTCGTCGCCGATGAAGGGCACGCGCAGCTGCGGCATGTGCTTGTCGACCAGGCTCAGCGCGAACTTGCCCATCACCTCGAAGCCCGTGAGGCCCGGGCCCAGCTGCTTGTGGGCCAGGCCCAGCAGCGTGACCGCGTGGTCGAGCGAGGGCACGGCGGCCCAGGCCGTGAGCTGCGCGGCCGGCAGCGGGTAGAGCTTCATGGTCGCGGCCGTGATCACGCCCAGCGTGCCCTCGCTGCCGACGAACAGGTCGCGCAGGTCGTAGCCGGTGTTGTCCTTGCGCAGGCCGCTGGTGCCGTGCCAGATCTCGCCCTGCGGCGTAACCACTTCCAGGCCCAGGCAGAGCTCGCGCGTGTTGCCGTAGCGCACGACCTGCGTGCCGCCGGCGTTGGTCGCGAGGTTGCCGCCGATGGTGCAGCTGCCCTCGGCCGCGAGGCTCAGCGGGAACAGGTAGCCGGCCTTCTCGGCGGTCTCCTGCAGGGTCTGCAGGATGCAGCCCGACTCCACCGTCATCGTGAGGTTGGCCGCGTCGATGTTGCGGATGGCATTGAGTCGCTGCAGGCTCAGCACCACCTGGGTGCCGCTGTCGTCGGGAATGGAGCCGACCGCCAGGCCGGTGTTGCCGCCCTGCGGGATGACGGCGGTGCCGGCCTCGGCGCAGGCCTTGACCACCTCGGCCACCTGCTGCGCATCGGCCGGGCGCACCACGGCCAGCGCCTTGCCGCGCGAGCGCTTGCGCCAGTCCTGTTCGTAGGCCGTGAGGTCGCCCTCGTTGAGCAGGTGGTTGGCGCCGACGATGGCGCGCAGCCGCTCGAGCAGGGCGGCGGAAGAAGCGGACGTGGTCATGGGGTGGAAGCCTCCAGGGGACGGGCGGCGGCCTTGGCGTGGCGCAGCCGCAGGCGGACGTGCCAGGCGCAGGCGACGAAGAGCACGAGGCACAGCAGCACCTCGGCCAGCGCGAGCAGCTGGCTGATGCCGTTGGTGTCGCTCCAGGCGCGCACCACGCCCTCGGTGAAATAGAGCCAGACCATCAGGCTGACCCAGCGGTAGGTGTACATGCGGTTCTTCAGCAGGCCGGCGAGCGGGATCGCGAGCGGCAGCACCTTGAGCGCCATCAACGAGCCGCCGGGGCGCAGCGGTGCCAGCCAGAGTTCCCAGGCCAGGCCCAGCACGATCAGCCCGGCGAGGCTGCCGACCGCGAGCCAGCGGGTGGTCGCGACGGAGGAGGGCGGGGGCGGGGAGATGGACACGGGCTGGCGACGGTGAAGAGAGGAAAGGGGAGCGATCCCGGCGAGCGCCGCGTGGCGAAACGGAAAAGGCGGATGGCATGATACCGGCCATGAATCGTCGTCAGCTCTGGAGGGATCTCTCCCGTTTCCCCTGGCGAAACACCGCCGCGGTGCTCGGGGAGCGTTTTCGCGAGGACCGCCTCGGCCTCACGGCCAGCAGCCTGACCTTCACCACGACCATCGCGATGGTGCCGTTCTTCACGGTGGCGCTCGCGCTGTTCACCGTGTTCCCGATGTTCGCCAAGATGCAGGGCCGCCTGCAGCGCTGGCTGATCGAGAGCCTGATCCCCGAGAACATCGCGCGCCAGGTGCTGGGCTACCTCAACCAGTTCGCGAGCAAGGCCAGCGGCCTGGGGATCGCGGGCCTGATCGTGCTGCTGATCACCGCCATCGCGCTGATCCTCACCATCGACAAGACGCTCAACAACATCTGGCGCGTGCGCTCGCCGCGGCCGTTCGCGCAGCGGGTGCTGATCTACTGGGCCACGATCACGCTCGGGCCGCTGATCCTGGCGGTGAGCCTGTCCACCACCTCCTACGTGTTCGCGGCCTCGCGCGACGTCGTGGGCGTGAGCGTGGTCAAGCTGTTCTTCGACGCCTTCGAGTTCGTGCTGCTGGCCGCCGGCATGGCCTCGCTCTACCACTACGTGCCCAACACCAACGTGCGCTGGTCGCATGCCTGGGCCGGCGGCGTGTTCGTGGCGGCGGCGATCGAGATCGCCAAGCGGGTGCTGGGCTACTACCTGAGCCTGGTGCCGACCTACTCGGTGCTCTACGGCGCCTTCGCCACCTTCCCGATCCTGCTGGTGTGGATCTACGTGGCCTGGGTCATCGTGCTGCTGGGCGCGGTGATCGCGGCCTACCTGCCGAGCATCCTGACCGGCGTGGCCCGGCGCGGCGGCGGTGCCGGCTGGCCGATGCAGCTGGCGCTCGAGGTGCTGCAGCAGCTCGCCCGGGCCCGCGCGACGCCCGACAAGGGCGTGGGCGCGGCGCGGCTGGTGGCCTCGATGCGCGTCGACGCGCTGCAGTTGGTGCCGGTGCTCGAGACCCTGGTGGCGCTCGACTGGATCGCGCCGCTGGCCGAGGACGGCGATGGCGGCGACCCGCGCTACGTGCTGCTGGCCGACCCGTCGACGCCGATCGAGCCGCTGCTCGAGGCGTTGCTGATGCCCAAGGCCGAGCCGCTCGAGGACCTGTGGCAGAAGGGGCCGCTGCGCTCGCTGCGGCTGGGTGACGTGCTATTGATCTAGGAGCAAGGCTCAGATCTTCACGCGGCCCAGCCAGATGTCGCGGTACATCGCCCAGTCGCCCATGAAGCTGTAGAGCGGCCGCTTGAACGAGGCCGGCTTGTTCTTCTCGAAGCCGAAATGCCCGACCCAGGCGAAGCCGTAGCCGACCAGCAGCCCGGCCAGCAGCCACAGCGGATGGAGCGTCAGCACCAGCATCGCGAGGCAGGCCAGCGACAGCGTGGAGCCCGCGAAATGCAGCCGCCGGCAGGTGCGGTTGGCGTGTTCGGTCAGGTAGAAGGGATAGAACTCCGCGAAGCTCTTGAACTGGCGCGGATCGACGCTCGCGGGCGCGGCGCTGCCAGGGGTGGTGGCGGTGGAGGTGTTCATCGTGCGTCTCCTGCGCCCCGGAGGGGCTTTGTCCATAATAGCCACGACCTTCCGGGCGCACCACCCGGGTCTTTCTTCTCCTTTCTGCCCACGTACGAGCCTTGAGCGCCCTGCCTTCCACCCCCGATTCCGCCGCGCCGGCCGGCGGCGCGCCCTGGGTCGTGTGCCTGTGCGCCGAATGGTGCGGCACCTGCCGCGACTACCGGCCGCTGTTCGAGCAGGTGGCGCGCGCGCATCCCGGGCTGCGCTTCGCCTGGGTCGACATCGAGGACCATGCCGACATCGCCGACGAGTTTGACGTCGAGACCTTCCCGACCCTCCTGGTGGCCGATTCCGCGGGCACGCGCTTCCTCGGTCCGCTGCTGCCGCATGCCGAGACGCTGTCGCGCATGCTGACCGCGCTGCCGGCGCCCCAGCCCTCGAGCCTGCATGCCGAGCTGATGGTGGCGGTGCTCGAGAAGAAGCCCGCGCTCTTTGCAGTGCCGCGGGCGGCCTGATTGCGCGATCTCGTGCTGAGCGACATGTACGACTACACGGCGGTCGAGCCGCAACTCACGGGCTTCGACGCCTGCTTCTTCTGCCTCGGCGTGTCCTCGGTCGGCATGAAGGAGGACGCGTACCGGCGCGTGACCTACGACCTCACGCTGGCCGCCGCCACCGTGCTCGCGCGGCTCAACCCGCGGATGACCTTCGCCTACGTGACCGGCTCGGGCACCGACAGCAGCGAGCGCGGCCGCAGCATGTGGGCGCGCGTGAAGGGCGCGACCGAGAACGCGCTGCTGAAGCTGCCGTTCAGGGCCGCCTACATGTTCAGGCCCGGTGCGATCCAGCCGCTGCACGGCGCCAACACGAAGACGCCGCTGTACAAGGCGGGCATCGTGCTGCTGACGCCGGTGTTCGGGCTCGCGCGGCGGCTGTGGCCGCACCTGGTGACCACCACCGAGAACATGGGGCTCGCGATGCTGGCGGTGGCGCGGCACGGGGCGCCCAGGCAGGTGCTCGACCCCGTCGACATCAACGAGCTGGCCGCGCGCGGCTGAGGCCGACCCCGACCCCGACCCCGACCCCGACCCGTTCAGGCTGAGCTTGTCGAAGCCCCGCGCGAGGCTTCGACAAGCTCAGCCTGAACGGATGGGGCGGCGTCTCTTTCAGCGCGACACGAAATCCCGCAGCGCGAACAGCACCGCGTCGGGCGCCTCGCTCATCAGCGCGTGCCCCGCGTGCACCGTCACCGTCCGTCCGTCGCGTGCCTTGGCGGCCAGCGCCTTCACGGCGCGCGGCGGCGTCATCTGGTCGGCGTCGCCGAGCAGGAACAGCACCGGGCACTGCAGCTTCTCCATCGCCGCCTCGCCGCCCGCATAGTCGTTGCAGGCCTTGAAGCCGACATGGAACACGTTGACCTCGCGGTTGCTCGCGAGCACGCGGCGCATCAGCGCGCGCGAGCTGCCGTAGAGCCAGGTGCCGGGGCCGAGCGCCGAGGGCGGCGGCGCCAGCAGCGCATGCGAGAAGGTGTTGACCATCGCGATCGCGCGCTGCGGGTCGTTGAGCGAGCTCTCGAGCAGCGCCGGCGACACCACCATCGGGTAGGCGCTGCCGACCATCGCCAGGTGCGTCACGCGCTCGGGCGCGCGCGCGGCCGCCTCCAGCGCGATCAAAGAGCCGAAGCTGTGGCCGATCAGCGCCGCCTTCCGCACGCCCGCCGCGTCGAGCAGCGCGTGCACGAACTGCGCGGCCTCCTCGACGCTGGCCGGCGGCGGGCCCTCGCTCTTGCAATGGCCCGGCAGGTCGACCGCGAGCACGTTCCAGCCGTGGTTGGCGAACCAGCGGCTCTGCAGGATCCAGACGCTGTGGTCGTTGAGCACGCCGTGGATGAAGACCACGGTGGGCTTGGCGGCATCGAAGGGCTTGCCGCCCGTGTAGCAGTAGGTGGCGTGGCCGTTGACGGTGTAGTGCATGGTGTCAGGCCCCCGCTTTCTCGGCCGCCTTCAGGGCGCGCTTCAGGTCGTCGATCAGGTCGGCCGGATCCTCGAGGCCGATCGACAGCCGGATCGTGCCCTGCGAGATGCCCGCGCCCGCGAGCGCCTCGTCGGTCATGCGGAAGTGGGTGGTGCTGGCCGGATGGATCACCAGGCTGCGGCAGTCGCCCACGTTGGCCAGGTGGCTGAAGAGCTTGAGCGATTCGATGAAGGCCTTGCCCTGGGCGCGGCTGCCCTTGATGTCGAAGCTGAACACGGCGCCCGCGCCGCGCGCGCCGTGGCGCAGCAGCTTCTGCGCCAGCGCGTGGCTCGGGTGCGACTCGATCAGCGGATGGCCGACGCGCGAGACGAAGGGATGGGTGGCGAGGAACTCGACGATCTTCTGCGTGTTGTCGATGTGGCGCTCCATGCGCAGCGGCAGGGTCTCGATGCCCTGCAGGATCAGCCAGGCGGTGTGCGGGCTCATCGCGGCGCCGAAGTCGCGCAGGCCTTCGCGGCGCGCGCGCAGCAGGAAGGCGCCGACCGTGCTCTCCTCGCTGAACACCATGTTGTGGAAGCCGTCGTAGGCCTGGGTCAGCTCGGCGAATCTGCCGGACTTCTCCCAGTCGAAGCTGCCGCCATCGACCACCACGCCGCCGATCACCGTGCCGTGGCCCGAGAGGAACTTGGTGGCCGAGTGGTAGACCAGGTCGGCGCCGAAGTCCAGCGGCTTGATCAGGTAGGGCGAGGTCAGGGTGGAGTCGACCAGCAGCGGCACGCCGGCCTCGTGCGCGATCTCGGCCACGGCCGGGATGTCGAGCACGTCGAGGCCGGGGTTGCCCACGGTCTCGCCGAAGAACAGCTTGGTTTCGGGCCGCACCGCGGCGCGCCAGCCGTCGAGGTCGTTGGGCTTCACGAAGGTGGTCTCGATGCCGAAGCGGCGCATCGTGTAGTGCAGCAGGTTCTGCGAGCCGCCGTACAGCGCGGTGCTGGCCACGATGTGCGAGCCCGCGCCCATCAGCGTGGCGATGGAAAGGTGCAGCGCCGCCTGGCCGCTGGCGGTGGTGATCGCGCCGATGCCACCCTCGAGCGCCGACACCCGCTGTTCGAGCACCGCGTTGGTCGGGTTGCTGATGCGCGAGTAGACGTGGCCCGAGCGCTCGAGGTTGAAGAGGGCGGCCGCATGGTCGCTCGACTCGAAGACGAAGGAGGTGGTCAGGTGGATCGGCACCGCGCGCGCGCCGGTCGTGGGGTCGGGCGAGGCGCCCGCGTGCAGCGCGAGGGTGTCGAAACCGGGGTCGGAATAGCCGGGCATGGGGTCCTTTCTGGAGAGGCGCTTTGGACCGGTGGCGTCCGCTGCGTGACAGCGACAAACCGGGCCGTGGAGGTCGGCGCCGATTGTGGGCTATATTCAAAAAAGGCAGGCCGCCAGGAAAGACAGAGTCCGAGAGGAGCACACGATGAAAGTCACCGACATCCTTCGCGTCAAGGGCAACACGCTCTTCACCATCACGCCAGACGATCTGCTGGCCGAAGCCGTCAAGACGATGGCGGACAAGGACATCGGTTCGCTGGTCGTCATGGAGCATGGCGACCTCGTGGGCATGCTCACCTTCCGTGAAGTGATCGTGACCATCGTCGCCAACGGCGGCCAGGTCGGCGGCACGCTGGTGCGCAAGGCCATGGACGACGCCCCCGTCACCTGCACCCTCGAAACCGACCTCGACGAAATCCGCCGCATCATGCTCGAGCGCCATGCCCGCTACATGCCGGTGATGGACAAGCGCATGCTGATGGGCGTGATCAGCTTCTACGACGTGGCCAAGGCCGTGGTCGACGCGCAGAATTTCGAGAACAAGATGCTCAAGGCCTACATCCGCGACTGGCCGGCGGAAGACGAGAAGAACTGAAGCGCCGCAACGCGGCGATCGGCGCGGTCAGTGGATGGCCGCGTACATGATCGCTTCCTGCGTCGCCTCGGTGGCCGAGAATTCCGTCACCACCTTGCCCTGCTTGGCCACGAGGATGCGGTCCGACAGCGCCATCACCTCGGGCAGGTAGGAAGAGATCACCACCACCGCCTTGCCGGCATCGGCCAGCCGGTTGATCTCGGCATGGATCTCGGCGATGGCGCCCACATCGACCCCGCGCGTGGGTTCGTCGAAGATCACGATGTCGGGCTCCTGCACCAGCGACTTGGCGATCACCACCTTCTGCTGGTTGCCGCCCGACAGCTCGATCACCTTCACGTCCTTGCCGATGGCGCGCACATTGAGCAGCCGGCTCCAGTGCTCGCCCACCGAACGCGCCTTCGCGCCCGACACCAGCCCGCGCGCGCCGGCCAGCTTGCCCTGCAGCCCCATGTAGATGTTCTGCGCGATCGACATGGTCTCGAAGAAGCCCTCGAACTTGCGGTCCTCGGTGATGTAGGCGATGCCGTCGCGCACCGCCTGGCGCGCGACGCGGTAGCGCACCGGCCGGCCGCGCAGCAGGATCTCGCCGCCATGGAAGAAGTCGCGCTTGATCAGCCCGGCCACCACCTTGAAGGTCTCGGTGCGGCCCGCGCCCACCAGGCCGAACACGCCGGTGATCTGGCCCGCGAACACCGACAGCGAGTTGTTCTTGACCATCGCCGCCATGCGCAGGTTGCGCACCGACAGCAGGCAGTCGCCCTGCGGTCGCACCTGGGTCTTCTTCTGCCCGTAGAGCGTCTGCGAGAGATCGCGCCCCACCATCGCCTGCACGATGCGCTCGCGATCGAAATTCACCTTGTCGTCGGTCACCACGTGGCGGCCGTCGCGCAGCACCGTGATGCGGTCGGCCAGCAGCAGCGCCTCCTCGAGCGCGTGCGAGATGAAGATCACCGACACGCCGCGCGCCTTGAGGTCGAACACCAGGTCGAAGAAGTACTTCTTCTCCTCGGGCGTGAGGCTGGCCGTGGGCTCGTCGAAGATGATGATGCGCGCCTTGTGCAGCACCGCGCGCGCGATCTCCACCATCTGCTTCTTGGCCGCGCCGAGCATGCCCACGGTGGCGGTCGGGTCGACGTAGAAATTGAGCGACTGCAGGAACTGCTGCGCCGAGATGTAGACGCCGCGCAGCCGGTTGAAGAAGGACTCCTGGCCCAGGAACAGGTTCTGCGCCACCGTCATCGTCGGCACCAGGCTGGTTTCCTGGAACACCATCGCGATGCCCTCGTGGCGAGCCTCCAGCGGCGTGCGCAGCTGCACCGGCCGCCCTTCCACCAGCATCTGGCCCGCGCTCAGCGGCACCACGCCGGCCATCACCTTGGTCAGCGTCGACTTGCCGGCGCCGTTCTCGCCGAGCAGCGCATGGATCTCGCCGCGGCGCAGCGTGAAGTCGACGTCCTCGATGGCGGGCACGCCCGCGTATTTCTTGGTGGCCTGGCGCAGCTCGAGCATGGTCTCGTGCGCGGCCGGCGCGCCCGTTTCAACGGCCACGGTGTCGGCGCTGGTATCGCGGGCATTCATCGCGCGGCTCCCTGTTCCTCGGCGGTCATGCGCACCCGCAGCAGCCGGCCGCCGCCTTTCGAGGCCGCGAACAGCGCCCCCCCATGCTCGGCCACCGCGGTGATGCCGTGGTGGCGGCCGTCGACCTGGCTGTGCAGCGAGGACACGACCTGGCCCTGCGCATTCACGCGCACCACCAGCCCGTAGGAGCGCGGCGGCGCCCAGGGCTTGAGCACGCCCATCTGCTTGACGCCCGCGCCCTGCAGCGGCTCGAGGAAGCTGTGGCCCGACGAGAGCGCCGGCGCGATCCAGTAGCGCGGATCGATCTCGGCCACCATGCGGCGGCGGTAGGCCTCCTCGCGCAGCACGAATTCCACCAGCTGCGTGCGGCAGACGAAACAGCTGAGCCAGAAGCCGCCGCCGGCCGCCGCAGCCATGCGCGAGGGATAGCCGGGCAGGTCGGCCACGCGCGGCGCGGTGCCGCCCGATCCGAGCGCGAGCACGCGATGCGCCCAGCTCTCGCCGACCAGCACCGTGCCGCCCGCCTGCGGCAGCACGCCGAAGGCATGGCGCAGCCCGGCCGATAGCTGCTGCGCGGCACCGCCGCCCGGCGCCCAGGCGCAGACGCGGCCGCTCGCGCCATGCGCCATCAGGTCGTGGCACCAGCGTTCGGGTGCATGCTCGGCCGATCCCTCGGTGAAGAGCCAGCGCCGGCCGGCCTCGTCCCAGGCCAGCGCATTGACGCAGCGCAGCGCGCGGCCGCCGGCCTCCGTGAGCGTGTGGGCGGTGGCGCCGTCGGGTGCGAGCAGCAGCACCTGCGTGCCGCCGAGCGCCAGCGCGAGCCGTCCACCCGGCGCCGCGGCCAGCGCCGTGATCGGGCGCTCGAAGCGCCGCAGCTCGACGGGCACGCCTCCGTCGAGCCGGTACAGCGCATGTCCGGCCGCAATCCACAGCACGCCGTCGGCCACGGCGAGGTCGTCGATGTCGGCGAGCTCGGCCACCACCTCGGCGTTGTCGAGCGCGCGGTTGGGCTTGAGCACGCCGTCCATCACCGGCACCGTGATGGCGGCGCTGCCGCGCCCGAGCAGGCGGTCGGTGAAACCGCGAAGGGTGTCGAGCATCAGGCTGCCCTCCAGCGCCGTTCGTACTGCACGAAGTCGGGGTCGGCGCCCTCGAGCTTGTAGCGGCCGATGCGGTTGTTCGAGATGCCGCCCAGGTAGAGGTGGCCGCGGTGCTCGCGCATCGAGGTGATCATCGGGTGGTTCTCGCCGCCCAGGTCCCACAGCGTCTCGAGGATCTCGCCGGCCTCGCTGAACTTGAGCACGCAGCCGGTGTTGATGTTGGGGAACAGCCATTCGTCCACCGGCACGCGCGTGGCCATGCGGCGGCGAAAGCCCGGCATGCGCATCGCGAGGTCGTAGGCCGGGCAGCGCATGCCCACCAGCGCGAGCCAGTAGTGGCCGTCGGAGGCGAGGTTGATGTTGTCGGGATAGCCGGGCAGGTTGTCGATCACCATCTGCACCTGGCCGGCCTTCGGCCCGTCGAACCAGTAGCGCTTGATGCAGCAGCCCCAGGTCTCGGCGAACAGGATCGACTGGCCGTCGCTCGCGATCGCGATGCCGTTCGGGAAGCGCAGCCCGCGCAGCACGGTGCGCGTCGAGCCGTCGCGCGGATCGAAGCAGACGATGCGCCCGTTGCCGCGCGCCTCCAGCCCGTCGACCGGCCACTCGTGCATCTCGTAGCGCACCGTGGCCTCGCTGAAGAAGATGCGGCCGTCGTCGGCGATGTCGAGATCGTCGGCCAGCCGCAGCCGGCTGTCGTCGTTGATCGAGGTCCAGCTGCGGTTGGTCTCGTCGGTCACGCGCTCGACCTTGCGCTCGGGCGTGACGCGGTACAGGCCCATGCCGCCCACGCACACGTGCAGGTTGTCCTCGCGGTCGAAGGCCAGGCCCAGCGGCTGGCCGCCGATGTGGGCATAGACCTCCATGCGCTCGTAATCGGGCGCGAGGAAGCGGATCACGTCGCCATGGCGCGAGCCCGCATAGAGGTTGTCGTCGCGGTCGAGGATCACGTCCTCGGGCGACTCGATGCGGCCCAGGCCGATCAGCGTGACGTCGCGCAGCTTGTTGTTGACCGCGTAGACGCTCGCGCCGTCGCCGCTGCTGGCCGGTGCCGGCGGCAGCGCGAAGTAGGTCGGGCTCACGTAGACCTTGCTGATGATGCGCTGGCGGTTCTTGAGCCAGCGCACGTCGATCACGGCCGCCAGCACCAGGATCGCGGCCAGCACCATGCGGATCACACCGCCGGGCGCCGACATCGAGGTCAGGCCGTTGGTGATCAAGAGCACCAGCAGCGTGCCGACCAGCGCCTTGGCGACCGAGCCGCGCCCGCCGCCCAGGCTGATGCCGCCGAGCACCGCGGCCGTGAGCACCAGCACCTCCATGCCCACGCCGATGTCGGCGCCGGCCGTGGCCAGCCGCGAGGCGAAGAAGCAGCCGGCCGCGCCGCACAGCGTGCCCGAGGCCACGTAGCACAGCGCGACCGTGCGCCGCACCGCGATGCCGCTGTTGTAGGCCGAGCGGCGCGAGCCGCCGATGGCCATGATGTGCCAGCCCGCGCGCAGCCGCGTGAGCAGCACATGGCCGGCGATCGCCACCGCCGCGTAGGCCCAGGCCACCGTCGGCAGGCCCAGCAAGGTGCCGTTGCCCAGGAAGTCCCAGGCCGGCGAGTCGGGCAGCGAGCCCGCGATCGCGGTCGAGTACTGCAGGCTCAGGATCTCGTAGAACGAGCGGAAGATGATCAGCGTGATGAGGGTGGTGAGGAAGGCGCGCAGCCGCAGGTAGCCGATCAACACGCCATTGACCGCGCCCAGCAGCGCGCCGACGGCCAGCGTGGCCAGCACCGACGCGCCCATCGGCCACTTCAGCACGTGCATGCACATCAGCGCGCAGAAGTTGGTGAGCGCGAAGATGGAACCCACCGACAGGTCGATGCCGCCGACGATCATCACCAGCGCCAGGCCGAGCACGATGAAGCCGATCTCGCCGGCCTGCCGCAGCGTGTCGGCCAGCACCACCGGCGACCAGAAGTTGCCGATGAGCTGGCCCGAGGCCAGCAGCACCGCCACCAGCAGCAGCACCGGGATCGCGGTCTCGGTCCAGCGCTTGGACAGGATCTCGCCGACCCAGTGGTCGGGCCACCAGCGGTAGCGCAGGCGCGTGAGGGTCTCGTTCATCGGTGCGGCTCCGGCGTCGGCGTCACTTGGCGGCGGTGAGCTTCCAGCAGGTGCCGTCGGCACCCGCGTTCTCCTTCGTGATCGGGATCAGCGTGGTGTAGATGTTCTGCTTGGCCGCGCCGGGCTTCATGCCGCCCTGCACCAGCCACTTGATCATCGCGGCCATGTTGGCGGCCTGCGTCGGCACGTCGTAGCTCACGTCGAGGTCGAAGGCGCCCGACTTTACCTGGTCGCAGGCACCTTTCTGCTCGCCGCCGCCCGAGGTCGCGAGGTAGACCTTGCCGGTCAGGCCCGCTTCCTTGATGGCGGCCGCGGTACCGATGTCCATGCCGTCCCAGAAGCCGACGATGCCGCACAGGTCGGGGTTCTGCTTGAGCACCGTCTGCGTCAGGCCCTTGGCCTTGGCCGCGTCCCAGTCGGCGGCCTGGTTCGACACCACCTTGATCTGCGGGTTCTTCGCCAGCACGTTCTCCACGCCCTTGAGCGTGTAGGCGCTGGTGGCCGCGGTCGGCGCGCCCTGCACGATGGCGATCTTGTTCGACTTGCCCTTGCAGGCCTGCACCACCGCCTCGGCATTGCGCTCGCCCACGTCGACCCAGTCGGCGCCCACGAACACGGTCGAGGGCTGCACCGAGCGCATGTTGATCTGCACCACGTAGATGCCGTCTTCCTCGGCCTTCTTGATCAGCTTGGCGTAGGTCTGCACGTCGGGGTTGTGGATCACGATCACCGCGGGCTTCTCGGCCATCAGCGCGGTGAAGGCCTGCGCGCCGGCGTTGGTGTTCCAGTTGGGATCGCGCGCCACCACCTTCATGCCGGCGGGCTCGAGCTCCTTCTTGAGGCCGTTGTACCAGCCCTGCGCGAGGTCGAAGCCCATGGCCACCGGGATGTAGCCCACGGTCTTGCCGGCCAGCGACTTCTTGTAGCCGTCGCGGAAGGGCTCGTCGAGGCCCTTGCCCTGGGCGGCCGCGTGCTGCGATACGGCAACCAGTGCCAGCGCGATGCCCGCGAGCTTCGCGGATGCGGCGAGTGTGCGAACGAAGTGCATTGCATGTCTCCTTTTTTCGGTGGTCTCGGATGACGCCAAAATCGCCTGGCGCCCGGCTTCGGAAAACAGGTGGATCCGCGCGCGGACCCCGGGGATCAGATGTCGCCCTGCTGCGCGGTCTCTTCGTTGCGCGGGTTGAGCATGGAGTCGATCAGGATCGCGGCCAGCAGCACCACGCCCTTGACGATGTTCTGCACGGAATAGGAGAGGTCCATGATCGTCATGCCGTTGAGCATGGTGCCGATCAGGAGCGTGCCGATCACGACGTTGAACACGCCGCCGCGTCCGCCCGACAGGCCGATGCCGCCGAGCACGACCACCAGCACCACGTCGTAGATCATGGTGGAGTTGAAGATCCGCGTCGGCATGCTGCTGACCGAGGCCGCCATCACCACGCCCGCGAACAGCCCGATCAGCGCCGCCAGCACGTACTGCAGCAGCACCATCGGCCGCGTCGGCAGGCCGGTGGCGCGCGCGGCGAAGGGGTTGTCGCCGATCGCGTAGACGAAGGCGCCCGCGCGCATGCGGCGCAGGAAGAAGGCCATGGCCGCGGCCGCCACGCCGAACATCACGACCGGTGTCGGCACGCCGGCCAGGGTGCCGCGGCCCAGCCAGGCGGCCGGGTCGAGCGCGGCCGGCCACTGGACCACCTCGAGCTGGAAGAAGTAGGCCTGGCCCAGTCCCGCGAGAAAGAGGCCCGAGGCCAGCGTGGTGAAGAGCGACGGCACCTCGGCATAGGCGATCAGCCAGCCGTTGACCAGCCCGAAGGCCAGCGCCAGGCCCAGCGCGATCGGGAAGGCCGAGCCGAGCGAATGGCCGTTCTGCACCAGCTGCAAGAGCAGGCCCGAGGGCACGGCCAGCGCGGCGATCATCGAGATGTCGATGCCGCGGCCGATCACCACCACCGCCATGCCCAGCCCCAGGATGCCGAGGAAGGCCACGTTCTGCACCAGCGTGAGCAGGTTGTCGATCTGCGCGAAGCCCGGCAGGAACGCCGCGAAGCCCGCGAACAGCAGCGCGAACAGCGCCGACACGATGCCCTGCTGCGTGGCCTTGAATTTCTTCGTCGTCATGGTGTGGCGCCCCGCTTCAGCTCAATGCCGCGTGCAGCGACTGGCGCAGCTCGCGCTTCATGACCTTGCCGTTGAGGTTGCGCGGCAGTGCCTCGGTGCCGACGGTCCAGGTCTCGGGCACGGCGTAGTCCGACAGCCGCTCGGCGCAGAAGGCCTGCAGGGCCGCGGCCTGGGTGCGCTCGTCGAGCTCGCTCACGCAGACGAAGGCATGCACGCGCTCGCCGAGCACCGCGCAGGGCACGCCCACCAGCGCGGCCTCGACGATCTGCGGATGCTCCATCAGCGTGTTCTCGACCGTGGCGCAGAAGATCTTGTAGCCGCCGCGGTTGATCACGTCCTTCTTGCGGTCGAGGATGCGCACGTAGCCGTCGGCGTCCATGCTGCCGATGTCGCCCGAGCGCCAGTAGCCGCCGCGGAATTCGCTGGCCGTGGCCTGCGGGTTGCGCCAGTAGCCGGGCACCACCATCGGGCCCGCGATCCAGATCTCGCCGACCTCGCCGCGCGCCACCTCGTTGCCGTTCTCGTCGACCACGCAGATCTCGCCGCAGGGCACGGCCAGGCCCACGCTGTCGCGGTGCTCGGCCGTCATGCCGGGCGGCATGATGGTCGCGGGCGAGCAGGTCTCGGTGGCGCCGTAGGCGTTCATCAGCGTGAGGCCCGGCAGCCGCGCCGCGATGCCCTCGATGGTGGCGGTGGGCATCGAGGCGCCGCCGTAGGCACCGATGCGCCAGGCCGAGAGGTCGTGCGCCTGCAGGTCCGGCAGCAGCAGGCACAGGTTGTACATGGCCGGCACCATGATCGTGTGCGTGATGCGCTCGGCCGCGGCCAGCCGCGCGAACTCGGCCGCCTTGAACTGCGTCATCAGCACCGCGCAGCCGCGCGCATGCAGCATGGTGTAGAGCTGCGCCACCAGCCCGGTGACGTGGCTCAGCGGCACCGCCACGATGCTGCGGTCCGATTCGCCCAGGCTCATCGCGTGCACGAAGTGCATCACCGAGTGCGCGATGTTCAGGTGCGTGAGCATCGCGCCCTTGGGCTTGCCGGTGGTGCCCGAGGTGTAGAGCAGCACCGCGAGGTCTTCCTCGGCGGCCGCGTGCGCGCTGGCCAGCGGCTCGGCCTGCATCAGCGCCGTGAAGGATTCGAAGCCAGCCTGCGCGGCGCCGGTGCAAAAGCGCAGGCGCAGCAGCGGCAGCGCCTCGGGCGAGGGCACCAGCGCCTGCAGCTCCTGCGAGCAGACGATCGCCACCGCCTCGGCGTCGGCCAGCGAGAACTCGAGCTCGGCCGTGCGCGCCCGAGCGCTCACCGGCATCGCCACCGCGCCGAGCCAGGCGCAGGCGAACACCGCGATCGCGAACTCGGGGCCGTTCGAGAGGTAGAGCGCCACCCGGTCGCCCGGCCGCACGCCGCGCTGCGCGAGGCCGCCCGCGCACTTGGTGGTGGCATGGTGCAGCTCGCGCCAGCTCAGGCGCAGCGTGTCGCAGACCAGCGCCTCGCCCTCGGGCGAGAGCCGCACCGCGTCGGCCAGCATCTGGGCCACGTTGGCGGGCCGCTCGGCGAAGCAGCGCACCACGCGCTCGTTGAAGTGCACTTCACGTCGCATCTTGGGCATGGAATCTCCCCACTGGGACCACGAGGACGCGGAGGTCTGCGAGGGCCGCAGCTCCGTCGGGGCGCTGAGCACGCCGTGCATGAGCATCTCGATGCAGTGCCGCACGGCATCCTGCAGGCTGCGCGCCGGATGGCTGTCGGGCCGGTACCAGCGGCCGATGCCGCTGAGCGCACCGACCACCGTGTACGAGGCCATCGCCGCGTCGCCGCGCGCGATCCAGCCCTCGGCCATGCCGGCCTCGATCAGCGCGCGGAACTCGGTGTCGATCTCGCCCTTTAGCGCGCGCAGCTCGCGTCGCCGCGGTTCGGCCAGCGGGTCCTCGCCGACGCGGATCACGCACAGGCCGAAGTCGCTGGTCACGATGCCCGCGTAGTTCTCCATCGCCACGCGCAGCCGCTCGCGCGGCGGCAGCCCGCGCCGTGCCGCCTCGAGGATGCCCGCGCGCAGCGCCTCAAGCCCGCGCTGCACGCACTCGAACAGGATCTGTTCCTTGTTCTCGACGTAGTGGTAGACGGTCGGCTTGGTCACGCGCAGGGCGCGCGCGATGTCGTCGAGCGAGGTGCCCTGGAAGCCCTTGGTCGTGAACAGGCGCGCCGCCGCCAGCAGCACCGCGTCCTTCTTGGCATGGCGGTCCTGCTGCCGCTCTCCGCGGCTTTGCCAAGGCGATTCGACCAGCTCGGTAGACATTCGACTCCTGCGGCGACGACCAGGGACCGATGCCGCGCGGAGGCCGCGTGGCGCCTTGAAAACCGGGGGTTACTCGAAAGTACCCTGGTTGACTGGCGCGATTATTCGGAGCGTCGGAGGAGGGCGGTTCGGGGAATTTCCCTTAGCTGCGGCGCACCAAAAAATCCGCGGGGTTCAGGCGCGCGCAACGGACAGGCGCCCTCGCAGCCAGCGGTTCATGGGCTCGCTGTAGCAGCGCGCAATGGCGTCGCACAGGGCCATCGACAGCAGCAGGTAGCCGCCGAGCAGCCACATCCTGTCGCCGCCGATCGCGAGCGCGGGCGGGAACAGGGTCCGCAGCAGGCCGAGCACGATCAGGTGGAACAGGTAGAGCTCGTAGCTGCGGCGGCCGAACCATCCGAAGGCGGTGGAGAGCCAGCGAAGGCGTGCGGGCGCGGTGCCGTGCGTGGATCGATCGCGCATCGTCGCCAGCAGCACGGCCGTGCCCAGCGCCATCGCCGTGACGCCGAGCACATGGCTCTGCGCGATCGGCCACCGCAGGTAGAGGAACGCCATGGCGATCGCCACGGCCCATTGCAGCAAGGTCTTGAGCCGCGCGGAGAGCGCGATCGAGTCCGCGAGCAGCGCGGTGCAGCAGCCGATCGCAATGCCGTCGAAGGCCGCGAAGTAGGCATAGAGGTAGCCGCCTTCGTCGTCCTGGCGATGGAAGCGGTAGACCGGCGCCAGCACCGCGATCGCGAGCCAGAAGGCGATCAGCCGGCGCTCCCGGCGCAGCAGCGCGCAGAGGATCGGGAAGAAGAGATAGAAGACCTCCTCGACCGACAACGACCACAGCACGCCGAGCGCGTAGTTGGTCCAGCCGTACTTGTCGACCACCACGTTCATCCAGAAGGTCAGCGAGGCGAGGTTGACCAACCACAGCGGCAACGCGGTCGCACCTGCCGGCGCCCGGTTTTGGAAGATGACCACGCCCGCCCAGGCCAGCAGGTTGACCGCGACCAGCAGGAGCAGCAGGCACGGCACGATGCGCGCCACGCGCAGGCCGTAGAAGGCGCGCGCCTTCACGTCCCGCAGCGCGCCCCAGCGGCGCCGCGCGTTCGAGGTGATCAGGAAGCCCGAGATCACGAAGAACATCGTGACGCCGTAGTTGCCGTTGCGCGCCACCGCGCGCACCGCTTCCCAGCCGAGGAGTTGCGACAGCACGGTGCCGTCGAGACGGTAGGCGATGTTGAAGTGGTGGAACAGCACCAGCAGGATCGCGATGCCGCGCAGCACGTCGATGCGCGTGCTGCGTGGTCCGGTGCTCGGCGCCGCCGTCATCTCGCGGCGGAACCGATCAGCGCGGGCAGGGCCGGCAGCAGCGCGTCGCGCGTGCGGACGCCCGGTGTGGTCGCCTGCTTCCGGTCGTCCTGCGTCAGCCGCGCGAACACCACGGTGCGCTCGCCGCGCGTGGCCCAGCCGACATACCAGCCATAGCCATGGGCTTCGTCGAGCGAGCCGTCGGCCTTCTTCGGGTAGGCCGCGCCGGTCTTGCCCTGCACGGTCCAGCCCTCGGGCAGCTCGGTCGTCTCCATCGAACGCCGCGTCAGCTCGATCGCGCGCGGCGACACCGGCAGCCGGTTCGACAGCAGCTTGCGCAGGAACTCGACCTGCTCGCGCGGCGAGATGCGCAGCGACGACGCGACCCACGAACGCTCGAGCCCGTTGTTCTTTCCCGGGTCGCCCGACACGTTGGCGTTGCCGTAGTCGAAGTCCTTCGCATAGCGCGCGAAGCGTTCGGCACCCAGCGATTCGGTCACCCGCTGCGAGAACCAGAACACCGAGAGCTTGAGCCAGCGTTGCGGGTCGGTCGGCTGCTTCCAGCCTTCGACCCAGGCCGGATAGCCTTCCTTGAACGGCAGCACGGGGTCGTGTTCGTTCTGGAGGAAGCCCGCGTCGAAGCCCATCAGCGCGATCGCGATCTTGAAGGTGGAGGCAGGGGTGACGCGTTCGTCGCAGCGGCCTTGCTTCACGATGAACTGGCCGGTGGTCGCGTCGGCGATGGCGGTGCAGAGGGTGCGGGCGTGGGTGGTGGCGGCGAGGGTGGCGAGCAGGGCTGCGGACAGGAGGCGAAGCGGTCTTTTCATGGGAGGGACGGGGATTGGTCCGTGATCGTAGAAAAGGCCGGGCTTCGTGTCCTCCGACTGGCAAGCGAGGGACGTCTCGGCCGTAACGCGTGTAACGCCGAAGGGCCCTCGCTAGCTCGCGGGCCTCGAAAACACATTCACCAGACTCCCATCCGGATCGCGAAGCAGCAGCGACAGGTTGCCCCACGGCATCGTGGTCGGCCGCATCACGACCTCGGCCGTTTCCTCCATGCGCGCCAGCGTCCCTTCGACATCGGCGACCTCGAACTCGAGGATCGCCGAACGGTTCGATGCGGCCGTGGCGGCCCCGGCGTTGAAGCGCTGCACGAGCTGCTCTTCGGAGATGGCCAGCGTCGCGCCCGCCAGCCGGATCTCCGCGAAGCCGTCGGCCAGGCGGGTGGCCTCGGTGCCCGAGAGGCGCGCGTAGAACGCAACGAGGGCTTCGAATTGTTGGGTGACTAGACGCACGGATGCAAACTTCACGCCGATCTCCTGATGAATGAACGATGGCGCGATCTTAGGAAGAGGGCATGTCAGATTCCGGCAGTATCGTGCGGCCGCTTTCCTTCACGCGCTGCTGCCAGGCCTTGAGCAGCGCCTGGCGACGCTGCGGGTAGCGCACATCGAGCATCTCGGCGGCGACGATGCGGTCGGCGCGGAAGTTGCGGAAGTCGTTGCGCAGTTCGCACCAGGCGCTGAGCACGCGCGACTGTTCGAAGTACACGAGCGCGAAGGGCCAGATGACGCGTTTCGACGCGGTTCCGTCGGGATCGCTGTAGCCGATCCGCAGCTTGTGCTCGGCACGGATGGCGGCGCGCAGCAGGTCGGGCTCGACCGCGGCCGGTGCGCGCTTCGCACCCGCGGCCACGAGCAGCGCGGAGGCCTCGAGTTCGCGCTTCAGTTCGGGCGGCAGCACGGCGGCGATCTTCGCGAGCGCATCGTGCGCGCCGCCCGACAGGGCCTTGTCGCCGCGGTCCGCCACCCAGCGCAGGCCCAGCGCGAGCGCCTCGATCTCCTCGGGGCCGAACATCAGCGGCGGCAGCACGTAGCCCGGCTTGAGCACATAGCCCAGGCCGGGCGAACCTTCGATCAGCGCGCCCTGCGACTGCAGGCTCGCGATGTCGCGGTACAGCGTGCGCAGGCTGATGCCGAGCTGCTCGGCCAGGGCCTGGCCGCTGAGGGGCCGGCGATGGCGGCGCAGGGTCTGGACCAGGGCGAGCAGGCGTTCGGAGCGGGACATGCGTGCGGCCCTCTAGAGCTGGCTCTGCGGAATCAACGGCCCCAGCAGCCTCAGCTTGAAGCGCTGCCACGCCGTCGTCTCGGGCGGCACGTCGAACACGCGCGTGTCGTCGTCCTGGTCCACCCATTCGACGTTGCGGCCCTTCGCATCGAGCCGCAGCCGGTAGAAGCTGCGCGTGTCGGCGAAGCTCTCGAGCTGGCGCGCCATGTCGGGGCTGTCGATGATCAGGCCGAGCTCGGTGTTGAGCCGTGCCGAGCGCGGGTCGAGGTTCATCGAGCCGAGGAAGACCTGGCGATGGTCGACGATGCCGTTCTTCATGTGCAGCGCGCCGGTGCCATGGCCGAACAGGCCGAGCTTGCCGCGGTGCACGCTCAGCGAGGGGCTCAGTTCGTAGATCTCGACGCCGGCCTCGAGCAGCCGATGGATGTGCGGCCAGTAGCCGACGTAGACCCAGGGCTCGTCGGTGGAGGCCAGCGAGTTGGTGACGAGCTCGACCTGCAGGCCCGCGGCCCGCGCCTCGGCGAGGCTGGCGACGGCGGCGTCCGAAGGCACGAAATAGGGCGAGACCATCTTGATGGTCCGCTGCGCGGTGCGGAACCAGCGGATCACGGCCTCGGTGACGGTGCCCTTGTTCGAGTTCTCGCGCTCGTTCCAGCCTTGGGTCTTGGTCAGCGGATCGAACAGCACGCGCGCATCGGCCGCGAGCAGCGGACTGAGCCTGCGCTCGGCCAGCTCGAAGGGCAGGTTCATCATCGGCACCATCTCGAGCGGGATCGAGGCCGGCTCGCCCTCGGTCGCGTTGGGGATGATGCCGTCGGCCGGGATGCGCGGCGCCTGCGGCGGCCTGGCCGTGGCGGTGCGCTCCTCGAAGGCTTGCCGCAGCTGCGCCGGCGACAGGCTGCTGCGCGCGATGCGCTGCACGGGATAGACGGCCTCGCTGTTCCAGTAGTGGTCGAAGGCGTCGGAGAGTTCGCGCACCACCGAGCCCGCGGCGAACACGTCCATGTCGATGAAGTTGCTGGCGCTGGCGTTCATCACGTACTCGTCGGCCATGTTGCGCCCGCCGGCCACGGCGGCGGCGTTGTCGGCCACGAACAGCTTGTTGTGCATGCGCCGGTTGATGCGCTCGAAATCCATCGCCGAGGCGGCGAAGCGCGTGAGGTCGCTGCCGCGGCCGGCCGGGAAGGGATTGAACAGGCGCACCTCCACGTTCGGATGGCTGGCCAGGCCGAGCAGCAGCTCGTCCTCGCCGGTGGTGTAGAGATCGTCCACCAGCAATCGCACGCGCACGCCGCGCGCGGCGGCATCGCGCAGCGCGCGCATCAGGGCGCGGCCGGTGTTGTCGCCGGCCAGCAGGTAGTACTGCACGTCGAGGCTGCGGGTGGCGAGCTTCGCGAGCTCGATGCGGCTGGCGAAGGAGGTCGGGCCGTAGGGCAGCAGGCGAAAGCCCGATGCGTTGCCCGGTGCCAGTGCCTGCTGCGCGATGGCGTTCAGCGGCGTGGCGGCGTAGTCGGCGATCGCGGCGACGGGCGCCTGTGCGACGGGCGGCGGCAGGCTGGCGCAGGCGCCGAGCAGGGCGGGCAGCAGCAGGGCGGCGAGCAGCAGGCGAAGGCGCGGGAGCGGGGACGCGGTCGGCATGGGGTCGATCTCCGAAGGCCGGTGACGGTGCGGCGATCGATCATGCGCCATGGCGGCCGCGCCGCGCTCATTCCTTGATGTTGGCCGTCTGCACGATCTTCTGGTTGCGCGCGTACTCGGCCTGCACGAAGCGGCCGAAGGCTTCGGGCGTGCCGCTGCCCGGCAGCGCGCCCTGCTCGGCGAGCTTGGTTCGCACGCCTTCCTCCTGCAGCACGGCCTCGAGTTCCTGGTGGAGGCGCGCGACGATGGCGGGGGGCGTCTTCGCGGGCGCGAAGATGCCGGTCCAGCTCACCATGTCGAAGCCCTTGAGGCCGGGCATCTCGTCGAAGGTGGGCACGCCGGGCAGCGAGGGCAGGCGCTTGGTGCCGGTGATGCCCAGCGCCTGCAGCCGCTTGCCGCTGACGTGCGGGATGGCGCTGGTGCTCACGAGCATCGCGAGGTCGACCTGGTCGCCGATCACGTCGGTGGCGATCTGCGCGCCGCCGCGGTAGGGCACGTGGGTCACGAAGATGCCGCTGCGCTGCTTGAGCAGTTCCATCGCGAGCTGCAGCACGGTACCCACGCCCGAGGTGGCGTAGTTGTATTTGCCGGGCGCGGCCTTGGCGAGCTGCACGAAGTCGGCGTAGCTCTTCGCGGGCAGGCCGGGGCGCGCCACCAGCACCATCGGCGCGGTGTTGAGCAGGCCGACCGGCGCCAGGTCCTTGAGCGGATCGAAGCGGAAGGCCGAGGGGTTGACCAGCCGGCCGATGGCGATCGCGCTGTCGGGGCCGACCACCAGGGTGTAGCCGTCGGGCGCGGCGGCCACGGCCTTGGCCACGCCGATGGCGCCCCCGGCACCGGCCACGTTGTCGATCACCACCGCCTGCTTGAGCCGCTCGGCCAGCCGCGTGGCGACCAGGCGCGCATTGACGTCGACGCTGCCGCCCGCGGTGTAGGGAACGATCAGCGTGATCGGCATGGCCGCGGGCCAGGCCGGCTGGGCCGAGGCCAGGGTGGGCAGCAGGGCGGGCAGCGCGGCGCAGAGCGTCGCGGCCACGAGCAGGGGACGGCGGAGGTGGTTCATGGCGGGCTTCAGGCGTGGGCTGGGGAAGAGGGTGGCGCATCGCCGAGGCGGCTGCGCAGGTGGTCGAAGGCATCGCTCCATTGCGCGTGCCAGTCGCGGCGCTGCGTCTCGTCGATCCAGGCGCCGTCGAGGCCGTTGAGCATGAAGCCGCGCAGGTCGTCGAGGCCGAAGCCGAAGTCGCGCACCATCATCAGCCAGGCCTGCGTGGGCGTGACCTTGTGCAGGGTCGGGTCGTCGGTGTTGGGATGGATGCGCAGGCCCAGGCCCGGCATGCGGCGGATCGGATGGTCGAGCGCCCAGCGCTCGGGCGGCAGGGTGCGCAGGTAGTAGGAGTTGGTCGGCACCACGGTGAACAGCACGCCGCGCTCGGCGCATTCGCGCGCGAACTCGGGCGCGTCGACCACGGTGTAGCCATGGTCGATGCGGTCCACGCGCAGCACGTCGAGCGCGGTGCGCACGTTGGTCCAGGGCATGCCGAACTCGCCGGCATGCGCGGTGGTGCGCAGGCCGACCTGCCGCGCGCGCGCATAGGCCTCGGTGAAGAGCTCGGGCGGGCGGTCGACCTCGCGGTAGTCGATGCCGATGCCGATCGCTTCGTCGCAGCGGTTCGCGGCCATCCACTCGACCATCTCGAGCGCGGCCGCGGGCGAGGCCTCGCGGTCGATGGCGCCGATCAGCCGGCCGTCGATGCCGAACTGCTGCTTCGCGTCGCGGATCGCGCGCACGATCGCGCCTTGCGCGAGCGCATAGGGGATGCCCGACACCTGCACCGTGCCGGTCGGGTTCCACGAGAACTCGGCATGGCGCACGTTGTGCTGCGCCGCGTCCTGCAGGTATTCGAACGTGAGCTGGTGCAGGTCGTCGGGGCTGCGCACCAGCTCGGCGTCGAGCGCGCGCAGCACGCGCAGCACGCCCACGGGCTTCTCGCCGCGCGTGTAGAAGCCCTCGATCTCGTCGGCCGCCAGCGGCGAGCCGGCGCGCAGGTTGAGCTGCTTGAAGGTCTCGTGGCGCACGGTGCCGAACAGGTGGCAGTGCAGCTCGACCTTGGGAATGGCGCGCAGCAGGGCTTCGAGGTCGAAGCCCGGGGCGGCGGAAGACGGGCTGGCGGAGGGGCTGGCGGTCATGCGGGCCAGTCTAGTGAGGGCGAGGCGATAAGGAAAATTTTGAATTTCTATAATTTGATTCGCCCGATCTATAAGCATGGCCACCTCTTCGCGCGTTCCCAAGCCCTTGCCGGCGCCCGAACCGGCCGCGTCCTCGCTGCCGCTGCGCGCGCTCACGTTGCGCCAGCTGCAGTGCTTCTCGGTGCTGGTCGAGGAGGCGCACTTCGGCCGTGCCGCGCGGCGGCTGGCCATCACGCAGCCCGCGCTCAGCAATGCGATCAAGCAGGTCGAGAAGCTGCTGGGCGCGCAACTGCTCACGCGCTCCACGCACCGCGTCGAGCTCACGCCGCTGGGCGCCGAGGTGCTGGCGCGCACCGACTTCCTGGTCCACACGGTCGAGGTGGCGCTGCGCGACATCGAGAGCACGGTGCGGCGCGGCCGTGCCTTCGTGCGCATCGGCGTGATCCCCTCGGCCGCCGCGCGCGTGGCCGCGGCCGCGAGCGAGTTCGCGGCGGCGCATGCCGAGCGCCTCGGCGAAGTCGAACTGTCGTGGCGCGACGCGCCCTCGACAGCGTTGCTCGCCGAGCTGCGCAACGGCCAGCTCGACATGGCCGTGGCCGCCATCACCGAGCCGCCGGGTGGGCTCGAATGCGTGGACCTGTTCCGCGACCCACTGGTGCTGGTGGTGCGGCGCGACCATGCGCTGGCCGCGGCCGGTGAGACCGAATGGGAGCGGATCGGCCGCGAGCGGCTGGTGCTGTTCGAGAGCGGCAGCATGCCGGCGCTCGGCAATCCCGCGCGCGCCCAGTTCGCGCAGGGGCTCGAGCCCTTGCGCGTGAGCTATTCCGAAACCCTCTATGCGCTGGTGCGCGGCGGCCAGGCGCTCGGGCTGATGCCGCGCCTGTACACGGCCTCGCTGCGCGATCCCGAACTGGTCGTGCTGGCGCTGTCGAAGCCGCGCATCGAACGCCGCGTGGTGCTGGCCTATCTGCCCGGGCCGATGCGCAACGTGGCGGCGCAGGCGCTGATCGACTTCCTGCGCGAGCGCCTGCCGCAGGCCGGCGAAAGGCCGGTTCGGCGGGTCGCGAAAGCTTCGCGTGCCCACCGAAAACCGTAGTGCTCAGTGCTCGGAATATCGTTGTAAAGGTTAACGAATTGTCTCCCGCGTGAGGTATCTGCCGCTAAGATTTCCCGGTCATGTCTCGCCCGCTCATCGCGCTCGTCCTCGCGGTCCTTCTGTGCTGTCAGGCCGTGGTGGTGTTCGCGCAGATCCTCGTCGAGGCAGGCATGCATCGCGACCTCGTGGCGCAGACGCTGTGGTCCGATGCCTCGGCCTCCCCCGATGACTATCAGCGCGGCGCGGGCACGTCCGTCTCCGCTTCGGCCGCCGCCGACGACACGGACATCGGCCACGGCATCGAGATCCTGTTCGAGGGCTACGTGCTCGAACTGATCGTGTTGCCCGTGGCGCTGCCGCGCTCCTTCGCCTTCTTCTCCTCCAAGACCTTCTTCGCGCCGCCCAAGCGGCCGCCGCGCCTTTCCTCCGTCCTCGCCTAGGTCCGGCTTCGTGCCCGGACCGCGCTGCCGCTTCGGCGTGCAGCGCCCGCGCAGCCATTGCGCATCGCCCGCCGCGCGCGGGCCGGCGCCACCGTTCGCGGTGGCCATCCATCCAGAGGAACCGAGGAGAGAGAGCCGTGAAGCATTCCAAGGACGTCATGTTCGCCCGGCTGGCGAACTTCAAGATCGACATCGACGCGCTGCGCGCGCATTTCCTGGACCATGTGAAGACGCTGCCGTCGACGCCCTACCGCGACAACCGCGTCGACTACATCGGTTGGGCGGTGACCAGCCGCGATGGCACGCTGATCGACGGCATCCGCCGCATCAATCCCAATGCCGCCATGCCCAGCCGCGGCACGCAACCCACCGATGCCTGCTCGGGCAGCCTCGCCGAGGTGATGGGCGCGCTGTCCGCGCTCGGCCTCAAGCCCTTTCGCGCGCGCATCATGCAGCTCGAGAGCGAAGGCGACGAGATGCCGCTGCACACCGACGCCGTGCGCGAGGCCTGGCGCCTGCACGTGCCGATCGTCACCAACCCCAACTGCTTCTTCGAATGGCAGCGCGCCGACGGCAGCATCGAGAGCGTGCACCTGCCGGCCGACGGTTCGGCCTGGCTGGTGCGCGTGGACGTGCACCACCGCGCCGTCAACCGCAGCAACCAGCCCTCGAGCCGGGCCCACCTGCTGATGAGCCTGGAGACGCCGCCGCCGATCGGCATGCTGACCACCCCCTGGCTGCCGGTGGTGCGCGAGGCCGAAGCCGTCGCGCTGGCGGCTTGAGCGATGTGGCGGGAAGAAGCGCCCTCCGAAGCGATCGCCACCGAGGCATGGAGCTCGGTCGCCGACATGGACGCCACGCTGGCGGCCTTCGCGCGCGCGGACCAGCATGAGCTGAGCCTGTATCGGCTGCGCCGCGCCCTCGGCGAGGGCCATGCGTTCGAGAAGGACATCGCGCTGCGCTACCACGAGGCGCTCGTGCTGTCGGGCAACGTCGCGGCGGCGCTCGAGCTGCGCGCCGGCGAGGTCTGGGCGCGCCACTTTCCCGCCCAGGGCGTGATGGATGCGAGCGCGGTGCAGATGATCGCGGGCCAGATCGATGGCCATGCGGCACGGCTGGGCCAGGTCCTCGAGGCCTTTCCTTTCGCCTTCGCGAGTTTCCTCGCGGGCCTCAAGCGGCACCAGGGCGCGAGCTACCGCAGCCTGGCCGGCGTGGCCCGGCCGCTGTTCGAGCATCGCGCCTTCGCCGACCCGCGCGATCGCACCGCGCTGATGCTCGCGGTCGAGGGCTTCCGCGGCTATGGCGAGGACCTGCGGCGCGAGATGCTGGTCGAACTCTTCCAGAGCTGCGACCACGAGACGCTGTGCCGCTTCTTCCAGAGCGTGCTGCCGGCGAACGGCGCGCTGCTGCGCGCCTTCGCGAACGATCTGCTGGACGACCCGCAGGGCCTGCGCTGTCTCAGCGACGCGGCGATCTGCCGGCTGCTGATCCTCGGCTACGGCCTGTTCGACGAAGCGCTGTACGAACGCATCCTCGCGCAGGTGCGCAGCCTGCCGCCGGCCGAGGGCGGCAAGCAGGCGAGGCAGGCACGCGCGAGCGCGAGGATCGCGCGCGCCTTCGAATCGGGCGCGGCGCGGTCCGATGCAACCGCGCCGGCCACCGGCGCGCCGCTGCGCATCGCCGTGTGCGTGTCGGGCCAGATGCGCGGCTACGCGGCCGCCTTCCAGACCTGGAAGCACCTGGGCCTGGACGGCCACCAAGTGAAGTACTTCGTCCATACCTGGGAGGACACGGGCTGGCGCTTTCCCGATCCGATGTCGGGCAACGGCGTGGACCGGATCTTCAAGTTCGCGCCCTTCGCCGAGGCCTACCGGCAGGCCGGCTTCCGCTACGGGCTGGCCGCGATGAAGAAGGCCTATCCGAACTTCTTCGCCAGGCTCGAGGTGTCGTCGACGCTCGGCGAAGCGGACCTGCGCGCGGTGTACGGCACCGATGCGGTGGTGGCGATCGAGAACCACCGGCGGCCCGAGTTCGAGCACGACACGAACAACCAGCTCAAGATGTTCTACAAGATCCAGGAAGCGCACCGCCTGATGCTGCAGGACGGTGGCGACTACGACCTGGTGATCCGCATCCGGCCCGACCGCGCCTTCCGCGCCGGCACGGCCGCGCCCGACTGGGCCGGCATGGCCGAGGCCTGCCGCCGCCAGCGGGTGCTGTTCTTCAACCACCTCGCCGTGACCAAGACGCTGTATGCCGGCGACCAGTTCGCGGTCGGCTCGCCCGAAGCCATGGGCTGCTATGCCAACACGCTGGGGCTGCAGACCCAGGCGATCCGCGAGAACTGGTTCGGCTTTCCGAAGCGGCTGCGTTCGCACTGTTCGCTCGCGCATGCGCTGCTGTTCCAGGGCGTGCGGCGGCGGCCGCTCGAGCACATCCATGCCGTCGAGGCCGTGCCCGCCGCCGCCTATGGCCGCGGCGAGCTGCGCGCGATGCTGTCGGCCGACCTGCCCGCGGGCCCGGTCAGCGAGATGGACCGCCTGCTGTGGAACGCCCTGGCCGGCGCGGCGCCGCGGTGACACGGGTGCGTCGCATGCAGGCCGTGCTGGCCCTGTCGGTGCTGTGGGGCCTGTTCCTTGGCTTGCTGCCGGGCGCGGCGCGCGCGCAGGACCAGGCCGACCGCGAACCGGGCCTGCAGCAGGGGCCCGAAGGCGCGGGTTGCCGCGTCTCGAAGAACGCGCACCGGCTGGCGCTGACGCAGCGCCACGAGTTCAACGGCATCCGCGTCTTCTATGCGCTCGACGGACCGCATGCGCTCTACACCGGCGTCGACCTCAACGGCAATGGCGTGCCCGACATGGTCGAGGACGCCGCGCTGCACCTGGACACCGTGCGCCGCATCTACCTGGCCAACGGCTTTCGCGATCCGCTGCGCAGCCCGCGCTTCCGCCAGGCCGAGACCATCGACATCGACCTGCTGAACTTCGATGCCTACAGCCCCGGCGTCGCGGACAAGCGCGGGCTCGCGTTCTCGGCCGTGATCCGCTACCCCGACAGCCGCGCGCGCGCCGACCGCTGCGCGCTCTCGATGGCGATCAACTCGGCGCTCGCGGGCAACCACGAGCGGGTGAAGGACTACCTGATCCCGCACGAGCTGTTCCACCTGTTCCAGTACGGCCACGCGATGTTCCGCGCCAGCTGGTACCTCGAGGGCATGGCGAAGTGGGCCGAGTGGGTGACGCTGGCCGAGAACCGCCGCAACGCCACCTTGTGGAGCACGCCGCTGCCGGCCACGCCCACCGAACTGCGCGCGCGCGTGTTCGCCAATCCCAATCCCTACGACGTGCGGCATTTCTGGAACCGGCTGGCCGAGCTCGCCAAGGCCGGCGAACCGCCGATGGCCATGCCCGAAGAGCTGCGCGCGCGCCGCTTCGCCGATGGCAGCCCCGTGGTGCGCGACGAGATCTGGCGCGGCCATGCGCTGATGCTGCGCATCCTGCAGGCGCTGGGCGAGGAGACCGAGGCCGTCGCGCGCGAGCGCGGTCTGCCGCCGTACCAGTGGCCCGATGCCGACCAGCGCGACACGGCGCACAACCCGCGGCTCATGCGCGTGGTGCAGCGCGCGGTGGCCGCCGCCGGCATACGCAACAACGACGAGATCGCGCGCTTCCTGGCGATCGACCCGGCCGCCGCGAACCGGAATTAGAGGAGCCCCGCTTGAAACGCCTGATCTTCGACCTGGACCACACGCTGTGCGTGGCGGAACAGAAGGACTACCCCAATGCCCGCCCGCGCGAGGACATGATCGAGCGGCTGCGCAGCTACCGCGAGCAGGGATTCGCGATCTCGATCTACACCAGCCGCAACGTCAACAGCTTCGGCGGCAACGTCGGCCGCATCAACGCCCACACGCTGCCGATCATCATCGACTGGCTGGCCCGTCACGACGTGCCCTACGACGAGATCCACGTCGGCAAGCCCTGGTGCGGCGAGGAGGGCTTCTACGTCGACGACCGCGCGATCCGACCGTCGGAGTTCCTCAAGTACAGCCGCGAGGAGATCGACCGGCTGCTGGAGCACGAGAAGTGATCGTCGTCACCTCGGCGGCCTACGTCGACTCCGAGCTGCAGTCGGAGTTCGGCCGCCTGCCGCCGGCCTTCCTGCCGGTGGCCAACCATCGGCTGTTCGTGCACCAGGCCGAGCTGCTGGCGCGGCATTTCCCGGGCGAGCCGATCTATCTCTCGCTGCCCGAGAGCCATGCCGTCTCGCACCGCGACGCGCAGGCGCTCGAAGCGCATGCGATCCAGGTGCTGCGCGTGCCCGACGGGCTCACGCTGGCCGATTCGCTGCTGTTCTCGATCAACACCATCGGCCGCTACGGCGACGGCATGCGGCTGCTGCTGGGCGACACGCTGATCAGCGACCTGCCGACCGGCTGGGACTGCCTGAGCGTGGCCGAGTCGGCCGACGACTACGACTGGCAGGTGGACCACGGCACGGAGACCGCGGTGCGCGTGTGGTGCGGCTACTTCGCGTTCCAGTCGGTCAGCCGGCTCGCCAAATGCCTGGTGGCCGCGCGCGGCTCGTTCGAGCGCGCGGTCTCGGCCTACGACGAGGCCTGCTACCTGCAGCGCGTGCAGACCGCGCAGTGGTCGGACTTCGGCCACGTCAACACCTTCTACCGCTCGCGCGCGCGCATCACCACGCAGCGCGCGTTCAACGACCTCGCCATCGGCGACCGGCGCGTGCGCAAGACCGGTTGCCAGCCGCGTAAGCTCGAGGCCGAGGCGCGCTGGTTCGACGCACTGCCGCCGCGGTTGCGCGTGTATGCGCCGCAGCTGCTCGACCGCGGCGCGGTCGAGGACGGGGGCGGCGGCTATGGCTACGAACTCGAGTACCTGTGCATGGCGCCGCTCAACGAGCTCTACGTGCACGGCCGCAACTCCACGGCCTTCTGGTCGCGCGTGTTCAGGCACCTGGCCGACTGGCTGGCGGCCTGCCAGACGGCCATGCCGCTGGGCGAGCGCGAGTGCCAGGCGGTGGCGCAGGACAGCCGCGGCATGCTGGGCGACAAGACGCGCGCGCGGCTCGATGCCTATGCAACTGCGAGCGGCATGAGCCTGTCGGCGCCCACGCGGCTCAACGGGCGCGCGCTGCCCTCGCTGGCCGAGATCGTCGAGCGCTGCCTCGAGACCGCGGCGCGCGTGCCGCTGGTGCCGGGCGTGATGCATGGCGACCTGTGCTTCAGCAACATCCTGTTCGACACCCGCTCGGACTGCATCAAGCTGATCGATCCGCGCGGCCTCAATTTCCGCGACGAGCCGCGGCTCGTCGGCGACCTGCGCTACGACCTCGCCAAGCTCGCGCATTCGGTGCTGGGCCTGTACGACTACATCGTGGCCGACGCCTTCGAGATCGACGACGGGACGGGGCTGGATTTCCGCCTGCGCATCCATGCCGACGAGGACGTGGCCGCGATCCAGAAGCTGTTCGCGGCGCTGCCGCTGCTCAACGGCATGACCGCGCGCCACGTGGCGCCGATCACTGTGCTGTTGTTCCTGTCGATGCTGCCGCTGCACCAGGACGCGCCGCGCCGCCAGCGCGCGATGCTGGCCAATGCGCTGCGCCTTTACGAACAGATGGAGCACTGAGCGATGTTCGTGATTCCGATGATGGGCAAGAGCCGCCGCTTCACCGAAGCCGGCTATGCGCTGCCCAAGTACCGGCTGCCGCTGCACGGGCGCACGGTGTTCTTCCATGTGGTGAAGTCCTTCGAGCGCTACTTCCAGGACGACCTGTTCCTGTTCGTGGTGCGGCGCGATCACGACGTGGTCGAGTTCCTGGTGCGCGAACTGCAGGCGCTGGGCGTCAAGTCCTTCCACATCGTCGAGCTCGACGGCGACACGCTGGGTCAGGCCGACTCGGTGCACCGCGGGCTGCAGGCGCTGCGCAGCGAGGAGGCGGTCTACGTCTTCAACATCGACACCATCCGGCCCGGTTTCCGCAAGTCGGCGCTGGCCGATGGCGCCGCGGGCTACCTCGAGGTGTTCGAGGGCGAGGGCGAGCACTGGTCCTTCGTCGAGCCCGGACCCGATCGCTCGGTGCTGCGCACCACCGAGAAGGAGCGCATCTCCAACCTGTGCAGCGACGGCCTCTACCACTTCGCCGATGCGCGGGTCTTCGACGAGGCCTTCGAGCACCAGCAGCGCCACCAGCTGCTGACGCGCGGCGAGTACTACATCGCGCCTTGCTACAACGCGCTGATCGAGCGCGGCGCGCGCGTGGCCTACGAGCTGATCGGGCCCGAGCAGATCGTCTTCTGCGGCACGCCGCAGGAGTACGAAGCGGCGGTCGCCCGGCGCTGGGAATGACACCGGGACGAGGGACAATGCGCGCAGCCATCGCATCGCCAGCCGATGGAAGCCATGTGAGGAATCTTCGATGAGTCTGGGTGAACTGCTCGCGTGCGCGAAGCCCGCGGTGGCCGCGACGTGGGCCGAGTGCATGGAGGCGTCTGCATCCGAGGGTGCGGGCGTGTTGTTCCTGTCGGCCTGCAACGCCAAGGACCGCGCGCACGTGGTCACGGTACGCGGCAAGGCCTTCGACGAGGTCTGGCGCCGCGGCGCCCAGCTGCTGCAGGTCTGGCTGCGCAAGCAGAGCACGGCGCCGATCTGGCTGCGCGCGGACGTGGTCCACACGGTGCAGGCGATGAACTGGAAGGGACTGCAACAGGCGTTCTCGACCACCAAGCGCAACTACTTCCGCAGCGGCATCGCCTTCGACGCCGAGCTGTCGGTGGCCATGCTCGAGCAGGACATCGGCGCCCATGCCGTGCTCTACGACGGCAAGTTCGACGAGGCCGCGCCCAATGCGGCGAACCTCAAGCTGTTCGGCAAGCACCGCTACGGACGCGAGCTGAGCTGGCCCACCGATCCGCAGCAGCCGGTGTGGGTGTTCGACACGCGCGCCGTGTTCACCGACGGCAAGGAGGCGCACCGCATCGAGCACGAGGGCGTGGGCCGCGGCTATCGCCGGCTGCCGGCCTGGAACGCGCCGCGCGTGCGCCAGATCGTCGAGACCAGCACCGCCTACCTTGCGCGCCAGGTCAAGAGCTCGGGCGCCTATCACTACGGCTGGTTTCCCTGCTTCGACCGCGCCATTCCCACCTACAACGCGCTGCGCCATGCGAGCTCGACCTATGCGCTGATCGAGGGCTGGGAGCTGACGCGCAAGCCCGAGCACAAGGCGGCGATCGACCGCGCGCTGGGCCACCTGACGGGCGAGCTGATCCGGCCCGCCACCTTGCCCGATGGTTCGCAGGCCGCGTTCTTGGTCGACATCGAGGACGAGATCAAGCTCGGTGGCAATGCCGTGTGCCTGCTCGCGATGGTCAAGTACACCGAGCTCACGGGCGAGCAGGCCTACCTGCCGCTGATGGAACAGCTCGCGCTCGGCATCCTGCACATGCAGGACCCGGCTAGCGGCCGCTTCGTGCACGTGCTCCACCATCCCGACCTGAGCGTGAAGGAGGAGAACCGCATCATCTACTACGACGGCGAGGCCGCCTTCGGGCTGATGCGGCTGTACGGTCTGACGCGCGACGAGCGCTGGCTGCGCGCGGTCGAGAAGGCCTTCGCTCATTTCATCGAGGCGCGCCACTGGGAGGCGCACGACCACTGGCTCAGCTACTGCGTCAACGAGCTCACGCTGTACCGGCCGGAAGAGCGCTACTTCCGCTTCGGGCTGGACAACGTGCGCGACCACCTCGAGTTCGTGCTCAACCGCATCACCACATTTCCGACCTTGCTGGAGCTGATGATGGCGGCGCAGAAGATGGTGACGCGGCTGCAGGCCGACCCCGCGCATGCGCACCTGCTCGAGGGCTTCGACATCGAGAAGTTCTACCGCGCGCTCGAGCAGCGCGCGCGCTACCTGCTCACGGGGCACTTCTGGCCCGAGCTCGCGATGTTCTTCCGCAATCCGCAGCGCATCGTCGGCAGCTTCTTCATCCGCCATCACAGCTTCCGTGTGCGCATCGACGACGTGGAGCACTACCTCTCGGGGTACGTGGCGTACTGGAAATACCTGGAGGCGGGTGGACGGCCGGCGCAGCCGCAGGTGACGGCGCGAGCATCGATCCATCCCTGACCGTTCGGGCTGAGCTTGTCGAAGCCTCGCGCGGCGCTTCGACAGGCTCGGCGTGAACGGTCGATGGGGCTCGATCCTTCGAGAGCGAAACGACTCAGTGCAGCTCGGCCGCCGCGTGGATGGTCTCGCGCACGCGCGGATAGATCTGCGCGTTCCACTTGCTGCCGCTGAACACGCCGTAGTGCCCCACGCCGGCCTGCAGGTGGTGGGCCTTGAGGTAGGGCCGAACGCCGGTGCACAGGTCCTGCGCGGCCACGGTCTGGCCCACGGCGCAGATGTCGTCGCGCTCGCCCTCGACCGTGAGCAGCGCGGTGCGGCGGATCGCGGCCGGGTTCACGGTGCGCTCGCCCACGGTGAGCCGGCCGCGCGGCAGGTCGTAGGTCTGGAACACGCGCTCCACGGTCTCGAGGTAGAACTCCGCGGGCAGGTCGTTGACCGCGAGGTATTCGTCGTAGAAGTTGCCGATGGTGTGGGCCTTCTCGAGCTCGCCCTCGACCAGGTGGCGGTACATGTCCTCGAACTGCTTCTTGTGGCGCTCGGGGTTCATGCTCATGAAGGCCGCGAGCTGCAGGAAGCCCGGGTACACGCGCCGCATCGCGCCCGCATGCGGCCAGGGCACGTGGCTGATGAGGTTGCGGCGGAACCAGTCGATGGGCCGGTCGGTCGCGAGGCGGTTCACCGCGGTCGGGTTGATGCGGCAGTCGACCGGTCCGGCCATCAGCGTGAGGCTGCGCGGGGTGGCGGGGTTGTCGTCCTCGGCCATGAGCGCGGTGGCGGCCAGCGCGGCCACGCAGGGCTGGCACACCGCGACCATGTGCACGCCGGGGCCGACGGCCTCGAGGAAGGCGATGAGCTGCAGCGTGTAGTCGTCGAGGCCGAAGCGGCCCTGCCACAGCGGCACGTCGCGCGCGTTGTGCCAGTCGGTCAGGTAGACGTCGTGGTCGCTCAGCAGGGTGCGCACGGTTTCGCGCAACAGGGTGGCGAAATGGCCCGACAACGGTGCGACCAGCAGCACGGGCGGGTGCGTGGGGTGGTCGCCGTCCTTCCTGAAATGCAGCAGGGTGCCGAAGGGCGCGCTCAGCGCCACCTCCTCGTGCACCGCGACCTCGTCGCCGTCGACCGGCACGCTCGCGATGCCGTAGGGCGGCCGGCTGTGGGTGAGCCGCATGCGCGAGAACACCTCGCACTGCGCCGCCAGCCGCCGCTGCATGGTGCGCTCGCTGCCGTCCTGCCAGAGCGCGCGCGCCATGTACTGGGAGGCGAGCCGCAGCGGGGAGAGCAGGTCGGCCTGGTTCTGGTAGACGCGGTAGAGCATGGTTGTGGTGCGTTGTCTGCGCAGAGGCAAGTTGCGGGCCAAGGCCGGGCGCACCGGGATGGAACGGGTGGCACAGGGCTTGCACGTCGCAGCCCACCGGCGGCGCTTGCCGGCACCAAGGAGCACACCCGATGGCCAAACCCGTTCTCACCATCAGCAGCAAGAACTACGGCGCGTGGTCGCTGCGCGGCTGGCTGATGTGCAGGCTGGCGGGCCTGGACTTCAGCGAGAAGATCATCCCGCCCGACGACCCGGCCATGAAGGCCGAGATGCTGCTGCTGTCGTCCTCGATGCTGGTGCCATCGCTGCAGCACGGCTCGGTCAAGGTGTGGGACACGCTCGCCATCGGCGAGTACCTCAACGAGATCAAGCCCAAGGCCGGCCTGCTGCCCGCCGACGTGGCGGCCCGCGCCCACTGCCGCGCGATCTGCGGCGAGATGCATTCGGGCTTCGCGGCCATGCGCGGCGCGCTGCCGATGAACATCAAGGCCCGCTTCAAGAACTTCAAGGTGTGGTCGCGCGCGCAGGCTGACATCGACCGCATCGTGGCGATCTGGCGCGAATGCCTGAAGGCCTACGGCGGCCCCTACCTGTTCGGCGGGCAGCCGGGCATCGCCGATGCGATGTACGCGCCCGTGGTCACGCGCTTCCTGAGCTACGACGTGGCGCTCGACAGCGCCTGCACGGCCTACTGCAAGCGCGTGATGGAACTGCCCGCGATGAAGGAATGGGTGGCGGCGGCGAAGCAGGAGCCCGACGAGATCGACGAGCTCGACGCCGAGTTCTAGCTCAGTGGCGGAACATCCGCAGGTCGAGCGCGCTCTCGTCGCCCAGCCACATCGCGTGATCGGTGTGGTCGGCGAGGTCGTTGCCGGTCAGGCCGTGCACGAAGACGTCGAGGCCGTCGCGGTGGCTGTCGAGCCAGCCGATGACCGTGTCGAACTCGGCCGCGTCGAAGGCGAGCTGGCAGCTCCAGTGCGGATGCGGGCCGACTGGGCGCTCGTGCACCCGGCCCACCACCACCATCAGCTCGCGGCCCGCCTGCTCGCACAGCGCGCGGGCCTGGGCCACGGTGGCGGGGCCGAAATAGACGTGGGCGTGGTACTGCGGGTAGAGGTTCTCGGGGCGGCGCGGCATGGTGGGGCGATTGTGGCGCGGGCGCGGATCACCTGTCGCTGAGAAGGTCGCCGGGAAGGTCGTCGGGCAGCCGGAAGCTGCCGCTGTAGCGGAACACGTCGCCGAACCAGCGGTGGCGCAGCAGCATGCGCATGCTGAAGGCGTCGGGGTCGCGCGGGTCGGGCCGCTCCTCGACGTAGGCCGTGCCCATCAGCAGGCCCAGCGGCAGCGGGATGCGCAGGCGGCCCAGGCGCCAGACGTAGCCGCGGTCGCGGAACACCAGCGCGCCTTCTTCGGCGCTCACGGCCAGCCGCATGCCGATGCCGAAGCGCACGTACTCGATCACCAGCGCGCCGTCGGCCGCCTCGTGCTCCATGTGCGAGCGGAAGTGGAAGGGCGCGCGGCCCGCGAAGCGGAAGATGCGGTCCCAGTAGAGATGCGGGTCGTCGGGCCGGCAGCGGTAGTGGACCTCGATCGGCACCGCGCGCCCGGTGTAGGGCACGAGGGCACCGAACAGCCTGCCGAGGGGCATCAGCAACGCGGCCCAGGGCGCATGGTGGACCTCGTGCATGGTGCCGCGCACGCAGACATGGTCGTTCGAATGCGGCGCCATGGTGTAGTGGCGGCGGATCGCGTCGCCCAGCCGGTCCCAGTCGGGGCCGAGCGCTTGCTGGAAGACCGGACGAATGTCGTGGTTCATGGCTGGATGATGGCGCCAGCGGTGGCCGTGCCTTCGCTGCGGGCCTTGTAAAAGCGCAGGATGTTCTCGGACGCGTCGTTCAGCAGCAGGTGCATGACGCGGTCGGCATACCAGTTGAAGCTGGTGCTCAGCCGCCACGAGACCTCCACGCGCAGCTCGGTGCCGCCGTCGCGCGGCGTCAGCGTGTAGGTGGCATCGCGCAGGTCGAAGTACTGGCCGCCGATCATCACGTGGTCGTCGAGCGCGCCGGCCGGAAAGGAGTCGGGCGAGAAGCGGAAGCGCCATTGCAGCCTGCGGTTGGGTTGCCAATCGGTGATGACCTCCTCGAAGTGCACGTTCTTCTGCCACTGCACCTGGCGCACGCGGCCCTCGGGCGTGTCGACCGTGACGCCCGACACCGGCATCGGCACGCCGGCGCGGTAGGCCCAGGCGCCGTCGACCTCGGCCGGGCGGATGTCGCGCGCGGCGTTGAGCTCGTGCCATACGCGTTCGGCCGGTGCGGCGATGTAGAGCGTGCGCGAGGTGTTCGAGAAGCGGTCGGGGTTGGGCAGGTTCGGCTCGATGGCGCCGAGCACCAGCGGCAGCAGCGCGAAGCCGTAGAGGGTCTGCTTCGGCCAGTGGGTGATGCGGCACACGATGCCCATGGCCAGCCCGCCGACGCTGCCCATCACCGCGAACAGCGGCACGATGAAGACGGCGCAGATCAGGCCCTCGATGAACACCACCAGCGTGCCGCCCACGAACAGCGCGGTCGCGACCCAGGGCGCCCACAGGTAGTACCCCCAGCTGCGCCGCTCGATGCGCTCGGCCAGGTACACCGTGACCGCGCCGCACACCGCGGGCGCCAGGTAGACGAAGGAGCCCAGCATGGCCGAATAGGCCTTGCCGGGGCCGCCGCTGAAGACCAGGCGCAGCACGAGCGCGATCGCGGCGCCGATCGCCATCGGCCAGAACCAGCCGAAGGGCATGCCGCGCACGGGCTTGTTCGCAGGCGGCTCGTCGTTCGTGGCGGGCTCGATGGGCGCCAGCTCGGTCAGCAAGCGGTCTTCGGGATCGGTGTGCATGGAAGTCCTCTTCTCCTCGATGTGTTCGTTCGTCCGCTCAACTGGCGCGCCGCGTGGCGCTGACCATGCAGTAGTCGAAGTCGCGCCAGAACAGGCCCAGCGCGAGCGCGCAGTAGCTGGCCACGATGTGCTTGCGGCGCCAGGGGCTCAGGCTTCCGCGTGCCTTCCAGAGTTCGGCCAGCGTGAAGCGGGTGGCGAGCGCGGGGATGTGCAGCGCGCTCGGCGCGACGCGCCAGCGCAGCGAGCGCACCTCGATGTCCTCGAAGCCGTGTTCGCGCAGCGCGGCCGTGAACTCGTCGCGCACGGCCAGTGTCGGCACGGCCCAGCTGTCGGCCCACAGGCGGTGCAGCCAGCGCGCGAGGCGGCCGGGCTCGCGGCGCAGCAGGAAGCCGTCGACCACCACCAGCCGTGCGCCGGGCCTGAGCAGGCGCGCGGCCTCGCGCGCGAAGTCGGCCTTGGCGGTGCCCTCGGCATAGCAGGCGCTCTCGAGCGCCCAGGCGCCGTCGGCCTGCGCGGCCGGCAGGCCGGTGCGCGTGTAGTCGGCCTCGATGTGGGCCATGCGGTCGGCCACGCCGGCCCGCGCATCGAGGCGCTCGGCGATGCGGTTCTGCACCGGCACGTTGGTGACGGTCACGGCGTAGAGGCGCGGGTCGTCGCCGACCAGCGTGCGCGCGGTGGCGCCGGCGCCGCAGCCCAGGTCGAGCACGCAGCGGCGGCCGTCTTCCGTCGGGCGCTCGCCGAGCCGCAGCGCGCGGCCGACCTCGCGGTTCATCTGGACCAGCATGCTTTCGCGGCGCAGCGGATTCAGGCCCGCTCGCCAGTAGCCGAAGTGCATGTTGTAGCTGGGGCTCCAGGCGCGGTAGTCGGTGGCGACCTCGGTGAAGTAGTCCTGGGTGTCGGCGCGGCTGACCGGGGCCGGGGCAGCGGCGGCCCGCGGCAGGTGGAAATCGGGTTGGAAGACGCTGGGCATGCGATGGACTCCTGGTCGGAAATGCGGTGCGGATGTCAGAGCCGGCACTGGTCGTCGGCGCAGGTGCGCGAGGCCTTCGCGGCCGGGCCGGCGAGCAGGGTCACGAGCCAGTCCGGCAGGCGCTGGCGGTTGCGCGCCAGCGCGGCATAGGCGCGGTCGGCCAGCGGCGCGACCAGCGGCAAGTCGAGCAGGGCGCCGCCGTTGGGCAGGCCCACCGCCTCGCGGCAGGCGCGGATCGCGGGCACGCCGACCCGCACGCGGCCGGCGGCATCGACCGCGTGGATCGCGGTCATGAGCGCGTCGCGCGGCGCCGGGCCGGCATCGAAATCGGGCGGCGAGCAGTCGACCAGGACGAGCCGCGCGGCCGCGCCGCGCGCCTTCATCGCGCCCATTTCGGCGGTGCACAGGCGGCAGGTGGCGTCGTAGTAAACGGTCAGAGGGTAGGCGATGGCGGTGTGTCGGGACATGGTGTTCTTTGTTCTCGATATTTCTGTCAAAACAGAAATGAATGGGCAAAAAAAGAGCCGGCCTCAGATCATCGGCAGGCTCGCATGGTGAGCGTCGGGATCGTCCTTGCCGGCAGCGGGCGCGGGCGCGTCGCCGCGCACGAACTTCTGCACGCTCGCGCCCAGCGTCAGCACCTTGTCGAGCGTGCCGGGCGACAGCCGCAGCATCTCGTCGGCCCAGGTGGCGAGCTTGGCCATCAGGTCCATGGTGGAGCGGATGCGGTCCTGTGCATCGGCCGATTCCTTCTGGAAGTCGGGGCTCGCGACGACCTCGCGCAGCATGCGGATGGTGGGATCGAACTCGCGTTCCTTGCGCTCGCGCACGACGGTGCGGAACAGCTCCCAGACGTCGACGCTGGTCTCGAAGTAGTCGCGCCGGTCGCCCAGCATGTGGGTGACGCGCACCAGGTTCCAGGCCTGCAGTTCCTTCAGGCTGTTGCTTACGTTGGAGCGCGCCACGCCCAGGGTGTCGGACAGCTCCTCGGCGTGGATCGGCTTGCCGTGCACGAACAGCAGCGCATGGATCTGCGAGACGGTGCGGTTGACGCCCCACATGGAGCCCATCTCGCCCCAGTGGAGGACGAACTTGCGTTGGATGTCGGTGAGTTCCATGCGCTGGAGTCTAGGACTTCCGAAATTTCTGTCAAGAAAGAAATCAAAAAACTGCCGAAGTCTGAGCGAATGGTGAAATACTGTATGTTTAAACAGTGAAACGACCGCGAAGGAGTCGCGCCATGCCACCCGCCGCCCACATCCCCATCCATGCCATCAAGGGCCGCGGCGCCGCCACGCGGCTCGCGCACCGCTTCTCGAAGGACGAGCGCGATGCCTTCGACGACGGCTGGGGCACGCTCGAGGAGAATGCGGCCGAGGCCGACGAGCTCGAGCCGCTGGCCACCGAGGTGCGCTTCGAGGACGTGAAGTCGGCCCTGAACGAGAACGACTCGCCGGACATCCACTTCGACCGCTCGATCAACCCCTACCGCGGCTGCGAGCACGGCTGCATCTACTGCTTCGCGCGGCCCACGCACAGCTACCTCAACCTGTCGCCGGGGCTGGACTTCGAGACCAAGCTGATCGCCAAGCGCAACCTGGTCGAGGTGCTGCGCCGCGAACTGGGCCGCAAAAGCTACCGGCCCAGCCACCTCGCGATCGGCACCGCCACCGACTGCTACCAGCCGATCGAGCGCGAATTGCGCATCACGCGCTCGGTGATCGAGCTGCTGTCCGAAGCCAACCATCCCTTCGGCCTGGTGACCAAGTCCAGCGCGGTCGAGCGCGACCTCGACCTGATCGCGCCGGCCGCCGCGCGCGGGCTGGCGGCCGTGTACGTGACCGTGACCACGCTCGACGGCGACCTGGCGCGCAAGCTCGAGCCGCGCGCCGCGGCGCCGCACCGTCGGCTGCGCACCATCCGCACGCTGGCCGAGGCCGGCGTGCCGGTGGGCGTGAGCGTGGCGCCGCAGATCCCGTTCGTGACGGAAGACATGGAGCAGGTGCTTGAGGCGGCCTGGGAGGCGGGCGCGCGCAGCGCCTTCTACACGATGATCCGGCTGCCCTGGGAGGTGGCGCCGCTGTTCAAGCAGTGGCTGGCGCTGCACTACCCGCAGCGCGCCGACCGCATCATGGCGCGCATCCACGACGTGCGCGGCGGCAAGGACTACGACGCCGACTTCGCCACGCGCATGAAGGGCACGGGCCTGTGGGCCGACCTGCTGCGCCAGCGCTTCGAGAAGGCGACCGCGCGCATCGGCTTCAACCGCGAGCGCATCGCGCTCGACCTCAGCGCTTTTCGGCCACCTGGCGACCCGGGGCAGGGCAGCCTGTTCTAGCGGCGAGCGCGGCGTCCGCGTTGCCGTCGCCGCACCAGTCGCCGCCCAGCGCCTTCACGAGGAACACCGAGGTCAGCAGGCGCTGGCCCTGCAGCTGCGCGGCCTGGCGCTCCACCGTCAGCAGCGACTGCTGCGCGGTGATCACGTCGAGGTAGGTCGAGGCACCGCCCTCGTAGCGGCTGTTCGCCATGTCGAGCACGCGCCGCGCGGCCGCCACGGCCGATTGCGCCTGGGCGGTGGCGCGCTCGAGCGCCGCAAGGCCGTCGATGCCGTCCTGCACTTCCTGCATCGCGGTCAGCACCACGCGGCGGTAGTTGCCCACGTTGGCTTCGTAGCCGGCCTTCGCGAAGTCCACGCCCGCGCGCACGCGGCCGCCGTCGAACAGCACCTGCGTGGCCGACACGCCGACCGACCACAAGAGGCTGGGCGCATCGAACAGCGATTCGATCAGCCGGCTGTCGACGCCGATCGTGGGCGCGATCAGGATGCTCGGATAGAAGGCCGCCGTCGCCACGCCGATCTGCGCATTGGCCGCGGCCATCGCGCGCTCGGCCGAGGCCACGTCGGGCCGGCGCTCGAGCACGTCCGAGGGCACGCCCAGCGGCACCGCGGGCGGACGGATCTCGCGCAGGTCGGTCGCCAGCGCGAACGAGGGCGCGGGCGTGCCGGTCAGGGTGGCGAGCGCATGTTCGTACTGCGCGCGCTGCTTCCTGAGCACGTCGACCTGCGTCAGCGTGGTCTCGAGCAGTGCCTGCTGCTGCGCCACGTCGAGGCCCGAGACGGCGCCCAGGTCGTGCCGCGACGTCACCAGCTCGAGCGCGCGCCGCTGCAGCGCGATCGAGCGCGTCAGCACGTCGAGCTCGATGTCGGTGGAGCGCAGGTTGAAATAGCTGCTCGCCACGTCGGCCGACAGCAGCAGCCGCGTGTTGGCGAGGTCGGCGGCCGACTGCTCGGCCGAGGCGGTCGCGCCTTCCACGCTGCGCTGCACGCGGCCCGCGAGATCGAGCTCGTAGCTGGCGTTGAGCGAGAGCGCGAAGTCGTTCTGCACCGTCGAGAAATTGGAGGCGTTGTAGTTGGTCAGCGGCCGGTTGGCCGAGATCTTGAGCCGCGAGGCGCGCGTGCCCAGGCCGAGCTGCGGGTACTGCGCGGCCGAGCTCGAGGCCAGCGTGGCGCGCGCCTGCGCGAGCCGCGCGCCGGCGATGGCGAGCGTGGGGCTGCCGGCCACGGCGCGGTCCTGCAGCGCGTCGAGCTGCGCGTCGCCGTAGCGCTTCCACCACGGGCCCTTGTCGGCGATGTCGTTGGGCGTGCCTTCGCGCCACGGTGCCTCGAGCTTCCAGCTCACGGGCAGTGGGGTCTCGGGCGCCTTGTAGTCGGGACCGACCGCGCAGCCCGCGGCCAGCATCACGGCGGCGAGCGCGATCGCCGCGAGGGCGGGGCGGCGCATGGTCACGCGGGTTCCTTCTTGGCCGCGGCCGGTGCTGCAGCCGGCGCCGCGCCCGGCTTGGCCCCATCGGCCGGCGCATCGGGCGCCACCGCGACCATGTCGCCATCGGCCAGTGAATCCGAGGGGTTGAGCACCATGCGGTCGGTGCCCGCGAGCCCGTCGACCACCTCGACGTTCTCGCCGTAGTTGCGGCCCAGCGTCACGGGCCGCAGGCCGACGCGGCCCTGCGCGTCGACCACCGCCACGCGCGTGCCCTCGGCACGGAACAGCAGCGCATTGGCCGGCACGGTGATGGTGCCGCTCGCGGCCAGCGGCAGCTCGACCTGCACGTAGGCGCCCGGCAGCAGCGCGCCGTCGCGGTTGGGCAGCGAGACCTCAACCTGCATCATGCGCGTGGTGGTGTCGATGGCGCCCGCGGTGCGCGCGACCTGGCCGCTGAACTTCTGGCCGCGCAGCTCGGCCTGCGTCACCACCACCGGCTGCCCGGCCTTCACGAGCTGGGCATAGGCCTGCGGCACGTTGATGTACACGCGCAGCGGATCGGTCTGCGCCAGCACGAACAGCGCGCGGCCCGCACCGCCGCCGGCCCCGGCATCGATCAGGTCGCCGGTGTCGACGTTGCGCCGCGTGATCACGCCGGAAAACGGCGCGACCACGCGCTTGAAGCCCTCGGTCTGCCGGAGCCGCTGCACGTTGGCATCGGCGGCCGCCACGTTGGCGGTGGCCTGCGCGACCGCGCTGCGGCGCTCGTCGAGGTCCTGCTGCGAGACCACGTCCTTCTTGCGCAGGTTCTCCCAGCGCGCGGCCGTGCTCTGCGCGAGCTCGAGGCCCGAGGCCGCCTGGTTGCGCGCGGCGATGGCCTGCGACAGCTGCTGGTCGATCTCGGGCGTCTCGATCTCGGCCAGCAGCTCGCCCTTCTCGACGCGGCTGCCGATGTCCTTGGTCCAGCGCTTGAGGTAGCCGCTGGCGCGCGCCGAGATCGGCGACTGCACGTAGCCCTGCAGCGTGCCCGGCAGCGCCAGCTTCTGGCCCCCGGTGGGCGTGCGCGGCAGCGCGGTCTGCACGTATTGCTTTGCATGCTCGACCGAGCTGGCCTGCAGCTCGCGCGCGTTGGCGATGCGCACGAACACCGTGCGTGCCGCGCCGAGCGCCAGCAGCACGAGCACGATCAGCACGAGCCAGCGGGTGCGCCGCACGATCTGGCGCCGCCGCAGCAGTTCGGGGCCGTCGCCGTCGTCGCCGGCGATGGGGTGGATGGCCAATGCCGAATGGCGTTGCTCTGTCATGCGCTAGACGGCGCGGGGCCGTTTCCGTGGCGGGCCGCGCGGCCGTGGGAGGGCTGGGTGCGCGGCGGGTACAACAAGTCGAACAGGGTGTCGAAACGATCGGATGGCGCGGGCATCGCTCAGTGCTCCTGCGCGGTGGCGCCGGCCGGCGGATGGGCGCCGCCGCCGTGCGCGGCGCGCCGGTGCGCGAGCCAGCTGTGCACGCCCGCATAGACCGCGGGCACGAAGAACAGCGTCGACACCGTCGCGAACAGCAGGCCGCCGATCACGGCGCGGCCCAGCGGCGCGTTCTGCTCGGCGCCTTCGCCCAGGCCCAGCGCCATCGGGATCATGCCGATGATCATCGCCAGCGCCGTCATCAGCACCGGGCGGATGCGGGTGGCGCCGGCCTCGAGCGCGGCCGACAGCGGCGGGATGCCCGCGGCCAGCCGTTCGCGCGCGAAGGACACCATCAGGATCGAGTTGGCCGTGGCCACGCCCATGGTCATGATCGCGCCCGTGAGCGCGGGCACGCTCAGCGTGGTGCCGGTGATGAACAGCATCCAGGCGATGCCCGCCAGCGCGGCGGGCAGGGCGGTGATGATGATCGCGGCGTCGAGCCAGGACTGGAAGGTCACGACGATCAGCAGGTAGACCAGCACGATCGCCATCGCCAGGCCCACGCCCAGGCCGATGAACGAGGACTGCATGGTCTGCACCTGGCCGCGGATGTCGACGCGGCTGCCGCGCGAGAGCTTGGGCCGCATCTCGTCGACGAGCGCCTGCACCTTGCTCGCCACGCTCGCGAGGTCGGTGCCCTGCACGCTGACGTAGACGTCGATCACCGGCGCGATGTTGTAGCGCGACTGGATCGCCGGCTGGCGCGCCGCGCGCGCGTCGACCAGGTTGCCCAGCAGCTGCTGTGCGCCGCCGGGCGTGGCCGCGCCGGGCGCGCCCACCGGAATGTTGAGCAGCGAATCGAGCGAGTCGACGTTGTACTGCGGCGTCTGCACCGCGATGCTGTAGACCACGCCGTTCTGCGGATTGAGCCAGTAGGCCGGCGCCGTCTGCGAGCTGCCCGACAGCGCGATCAGCACGTTCTGCCCCACGTTGGAGGCGGTCAGGCCGTACTGCTGCAGCCGCGAGCGGTCCATCGTCAGGTCCACCGAGGGGCCGTCGAGGCGCTGGTGCACGTGGGCGTCGACCGCGCCCGGGATCTGCCGGATCGCCTTGGTGAGCTCGGCCGCGCGCGCCGCGTTGCCCGCGATGTCGTTGCCGCTGAACTGCACGTCGATGGCCGCCGGCAGGCCGAAGTTGAGGATCTGCGTGACGATGTCGGCCGGCTGGAAGAAGAACTCGATGCCCGGGAAGCGCTTGGGCAGCTCGGCGCGCAGCGTGGTCACGAACTCCTCGGTCGGCCGGTGGCCGTCCTTCAGCGACATCAGGATCTCGGCGTCGAAGGTGCCGATGGTGCCGGCGTTGCTGTACGACAGGTTGATGCCGCTGTTCGGCACGCCGAGGTTGTCGAGGATGGTCTCGAGCTGGTCGGGCGGCACCAGCTCGCGGATCGCGGCCTCCACCCGGTCGGTGAGGCGCGCGGTCTCCTCGATGCGGGTGCCGGTGGGCGCGCGCATGTGCAGCCGGATCTGGCCGGCGTCCACGGTCGGGAAGAAGTCGCGGCCCAGCGCCGGATAGAGTAGGCAGGACAGCAGGCAGAAGCCGAGGAACACCGAGATGAAGCCGCCGCGGCGCGACAGCAGCGCCGACAGCAGCAGCGTGTAGGCGCGGCGCACGCGCTCGAAGCGGCGGTCGAAGGCGCGGTACACGCGCTGCAGCGCGCTGGGCTTCGCGTTCTCGTCGGCCTGCTGGCCGTGCACGCCGCCCATCAGCAGCATCACCAGCGTGGGCACCAGCGTGCGCGACAGCAGGTAGGAGGCCAGCATCGCGAACACCACGGCCTCGGCCAGCGGCACGAACAGGAAGCGCGCCACGCCCGAGAGGAAGAACATCGGCACGAACACGATGCAGATGCACAGCGTGGAGACGAAGGCCGCATTGCCGATCTCGCCGGCGCCGATCTCGATCGCCTCCTTGAGCGGCGTGCCCATGTGCAGGTGGCGCTCGATGTTCTCGATGGTCACGATCGCCTGGTCCACCAATATGCCGACCGAGAGCGCGAGCCCGCCCAATGTCATGAGGTTGAGCGTTTCGCCGAGGCCGTAGAGCACCAGGATCGAGGCCAGGATCGACAGCGGGATGGTCAGGCCGATGATCAGCGTGCTGCGCCAGTTGCCGAGGAACAGCAGCACCATCGCGGCGGTGAGCGCGGCGGCCAGGATGGCTTCGAACACCACGCCCTTGACGGCCGCCTTCACGAACACCGACTGGTCGAACAGCGGCGTGATCTTGATGTCCTGCGGCATGGTCTGCGCCGCCACCGGCAGCATCGCGCGCAGGTTGGCCACGATGTCCAGCGTGGAGGCGCCGCCGTTCTTGAGCACCGACAGCAGCACGCCGCGCACGCCGTCCTGGCGCACCACGTTGGTCTGCGGCGAGAAGCCGTCGCGCACGTAGGCCACGTCGCGCACGTAGACGGTGGCGCCGTTCACGGTGCGGATCGGCAGGTCGTTGAGGCCCGCGATCGCATCGGGCGAGCCGTTCATGCGCACGCCGTACTCGGTGGCGCCGAACTTGGCGGTGCCCGAGGGCAGGATCAGGTTCTGCGTGTTGATCGCGTTCACCACGTCCGACGGCGACAGGCCGCGCGCCTGCAGCGCCTGGGTGTTGAGGTCGACCGAGATCAGCCGGTTCTTGCCGCCGTAGGGAAAGGGGATCGCCGCGCCCGGCACCGTGATGAGCTGCGGGCGCAGCTGGTTCACGGTGGCGTCGAACAGGGAGTTCTCGGAGCGCGTCGGGCTCGACAGCGCGAGCTGGATCACGGGCACGCTCGAGGCCGAGTACTTGATCACCAGCGGCGGCGTGATGCCCGGCGGCAGCTGCCGCACCTGGGCCTGCATCGAGGCCACCACCTGCGAGATCGCCATCTCGATGTTGGCGGTGGGCTGGAAGAAAACCTTGATGATCGACACGCCCGCGAGCGACTGCGATTCGATGTGCTCGATGTCGCTGACGGTGGTGGTCAGGCCGCGCTCCACCTGGCCCGAGATGCGCTGGCCCATCTCCTGGGCCGGCAGGCCGGTGTAGTTCCAGATGACCGACACCACCGGGATATTGATCTCCGGAAAGATGTCGGTGGCCATCCGCAAGAGGACGAAGGGCGTGGCCAGCACGATCAGCATCGCCATGACGATGAAGGTGTAAGGACGACGCAACGCGAGCTGAACCATGGACGGGTCTCTCTGCTTCCGGCGAAAAAAGGTTTCGCATCATAAGGAAGTAGTTTTAAGTTTGTTTAACTTGGTTACTTCGACCTCTTCGATGCGCTTTTCGGAGCGCTTCCGGCGACGCATGGAGCGTGCCGGGTGGGGTGACGATGGCTATTCCTGTGATTGAGTAAAGCTCATAAATAAGAGCCGAGAGCCAGGTTGTTGGCGGCTGACTCCATAGTTTTCAGTGGCTTGTGATTGAGTAGTACTCAATTTATCTTCTTCCATCTGCCATGAGCCAGACCGATCCTTCCCCCACCGCTGCCGCGCTGCCCGAACGCTGCGTCATCGTCGTCGACGCCGCCTTGCCGCCGGGCCTGGCCGCCAATGCCGCGGCCGTGGTCGCGCTGACCGTGGGCCAGCGCCATCCGGGGCTGGTCGGCGAGCCGCTAGTCGATGCCTCGGGACGGACGCATCCCGGCCTGATCCCGATCGGCATCGCGGTGCTCGGCGCCTCGCAGGAGGAACTCGCGGCCGTGCGGCAGAAGGCGCTCGCCAGCACCGAGTGCGACGTGATCGACTTCCCGGTGCAGGGCCAGCAGACCACCAACTACGCGGCCTTCCGCGAGGCGGTGGCGGGAGTGCCGGCCGAGGCACTGCGCTACGTGGCGGTCGGTTTCGTCGGCGAGCGCAAGCCGCTGGGCAAGGTGGTGTCGAAGCTGGGCCTGCTCGGGCAGTAGGCGGAGGTCACGCCGGCGCGTCCAGCGCGAGACGCAGCCGGCTGACGTTCGGGTTGCCCGGGTCGCGCTGCACCTTGAAGCCCAGCTTGCGCGCCAGCGCGATCATCGCGAGGTTGTCGTAGAGGGTGATGTCGGCCAGTTCGCGCACGCCCGCGGCGCGCGCCGCCGAGATCAGGCTGCGCATCAGTTTCTCGGCCAGCCCCTGGCGCTGCCAGGCATCGGCGATCACCACCGCGAACTCGGCCACCTCGGTTGTTTCGGGCGTGTCGCCGCGCACGTAGCGCACCACCCCCATCTCCTGCTCGGCGCCATCGACCTCGAGGGTGGCGATCAGCGCGAGCTCGTGCGCGTAGTCGACATGGGTCATGCGCCAGAGCTCGTCGGGCTGCGGCTTGCGCGGCGAGAGCAGCCGGTGGTAGCCGGTGCGGTCCGACAGGCCCGCGACGAAGGCGGTGTGCATCGCAAGGTCGTCGGCATGGATCGGGCGGATGCGTACCGCGCGGCCATCGCGAAGCCGCCAGTCTTCGACCAGGTGCGCGGGATAGGCGTGGGGTGCGGCCGGTGCTGCCATGGCGGGGGTTGTGCCATGGCGGCGGGCCGCGGGTCAATCCGGGTTCAGCCGATGACTTCCGGCCACTCCGTGTGGAAGAACTGCCCCTCGGGCTTGTCCACGCGCTCGTAGGTGTGGGCGCCGAAGAAGTCGCGCTGCGCCTGCAGCAGGTTGGCGCTGAGGCGCTCGGTGCGGTAGCTGTCGTAGTAGGCCAGCGAGGCGCTGAAGGCCGGCACCGGGATGCCGTTGCTCACGGCCAGCGCCACCACCTCGCGCCAGTTCTGCTGGGTGCGGTTGAGCAGGTCCTTGAAGAAGGGATCGAGCATCAGGTTGGCCAGCGCCGGATCGGTGCGGAAGGCGTCGGTGATGCGGTTGAGGAAGCGCGCGCGGATGATGCAGCCGCCGCGCCAGATCGCCGCGATGCGGCCGAGGTCGAGGCCCCAGCCCTTCTTGTCGCCCATGGTCTTGATGAGGTCGAAGCCCTGGGTGTAGCTGATGACCTTGGAGGCATAGAGCGCGTCGTGCACCTTGGCCACCAGCGCCTTCTTCTCGAGCGAGAGCTCGACCTTCGGGCCCTGCAGCAGCTTGCTCGCGCCCACGCGCGCCTTCTTCTGCGACGACAGCACGCGCGCCTCGACCGCGGCGTTGATGGTGCTGATGACCACCGCGTTCTCGGCCGCGTTGATCAAGGTCCACTGGCCCGTGCCCTTCTGGCCGGCCTTGTCGAGGATCACGTCGACGATGGGCTTGCCGGTTTCCGGGTCCTTCTGCTCGAGCGCCTTGGCGGTGATCTGGATCAGGTAGCTCTGCAGCTCGCCGTCGTTCCATTCGTTGAAGATCGCGGCCATCTCGTCGGTCGTGAAGCCGGCGGCCTTGAACAGGCTGTAGGCCTCGCAGATCAGCTGCATGTCGCCGTACTCGATGCCGTTGTGCACCATCTTCACGTAGTGGCCGGCGCCGCCCGGGCCGATGTGGATCACGCAGGGCTCGCCGTCGACCTTGGCCGCGATGCTCTCGAAGATCGGCTTCATCACCTCCCAGGTCGAGGCCGGGCCGCCCGGCATGATCGACGGCCCCTTGCGCGCGCCTTCCTCGCCGCCCGAGACGCCCGCGCCGATGAAGCGCAGGCCCTTGCTCGAGAGGTAGGCGTCGCGGCGCTCGGTGTCGGTGTAGAGGCTGTTGCCGCCGTCGATGACGATGTCGTCCTTGTCGAGCAGCGGGATGAGCTGCTCGATCACCTGGTCGACCGGCGCGCCGGCCTTGACCATGATCTGGATCTTGCGCGGCTTGGCGAGGCTCTGCACGAACTCTTCGAGCGTCTTCGCGCCCACCAGCTTCTTGCCGGGGTTGGCGGCGATGAAGGCCTCGGTGGTGGCTTCGGTGCGGTTGTAGACGCTGACCTGGAAGCCGCGGCTTTCCACGTTCAGCACGAGGTTCTGGCCCATCACGGCCAGGCCGATCAGTCCGAAGTCGCTTTTGTTGGTGGTGGTCATGGCCTGGGTGTTTCCTTCCTTGTGCGCACGCCGGCGGCGGCCGGTGCGCGGGGTTGATGCAGCAGGCCATTGTGCCGACCGGCCGTCGGCCGCGTCGTCAGCCGCCGCCTATAACCGGGCCGGCTTCCCGGGCGAGCCCGCTTGGCAAGCCCGGCCGGCTTCGGTATGTTGCTGCCGACCCATCCTCGGGGAGAACCCTCCATGCCCACCCAGTCCCTCGCCGAAGCCCACCGTCCGCCGGCCGCGATCGAGCGCTGGTCCACCGACGCGGTGCCGCCCGCGCAGCGGCTCGATTACTGGGTCGGCGCGGTCTGCGAGGGTTTCCTCGAGATGGAGGTGACCAGCCCGCAGGCGCGGCATTTCGATGCCATGCTCGAATCGGCCCCGCTGGGCACGCCGGCGCTCGGCATCGGTGTCAACCGCGTGCGCGGCAGCGCGCAGGATGTCTACCGCACGCGCCGCGCGATCGAGCGCAGCCACAGCAACTTCTACTACCTGCTGTGCAAGACCGACAGCGCCTGGAGCGTCGAGCAGGAAGGGCGCAGCGCACGCATGCTGCCGGGCGACGCGGTGCTGGTCGATTCGCGGCGCAGCTACGCCTTCCACTTCGTGCAGTCGGCCGACACCGTCTCGCTCGAGCTGCCCACGGCCTGGGTCGAATCGTGGCTGCCCGACGCGCCGGGCCAGCTCGCCTGCCGCATCGACGGCAGCGCGGGCTGGGGCAGCGTGCTGAGCCGCTTCGTGCAGCAGCTCACGCCCGAGGCCGCGGGCGCGCCGCCGCTGCCGCCGCGCCTGCTGGCCGACCAGCTCGGCGGACTGCTCGCGCTGGCCACCGGGCCGGGCGTGGCCGCGGCGGTGGAGCCGGGCGCGCGCGCCGCTGCGCCGGCGCGTGCTCGAGGCCACGCGCGAGCGCCACGCCGAGCCCGGCCTCACGGCCGAGGCGGTGGCGCGCGAGCTCGGCATCTCGCAGCGCAGCCTGCACCGCTGCCTGGCCGAGCGCGGTGAAGGCGGGGAGGGCGGCACCACCTTCGCCACCGCGCTGCTGGGCTTTCGCATGCAGGCCGCGCGTCGCATGCTGGGCGACGCGCGCTTCGACCGGCTCGCGGTGGCGGAGATCGGCTTTCGCGTCGGCCTGCGCGACGCCTCGCATTTCGTGCGCCTGTGCCGCCAGCAACTGGGCGCCACGCCGGGCGCGCTGCGGCGCCTGCGCTGAGCTGGCGCGAATCGGCCATCGCGCTGGCGGCCAGCGGCCAGCGGCGCGGCGGCGGGATTCCTACAGTCGCTGCGTTTGATCGCCAGCAACCCGCATCCACCCCTCGAGGAGACCCCCATGTCCGACACCTATGTCCTGATTCACGGCGCCTGGCACACCGGTGCCGAAATGGAGGCCGTCGCGAACGGCCTGCGCGAGGCCGGCCACACCGTGCACTGCCCCACGCTCGCGGGCAACCGGCCCGGCGACGACCGCGCGAAGATCGGGCTGGCCGACGCGATCGATTCGGCGCTGCAGTACATCGAGGAGAAGAATCTCTCGCAGCTGCGGCTCGTGGGCCACAGCTATGGCGGGATGGTGATCACCGGCGTGGCCGACCGCCTCGCGCAGCAGCCGGGCCGGATCGCGCGGCTGGTGTACGTGAATGCCTTCGTGCCGCAGCCCGGCGAGTCGCTCAACGACATGGTGCCGCCGCATTACGTGGCGCTGTTCGACGCGGTGGCGGGCGCCAACGACCAGGCCGTGACGCTGCCCTTCGAGATCTGGCGCGATGCCTTCATCAACGACGCCGACATGGCGCTCGCGCGCTCGGCCTACGAGCAGCTCAACCCGCACCCGTACCGCACCTTCACCGACAAGATCGTGCTGAGCCAGCCGATGGCCGCGCTGCAGGTGGGCAAGTCCTACGTCAACTGCCAGCAGGACATCGCGCTGCCGCACAGCCTGCCGTGGCATCCGCGGCTGTCGGAGCGGCTGGGCCTCTTCAGGCTGGTCGAGTGCCCGGGCAGCCACGAGATGTTCTTCTCGAACCCGAAGCGGCTCGCGCAGGCGATTCTCGAGGCGGGGCGGGACTGAGGCGTGGTGCAAGAACCGTTCGGGCTGAGCTTGTCGAAGCCTCGCGCGGCGCTTCGACAGGCTCAGCGTGAACGGTTGTGCGGCGCTTCGACAAGCTCAGCGCGAACGGTTGTGCAGCGCTTCGACAGGCTCAGCGCGAACGGTTGTCCTGCAGCGCGTCGAACACGCGGATCGACGCATAGGCATCGTTGGCCGCATAGCGCAGCTGTGCCTCGCTGAGCCGGTGGCTGGCCCAGTTCGAGGTCGTGGCCTTGCGCGACTTCGCGAAGCGCTGGCCGAACACCAGCGCCACGGCGGTCTTCACGCCGACCGAGCGGCGGTAGCCGCGGCGGCGGAACTCGTCGTCGATGTCGTGGACCGCGCGCGGCTCCACCTTGAGCTTCTGGCGGATCAGCGAGAGGTCGCTCGAAAGGCCGAAGCCCACCTTGCGCAGCGCCTCGGAACCGATCAGCGCGCCCAGCACCTCGTTGCAGTCGGTGCGATGCAGCTGGAACAGCCATGCGGTTTCGCGCGTGGCGAACTGCACCAGGTGCGGGCCGGTCGAGACCTCGTTCCTGGCGAAGGTGGGCTTGGACTCGGTGTCGAAGCCGACCACGCCCGCGGCCAGCAGCGCGGCGGCCGCGCGCTCGGCGTCGTCGCGCGTGGCGACCAGCACGATGTCGTTCAGGCCCAGGCCCTCGAAGGGCTCGAGCAGCGCGATCTCCTCGCGCTCCGGCAGAGGGGGCAGAGAGGTCTGGGGTGTGCGTGGTGCGTTCAACGGGGAGTCGCCTTTCGGGCCTTTTTCGCCGACGCGGTCTTCCTGGCCGGTGCGGCCTTCTTCGCGACGGTTTTCTTCGCAGCCACCTTCTTCGTGGCGGGGGCTTTCTTCGCCGCGGCCGCCTTGCGCATCGCCTTCGGCACCGTGCCCGAGCGCAGCGCGGCTTCGTAGGCGCGCCGGCCCCACAGGGCCGCTTCCTCGCGATCCTCGAACAACTCGGGCGGCGCCTCGCGGTAGGACATCGGCATCTGCTGGCCCTGCCGTTCGTAGGTGAAGGGCGCCAGGTTCAGGCGGTCGAAATGCGCGGCGCTTTCGGCGTCGGACTTGAGGTAAAGCGTGTCGCGTATCACCAGCGCGAACATGCGGCCTTCGTGATAGATGCCGAAGCCGCTGAACATGCGGCGGATGTCGATGCGGCCCAGGCGCTCGAAGGTTTCGTGCAGGCTGTCGGCGAAGGCGTTCTTCATGGGTGTCAGGCCGTGATCTCGATGCGGTTGCCGTCGGGGTCGAGCACCACGCTCTCGTAGTAGCCGTCGCCGGTGCGGCGCGGGCCGTCGAGCAGCGGATAGCCGTCGGCCTGCAGCCGGCGGCTCAGCGCGTCGACGGCTTCTTCCGAGCCCACGCTGATCGCGAGATGGGTCCAGCCCATGCGCTGCGCGCCGGGTTCGGCCGCCACCGGCGACAGCGTGCTGGTGGTCATCGCCTCGATCCGGGCGCCGTCGCCCAGGCTCAGGAAGCAGGAGGCGAAGCCCTTCTTCGGATTGACGTAGCCCTCGCCGGCGGCGGCGCCGAAGTAGTCGACGTAGAAGCGCTTGCAGCGTTCGAGGTCGGTGGTCCAGAGGGCGATGTGGTCGATGCGCATGGTGAAGAAGACGACGTGAGGGTTCAGGCCTTGCGCCAGGGCGCGCGCGCCGGGTACCAGTGGTAGCTGATTCGTTCGCGTCCGCTGGTCGGATGCCGGTCGACCGTGCCGCGCGCGAGGCCGTAGCGTTCGTAGAAGCGCTGGGCCGCGGTGTTGGTGAGCGCCACGTGCAGCCGCCAGCCGGTGGGCATGCGCACGCAGGCCTCGTCGAGCAGCGCCTGGCCCAGGCCCTGGTTGCGCAGGTGCGGGTCGACGAACAGCTGCGCTACGTACTCGCGCCGGTCGTGCAGCACCATGAAAGCCAGCACCTGCGCATCGCGCTCGGCGATCACCACCTCGGCCGGTGCCACGAACTCGGTGCGCACGCGCTGCAGCCAGTGGGCGATCGGCTCGACCGTGGCCGCGCCCGGGTGCGAGGCCGACCAGGCCCGGCGCCAGATGCCGGCGAGCACCATGTCCTCCTCGGCCGCGCCGTCGCGCAGTCGCAGGTGGAAGGCGGGCGTCTGGGCGTCGGACATGGCGGTTCGTCAGCCGCGCAGCACCTGCGCGTGGTGCGCCAGGTGGTCGGCCATGAAGCTCTGGATGAAGTAGTAGCCGTGGTCGTAGCCCGCGTGGCGCCGCAGCGTGAGCGGCTGGCCGGCGGCGAAGCAGGCGGCCTCGAAGGCTTCGGGGTTCAGCTGCTCGGCGAGGAATTTGTCGGCCAGGCCCTGGTCGACCAGGATGCCGTGCGGATAGGGCGCCGCGGTCTGCGACTGCATCAGCGCGCTGGCATCGTGCGCGAGCCAGGCCGCGCGGTCGTCGCCGGGTTCGCCGAGGTAGCCGCGCAGCGCCTTGTCGCCCCAGGGGCACTGGGTGGGCGCGCAGATCGGCGCGAAGGCCGACAGCGAGAGGAAGCGCCCCGGATGGCGCAGCGCCAGCGTCAGCGCGCCGTGGCCGCCCATCGAGTGGCCGAAGATGCCCAGGCGCGCGGTGTCGATCGCGAACTCGCGGCCCACCAGCGGCAGCAGCTCCTGCACGATCCAGCTCTCCATGCGCCAGTGGGCGGCCCAGGGCGCCTCGGTGGCGTCGAGGTAGAAGCCGGCGCCGATGCCGAAGTCCCAGCTCGCGGTGGCGCCCGGCAGCGCTTCCATGGCCGCGCCGCGCGGGCTGGTGTCGGGCGCGATCAGCGCCAGGCCGAGGCTGGCGGCCATGCGCTGCGCGCCGGCCTTGATCGCGAAGGTCTCCTCGTTGCAGGTCAGGCCCGCGAGGTACAGCAGCGCGGGCACGCGCTCGTTGGCGGCCTGCGGCGGCAGGTAGACCGAGAAGCGCATCGGCAGGCCGATCTCGTGCGAGGCCTGTTCGTAGAAGCCCTGCACGCCGCCGAAGCAGTGGTGTTCGGACAGGGTCTTGAGCAGATCGGTCATGCGGCGCCTCGCACCAGTTCGAGCACCGCGTCGGCGAAGGCGCGCGGCGCCTCCTGCGGCAGGTTGTGGCCCGCGCCCGGCACCAGCCGGTGCGAGCGCGGTCCGCTGAAGCGCGCCGCATGCGCCGCGGCCTCGGCCGGCGGCCGCACGCCGTCGTCGATGCCGTCGAAGGTGATCGCGGGCACGCGGATGACCGGCTGCGCGGCCAGCTGGCGATCGATGTCGGCATAGTCCGGATCGCCCGCCACCAGGCCATAGCGATGGCGGTACGAGTGGATCACGACCTCGACGAAGTCGGGATGGTCGAAGGCCGCGGCGCTGCGCTCGAAGGTGGCGTCGTCGAAGCGCCAGGTCGGCGACCACAGCTTCCACAGCAGCTTGGCGATGGCCTTGCGGTCCTTCTGCAGGCCGGCACGGCCACGCTCGCTGTGGAAGTAGTACTGGTACCAGAGGCTGTGCTCGTTCTCGGGCGTGTCGGGCTCCATCGCCTTGGCGATGTTCTGGATGTTGTAGCTGTTGAGCGATACCAGCCCCGCGCAGCGCTCGGGCCACAGGGCCGCCACCACGCAGGCCGCGCGGCCGCCCCAGTCGTAGCCGGCGAGCACGGCGCGCTCGATCTTCAGTGCGTCGAGCAGCGCCAGCAGGTCGGCGCCGAAGGCCGCCTGTTCGCCCGAGCGCGGCGTGTCCTTGCGCAGGAAGCGCGTGCCGCCATAGCCGCGCATGTACGGCACGATGGTGCGGCAGCCCTCGGCCGCGAGCAGCGGCGCGACCTCGGCATAGGTGTGGATGTCGTAGGGGAAGCCATGCATCAGCAGCACGGGCGGTCCGTCGGCCGGGCCGCTCTCGTGATAGGCGACCTCGAGCACGCCGGCTTCGATGCGGCGCAGGGGCTCCATGCGTTCCATGGTCGGCACCCGCGGCGTCAGTAGAGCACCACGCCGCGGATCGACTCGCCGCGCTTCATGAGGTCGAAGCCGTCGTTGATCTTCTCGAGCGGCATGGTGTGGGTGATCAGGTCGTCGATGTTGATCTTGCCTTCCATGTACCAGTCGACGATCTTCGGCACGTCGGTGCGGCCGCGCGCGCCGCCGAAGGCCGAGCCTTCCCACTTGCGGCCGGTGACCAGCTGGAACGGCCGCGTGCTGATCTCGGCGCCGGCCTCGGCCACGCCGATGATGATGCTGCGGCCCCAGCCCTTGTGCGTGCACTCGAGCGCCTGGCGCATCACCTTGGTGTTGCCGATGCACTCGAAGCTGTAGTCGGCGCCGCCGTCGGTCAGCTGCACGATGGCGTCGACCACGTTCTCGGTGTCCTTCGGGTTGATGAAGTGCGTCATGCCGAACTTGCGCGCCATGGCTTCGCGCTCGGGGTTCAGGTCGACGCCGATGATCTTGTCGGCGCCCACCATCTTCGCGCCCTGGATCACGTTCAGGCCGATGCCGCCGAGGCCGAACACCACCACGTTGGCGCCGGCTTCCACCTTGGCCGTGAAGATCACCGCGCCGATGCCGGTGGTGACGCCGCAGCCGATGTAGCAGACCTTGTCGAAGGGCGCGTCCTCGCGGATCTTGGCCAGCGAGATCTCGGGCGCAACCGTGTAGTTGCTGAAGGTGGAGGTGCCCATGTAGTGGGCGATGGGCTTGCCGTCGAGGCTGAAGCGGCTGGTGCCGTCGGGCATCAGGCCCTTGCCCTGGGTGCCGCGGATCAGCTGGCACAGGTTGGTCTTGCGCGACAGGCAGAACTTGCACTGGCGGCATTCGGGCGTGTAGAGCGGAATGACGTGGTCGCCCTTCTTGAGGGTGGTGACGCCGGGGCCGACGTCGACCACGATGCCGGCGCCTTCATGGCCGAGGATGGCGGGGAAGATGCCTTCGGGGTCGGCGCCCGAGAGGGTGTAGTAGTCGGTGTGGCAGATGCCGGTGGCCTTGATCTCGACGAGCACTTCGCCGAATCGCGGGCCGTCGAGGTCCACGGTTTCGATGGTCAGCGGGGCTCCGGATTTCCAGGCGACGGCGGCTTTGGTTTTCATGGCGTGTTCGGGGAGGAGGGAAGGAGGGGGGAAGGAGAGGGAGGAATTGGAGGGCCGGCAGGCGGCGCGAGGCCCCAAGGATACTCAGGCGGGGCCAGCGGGGAAGATACCCGACATGCCGATGAACCCGGGCAGGTGTCGGAAATCCCAGACCCAGTGCCGCAGGGCGGGAAACTCGTCGAGCGAGATGCCGCCTTCGCCGGCCAGCGCCACGTACGGAAAGCAGGCCAGGTCGGCGATCGTCGGCTCGGTCGCCGCGGCCAGCCAGCGCAGGCCCGTGCTGGCCTGCTCGGCGAGGTGGTCGTCGAGCACGCGGAACACGGCCCGCGCGCCTGCGCGGCAGGCCTCGATGTCGAGATGGCGGTAGCCGAGCGCGTCGTGCAGCCGCGCGGCCGAGGCGGTGCGCGTGATCTCGTCGGCCGTGGCGAGCCACATCGCGACCTGGCCGCGCAGCTTCGGATCGTCGGGGTACCAGCGCCGCTGCGCGTCGTGGCGGCTCGCGAGGTAGACCAGGATGGCCTGCGCATCGCGCAGTACGAAGCCGTCGTCCTCGATCACCGGGATCTGGCCGAGCGGATTGAGCTCGGCGAGGAACGCGGCCGACTTGTGGGCGCGCCCCGGGTGGAAGTCGACCGGCACGATCTCGTGGGGCACGGCCAGCCAGGCCAGCAGCTGCCGCACCTTGAAGCAGTTGCCCGAGAGCGGGTAGTCGTGGAGTTTGAGCAGCGTCGTCATGCGGCGGCCCTCGTGCCGAATCGCATGCCGCGTTCGCGCAGCCAGCGGCGGTAGGTGACGGAGGCGGTGTCGCCGCGCGTCGGCGTCTCGGCGCGGCCTTCGAGCGGCATGCGCTTGAAGGCATGGTTCTCGAGGATCGGCTTGTCCTGGCCGAAGATGGTGTGCTGGAACGCGATGAGCTCGGCGTCGCTCGACACATCGTCGAAGTACGCGATCAACGCGTGGGCGATCACGTGCTCGTCGTCCAGCGGCTGGAGAAACAGGCAGATCGCGTCCCGTGCCTCGGGACGCAGGCTCGACTTGTAGAGCATGGCCGAGAAGGGCTGCATCACGCGGTAGGTGTAGCGCACGTCGGCGCCGCTGTCGTGCGCGGCCGAGGCGCGCGGCTGCCAGAAGCGGCAGTCGGTGGCCCAGATCTCGCCGGTGGCGGGCTCGATCGTCACCCGGTACGGGGCGACCTCGGTGTGCGGCACCTTGCCGAGGTAATCGGCATGCACGAAGGGAAAGTGCGCCATGTCGAGGAAGTTCTCGATCACGCGCAGGCCCGACACCGCGACGCCGATGCCGCCGCAGTCGACGAGGCGGCGCCCGGGCTCGGTGTATTCGGGAAACTCGAACAGCGGCCGCGCGGGCCGGCCGCTGGGGCAGACCCAGAGGTAGCCGTGGCGCGACTGCACGGAAAGCGGCTGCGCGCCGAGCCGGCATTGCGGCGTGCCGTCGGCCTCGGCCCACAGCGAGAGCGTGGCGCCGAGCAGGCAGGTGGTGTAGGGCTGCCGCTGCGAGCGGCCGGCGAGCGCGCTCGCGGGGCCGACGACCAGCCAGTCGTCGAGCATGTTGGGGTCGTCGGTGACGAAGGGCATCGTGCTTCCTTCAGGTCTCGGTTGGTTCGATGTCGCCGCGCAGGGTCCGCGCGGCCGCGTGCAGGGTCTTCATGGCCTCGGAGCCCGGGGCGGTCTCGGCCCACAGGTGGATGAAGGCCAGCTGCGGCTGCGCGTCGAGCAGCAGCGCGACGGTCGGCGCGCCGCCGAGCATGCCGCGCCATGCGCCTGGGGCGGCGCCGGCCGCGAAGCCGTGCCGGACGAGCGCCTCGCGCACCTGTTGCGCACCGGCGCGCAAGGTCAGCGTGCGACAGAAATGCCAGCCGGCCGGCACGGCATCGGCCAGCGCTTGCGGCGCCGATGTCGTCATCGAGCCCTCGTGCGCCAGGTTCACCCACACCATGCCCGCCGCGTCGACCGCGCCGAACACCCTGGCGCAGACGTTGCGCGGCGCGGGCATCGCCGGATGGGCGGGAATGCCGACGCACTGCCCGTTGCCCGCGGCGTACTGCCAGCCATGGTAGGCACAGGCGAGGCGGTTCTCGACCACCTGGCCGAGCGTGAAGCGCACGCTGCGGTGCGGGCAGCGGTTCTCCCAGGCCTGGGCCGCGCCGTCGGCCGAACGCCAGAGCGCGAGCTCCTGGCCCTCGGCGAAGCCGGCGACGATGTTGGCGCCGGGGCGCAGGCCGGCCGAAGGGGCGACGGGGTGCCAGGGGGACGCGGTGGGATGGGTCATGGGGTTCTCCGTGGGGCATGGCATAGCATTCGCCACGCCCGCGCCGACCGTACCGTGTCCCGCCCTCCGATGAAAGCCACATGCAGAGACGCAACTTTTCATTTCTGAAACGGACCACCTTCGCCTACAGGGAGCGCGCGTGACCGGCATCGACCTCGCGCTGGTGCAGGCCTTCGTGCTCGTCGTGCAAAGCGGCAGCCTCACGCGGGCCGAGAGCCTGTCGGGCGTGTCGAAGGCCACCTTGAGCCGGCAGCTCACGCGGCTGGAGGAGCTGCTGGGCGCGCAGCTGCTGATGCGCAGCTCGCGCCGCATCACCGCGACCGAGGCGGGCCGTGCCTTCTTCGTGCGCTGCGAGGACCTGCTCGGCGAGGTCACGGGCCGGCTCGAGACGGCGCGCACCGAGATCCAGGAGATCACCAGCGGCGTGTCGGGCAGCCTCTCGCTGCTGTCGGACACCCAGTTCAGCACTTCCTTCGTGTGCCACGTGGTGAAGCTGTTCCTGGAGTCGCATCCCAATGTGCGCTGCCAGCTCGATGCGGCGAGCCGGCCGAACGCGCCGGGCATCGGCGACGTGGACTGCTATGTGTGCTCGGAGCCGCCCGATGCGCCGAACCTCGTCGCCAAGCTGCTGGGACAGCTGAACTACGGCCTCTACGCGAGCCCGCAGTACCTCGAGTGCCACGGCACGCCGCGCGCGCCCGACGATCTCGCGGCGCACCGGGCGATCGTGATGCGGGAGGCCGCGGGGCCGTCGCAGGTGCTGCTGGTGTCGGGCGCATCGGGCCGTCATGCCTACCGGCCCGAACCCGCCTTCGAGACCAACGACCACTGGGTGATGAAGACCTTCTGCATCGACGGCCTGGGCATCGCGCTGCTGCCGGCCTTCTTCGTGCGGCCCGAGCTGGCGCAGGGCGTGCTGGTGCCGGTGCTGCCGCAGTGGCAGCCGCAGCCGCGGCCCATCTACTGCGCCTACCAGCGCCAGCGCTACATGGGGCAGAAGCTGCGCGCCTTCGTCGACCTGATGGCGCGCTGCGTGGTCGACATCGACGCGTACAACCACTACGTCGGCTCGCCCGCGGCGCGGCGGGGCAGGGCCGGTGCCAGACCATAATGGCGGCCCGTCCGACGCGTGCCGCCAGCCCGATCCATCATGAAGAAAATCCTCGTCCTCAACGGCCCCAACCTCAACCTCCTGGGCACGCGCGAGCCCGAACAGTATGGCCGCGACACGCTGGCCGACGTGGAACGCCTGTGCCATGAAACGGGCGCGAAGCTCGGCGTGGCGATCGAATGCCGCCAGACCAACCACGAAGGCGTGCTGGTCGACTGGATCCAGGAAGCGGGCCGCGAGGTGGCGGCCGGCACCATGCTCGGCGTGGTGATGAACCCGGGCGCCTACACCCACACCTCGATCGCGCTGCACGACGCCATCAAGGGCGCGAGCGTGCCGCTGATCGAGCTGCACATCTCGAACGTGCATGCGCGCGAGGAGTTCCGCCACCGCTCGTACATCTCGCCGGCGGCGCGCGGGATCATCGTGGGGCTGGGCGTGAAGGGCTACACGCTGGCGATCGCCGCGCTGGTGCCCTGAACCTCGGCTAGTACAGCGCCCGCGGCGCCGAGGCCTTCCAGCTGCGGCTGATGCGGCCCTGCGCATCGACGCTCTCGAGGTGCACGTCGAAGCCCCACAGCCGCGCCACGTGCTTGAGCACCTCCTCGGCGTCGTCGTGCAGCGGCAGGCTGTTGCGCTGCGTGTGGCGCAGCGTCAGCGAACGGTCGCCGCGCATGTTGACGTTCCAGACCTGGATGTCGGGCTCGCGGCTGCCGAGGTCGTACTGGCGCGACAGCGATTCGCGCAGCGCCTGGTAGCCGCTGTCGTCGTGGATCGCCGAGACCTCGAGCTCGGATTCGCTCTGGTGGTCGCGGATCGCGAACAGGCGGAAGTCGCGCATGGTCTTCGGGCTCAGGAACTGGCCCACGAAGCTCTCGTCCTTGAAGTTGCGCATCGCGTAGTCGAGCGTGGCCACCCAGTCGCTGCCCGCGAAGTCGGGGAACCAGCGCCGGTCCTCGTCGGTGGGCTTCTCGCAGATGCGGCGCAGCTCGGTGTACATCGCGAAGCCGAGCGCGTAGGGGTTGATGCCGCTGTAGGCGCGGTGGCCCACGGGCGGCTGGAAGATCACGCCGGTGTGCGAGCTCAGCCACTCCATCATGAAGCCGTCGTCGAGCTGGCCGCGGTCGTACATGGTGTTGAGCAGCGTGTAGTGCCAGAAGGTGGCCCAGCCCTCGTTCATGACCTGGGTCTGGCGCTGCGGATAGAAGTACTGCGCGATCTTGCGCACGATGCGCACCACCTCGCGCTGCCAGGGCTCGAGCAGGGCGGCGTTCTTCTCGATGAAATAGAGCAGGTTTTCCTGCGGCTCGAGCGGAAAGCGCGGCGCCGATTCCGAGCCGGCGTTCTGCTCGCTGCGCCGCGGCAGCGTGCGCCAGAGGTCGTTGACCTGCTGCTGCATGTGGCGCTCGCGCTCGGCGCGCTGCGCACTCTCCTGCGCCAGCGAGCGCTTCTGCGGACGGCGGTAGCGGTCCACGCCGTAGTTCATCAGCGCATGGCAGGAGTCGAGCAGCTTCTCGACTTCATCGACGCCATGGCGCTCCTCGCATTCGGCGATGTAGTGCCGCGCATAGACCAGGTAGTCGATGATCGAGGACGCATCGGTCCACATGCGGAACAGGTAGTTGCCCTTGAAGAAGCTGTTGTGGCCGTAGGCCGCGTGCGCGATCACCAGGGCCTGCATGGCCATGGTGTTCTCCTCCATCAGGTAGGCGATGCAGGGATCGGAGTTGATCACGATCTCGTAGGCCAGCCCCATGTGGCCGCGGCGGTAGTTCTTCTCGGTGGCGATGAACTGCTTGCCGTACGACCAGTGCCTGTAGATCATCGGCATGCCCACGCTGGCGTAGGCATCCATCATCTGCTCGGCCGTGATGATCTCGAGCTGGTTCGGATAGACGTCGAGGCCGTAGCCGCGCGCGGTGCGCGCGATCTCGGTGTGGTAGCGCTCGATCAGGTCGAAGGTCCAGTCCGAGGGGCTCGGCAGCCGCTCGAGCCTGCCCTGCGGGATGGTGGCGGCGGTCGGCAGCGGCGGTGCCGAAGGAGGGCGGTCGGCGGAGGTCATGCGCTGGCTCCTTCCTTCTTGAACAGGTCGCGGAACACGGGGTAGATGTCGCTGGCCTCGGACACCTTGCGCATCGCGAAGTTGGGCTCGATGCCCTCGAGCTGCGCGTATTCCTGCCACAGGTTCTGCTCGGTCTCGGCCACCTGCACGTAGGCGTAGTAGCGCACCTTCGGCAGGATGTGCTCCTCGAGCAGCTGGCGGCAGCGCCCGCTGTCCTGGTGCCAGTTGTCGCCGTCGCTGGCCTGCGCGCCGTAGATGTTCCATTCGCCGCTGGGGTAGCGCGCGCGCACGATCTCGTCCATCAGCACCAGCGCGCTCGACACCACGGTGCCGCCGGTCTCGGTGGCATGGAAGAACTCGTCCTCGCTGACTTCCTGCGCCTGCGTGTGATGGCGCAGGAACACCAGGTCGATGGTCTCGTAGTGCCGGGTGAGGAACATGTACAGCAGCATGAAGAAGCGCTTGGCCATGTCCTTGCGCGCCTCGTCCATCGAGCCCGAGACGTCCATGAGGCAGAACATCACGGCCTTGGCGCTGGGAACCGGCGTCTTCACGCGGTTGCGGTAGCGCAGGTCGATCGGATCGATGTAGGGCACGTGGCGCGCGGTACGGCGCAGCTCCTCGATGCGCGCCTCGGTCTCGGCGATCTCGTTCTGGATGAAGGGCTGCGTGGCCTGCGGATGCGCCTTCAGGTGCAGCAGGTGCGCCTCGAGCCGGCGCAGCTCCTTGCGCGGTTCGCCGCCGAGCGCGATGCGCCGGGCCAGCGCGCCGCGCATCGAGCGCACCACGTGCAGGTTGTTGGGCGTGCCGTCGCTGGTGAAGCCCGCGCGGTGGCTCTTCCATTCGGGCACGTCGGCGATCTGCGTGCGGATCAGGTGCGGCAGCGCGAGATCGTCGAAGAACACGCGCATGAACTCCTCGCGCGTGAGGTGGAACACGAAGTCGTCGTTGCCCTCGCCGCTGTCGCTGGCCTCGCCGCTGCCCGAGCCGCCGCCCTGGCCGCCGTCTGGGCGCTTGATGCGGTCGCCGCGCACGTACTCCTGGTTGCCCGGGTGCACGTACTCGCGGTCGCCGCCGCGCGCATGGCCGAAGACCGGCTCCGACACATCGTGGCGCGGCAGCGTCACATCCTCGCCCTGTTCCAGTTCGCGGATGTTGCGGCCGCTCACGGCCCGCCGCACCGCCTCCTGGATCTGGCCGCGGTAGCGCCGGAGAAAGCGCTCGCGGTTGCCGATGGACTTGTTCTTGCCCGAGAGCCGGCGGTCGATGATCTGCTGCAGGATGGCCACGATGGTTTCAAAGCTCCTTGCAAAACGATGGGCGTTGGCGTGCGCCGGTGGCGCGCGCGACGGCTACGAACTCTTGCGCACGCGCAGGTACCACTCGCACAGCAGGCGCACCTGCTTGGCGGTGTAGCCCTTCTCGACCATGCGCGTGACGAAGTCCTCGTGCTTCTTCTGCTCGTCGGCGCTGCTCTTGGTGTTGAAGCTGATCACCGGCAGCAGCTCCTCGGTGTTGGAGAACATCTTCTTTTCGATCACCGCGCGCAGCTTCTCGTAGCTGGTCCAGGCCGGGTTGCGGCCGTTGTTGCCGGCCCGCGCGCGCAGCACGAAGTTGACGATCTCGTTGCGGAAGTCCTTCGGGTTGCCGATGCCGGCCGGCCGCTCGATCTTCTCGAGCTCTGCGTTGAGCGAAGCGCGGTCGAAGACCTCGCCGGTGTCGACGTCGCGGAACTCCTGGTCCTGTATCCAGTAGTCGGCGTAGGTCACGTAGCGGTCGAAGATGTTCTGGCCGTACTCGCTGTAGCTCTCGAGGTAGGCGGTCTGGATCTCCTTGCCGATGAACTCGGCATAGCGCGGCGCCAGCAGCTCCTTGATGTAGCTGATGTACTTCTGCTCGACCTCCTGCGGGAACTGCTCGCGCTCGATCTGCTGCTCGAGCACGTACATCAGGTGCACCGGGTTGGCGGCGACCTCGGAGCTGTCGAAGTTGAAGACCTTCGAGATGATCTTGAAGGCGAAGCGCGTGGAGACGCCGCTCATGCCCTCGTCGACGCCCGCGTAGTCGCGGTACTCCTGGATCGACTTGGCCTTGGGATCGGTGTCCTTGAGGTTGTCGCCGTCGTAGACCTGCGACTTGCTGAAGATGCTCGAGTTCTCGGGTTCCTTCAGCCGCGTGAGCACCGACAGCTGCGCCATCATGCGCAGGGTTCCGGGCGCGCAGGGCGCCTGGGCCAGCGAGGAGTTGCGCACCAGCTTCTCGTAGATCTTGATCTCCTCGGACACCCGCAGGCAGTAGGGCACCTTGACGATGTAGATCCGGTCGAGGAAAGCCTCGTTGTTCTTGTTGTTGCGGAAGGCCTTCCACTCGCTCTCGTTGCTGTGGGCCAGCACGATGCCGTCGAAGGGGATCGCGCCGAAGCCCTCGGTGCCCTTGAAGTTGCTTTCCTGCGTGGCGGTCAGCAGCGGATGCAGCACCTTGATCGGCGCCTTGAACATTTCCACGAACTCCAGCAGGCCCTGGTTCGCGAGGCACAGGCCGCCCGAGTAGGCGTAGGCGTCCGGGTCGTCCTGGGCATAGGTCTCGAGCTTGCGGATGTCGACCTTGCCGACCAGCGAGGAGATGTCCTGGTTGTTCTCGTCGCCGGGCTCGGTCTTGGCCACCGCGATCTGGCGCAGCACCGAGGGGTAGCGCTTGACTATCTTGAACTGGCGGATGTCGCCGCCGTACTCCTCGAGCCGCTTGACGGCCCAGGGCGACAGGATGCGCTGCAGGTAGCGGCGCGGGATGTTGTATTCCTTCTCGAGGATCTCGCCGTCCTCGGCCGCGTCGAACAGGCCGAGCGGCGATTCGTTCACCGGCGAGCCCTGGATCGAGTAGAAGGGCACGTGCTCCATGAGCTGCTTGAGGCGCTCGGCGATCGAGCTCTTGCCGCCGCCGACCGGGCCCAGCAGGTAGAGGATCTGCTTCTTTTCCTCCAGGCCCTGCGCGGCGTGGCGGAAATAGGACACCACCTGCTCGATGGCCTCCTCCATCCCGTAGAACTCCTTGAACGCCGGATAGATCTTGATGACCTTGTTGGCGAAGATGCGCGAGAGGCGGGAGTCGTTGCGGGTGTCGACCAGTTCGGGGTCGCCGATGGCCTTGAGCATGCGCTCGGACGCGGTGGCGTAGGCCATCGGGTCTCGTTTGCAGAGTTCCAGGTATTCCTGCAGCGAAAGGACTTCCTCGCGAGTGCGCTCGTAACGCGCTGCAAAGTTGCTGATCACATCCATGGTCACGCCTCCGTCAAGTCAGCGGGCCTTTAAAGCCCGAAATCCTGCAGTCCGAAAGCGTCGCATCTTTTGAAAAGGTGTGGCCGCCCAGGGCTGCATGCCTTGGAAAACTCCCTTAAACACAATCTGCACAATCAGCATAAAGCAAAGAGTGCACCCAGGAAATAGTTGTTAATTCAGAACCACAGTCACGAGTAAAGTTCAACAAAAAATTCGTGCACGAGTTTGCGAATTCCAGCTAAATTCCCAGGTTCCGCAAACCGGTTCGGGTAAACCAGTCTGCCAGTGAAAATACCTATGGCAATCGACATATGCGTCCTTTGCGTGTTTTAACGGCAAGCACCTCCTATTGAGCCCACTGACTCAAAAAAACAACGCTGTCCTTCAATAACGCGGCAGCTCCCGTTTGGGTTTATTGCTCATTCAAAAAATATCTAAAAGCAATCTACGCGCCATCTTTTGATGAGCGGCGCGCGCGCTGCGGCGTGGGAAAGCGCGCCAGTTGCGAGTCGGAGGGAAGCGGGAGAACGCGCCGTTGTGGTGCGTGGCACCGAAGGCGTTCGAGGGGCACCGTTCGCGTGCGTGGACGCAAACAAAAGGCCGCAGGGGCCTCGAGGCCGTGGCGCACCCCTCGTGCGCCACGGTTCAGCACGGCAGGGCCGTGCGTTTCGTCCTCAGCTGAAGAATTCCTTGGCCTTGTCGAACCAGCCCTTGTCGGTGGGACTGTGCTTCTCGCCGCCCTTCTTGAGCGACTCGTCGAGTTCCTTCAGCAGCTTGCGCTGGTGCTCGGTGAGCTTCACCGGCGTCTCGACGCGCACGTGGCAGTAGAGGTCGCCCGGATAGCTCGAGCGCACGCCCTTGATGCCCTTGCCGCGCAGGCGGAACTGCTTGCCGCTCTGCGTGCCGTCGGGAATGTCGATGGCCGCGTTGCCCTTGAGCGTGGGCACGTTGATCTCGCCGCCGAGCGCCGCGGTGGTGACGCTGACCGGCACCACGCAGTGCAGGTCGTCGCCGTCGCGCTCGAACAGTTCGTGCTTCTTGAGCCGGATCTCGATGTAGAGGTCGCCGGGCGGCCCGCCATTGGTGCCGGGTTCGCCGTTGCCGGTGCTGCGGATGCGCATGCCGTCGTCGATGCCGGCCGGGATCTTCACTTCCAGCGTCTTGTTGTTCTTGATCTTGCCCTGGCCGTGGCAGGTCGCGCAGGGCTCGGGAATGATCTTGCCGCTGCCGTGGCAGGTCGGGCAGGTCTGCTGCACGCTGAAGAAGCCCTGGCGCATCTGCACCGCGCCTGCGCCGTGGCAGGTGGTGCAGGTGATCGGCTTGGTGCCCGGCTTGGCGCCGGTGCCCTTGCAGGTGCCGCAGTCGTCCCAGCTCGGAATGCGAATCTGGGCTTCCTTGCCCTCGGCCGCTTCCTCGAGCGTGATCTCCATCGCGTAGCTCAGGTCGCTGCCGCGGAACACCTGGCGCCCGCCGCCGGCGCGGCCGCGGCCACCGCCGCCGAACACGTCGCCGAAGATGTCGCCGAAGGCTTCCGCGAAGCCGCCGAAGCCTTCCGCGCCCGGGCCGCCGCGCATGTTGGGATCGACGCCGGCGTGGCCGTACTGGTCGTAGGCCGCGCGCTTCTGGCCGTCCGACAGCATTTCATAGGCTTCCTTCACCTCCTTGAACTTGTCCTCGGCGTCCTTGCTGGTGTCGCCGTGGTTGCGGTCCGGGTGGTGCTTCATCGCGAGCTTGCGATAAGCCTTCTTGATTTCGTCGTCGCTCGCGTTCTTGGGAACGCCGAGGGTTTCGTAGTAGTCGCGTTTGGTGGCCATGGCAGGTTCGGTCGGGCGGCGGGGCGGTCTTCAGGTCTCTTCGGGAACGGGGATCGATCGAAGCGAGAAAGGCTGGAGCACCCTTCCAGGTGTTCCAGCCCCGTTCGACCGAGCGGACGATCAGTCCTTCTTCTTGACTTCCTTGACCTCGGCGTCGACCACGTTGTCGTCGGCCGGGGCGCTGCTCGCAGCTTCCGCGCCAGCCGAGGCACCCGGGCCGGCGGCGGCACCGGCCGCGGCCTGCGCGTCGGCATACATCTTCTCGCCGAGCTTCTGGCTCGCGGTCATCAGCGTGTTGGTCTTCTCTTCGATCGCGGCCTTGTCCTCGCCCTTGACCACGTCCTCGAGTTCCTTGATCGCGGTCTCGATCTTTTCCTTCTCGCCGGCATCGAGGCTGTCGCCGTGCTCGCCCAGCGACTTGCGCACGCTGTGGACCATGGCCTCGCCCTGGTTGCGGGCCTGCACCAGCTCGACCTTCTTCTTGTCCTCGGCCGCGTTGAGCTCGGCGTCCTTCACCATGTTCTGGATCTCGTCCTCCGACAGGCCCGAGTTCGCCTTGATGGTGATCTTGTTTTCCTTGCCGGTGCCCTTGTCCTTGGCGCCGACGTGCAGGATGCCGTTGGCGTCGATGTCGAAGCTCACCTCGATCTGCGGCGTGCCGCGCGAAGCCGGCGGGATGCCCTCGAGGTTGAACTCGCCGAGCAGCTTGTTGCCCGCGGCCAGTTCGCGTTCGCCCTGGAACACCTTGATCGTCACGGCCGGCTGGTTGTCTTCCGCGGTCGAGAAGGTCTGCGCGAACTTGGTCGGGATCGTGGTGTTCTTCGTGATCATCTTGGTCATCACGCCACCCATGGTCTCGATGCCCAGCGACAGCGGGGTCACGTCGAGCAGCAGCACGTCCTTGCGGTCGCCCGAGAGCACCTGGCCCTGGATGGCGGCGCCGACGGCCACGGCCTCGTCGGGGTTCACGTCCTTGCGCGGGTCCTTGCCGAAGAAGGCCTTCACCTTCTCCTGCACCTTGGGCATGCGGGTCATGCCGCCGACCAGGATCACGTCGTTGATGTCGCTCACGCTGATGCCGGCGTCCTTGATGGCCAGGCGGCAGGGCGCGATGGTGCGTTCGATCAGCTCGTCGACCAGGCTCTCGAGCTTGGCGCGCGTGAGCTTGATGTTCAGGTGCTTCGGACCGGTGGCGTCGGCCGTGATGTAGGGCAGGTTGACGTCGGTCTGGGCGCTGTTCGACAGCTCGATCTTGGCCTTCTCGGCCGCTTCCTTCAGCCGCTGCAGCGCGAGCACGTCCTTGCTGAGGTCGACGCCCTGTTCCTTTTTGAACTCGCCGATGATGTAGTCGATGATGCGCTGGTCGAAGTCCTCGCCGCCGAGGAAGGTGTCGCCGTTGGTCGACAGCACTTCGAACTGCTTCTCGCCATCGACGTCGGCGATCTCGATGATCGAGACGTCGAAGGTGCCGCCGCCGAGGTCGTACACGGCGATCTTGCGGTCGCCCTTGTCCTGCTTGTCGAGGCCGAAGGCCAGCGCCGCGGCGGTGGGTTCGTTGATGATGCGCTTGACGTCGAGGCCCGCGATGCGGCCGGCGTCCTTGGTGGCCTGGCGCTGGGCGTCGTTGAAGTAGGCCGGCACCGTGATCACGGCTTCGGTCACGGCTTCGCCGAGATAGTCTTCGGCGGTCTTCTTCATCTTGCGCAGGATGTCGGCGCTGACCTGCTGCGGGGCCATCTTCTTGCCGCGCACTTCCACCCATGCGTCGCCGTTGTCGGCCTTGGCGATGGTGTAGGGCATCAGGTCGATGTCCTTCTGGACTTCCTTCTCCTCGAACTTGCGGCCGATCAGGCGCTTGATCGCGTACAGCGTGTTCTTGGGGTTGGTGACGGCCTGGCGCTTGGCCGAGGCACCGACCAGCACTTCACCGTCTTCCTGGTACGCGACGATCGAAGGCGTGGTGCGCGCGCCTTCCGAGTTCTCGATCACGCGCGTGGTGTTGCCTTCCATGATCGACACGCACGAGTTGGTGGTGCCGAGGTCGATGCCGATGATCTTTGCCATGTTCTGTACTCCTGAAACCTGAAAAATATGTTGTTATGAACTTGTGGATAACCCGGGTCTATTCAAGGGAAGAAACGGGGTTTTCCTGTGGAATTCGTGTGGACGAGAGGGGAAGGGCGCAGCGGCTTACTTCGGGGCGCTGACGGTGACCAGCGCGGGGCGCAGCACGCGCTCGGCGATGGTGTAGCCCTTCTGCAGCACGCCCACCACGGTGTTCGGTTCCTGGTCGGCGGGCACCACCGAGATCGCCTGGTGCTGGTGCGGATCGAACTTGCTGCCGGGGGCCGGCGCGATCTCGATCACCTTGTTGCGCTCGAGCGCGCTCTTGAGCTGGCGCAGGGTGGCTTCGGCGCCTTCGCGGATCTGCTCGGGGGTGGCGTCCTTGATGGCGAGACCGGCCTCGAGGCTGTCGGTCACCGGCAGCAGGCTCTCGGCGAAGGCTTCGACCGCGAACTTGCGGGCCTTGGAAATTTCGTCGTCGGCGCGGCGGCGGGCGTTCTGCACATCGGCCTGCGCGCGCAGGTACTGGTCGGCCAGTTCGGCGTTCTTGGCCTGCAGGGCGGCGAGCTCGCCCTGGGCCGCGGCCAGTGCGTCCGCCTCGTTGGCGGCTTGCGCGGCCTCCAGCTCTTCAGGGCTGGGTTCGCCTTGCAGGGTTTGCGAATTCGGGGCGGATTGTTGCGGATCGGACATCTTTGAAGCGGATTGATCGATGGGCTGGAAACAAACGATTGCGGGCCAGTTGGGGCCCTCCGAAGGCTTTTCAAGCGAAAAAATGCGGCCAAAAGGGCCGCATGGGCATGAAAAAGGCCCTTCGCAGGGCCTTCGAGCCGAGGGCCCGCGCTCGATCAGTGGGTGTCGAGCAGCTCGACGTCGAACTTCAGCGTGGCGTTCGGCGGGATCACGCCGCCGGCGCCGCGGGCACCGTAGCCCAGCGAAGCCGGGATGATCAGCGTGCGCTGGCCGCCGATCTTCATGCCGGCCACGCCTTCGTCCCAGCCCTTGATGACCTGGCCGGCGCCGAGCGAGAAGGCGAACGGGTCGTTGCGGTCGCGGCTCGAGTCGAACTTGGCGCCCTGCACGCCGTCGTTGTAGAGCCAGCCGGTGTAGTGCACGTGCACGTGGTGGCCGGGCTTGGCTTCCGCGCCGTCGCCGACGACGGTGTCTTCGTATTGCAGGCCGGAGGGAGTGGTGGGCATGGTGAACGCTCCTTGCGTCGGTATGTTCGCGAGATGAAAGAAGGGCATCGATCCGGGGATCGAAGGCGCGGAGTTTACCGAGGCCGGAGGACGGCGCTTGCCGGACGGGGCGCCGCGGGGGTCAGTCCGCGCTTGGCGGCGGGGTCGGCGACGAAGGCGGGGAGGGCGGCGGCGAGGAGGGCGAGGGGGTGGAAGCAGTCGAAGGGGACGGCGGCGCGGGCGGTTGCGGCGCGGGCGCGGCCGGCGGCGCCGCGGCCGCGGGCAGCGCGGCGGCCGGTTGCGCCGCCGCCTTCTTGGCCTGGCCGAGCTGCCACTTGCTCGCGAAGGCCTGCAGGTCGGACAGCCGCTTGAGCAGGTCCTGGCCGCTGAGCGTGAGGCTGTAGCCGTCGCCGCCGTGGCTCACCACGCCGGCTTCGCGCAGTTCCTTGATCCGGGTGTTGAGGGTGTTGGGAGTGATGCCGCCGACGCTGTCCTGCAGCAGCCGGAAGGTCTGGGCATGGCCGTCGCGCAGGGCCCAGAGCACACGCAGCGCATAGCGGGCTTCGAGCAGCGCGAGCAACTGGCTGATGGCTGCGTTTTCCTTGGAACTCATCGTCATCATCTCCTCTGCGATCTGTGCTGCGCGGGAGGCCGGCTGGTGGGCAGTGCCTCGGCCTCGCTCTTTTTTGATGGTTGGCGGACCGCTGTCCGGCCTTCGCTCCGGCCGGGGACTATAGCTCAAATGATTACGATGCTACTAGTTTTATAGCTGTGGGCGTACGCTGCATGCGGCTCCAGAGACAAAGCGTCACATCTTCGAAAAATTCGCCATGGCTTCGCCCAGCCGGATGGCGCGCGTGGGCGCCCATTCGGAATTGAACGCCACCGCGGGCGCGGGGAACAGCATGACGACGGTCGAGCCGAGCAAGAAACGGCCCATCTCCTCGCCCTTGCGCAGTTCGATCCGACGGTCGTCGTAGCGCCATTCGCGCAGCTCGCCGCCGCGCGGCGGGTTGACCACGCCGTGCCACACGGTCGCCATGCTGCCGACGATGGTGGCGCCGACCAGCACCAGCACGAACGGGCCGTGGGCCGATTCGAAAACGCAGACCACGCGCTCGTTGCGCGCGAACAGCCCCGGCACGCCGCGCGCGGTGGTCGGGTTGACCGAGAACAGCTCGCCCGGCACGTGGATCATGCGCAGCAGCCGCCCGTCGCAGGGCATGTGGATGCGGTGGTAGTCGCGCGGACTCAGGTACAGCGTGGCGAAGCTGCCGTGCGCGAACTGCGCCGCGAGCGCCGCGTCGCCGCCCACGAGCGCCGTGGTGCTGTAGTTGTGGCCCTTGGCCTGGAAGATCTGGTCGCCCTCGATCGCACCGAACTGGCTGATCGCACCATCGACGGGACAGATCAGGTCGGTGTCGGCGAGCGGGCGCACGCCGGGCTTGAGCTCGCGCGTGAAGAACTGGTTGAAGCTCTTGTAGTGCGCGATATCGGGTTCGAGCGCCTCGTTCATGTCGACGCCGTATTTGTCAACGAAGCGCCGGATGATCCAGGTGGTGACCGCTCCCCGCTCCTTGCCCGCGACCCAGCCGGCGAAATTGGTCAGTGCCTGCTTGGGGAACAGGTATTGGGGCAGGACAGCGGAGCGATCAGACACGTGCGGAGCTTCTGGTTCTTGGATGGGAGGGGCATTCTATAAAGCGGGCCCGGCCCGGGGCGTAGGAAACTTCCCTCGGGATTTCGCGGGGAGCGAATTGCGCGGAATTCGGCGGCCGCGCCGCCGAAGACCGTTTTTCTGCCTGCTAGTCGGGCTTGATCCCCGCCGCCTTGATCACCTGCGCCCATTTCTCGACCTCGGCCTTCTGGAAGGCCGCGATCTGCGCCGTGCCGAGGTCGGTGGGCTCCATGCCGAGGTCGGTGGGCTCCATGCCGAAGCCCTTGAGCTTGTCCTGCATCTCCGGGGTCGCGAGGATGGTGCGGATCTCCGTGTGCAGCCGCTGCACCACCGGCGCGGGCGTGCCCGCGGGCACGAAGATCGCCTGCCACGACACCACCTCGAAGTCCTGCAGCCCCGCGATGCCCGACTCGGCCACCGTCGGCACGTCGGGCATCGAGGCCAGCCGCTTCGCCGAGGTGACGGCGATCGCGCGCAGCTTGCCGCTCTGGATGTGCGGGCCGGCCACCACCGTGGTGTCGAACATCATGTCGACCTGGCCGCCGATCACGTCCTGGATCGCCGGGCCGCTGCCCTTGTAGGGGATGTGCGTGAACTTCACGCCCGACTTGTAGGCCAGCAGTTCCAGCGCCAGGTGCTGCGAGGTGCCGGTGCCGGCCGAGGCCGACGAGAGCCCGCCCGCCTTGGCCTTGCTCGCTTCGAGCACGTCCTTGAGCGTCTTGTGCGGGCTCGCCTGGTTCACCACCAGCACCACCGGGTTGGTGCCGATCAGCGTGACCGGCGCGAAGGACTTCTGCGGGTCGTAGCCGAGCTTCGGATAGAGGCTCACGTTGATCGCGTGCGAGCTGATGGTGCCGCCCACCAGCGTGTAGCCGTCGGGCGCGGCGCGCGCGCCGATCTCCGAGCCGACGCTGCCGCCGGCGCCGCCCTTGTTGTCGATGATGACGCTGGTGTTGAGCACCGGGCCGAGCTTCTGGCCGATCAGCCGGCCCAGCACGTCGGTGGTGCCGCCGGCCGGGAAGGGCACGAGGTAGGTGATGGCCTTGCCCGTCGGCCAGTTGCCCTGGGCGAAGGCGTGGGGCAGGGCGGCGAGCAGCGGGGTGGCGAAGGCGCTGCGGATCAGCGTGCGGCGTTGCATGGCGATGTCTCCTTATGGTTGTGGCGAAAGGGTTCAGGGCAGATCGACGATCTCGATCCAGTTCGGGTTCTTGCCCACCGCGAGCCGTTGCGCGGTGCCGAGCGCGCCGGTCGCGGCATCGATGGTGTGCAGGGTCAGGCCATGCGATTCCTGTCCGGCCGCGATCAGGTAGCGCCCGCTCGAATCGATCGCGAAGCCGCGCGGCGTCTTCTCGGTCGGCGTCTGGCCCAGCGGCTGCAGCCGGCCGCTCGCCGCGTCGACCCGGAACGCCGACAGCGTGCTCGAGGTGCGCTCCGAGGCGTAGAGGTGGCGGCCGTCGGGCGTGAGGTGCAGGTCGGCGGCCCAGGGCTTGCCGGCGAAGCCCGCGGGCAGCGTGGTCGTGCTCTGCTCGAGCTTCAGCGTGCCGCGCTCGGCATCCCAGGCGTACACGTGCAGCGCCGCATCGAGCTCGTCGAGCAGGTACAGGTGGCGCTGCGCCTTGTCCCAGACGAAGTGGCGCGGCCCGGCCTGCGCCGCGGTGCGCGTGAGCGGCGGGTCGTTCGGCGAGAGCAGTCCCTTCTCCGCATCGAAGCGCCAGGCCGAGAGGTTGTCGCCGCCCAGGCTGGTCGCGAGCACGAAGCGGTTGTTGGCGTCGGCATGGATCGCGTGCGCGTTCGGCGCCGTCTGCACCAGCTGCTGGATCGCGCCCACCGTGCCGTCCTTGCCGATCGCGTTGACCGAGATCTTGCCGCCCTGGTAGGAGGCCGCGAACAGCCAGCGGCCGCTGGCGTCGAGGTCGATGTTGGCCATGCTGTCGGCCAGCGGCGCCTCGCCGAGCTTCTGCAGCCGGCCGGTGGCGGCGTCGATCGCCAGCGTGGCCACGCGGAACGGCTGCGAGCGCAGCGCCGCGTAGAGCAGGCGCTTGTCGTGGCTCACCGCCATCGGCATCACCGTGCCGCCGACGGCGAGCGTCTGCACCGGCGCCAGCGTGCCCTTGTCGCGGTCGAGCGCGAGCACCGAGATCTCCTGGCTGTCGGCGTTCGCCACGTAGACCCAGGTCGCGGCCTGGGCCTGCCACGCGGCCGCCGACAGCAGCGCTGCCGCGGCGACGCGCCGCGCGCGATGCGTGGCTGAGCTCATTGAAATACCTCCGTGCTTCGCACTGCGGTGCGAGCTTGCTTGGGGCGGCCCGGCGCGGCGCTCATGGCTTGATGTTGAGCTTGGTGATCAGCGCCTTGAAGTAGGCGTTGTCCTTGGCCAGCGTCTCCTTGAAGGCCGCGCCGTCGGTGTAGACGTAGCCGAGGTTCTGCTTGTCCATCACCTCGTGCATCAGCGGCTCGGCCGCGGTCTTGGCCGTGATCTCGCGCAGCCGCGCCATCACCTCGGGCGGCGTGTTCTTCGGCGCGCCCAGACCGCGCCAGGTGCCGATCGTGAGGTCGATGCCGCGCTCCTTCGCGGTCGGCACCTTCTCGAAGCCCTTCACGCGCTGGTCGGCCATCACCATCAGCACCTTGAGCTTGCCGCCCTGCACATGGGTCGTGACTTCGGCCGGGCTCACGGCCACGGCGTCGATGTGGCCGCCGAGCAGCGCGAGCACTGCGGGCGCCGCGCCCTGGAACGGGATGTGGCCGAACTTGGTGCCGGTCTTGTCCTCGAGCGCGGCCGCGGCCAGGTGCCAGATCGAGCCGTTGCCCGAGTTGCCGACGTTCACCTTGCCCGGGTCCTTCTTCGCGGCGGCGAGGAAGTCCTCGATCGTGTTCCACGGCGAGTCGGCCTTCACCGTGATCGCGGCCGGGTCGGCATTGAGCTGCGCGATCGGCTGGAAGTCGTCGTAGTTGAACTTCGCGAGACCCAGGTGCGGCAGCGTGAGCAGCTCGACCGTGAGCACCGCGAGCTTGTAGCCGTCGGGCCTGGAATTGATCACCTCGGTCCAGCCGATGGCGCCGCCCGCGCCGGGGCGGTTGACGATCACGATGGGCTGCGAGATGTGCTTGCGGCTCGCGTCCGCGAAGGCGCGCGCCAGGCCGTCGGTGCCGCCGCCGGGCTGGTAGGGCACCAGCAGCTCGATGGTGCGGTTCGGATAGTCGCTGGCCTGCGCCGAGGCCGTGCCGGCCAGGCCCAGCGAGAGCGCGGCCGTCGCCGAGAGGGCGGCGAGGCCGCGGAGGAAGTCGCTTCTTTTCATGTTGTCTCCAGTGGTTGTTGTCTCGAAAACTCAGGGCATGTACTGCCCGCCATTCACCTCGATGACCTGCCCCGTGACATAGCCCGAGAGCTGCTCCGAAGCGAGGAAGAGAAAGGCGCCCACGCACTCCTCGGGCTCGCCGAGGCGGCCCATCGGGATGCCGGCCCTGAAGTTCTCGAGCATCGCGGGCGTGGAGAAGCGGTCCTGGAACGGCGTCTGGATCACGCCCGGCGCCACCGCGTTGACGCGGATGCGGTCGCCCACCAGTTCCTTGGCCAGCCCATGGGTGGCCGTGCTCACGAAGCCCTTGGCGCCCGCGTAGAGGTAGGCGGCGGGGCCGCCGCCGGTGCGTGCCGCGACCGAGGTCACGTTGATGATGTTGCCGCTGCCCTGCTGGCGCATCAGCGGCACCGTCTCGCGGCAGAAGGCGAGCACCGAGCGCGCGTTGACATGCAGCACCTCGTCGAACAGCGCATCGTCGAACTCGGCGATCGGCACCCGCTTGACCAGGCTGCCGGCGTTGTTCACCAGCACGTCGATGCGGCCAAATTCGCTGGCGGTGCGCTGCACGCAGTCGCGGATCGCGGCCGTGTCGCGCACGTCGGCCTTGACCGCGAAGGCGCTGCCGCCGGCGGCGCGGATGGTCTCGACCACCTGGTTCGCGGCATCGGCCGAGCTGTTGTAGTGCACCGCCACGCGCATGCCGCGCGCGGCGAAGGCGATGGCCACCGCGGCACCGATGCCGGTGCTGGCGCCGGTCACGAGGGCGGTCTTGTTCCTGAGGTCTTCCATGGGGCTTCCGTCGTTGGAGAAAAAGGCCCGGCCGTCGCAGCGGCCGGGCGGTGGGTCACTTGGGGGCGATGCCCGCCACGCTCGGCGAGCGGTACTCGAGCACCCACTTGATCGTGAGCGGCGCAGCCAGGCTGAAGGCCGGCGTGCTGCAGCGGATGCTGGTCTTCAGCGCGCCGGTCGGCGTGTTGTAGTCGGCGTTCTCGCGCACGTCGACCGCCGCGCAGTCCTGCAGGCCCTCGATCTCGAAGCCCTGCACGTCGCCGTTCGCGAACGCGAAGCGATTGCCGCCGAGCGCGCTGGCGCCGTCGGAATAGCTGCCGAACTCGAGCTCGAGCTTCGCGATGTCGAGGGCGGCCGATGGCGTGTAGGTGTCGACGCGCGTGATCCGGCCGGGCTCGAAGGTATAGCGCGTGCTCGAGGTGATGCGCGTGTCCTTGATCGGATCGTTGCCCGAGGTGGCGCGGTCCATCGCATCCTGGTCGTAGCTCACGGTCAGCACCTGGCCGGCTTCGGCGATCTTCAGATTCTTCTGGTAGGCCGCGGGTATCAGCGGCTGCGAGCCCGTCGCCACGGTGAAGCGCGGCTGCAGCTGCGGCCACTGGGTGTCGGCCACGCCCGAGAGCATGTTGTAGGAGTGGGGGATCGCGAAGTAGGGGTTGGTGTAGTGGTAGGTCTTCGCACCGTTGACCACCGGCAGGCTGATCACGCGCAGGCCGTCGCGGTAGGTCACCAGGCCGCGGTCGTAGGTCGATGCTCCGCCGTCGAAGCCCGCGAACTTCGTGAGCGTGGCGCGCGGCTGGCTGTCGAGGTAGGCCAGGAAGGTCTGCGTCGACACCGGCGCCTTCTGCGCGTAGCCGGCCGACTTCCAGAGGTTGTTGGTGTAGATCAGCTGGTGCGACAGGCTCAGGTTCTCGCCCAGGATGCGTCCCTTGCCCCGGTAGCTGTCGGTGCGGCGACCTTTGAACCACATGTTGAGCGAACCCAAGTCGGCGTCGTACCAGAACTCCACGTACTTGGCCGCGATGCGCGTGGCGAAGGCATAGGCGATCTGCTTCTCCTCGTCGTTCAGCACGTTCATGTGCTCGGCCGCCGACAGCACCTCGGCGAAGGCCGTGTCGGCATAGCCCGCGAGGCTGCGGCCGTAGTCCACGCCGTTGCCGGCCGGGTTCATCCGCACCTTGATCAGGTCCACCGACTGGCGCAGCCAGCCCTTGAGCAGGGCCTCGTCCTCGGCCGACACCGTCATGCCGGTCTCGATCAGCCGCTGCATGATCTCGCCGATCAGCAGCACGCTGTAGCGGTCGAAGCGGCCGCCGCCGTCGGTCTCGTCGGAGAAGCCGAAGGCCGAGAAGGTCTTGTAGTGGTTGATCATCTTCTGCAGCAGCGCCTCGCTGGCCTCGGGGCCTTCCCAGCCCATGAGGTGGCGCAGGCGCGCGATGCTGAAGGCGACGCCGTAGTAGTTGGTCGGCAGATCGATCAGCGAGTAGTCGGCGGGGCGTACGAAGGCGGTCCAGTTGAGCTGGGTCTTGAGCTTGGCGAGCGTCGCCGCACCGATGGCCGGCTTGGCGCCATCGAGCAGGCCGGCCTTCTTGAGCTTCCACAGCGCCGACATGTAGTAGTAGATGCCCCAGCTGTCGTTGGTCATGTCGACCGTGGTGTCGGCGATCTCGCGGTAGCCGTCGAGGTACGACGCGTACTTGGGATCGCTGGCGGGCGTGTTGAGCAACAGGTACGAGAAGCCGATCGCCACCTTGCCGGGCAGGAACTTGTCGCCGCCCTTGAACACCTCCACGTCGAGTATCTTGGTGTTCTCGCCTTGCGCGCGCACCTGCTTGAACAGCCGGTCGAGCGTCGGCAGCAGATGGCTGCCCACGATCTCGTCCATCGGCGTGTTCGACAGCTTCGGCTGCGCCGCCTGCACTTCGGGCGGCACCGGCGTCTCGGGGGCCTCGGGCGGCGGGCTGTTCGCCGCCGGCGGCAGCGGCACGAACGAAGCGCCACCACCACCGCCGCCGCCACACGCGGCCAGCAGGGCGGCGCCTGCGATCATGCTCGCCACCAAACGGGTTCTTTGCATCCTCGGTCTCCTCTCTCGGTTGAAAGAAGGACGCCCGGCTCCCTTTGCCGGGTCGTCCGGAATGCCCGCGCCTGCCTCTTTTTTTTCAGGTCACGGGAGCCGGGTTGAAGAGCACCAGCGCGTTGTGCAGCTGCCAGTGCTCGGCCCAGGTCTTCTTCCGGCCGCTGGCGACGTCGAGCATCAGGCGGAACAGCTCCCAGCCCACCTCCTCGATCGTGGCGTCGCCATCGGCGATGCGGCCCGCGTTCACGTCCATCAGGTCGTGCCAGCGGCGCGCGAGGTCGCTGCGCGTGGCGACCTTGATGACGGGCACCTCGGCCAGCCCGTAGGGCGTGCCGCGGCCGGTGGTGAACACGTGCAGGTTGATGCCGGCCGCGAGCTGCAAGGTGCCGCAGATGAAGTCGCTGGCCGGCGTGGCGGTGTAGATCAGGCCCTTGTGCGTGGCCTTCTCGCCGGGCGCGAGCACGCCCGAGATCGGCGCCGAGCCCGACTTCACGATCGAGCCCATCGCCTTCTCGACGATGTTCGACAGGCCGCCCTTCTTGTTGCCGGGCGTGGTGTTGGCGCTGCGGTCGACGCGGCCCTTCTGCAGATAGTCGTCGTACCAGGCCATCTCGCGGATCATGGCCTCGGCCACTTCGGGCGTGCTGGCGCGCGCGGTGAGCTGGTCGATGCCGTCGCGCACCTCGGTGGTCTCGGAGAACATCACGGTGGCGCCCGCGCGCACCAGCAGGTCGGTGCAGAAGCCCACGGCCGGGTTGGCGGTGACGCCCGAGAAGGCGTCGCTGCCGCCGCACTGCACGCCCACCACGAGCTCGCTCGCGGGCACGGTCTCGCGCCGGCGCGCGTTCAGCCGCGCGAGGTGCTGCTCGGCCTGTCGCATGACCGAATCGATCATCGACATGAAGCCCACGTGTTCGTCGTCCTGCAGGCAGACCACGTCGAGGTCGGCATCGCGACCATCGGCGATCGGGATGCTGCCGGGCGGCAGCAGGCGCTCGGGCTGCAGCTTCTCGCAGCCCAGGCTCACCACCATCACCTCGCCGCCGAAGTTCGGATTGAGGCTGATGTTGCGAAGGGTGCGGATCGGCACGATCGCGTCGGGCGCGTCGATCGCCACGCCGCAGCCATAGCCGTGCGCGAGCGCGACCACGTCGTCGACGTTCGGGTACTTGGGCAGCAGCTCGCGCTTGATGCGCTGCAGCGCGAACTCGGTGACGCCGGCCACGCACTGCACCGTCTGCGTGATCGCGAGGATGTTGCGCGTGCCCACCGAGCCGTCGGCGTTGCGGTAGCCCTCGAAGCTGAAGCCCTCGAGCGGCGCCATCGGCGGCGGCTTGACGGTGGCGATCGGCAGGCCGTCGAGCTCGGGCGCGGTCGGCATGCGCATCACGCGCTCGTGCACCCAGCTGCCGCGCGGCAGCGCCTTCTGCGCATAGCCGATCACCACGTCGTAGCGCCGGATCGCCTCGCCTTCGGCGAGATCGACCAGCGCCACCTTGTGGCCCTGCGGCACGTTGTCGACCAGCGCGAGGCCGTCGGCGAACACCGCGCCGGCCTTCAGGCCGCCGTCGTTGGCGACGATGGCGACGTTGTCCGCCGGATGGATGCGGATGTACAGGGGAGGGCGCACGGGCTCGGTCATCAGCGCACGACCATGAACAGGCTGGGCAGCCAGGTCGAGAAGGCCGGCACGAAGGTCACGACGCCGAGCGCGAAGATCAGCGCGCCGTAGAACGGCCAGATGGTCCGCATCACCTGGCCCACCGACACGCCGCCGATCGCGCAGCCCACGAACTGGGTGGTGCCCACGGGCGGCGTGTTGAGGCCGAGCGCGCAGTTGATCAGCATCACCACGCCGAACTGCACCGAGCTCATGCCGTAGTGCTGCGCGATCGGCAGGAAGATCGGCGTGCACAGCAGGATGGTGGCCGCCATGTCGAGGAAGGTGCCGAGCACGAACAGGATGATGTTGATCAGCAGGAAGATCATCCATGGCGTGGTCGTGACCTGCGACAGCATCTGACCCGTGAGCTCGGCCACGCCGTAGAGGCTGATCAGGTAGCCGAAGGTGCTCGAGATGCCGATCAGCAGCAGGATCACGCCGGTGGTGCGCACCGCCTTCGACGCCGCCTTGATGAAGTGCTCCCACTTCAGCGTGCGGTAGACGAAGATCGTGAGCGCCAGCGCATAGAGCACCGCCACGGCCGCCGACTCGGTCGCGGTGAACACGCCCGAGAGAATGCCGCCGAGGATCAGCACCACGATGAACAGGCCCGGCAGCGCCGCGGCGAGCGAGCGCCCGACGATGTCCCAGCCCGGGAAGGTGCCAGCGGGGTAGCCGCGCTTGACCGCCACCAGGTAGGCGGCCGCGAGGTTGCTGATGGTGAGCACCGCCGCCGGCAGCAGCGCCGCGAGGATCAGCGCCGCGATCGACACCTTGCCGCCCGCGGCCAGCGAATAGATGATCAGGTTGTGGCTGGTGGGCATCAGCGCGCCGACCAGGGCCGCGTGGGTCGTCACGTTGACCGCGTAGTCGGCGTGGTAGCCCTCCTTCTTCATCATCGGGATCATCACGGCGCCCATGGCCGAGACGTCGGCCACCGGCGAGCCCGAGACGCCGCCGAACAGCGTGCAGGCCACCACGTTCGACATGCCGAGGCCGCCGCGCACGTGGCCCACCAGCGCGCGCGCGAAGTTGACGATGCGGTCGGCGATGCCGCCATACAGCATGAGCTCGCCCGCGAAGATGAAGAACGGGATCGCGAGGAACGAGAAGATGCCCATGCCCGAGGTCATCTGCTGGAAGCCGACCGCCAGCGGCAGGCCTTCGTAGAGCAGGGTGGCGAGCGCGGACAGGCCGATGGAGAACGCCACCGGCACGCCGAGCAGCAGGAGCAGCGTGAACGAGAGGCAGAGGATGAGGAGCGGGATCGTCATGATGGCGGCTTATCCCCAGGCGGGTTCGACTTCGCGGCCCTGTGCGAGCGCGATGAGGTGTTCGATGGAAAACAGGACGATCAGCACGCCCGAGACGGTGGCGGGAACGTACTTCCAGCCTTCGGAGATCCACAGCGTGGGCAGCCGGTATTCCCAGACCGAGGCGGCCAGCTCGGCGCAGTTCCAGGCCATGGCGGCGCCGAAGATCAGGATCAGCGCGTGGATCAGGTATTCCATCTTCAGCCGCAGCCAGTCGGGCGCGAGCACGAGGAAAGATTCGAGGCCGATGTGGCCGGCGTCGCGCACGCCCACGGCCACGCCGAGCATGGTGACGTAGAGCACCAGCAGCAGCGCCAGGCTCTCGGCCCAGGTCGGCGTGTTGTTGAGCACGTAGCGGCCGAACACCTGCCAGCTCACCGCGCAGATCACCGCGACGAGTCCGAGGATGCCCAGCCACATGCAGGCACGCGCGAGCGTGCGGCAGAGTTTGGTGTACATGAGGTCTTCCTTCTTTCTCCCTCCCCCTCTGGGGGAGGGCAGGGGAGGGGGCAGGCGGCGCCTCCGTCGGGCGCTGCGGTGCCCCCATCCCGGCCTTCCCCCAGTGGGGGAAGGAGCCGATCAACAGGCCGATGCCGCGAGGCGGGCTACTTCGTGTCCTGCACCCGCTTCACGAGGTCCTTGAGCTTCGCGTCGGTGATGAACTTGTCGTACACCGGCTTCATCGCGGCCTGGAACGGGGCCTTGTCGACCTCGATGATCTCGGCGCCGCCGGCCTTCACGGTGGCCAGCGACTTGACCTCGCGCTCTTCCCACTGCTTGCGCATGTAGGGCACCGACTCCTTGGCGGCCTGGCGGATCCAGCCCTGCTCCTCGGTGGAGAGCTTGTCCCACACGCGCTTGGAGAACAGCAGCATCTCGGGCGCCATCGAGTGCTCGGTCTTGCTGTAGTACTTGGCCACCTCGAAGGCGCGCGCGCTCTCGTAGGTGGGATAGTTGTTCTCGGCGGCGTCGATCAGGCCGGTCTTCAGGCCGGTGTAGACCTCGCCCATGGGCATCGGCGTGGCGTTGGCGCCCATGGCTTCGAGCATCGAGACCCACAGGTCCGACTGCTGCACGCGCACCTTCAGGCCCTTCATGTCGGCGAAGCTGCGCACCGGCTTCTTGGCCGTGAACATCGAGCGCGCGCCGCTGTCGTAGTAGGCCAGGCCGACGAAGCCCTGCTTCTCGCAGGACTTGAGGATCTCCTCGCCGATCGGGCCGTCGAGCACCTTGTGCAGGTGGTCGACCGAGCGGAACAGGAAGGGCATGGTGGGCACCTGCGTCTCGGCGCAGATGTTGTTCATCGGCGCGATGTTCACGCGCACCATCTGCAGCGCGCCGATCTTGGTCTGCTCGATGGTGTCCTTCTCGCTGCCGAGCGCGCTGTTGTTGAAGACCTTGATGCTGTGCTTGCCGCCCGACAGCGCCTTGAGGCGCTCGCTCATGAACTTGACGGCGGTGACGGTGGGGTAGTCGTCGGGATGGATGTCGGCCGAGCGGAACTCGGTGGCGCTGGCGGCCAGGGTGGTCAGCATGGCCGCGGCGCCGACTGCAAGTGCGATGAGTGTCTTCTGGAGTTTCATGTCTGTCTCGTCCTCTGATCGTTGGTTGTCGTGAAAATGAAAGCGCAAAGACTCAAGTAGCCAATCAAGTGCCGTACATCGGCTCGGGAAACCCCGTGACGCCCGGCCGCAGCGCGAACACCCCGCCGGCCAGCGGCTGGTCCGACAGGTCGGTGTTGCCCGGCCGGATCGAGGTGACGAACAGGGTGTCGAGGCCCGGGCCGCCGAAGGCGCACATCGCGGGCTTCTTCACCGGCACCGCGAGCGAGCGGTCGAGCCGGCCCCCGGGCGTGAATCGGTGGACCAGGCCGGCATCGTTGCCGCAGATCCAGTAGCAGCCCTCGGCATCCATCGCGGCGCCGTCGGGGCGGCCGGGCAGGGGCTTCATGTCGACGAACAGGCGGCGGTTCGACGGCGTGCCGCTGGCGGTGTCGTAGTCGAAGGCCCAGACGGCCTGCACGCTCGGGTGCGAATCGGACAGATACATCGTGCGGCCGTCCGGGCTCCAGGCCAGGCCGTTGGGCACGATCAGGTCGTCGAGGCGCAGAGCGGCGTTCGCATCGCCCCGGCCATGGCTGTAGAGGCGGCCGACGCGCGCGCCGGCGGCCATGTCCAGCAGCATGCTGCCGGCCCAGAAGCGGCCCTGGCGATCGCAGCGGCCGTCGTTGAAGCGCATCGCGGGCGCCGCGTGCTCGACCGGCGCGACCGAGGTGGCGGCCAGCGTGCCGTCGGCCCGTGGTTCGAGCGAGAACAGGCCGCTCTCCATGCCCGCGATCCAGGTGCCGGGCCGGTCGGCGCGCGGCGCGATGCAGGCGATCATCTCGGGCGCGGTCCAGCTGGCATGGCCCTCGCTCGCATGCCAGCGGTGCAGCGCGCGCGCCGGGATGTCGACCCAGTAGAGCGCCTGTTCGGCCGCCTGCCAGACCGGGCTTTCGCCGGTGCCGTTGCGCGCGTCGAGAACGAGTTCGGCCTGCATGCTGGGCGTGCCGCTCAATCGCCGAACGGGCCCTGCGCCGTGAAGGCGCCGCCCTGGTAGATCGCGTTGGGATCGGTGGGGGCCACCGGCGGCTGTTGCTCGACCTTGTCGCGGAACACCTCGGAGCCGTCCTGCGGCACGAAGCCCAGGTGCGCGGCCGCCGAGTTGTCCCACCACACGTCGCGGTTGGCCGACATGCCGTAGACCACCGTGTGCTTCACGTCGGGCGTGAACAGCGACTTCTCGATCAGCGTCGTGAGGTCGCGGTAGCTGAGCCAGGTGCTCATCATGCGGCGGTTCGCCGGCTCGGGGAACGAGGAGCCGATGCGGATGCTCACGGTCTCGATGCCCCAGCGGTCGAAGTAGAACTGCGCCATGTCCTCGCCGAAGGACTTCGACAGGCCGTAGTAGCCGTCGGGCCGGCGCGCGGCATGGGCGTCGATGTGCTCGTCCTGCCGGTAGAAGCCGATCACGTGGTTCGAGCTCGCGAACACCACGCGCTTCACGCCGTGGCGGCGCGCGGCCTCGTAGACGTTGAAGATGCCCTTGATGTTGGCCTCGAGGATCTCCTCGAACGGCCGCTCGACCGACACGCCGCCCAGGTGGACGATGGCATCGCAGCCCTCGACCAGCGCATGCACCGCGGCCTTGTCCGCGAGGTCGCAGGGCACCACTTCCTCGCTCGCGTCGGCGGCCGGCGCGAGCGCCGCGATGTCGGACACGCGCAGCACGCCCGCATAGGGCTTGAGCCGTTCGCGCAGCACCTTGCCGAGGCCGCCGGCCGCGCCGGTCAAGAGCAGCCGGTCGAGTTTCTTGTTCGATTCCATCCGTCGCTCGTCCTTACAGCTTGGTGATGCGCTCGGGCAGGTCGCGGCCGTGGTACTTCTTGTAGATCGCGTTGAGCTTGCCGTTCTTCTGGTTCGTCACGACCCAGTTGTTGATCCACTCCTTGAGCTTGGGCTGCTCCTTGTTGAGCGCGATGCCCAGGTCGAAGTCCTTCTGCGAGAACTTCAGCTCGAGGTTCTTGGCCGGGGCCTGCTTGATCATCTCGCTGAGGTTCGAGGGCGTGCTCGAGAACAGGTCGATCTGGCCCGTGACCATCGAGGTGATCAGCGTGGCGTCGTCCTCGTAGCGCACGATCTCGGCGCCCTTGGCCTGCTGGGTGGTCAGCGTGTCGTTGACGGTGGCGCGCGTCAGGCCGATGCGCTTGCCGCTGAGGTCGGCGTAGTCGGCGACCTTGATGCTCTTGGGGCCGCCCACGATGATGCTGATGACGGCATAGGGCGTCGAGAAGTCGACCACCTTTTCGCGCTCGGGCGTGATCGACAGGTCGGCCACCACGATGTCGGCGCGCTGCGCCTGCAAGGTGGGCACGCGCGCGGCATTGGTGACCGAGACGATCTCGAGCTTCACGCCGAGGTCCTTGGCCAGTTGCGTGGCGGTGTCGACGTCGGAACCGGTGGGCTGCAGGTTGGCGTCGGCGAAGCTGAACAGCGGCGTGCCCATGGCGATCGCGACGCGGATCTTGCCGGCCTTCTTGATGTCGTCGAGCTGGTCGGCCATGGCGGCCTGTGCCACGCCGGCCACGAGGGCCAGCGCGATGCAGCTGCGGGTGAAGGCTTTGCCGAGTTTCATGAATATCTCCTGGTGTGGTTTGGTATGGGAGTAAAGAGAAAGACCCGGGCTGCCTGTCTACAGCCCGTTGTTCAGGAAGGCATGCAGCTCCGGCGTGCGGGGCGCGTCGAGCATCTCGCCGGGGCCGGTTTCCCACACGGTGCCCTGGTGCATGTAGATGATCCGGTCGGCCACGCGCTTGGCGAAGGCCATCTCGTGCGTCACCAGCAGCATGGTCATGCCGCCGGCCGCGAGGTCCTCCATCACGCGCAGCACCTCGCCGGTGAGCTGGGGGTCGAGCGCCGAGGTCACCTCGTCGAACAGCATGACCTTGGGCGACATCGCGAGCGAGCGCGCGATGGCCACGCGCTGCTGCTGGCCGCCCGAGAGCTGCTCGGGATAGGCGTCGGCCTTCTGCTTGAGGCCCACCTGGTCGAGCACGCGGATCGCGACCTCGGCGGCCTCGCCGCGCGAGAGCTTCTTCACGTGGCGCAGCGCCAGCATGATGTTCTCCTGCACCGTCAGGTGGGGGAACAGGTTGTAGCTCTGGAACACGATGCCGACCTCGAGCCGCAGGCGCTTGAGGTCGACCGCGGGATCGTCGACGCGGATGCCGCAGACCTCGATGCTGCCGCGGTCGATCACCTCGAGGCGGTCGATGCAGCGCAGCGCCGTGCTCTTGCCCGAGCCGCTGGCGCCGATGATGGCGATCATCTCGCCCTTGGCGACCTCGAACGAGACGCCCTTGAGCACCTGGTTCGCGCCGAAGCTCTTGTAGACCTGGTCCAGGCGCACGATGGGCGAGGAGCCCGGGACCTGCGCGGCACCGCCGCCGGCCGTGCCGACGCTGGCGTCCATGTAGGGGGTGCGCAGGGATTCAACGATTGGCGACATTGAGCTTCTTCTCCATCGCTTCGCTCCAGCGCGACAGCGGATAACACAGGGCGAAATAGAAAGCGCCGACCAGGAGGAAGACCAGGAAGGGCTGGAAGATGGTGTTGTTGATGATCTGGCCGGCGCGCGTGAGCTCGACGAAGCCGATCACCGAGGCCAGCGAGGTCATCTTGATGATCTGCACCAGGAAGCCGACCGTGGGTGGTAGCGACAGGCGTACCGCCTGCGGGATGATCACCAGGCGCAGCGTCTGCCAGCGCGTGAAGGCCAGGCATTCGGAGGCTTCCCACTGCGGCTTGGGCATGGCCTCGACGCAGCCGCGCCAGATGTCGCCGAGGTAGGCGCTGACGTAGATCATCATCGCGATGCCGGCCGCGATCAGCGAGGGCAGCGCGAGGCCGTAGACCGAGAGGCCGAAGTAGACGATGAACAGCAGGATCAGCAGCGGGATGCCCTGGATGCACTCGATGTAGACCAGCGCGAGCCAGCGCAGCCAGGGCCGCGGCGAGATGCGCGCGAGCATCAGGCCGAAGCCGCCGATGGCGCCGAGCGCGAAGGCGATGGCCGAGAGCACCAGAGTCCAGCCGATGGACTGCACCAGGTACATCAGGTGCGTGAAGGTGAAGTGGCCGATGCTCACGCCGCACCCCCATGGATCGCAACGGCGGCTGCTGCAGCGGGCTGCGCCTTGCCGGCCTGCGCGGCCGCGCGGCGCACGACGCGGCGGCGGCGGAACATGTACTCGCCGAGCGCCCAGGTCACGAGCTTGATGAACAGCGACAGCACCAGGTAGAGGGCAGCGACCACGATGTAGGTCTCGAGCGAGCGGAAGGTGTCGGACTGCACGGTGTTGGCGATCGCCGTGAGCTCCTCGGCCGAGATCTGCGAGGCCATCGCCGAGGCCTGCATCATCAGCAGGAACTGGCTCGTGAGGGCGGGGTAGACCTTCTCGATCGAGGGCTGCAGCATCACGTGCCAGCCGATGCGCCACTTCGACAGGCCCAGGCACTCGGCGGCCTCGATCTGGCCGCGCGGCACCGACTCGAGGCCGGCGCGGATGATCTCGGCCGCGTAGGCCGCGATGTTGATCACCATCGCCAGCACCGCGGCCGCGAAGGTCGGCATGCGCAGGCCGAAGCTCGCGAGGCCGAAATACAGCAGGAAGATCTGGACCAGGAACGGCGTGTTGCGCACCACCTCGATGTAGATCGAGCAGGCGCGAGACAGGGGCCGGATGCGGCTGCGCTTGGCGAACGCCACCAGCGTGCCCACGCACACGCCGATCACGACGGCCAGCGCGGTCATCTTCAGGGTCAGCCATGCCCCGTTGACGAACACGGGCCAGTACGATGCCAGCGGAGAGAAATCGAGCGAATACTTCATGCGAAAGCCGCTTCCGGAGCACCACCCGCGGCGGTGCGAAAAGGGCGCTTGGACAGTTTTTGAGTGATAGGTTATCTGTTGTCGTACAACTGACGGGAGATTATGATCGTGGCCATGGACCAGACGACTGCGGGTAATCCCTTGGTTTCCGAAGCGCCGGAAGCCGGCGCCTCCGCCACGAGAGGCGCCGGCGCCTTCGTGGGGCGGCCGCGCCAGCGCGCGCGCGGGCTGGCGCACGGCCTGGTGGAAGACCTGGGCGAGAAGATCCGCAGCCAGGCGCTGCGGCCGGGCGACAAGCTGCCGACCGAGTCGGCCATCATGCAGGCCTATGGCGTGAGCCGCACCGTGGTGCGCGAGGCGCTGTCGAAGCTGCAGGCCGGCGGGCTGGTGGAGACCTTGCACGGCGTCGGCACCTTCGTGCTGCAGCCACGCCCGGGCGGGGTGTTCCGGCTCGAGCCGGGCGAGATCGCGACCTCGGTCGACGTGCTGGCCGTGCTCGAGCTGCGCATCAGCCTCGAGACCGAATCGGCGGGGCTGGCCGCGAGCCGCCGCACCGAGGAGCAACTGGTCGCGATGCGCCAGGCGCTCGACGATTTCGAGCACAACGTGACGGTCTCGGGCGACACCGTGGCGCCCGACTTCCGCTTCCACCTGCAGATCGCCCAGTCGACCGGCAATCCCTATTTCGCCGACATCATGCGGCACCTGGGCACGACGATCATCCCGCGCACCCGCATCAGCGCGATCCGCCACCAGGAGGGCGGGGCCTACCTCAGCCGCGTCAATCGCGAGCATGAGGAGATCTATGCGGCGATCGCGCGACGCGACCCCGAATCGGCGCGCGCCGCGATGCGCATCCACCTGACCAACAGCCGCGAACGGCTGCGCATGGCGCAGGAAGCCGCGCAGAAGAAGGCGGAAGCCGCCAAGTCCTCCGATAACTAGTCCATTGAACCCCTTTCGGGGTTCGTGATGCTGGACAACTTGTTTTTCTAGTTGTACGATGACTGATAACTCGCGAGATTCACGAGCGAGGCGATCAAGTGACCGAGACAACTGGAGGCAGAGGATGACCATCAAACGCCGCGGCGCGCTCAGCGCCGCACTGGCCACGACGCTGGCCGCAAGCCTGCCGGGGTTCGCCCTGGCGCAATCCGGCGCCGCCAACTGGCCCGCCAAGCCGCTGCGCATCGTGGTGCCGTACCCGCCCGGCGGTTCGTCGGACATCATCGCGCGCGCCATCAGCCAGCCGCTGTCGGAGGCGCTGAAGCAGCCGGTGATCGTCGAGAACAAGCCCGGCGCCAACGGCAACCTGGGCGCCGACTTCGTCGCCAAGTCCGCGCCCGACGGCTACACGCTGCTCTTGTGCGACGTGGGCGCGCTGGCGATCAGCCCCTCGGTCTACACCAAGCTGTCCTTCGATCCGTCGAAGGACCTGCGCGGCGTGACCATGCTGGCCTATTCGCCGCACCTGCTGGTGGTGCATCCGTCGGTGAAGGCCAACAACCTCAAGGAATTGGTGGCGCTGTCGAAGACCTCCGAACTGAATTTCGCCGTGACCGCCACCGGCAGCGCGCCGCACCTGGCCGGCGTGGCGCTCGAGCGCGCCAGCGGCGCCAAGTGGACCTACGTGCCCTACAAGGGCGGCGTGCAGGCGGTGCAGGACACCGTCTCTGGCCAGACCCAGGTGCTGATGAACGGCATGCTCGCCACCCTGCCGCAGGTGCAGGGCGGCCGCCTCAAGGTGCTGGGCGTGTCCAAGGCCACGCGCATGCCGCTGATCGGCGACGTGCCGACCATCGCCGAGCAGGGCGTGCCCGGCTACGAATCGGGCACCTGGCAGGGCGTGCGCGTCGCGCGCGGCACGCCCGAGGCCATCGTGCAGCGCCTCAACAAGGAACTGATCGCCGTCATCCGCACGGCCGACATCCGCTCGCGCCTCGCGGGGCAGGGCGCCGAGGTGGTGACCATGACCCCGGCCGAGGAGGAGCAGTTCTTCAACAAGGAACGCGCGCGCTGGGCCAAGGTGGTGGCCGACGCCAGCATCAAGCTCGACTGAACGCGCTCGCCGCTTCCAACCCTTTCTTCATTTCTTTCACTGGACGTTTTCTTCGATGAACCCGCAAGAACTCAAAAACATCATGGGCTCCGGCCTGCTCTCGTTCCCGCTGACCGACTTCGATGCCAACGGCGACTTCGACAAGAAGGGCTACATCGAGCGCCTCGAATGGCTCGCGCCCTACGGCGCCAGCGCGCTGTTCGCGGCCGGCGGCACGGGCGAGTTCTTCTCGCTGACCGGCGAGGAGTACCCCGGCATCATCCAGACCGCGGTCGACACCTGCCGCGGCAAGGTGCCGATCATCGCGGGCGCCGGCGGCCCCACGCGCTTCGCGATCCAGTGCGCGCAGGCGGCCGAGAAGGCCGGCGCGCACGGCATCCTGCTGCTGCCGCACTACCTGACCGAAGCCGGCCAGGACGGCATCGCCGCGCACGTCGAGGCCGTGTGCAAGAGCGTGAAGTTCGGCGTGATCGTCTACAACCGTGCCACCAGCCGCCTCAAGCCCGACACGCTGGCGCGCCTGGCCGAACGCAACCCGAACCTGGTGGGCTTCAAGGACGGCGTGGGCGACATCGAGGCGATGGTCGCCATCTACCAGAAGATGGGCGACCGCTTCGCCTACCTGGGCGGCCTGCCCACGGCCGAGGTCTATGCCGCGGCCTACAAGGCCATGGGCACGCCGGTGTATTCGTCGGCCGTCTTCAACTTCATCCCGAAGACCGCGATGGACTTCTACAACGCCGTCGCCAACGACGACCTGCCGACCCAGCACCGCCTGCTGAAGGACTTCTTCATGCCCTACCTCGAGCTGCGCAACCGCGTGCCGGGCTACGCGGTGAGCATCGTCAAGGCCGGCGCCAAGATCGTCGGCCACGACGCCGGCCCGGTGCGTGCGCCGCTGACCGACCTCAAGCCCGAAGAGGTCGCGCAGCTCGCCGCGCTGATCGAGAAGCTGGGCCCGCAGTAAGCGGCGCCGCCGTCGAACGAGAAGCAAAGACAAAACACCGGAGATGACGACATGCTGAAGAAACTGTTCCTCGTTGCCGCCGCCGCGGCCCTGTTCTCGGGCTGCGCCAACGTCATGCCCACGGGTGGCGGTAGCGCCTCCGATGCGGCCGACGTGGCCGCGGCCGCCGAGCGCCTGCGCATCGCGATGGTCGACCCGACCCGTCCCGCGCTGTCGGCGCTGGTGGCCGACGAGCTCAGCTACGGCCATTCGGGCGGCAAGGTCGACACCAAGGAAAGCTTCATCGCCGACCTGCTCGACGGCAAGTCCGACTTCGTGACCATCACCATCACCGAGCAGACCGTGAAGGTGGTCGATGCCCGCACCGCCATCGTGCGCCATGCGCTGGCCGCCGACACCAACGACTCGGGCAAGCCCGGCAAGGTGGCGCTGAAGATCCTCGGCGTGTGGCAGAAGCAGGGCGGCAACTGGAAGCTGCTCGCGCGCCAGGCCGCGCGCGCCTCCTGATGTGCGAGAGGCACGCATGAAGCGCAGAGCATTGCTCGCGGCCGGCCTGGTCGGCCTGGCCGGTGCGGCCTGGCTGCCGATGGCCGCCTTCGCCCAAGGCGACTGGCCGCTGCAGAAGCCCGTGACCGTCATCGTGCCGTTCCCCGCGGGCGGCTCCACCGACATGGTGGCGCGCGCGCTGGCGCTGCAGCTGCAGACGAAGCTCGGCGGCAGCTTCGTCGTCGACAACCGGCCCGGTGCCACCGGCACCATCGGCACCGGCTTCGTCAAGCGCGCCGCACCCGACGGTTACACCCTGCTGGTGTCCTCGCTCGGCGCCTTCGTCGTCACGCCGCATCTGCAGAAGAGCGTGCCCTACGACGCGACGAAAGACTTCGACTACATCAGCGTGCCGGTGCAGGCGCCCAACGTGCTGGTGGCCAATGTTGCGCGGCCCGAGAAGACCGTCGACGAGGTGCTCGCGCTGCTGCGCAAGACGCCGGGCAAGGTCTCGTTCGCGAGCTCGGGCAACGGTTCGTCCGACCACCTGTCGGCCGAGCTGTTCTGGCAGCAGACGAAGACCGAGGGCGTGCACGTGCCCTACAAGGGCGGCGCGCCGGCGGTCAACGACCTGCTCGGCAACCAGGTCGACTTCTCGTTCCAGAACGTCAATGCCGTGCTGCCGCACATCCGCGCCGGCAAGCTGCGCGCCATCGCCGTCACCGGCGACAAGCGCTCACCGGTGTTGCCCGATGTGCCCACGCTGGCCGAGGCCGGCGTGAAGGGCGCCGAGGTCTATTCGTGGCAGGGCGTGGCCGCGCCGCGCGGGCTGCCGCCGGCCACGAAGAAGAAGCTCGCCGATGGCGTGGTGGCCGCGATGCAGGATCCCGAGACGAAGAAGCGCATGCTCGAGCAGGGCCTCGAGATCGTCGCGAGCACGCCGGATGAATTCACCGCCTTCCAGGCGCGCGAATGGACGCGCTGGAAGACCCTGATCGAGACGCGCCACATCACCGCCGATTGACGCGTGCCGAATTGCACCAGGCCCACACATCCGTTCAGGCTGAGCCTGTCGAAGCCCGCGCGCGGCGCTTCGATCAGCTCGGCGTGAACGGTCCTGTCCATTCGAATGCAGCTCCGCATGAGCCTGCTGTCCTGAACTGACACCACACCCATGACGCTCCCGGACTCCCGTTCCTCCACCCCCGTCGTCACCGAGATGCAGGTGATCCCGGTCGCGGGCCGCGACAGCATGCTGATGAACCTCAGCGGCGCGCACGGTCCCTTCTTCACGCGCAACCTGCTGATCCTCACCGACAGCGCCGGGCGCACCGGCGTGGGCGAGGTGCCCGGCGGCGAGAAGATCCGCCAGACGCTCGAGGACGCGCGCGCGCTGGTCGTGGGCCAGCCGATCGGCAACCACAACGCCGTGCTCAACGCCATGCGCCGCGAGTTCGCCGCGCGCGACAGCGGCGGGCGCGGCCTGCAGACCTTCGACCTGCGCGTGACCATCCACGCAGTCACGGCCGTCGAGGCCGCGCTGCTCGACCTGCTGGGCCAGTTCCTCGAGGTGCCGGTGGCGGCGCTGCTCGGCGAGGGCCAGCAGCGCGACGCGGTGCAGATGCTCGGCTACCTGTTCTACGTGGGCGATCGCGAGAAGACCGACCTGCCCTACGACAGCGACCCCGGCGCCGCCGACGACTGGTTCCGCCTGCGCCACGAGGAGGCCATGACGCCCGAGGCCATCGTGCGCCTGGCCGAAGCCGCGCATGCGCGCTACGGCTTCACCGACTTCAAGCTCAAGGGCGGCGTGCTGCGCGGCGAGGAAGAGGTCGAGGCGATCCGCGCGCTGCACGAGCGCTTTCCGCAGGCGCGCGTCACGCTCGACCCCAACGGCGGCTGGCTGCTGGCCGACGCGGTGCGGCTGTGCCGCGACCTGCATGGCGTGATGGCCTATGCCGAGGATCCGTGCGGCGCTGAGGGCGTGTTCTCGGGCCGCGAGGTGATGGCCGAGTTCCGCCGCGCCACCGGCCTGCCCACGGCCACCAACATGGTCGCCACCGACTGGCGCGAGATGGTGCACAGCCTGTCGCTGCAGTCGGTCGACATCCCGCTGGCCGATCCGCATTTCTGGACCCTGGCCGGTTCGGTGCGCGTGGCCCAGCTGTGCCAGGCCTGGGGCCTGACCTGGGGCTCGCATTCGAACAACCACTTCGACGTCTCTCTGGCCATGTTCACGCACGTGGCGGCGGCCGCGCCGGGCAAGGTCACGGCCATCGACACGCACTGGATCTGGCAGGACGGCCAGCGCCTGACGAAGGCGCCGCTGCGCATCGAGGGCGGCTTCGTGAAGGTGCCCACGCGCGGCGGCCTCGGCGTGGAGCTCGACATGGATGAAGTCAAAAAAGCTCATGACCTCTACTTGAAGCATGGCCTGGGCGCGCGCGATGATGCGCAGGCGATGCAGTACCTGATCCCCGGCTGGCGCTTCGACAACAAACGGCCCTGCATGGTCCGTTGAGACCGCCGGCCTCACCCCTCATTCCGTTCTTTCCGCAGCAACAAGGATGCATTCCATGCAGAACCACGACAACCTGATCGGCGGCGAATGGCGCGCCGGCGCGAGCTACAGCCCCAACGTCAACCCCAGCAACCTCGGCGACGTGCTGGGCCACTACACGCAAGGCGACGCGAGCCATGTCGAGGCGGCCGTGGCCGCCGCCACCGCCGCCTTCCCGGCCTGGGCCACGGGCAGCGTGCAGGCGCGCTCCGACGCGCTCGACAAGATCGGCACCGAGATCCTCGCGCGCAAGGAGGAACTCGGCACGCTGCTCGCGCGCGAGGAAGGCAAGACCCGCGCCGAAGGCATCGGCGAGGCCACGCGCGCGGGCCAGATCTTCAAGTTCTTCGCGGGCGAGTGCCTGCGCCTGTCGGGCGAGCTGCTGCCCTCGGTGCGGCCCAACATCGGCGTGGAGATCACGCGCGAGCCCGTGGGCGTGGTCGGCCTGATCACGCCGTGGAACTTCCCGATCGCCATTCCCGCCTGGAAGATCGCGCCCGCGCTGGCGTTCGGCAACTGCGTGGTGCTCAAGCCCGCCGACCTGGTGCCGGGCTGCGCCTGGGCGCTGGCCGAGATCATCAGCCGCTCGGGCATTCCGGCCGGCGTGTTCAACCTCGTGATGGGCCGCGGCAGCGTGATCGGCGATGCGCTGGTCAACCACCCGGGGATCCATGCGATCAGCTTCACCGGCTCGGTGGGCGTGGGCCGCAACATCGCGGTGCAGTGCGTGAAGAACGGCAAGAAGGTGCAGCTCGAGATGGGCGGCAAGAACCCGCAGGTGGTGCTCGACGACGCCGACCTCGCGCAGGCGGTGGAGCTGAGCACGCAGAGCGCCTTCTACTCGACCGGCCAGCGCTGCACGGCCTCGAGCCGGCTGATCGTCACCGAGGGCATCTATCCGAAGTTCATCGCGGCGATGAAGGAACGCATGGCCAAGATCAAGGTCGGCGACGCGCTCGCGCAGGGCACCGACGTGGGCCCGGTGTCCTCGAAGTCGCAGCTCGAGCAGGACCTGGAGTACGTCGACATCGGCAAGGCCGAGGGCGCGGTGCTGGCCGCCGGCGGCGAGCGCCTGAAGCTCGAGACCGACGGCTACTACATGTCGCCGGCGCTGTTCAGCGAATCGGCCGCGTCGATGCGCATCAACAAGGAAGAGATCTTCGGCCCGGTCGCGAGCGTGATCCGCGTGAAGAACTACGAGGAGGCGCTGGCCACGGCCAACGACACCGAGTTCGGCCTGTCGGCCGGCATCGCGACCACGTCGCTGAAGTACGCCACGCACTTCAAGCGCCACAGCCAGGCCGGCATGGTGATGGTGAACCTGCCGACCGCGGGCGTGGACTACCACGTGCCCTTCGGCGGTCGCAAGGGGTCGAGCTATGGTCCGCGCGAACAGGGGCGCTATGCGCAGGAGTTCTTCACCACGGTGAAGACGGCCTACACGCTGGCTTGAGGCAGCGTTCGCGGCCGTGCCTTCAGCGCAGCGGCCGCAACCCCATCGCCACCCACAGCCCCGCCACGCTCGCGAGCGCCACGATCGCGGCGGCGGCCGGCCAGCCCAGCGCCTCGACCGCGCCACCGACCAGCACCGGGCCGATCATCTGGCCGACGTTGTTGCCGGTCATCAGCAGGCCGACCGTGAGCGGCGCGAGCCGAGGCTGTGGCGCGGCCCGTTCGGCCGAGGCCAGCAGGGTCGCGGGCAGCAGCCCGCCGGCGCCCGAGAACAGCAGGCACAGCACGAAGGTCGGCAGCGCCGCCAGCAGCGGCAGGAAGATGCCGAGCGCGGCGATGCCCATGGTGGCGGTCGCGGCCGCCACCAGCCGCCAGCGCGGCGTGCCGCGCGCCAGCAGCAGGCCGGCCGAGAGGTTGCCGCCCACGTTCGCAAGGCAGGCCAGCGCGCTCAGCAGCCCGGCCGTGGCCACGCTCGCGCCCATGCGCTCGATCAGCAGCACCGGCAGGAAGTTGAACAGCGCGAAGAACTGCAGGCTGTAGATCGCGAAGCACAGCGCGAGCCGCAGCGGCGCGCGCGCCGCGAGCGTGCGGGCCGTGTCGCCGGCGACATCGCGCCACGACAACCGGCGCGCGTCGCGCTCCCCGCGCGGCACGGCTGCCAGCACCAGCGCCAGCAGCACCAGCGCGAGCACGCCGTTCGCGAGCCAGAAGCCGCGCCAGCCCGCGAGCACCGAGCCGACGAAGAATGCGATCGCGATGCCGACCGGCATGAAGCAGCTCCAGATCGCGAAGGCCAGGTCCTTGGCGGCGGGCGCGACGATGCGCTGCAGCAGCGAGGGCCCGGCGATCACGATCAGCAGGAAGCCCAGGCCCTCGACCACGCGCGCGAACAGCAGCGCGGCCAGGCCGCCGGCCAGCGCGCCGATGGTGCTGCCGACCGCCAGCGCCAGCAGGCCGATCACTAGCAGCCGACGGTCGCCCGCGCGCGCGATCCAGGCGCCGACCGGCACCGCGCCGAACACGCCGAGCAGCGAGAACACCGCCATCAGCCAGCCGATCGCCGACAGGCCGAGCCCGAAGTCCTCGCGCAATTGCGGCACCGCGATCGCGACCTTGCCGACCTGCAGCGCGGCCATCACGCCCGCGGCGACGACCAGGGCGACGCCGGTCCAGGCTGTGGTGGTGGAGGAAGAGGCGGAGGAGGGCAGCGGCGCGGACGTGGAATGCATGGGCGCCAGTCTGGCCTTCGAATCCGATCGATGAAAGCAAATAATATCGGTCGACTTCATCGATCGAACCGATCGACTCGCATTGCTCGAAAAAGGAGACGCCCATGCTGGATGCGCTCACGCTGTCCCAGATGCAGATGTTCGTGGTGGTGGCCGAGACCGGTAGCTTTCGCGCGGGCGCGGACCGGCTGCACCGCGTGCAGTCGGCCGTGAGCCAGGCGGTCGCCAACCTCGAGCAGCAGCTGCAGGTGCAGCTGTTCGACCGCTCGGGCCACAAGCCCATGCTCACGCCCGCGGGCCAGGCGCTGCTGGGCGACGTGCGGCAGATCCTCGCGAAGGTCGATGCCTTGCGCGCCCGCGCGCAGGGGATCGAGCAGGGCATCGAGCTCGGCCTCTCGATCGCGGTCGACACGCTGTTCCCGATCGACCTCGTGGCAACGGCCATCCGCGGCGTGCATGCGGTGCATCCGGGCATCGCGATGCGCATCGAGTACGGCTCGATGGGCGCGCCGGTCGAGGCGCTGCACGGCGGCCGCTGCGACATCGCGATCTCGGCCTTCTCGCAGCTCGACGAGCGCATCGCGCGCGAGTTCCTGATGCCGCTGTCGATGGTGGCGGTGGCGGCCGCCGCGCATCCGCTGGCGATGCTCGCGAGGAAGAAGGTCCGCGGCTCGCTCGACGACGCGGCCGCGCGGCACCTGCAGATCGTGGTGGAGGATGCGAGCGCGCTCAGCGCGGGCCAGGACTTCGACGTGCTCTCGGCCACCACCTGGCGCGCGGGCGACATGCAGATCAAGCTCGCGTTGCTGCGCGCCGGGCTCGGCTGGGGAAAGATGCCGTCATGGCTGGTGGCGGCCGACGTCGCCGCGGGCACGCTGGTGCAGTTACCGGTGGGCCGCCTCGGCGTGGACGGCGAAACCGGCCACCGCGCCTACTTCTGCCACCGCGCCGACAAGCCGCTGGGCGTGGGCGCGCGGTTGCTGCGCGAGGGCCTCAAGGCACTGTCGATGCCGGCGGCGCGCGCCGGCGCCGGCGCAGCCAGAACTCCACCAGCTCGAACACGCCCTCGCTCAGCAGCGCCAGCGCCGCCGCCGGCAGCGCGCCCGCCACGAGCAGCTCGCGGTCGTTGAGCGCGAGCCCGGTCACGATGCGTTCGCCGAAGCCGCCCGCGCCGATGAAGGCCGCGATGGTCGCGGTGCCGATGGCGATCGCCGTGGCGGTGCGCACGCCCGCGAGCAGCGTGGGCAGCGCCAGAGGCAGCAGCACCAGCCGCAGGCTCTGCTTCGAGGTCATGCCGAGCGCGGTGCCGGCCAGCCGCAGGCCGTTGGGCACCTCGGCCAGGCCGGTCACGGTGTTGCGCATGATCGGCAGCAGCGAATAGAGCGTGAGCGCGATCAGCGCGGGCAGGGTGCCGATGGCACCGAGCATCGAGATCAGCACCGCGAGCAGCGCCAGCGAGGGCACGGTCTGCATCAGGCTCGCGACGCCCAGCACCAGGGCGCGCAGCCGCAGGTGCGGAAACACCAGGATCGCGATCGGCACGCCGATGAGGATCGCCACGCCCACCGACAGCGCCACCAGCAGCAGGTGCTGGCGCGCGAGCTGCCAGAGGTCGGGGCCGAAGAGCTTGGCCGTGAAGCCGCGCCGCGTGTCCTGCGGCGCCGCGCCGTCCTTGCCGGCGCTCGCGAGGAAGTCGCGCGCGATGGTGTCGAAGGGCACGCTCTGCAGCTCGGCGCGCGCGTTCATCGCGATCATCGCGTGCTCGTCGACGCGGCCCTCGAGCTTCTGCAGCGCGGCCCAGGCCCGCGGCAGGCGCTGCGGCAGGTCGAGCTTGTAGAGCACCACCGCGTCGTAGCGCGGGAAGTACTGGCGGTCGTCCTCGAGCACGCGCAGGCCCAGGTGGTCGATCTTGGCGTCGGTGGTGTAGATGTCGATCACGTCGACCTGCTTCGCGCCGATCGCGTCGTAGGCCAGGCCGTGGTCGAGGCCGGTGGGCGTCTGCGTGAAGCCGTAGCGCGCGGCCAGGCCCTTCCAGCCGTCGGCGCGGCCGATGAACTCGTTCGACAGGCCGAGCTTCAGCTCGGGGTGCTTCGCGAGGTCGCCGAGGCTGCGCAGCCCGAGCCGGTCGGCATCGGCCGCGCGCACCGCGAGCGCATAGCCGTCGTTGAAGCCCAGCGGTATCGCCACGCCCAGCCCCAGCGGCGCGAGCGAGGCGTTCATCTGCTCGCGCGTGGCCGCGGGCGAGCCCTTGAGGATCTCGAGCGCGATGGTGCCGGTGTATTCGGCATAGAGGTCGATCGCGCCCGAACGCAGCGCCTCGTAGACGATCGCCGTGTTGCCCAGGCCCTGGCGCACCACCGGCTTGTTCGCGAGGTGCGGCGCGGCGGTCTGCGCGAGCAGCTCGGCCAGGATGTACGACTCGGTGAAGCGCTTGGAGCCGACGCGCAGCGTGCCGTCGTCGGTGGCCGCGCGGGCCGGTGCCGCCGACCACAGGCAGGCGATGACTGCCAGCAGCACGAGCACGAGGGGCAGCGCGACGCGCCGGAGGGAGTGGGGCGGGTGCATCGCGGGCAGTGTATAGACAAGCCCGTGCGCGGCGTACCCGTCGGCGTCCTACAGCCTGCCGTGCGCGGCGCCGATGCGGCGCGGCCCTGGGCGCGGCCACACTGGGTCCATGAAGAAGTCCACGACCGCGAACAAGAAGCCGAAGCCCGAACCGGCAACGCCCAGGAGCAAGCGCGAGGCCGGCGAGTCCGCGTCGCGCATCGATCTTCCCGGCCCCGACGTCCACGGCCTGCGCGAACTGCCCAAGCTGCAGGTCGACGGCTACAGCCTGCAGTTGCGCGACAACGAGGGCTTCATCGGCGACCAGGCGAGCCAGACCGCGTTCCGCGCGCTGCTCGAGCGCTGGCGCCGTAAGCACCGCAGCGACGGCACCGATCCGCTGGGCCTGCGGCATTCGCGCGACATGAGCAAGAAGGAGCTCGACCGGCTGCTGCGCGGCCAGAAGGTCAGCGACGCGGCCAACGTGATGCACAGCGCGATCGGCGAGTTCGCGCAGGAGCTCGCGGCCGTGATCCAGCGCTTCCTGCGCCAGCCTTCGTGGGAGAAGGTCGAGCGCATCGTGGTGGGCGGCGGCTTTCCCGAGAGCGAGGCCGGCGAGCGCGCGATCCTCGAGGCCGGCGCCATCCTCGAGGAGATGGGTGTGCACGTGCAGCTCGGCCGGCTCTCGCACGAGGTCGACGACGGCGGGCTGATCGGCTGGGTGCACCTGACGCCGCCCGAGATGCTCAAGAAGCACGACGCGATTCTCGCAATCGACATCGGCGGCACCAACGTGCGCTGCGGCATCGTGAAGACGCGCCACCGCAAGGCGCGCGACTTCTCGCTCGCGAAGGTGGTGCGGCGCGAGAAGTGGCGCCATGCCGACGAGAAGCCCAGCCGCACCAACTTCGTCGAGCACGTGGCCGGCATGCTCGAGGACATGGTGCGCTATGCCGAGCGCAAGAAGATCCGGCTCGCGCCCTTCATCGGCATCGCCTGCCCGGGCCTGATCCGCAAGGACGGCTCGATCGCGCGCGGCGCGCAGAACCTGCCGGGCGATTGGGAGAGCGAAAACTTCCATCTGCCGAGCGCGCTGTGGCGCCGCATGCCGATGATCGGCTCGGGGCCGACGCTGGTGCTGATGCACAACGACGCGGTGGTGCAGGGCCTGAGCGAACTGCCGTTCATGCGCGATGTCGGGCACTGGGCGGTGCTGACCATCGGCACCGGGCTGGGCAATGCCAGCTTCACCAACCGCAAATGACTAGACCGCCAGTGCCCGCCGTCTGAGCCGAAGGAAGCTGAACACGGCGGCGCTCGCCGCGCACGCGGCACCCAGCCACAGCGCGTACACCGCGCCATTCGTGCTCGACACATGGAAGCAGGCCGCCACCAGCGCCGCGCCCGAGGACTGGCCCAGCAGGCGCACCGTGCCGACCATGCCGCTGGCGCCACCGCTGCGCGAGGCCGGTGCCGAGCCCATGATGGCGCGCAGGTTCGGCGACTGGAAGAAGCCGAAGCCCGCGCCGCACAGCGCCATGCGCCAGACGATGCCGGCTACCGTGGGATGCGGCGGCAGCAGCGCCAGCGACAGCAGGCCCAGCGCCAGCAGCGCCAGACCGACGCCGCAGAGCATGCCCGACTCGTAACGGTCCGACAGGCGCCCGGCCACGGGCGCCATCGCGGCCACCACCAGCGGCCACGGCGTGATGAGGAAGCCGGTCTCGACCTGCGAGTAGCCCAGCAGCGCCTGGAACAGGAAGGGCAGCGAGATGAAGGCCAGCGCCTGCGCCGCGAACGAGCACACGGCCGTGGCCGCCGACAGCGCGAACACGGGATTGCGCAGCAGGTCCACGGCCAGGATCGGCGCCGGATGCCCGGACTGGCGCTTGAGCAGCCAGGCCAGCAGCCCGAAGCCCAGCACCGCCTGCACGATCACCGACTCGACGGTGGCCTGGTGCGCGGCCTCGGTGAGCGTGGAGGCCAGCAGCGCCAGCGCGGCGGCGCACAGCAGCGCGGCCAGGCCGTCGAAGCCGTGGCCGTGGCGCTCGGTGGCCGGCAGGAAGCGCAGGCCGTAGAACACCGCCACGGCGCAGATCGGCACGTTGATCAGGAACAGCCAGTGCCACGAGCCGAGCAGCAGCACCAGCGATGCCGCCGTGGGCCCGCCCGCGAAAGCCAGCCCCACGACGAGCGCGTTCACGCCCAGCCCGCGCCCCAGCATGCCCGAGGGGTAGATGACGCGCACCAGCGCGCCGTTCACGCCCATCACGCCGGCGGCGCCCAGGCCCTGCACCACGCGCCAGCCGACCAGCGCGGGCAGCGAATCGGCCAGGCCGCAGCCCAGCGAGGACACGGTGAACAGCACCAGGCCCCAGAGGAACACGCGCCGGTGGCCGAGCACGTCGCCGAGCGCGGCGGCCGGCAGCAGCGCGGCCACCATCGCGAGCTGGTAGCCGCTGACGACCCAGGTCGAGGCGGCCTCGCTCACGCGCAGTTCGTTGGCGATGGTGGGCAGGGCGGTGTTGGCGATCGCGGTGTCGAGGCTGGCCACGCACACGCCCAGCATGACGGCGAGCAGCGAACCGAAGCGTTCGTGGGCCGGCAGGCCCGGGCCGACCGCATGGATCTCTTGACGGGAAAACAGGGAGGCCATCGCTCGCGGAAAGAAGAGGGCTGCGGCGTCCGGCGACGCCGTGGGAGACGCGAAGGCTAGTCCTAAGTGGAAACCCTTGCAGGCGCTCGGGGAAGCGCGTCGCGGGCCTCCCGGGCCCGCCCGCCGCTCATTCGGGCTTGGCGCCCGTGGCCGCCACCACCTTGCCCCAGCGCGTGATCTCGCTGCGCACGAAGGCGCCGAACTCGTCGGGGCCGGTGCCCATCGGCACCAGGCCCTCGTCCCTGAAGCGCTCGCGCATGAGCTCGGAGCCCAGCGCGGCGCGCGCGGCGTCGGCGATGCGCGCCACCAGCGGCGCGGGCATCTGCGCCGGTCCGAACAGGCCATACCACGAGCTGTACGCATAGCCGGGCAACACCTCGGCCACGGCCGGCACGTCGGGAAAGGCAGCCAGGCGCTTCTCGCTCGTCACGCCCAGGGCCTTGAGGCGCTTCGCCTTCACGAGCTGCTGTACCGTGGCGACGCCCGCGAAGGCCAGGTCGATCTGTCCCGCCACCACGTCGGCGATGGCCGGCCCGGTGCCCTTGTAGGGCACGCCCACGATGTCGATGCCCGCGTCGCGCTTGAGCATCTCGCCCGCCAGGTGGTTGGCGCTGCCCATGCCCGCGATCGCCACGTTGAGCTTGCCCGGTTCGCGCCTGGCCAGCGCGATCAGCTCGCGCACGTCGTTGGCCTGGAGCGTGGGCCGCGCGATCAGGATGGCCGGCAGGCTGGCGATGCCGGCGAGCGGCGTGAAGTCCTTCAGCGGATCGAAGGGGAGGTTCGAGTACAGCGAGGCATTGATGGCGTGGCTGGTGTAGCTCAGCAGCAGCGTGCTGCCGTCGGTGGGCGCCTTGGCCACGGCCAGCGCCGCGATGTTGCCGGCCGCCCCCGGGCGGTTCTCGACGATGAACTGGTGGCCCAGGCGCGTGGTGAGCTCCTGCGCCAGCGCGCGCGCCACGATGTCGGTGCCGCCGCCCGGTGTCGCGCCCACGAGCAGGCGCGTGACCTGCTGCGCGCGAACGCCGAAGCTCGCGAGTGCCGAGGCGCTGGCGCCCGCGGCGATGAATCTGCGTCGAAGCATGCTTGTCTCTCTTTCGTTGTCATGGGGGGCCAGGCCGGCCGGTGCCGGCGCGCGGTTCAGGCCAGGGCGTCCGCCGCCAGCCGCTTCGGCCGCCAGGGCTCGAGCCGCATGTTCAGGGCCTGGGCCTGCCGTTGCTCGTAGGCCAGGAACTCGGAGGTGATCGCGCTGCCGCGAACGCCGCCGCGCACCGCGCCGGCGCGCACATCGCCGTAGTACTCCTCGAAGGCGGCGGGCAGCGGTTGCGACGAGGGGATCGCGAGCCACAGGCGCAGCAGGTGGCGCTTGTCGTCGGGCGCCTCGAAGTCCTCGAAGGGCGTGCGCGAATGCAGGGTCACGTAGTTGTTGAGCAGCTGCAGGTCGCCGCGCTCCAGGGTCATGGAGTAGCACAGCAGCGGGCTCGGCATCAGCTCGTCGAGCAGGTCCAGGGCCTCGACCTGCAGCGGCGTGAGGCGCGGCACCTCGGGGAAGTCGCGCTGCGCCGCATCGGTGTTCTTGCGGTTGGTGCGCGCGGCGAAATGCACCGGGTCGCTGCCGAAGATCGGGCAGCGGTAGAACGGCGGCTGCGACGGATCCTGCGTGCCCTGGTAGCTGTGGAAGAAGGGTTGCTGCAGCACCGGGATCAGGTCGGGGCGCAAGCGCTGCACCTCGTCGCGCAGCCGGATCGAGCTGATGACCTTGCTGGTGCCGCCGCTCTTGGCCGTGCGCCGGCACAGCAGGCCCACCACGTCGCACGAGTCCTGGTGGAAGTCGAGGCCGGCGCTGGTGTTGTAGCCGCGCCCGCCCTTGACCTTGTAGTCGCCGCCTTCGTCGCGCACGTCGTTCATGACCTGGCTGGCGCGGTTCTGCGTGCGGCCGACGCCCATGTGCAGGCTCATGCCCCAGTAGGCGGTGCGCGTCTCGTCCTCGCTCCATTCGTCGACCGGGAAGCCCTTGAGCAGGCACATGCCCCAGCGGCCCTGCGTGGTCGCGACGGCGCGGGCCAGCGCTTCGCGCGAAGCCGCGGGCAGCGGGAAGTCGGCCTGCGTCATCGAGAGCAGCGGCTTGCCGAGCGCGGCCGCATGCCGCAGCGCCGAGCGAAAACCGTCGACCTCCGTCTCGCTGAGGCGCTGGATCCAGGAGCTGTCCTGGCGCACCTCTTCGGCGGTCCAGGCGAGGGGGGCGGCGGGTTGCGTGTCTTTCATTCGATCGGGTCCTCGGGTGTCGTTCCAAAAAGTCTAGGACTGCGCGATGCAAAGAAAAAGCGACACTATTTCAAGTCTTAGATAAGGAAATTTGATGAAGATCGATGCCTTCTCCACGCTCGATGCCGTGTTGCGCGGCGGCACGCTCGCGGCTGCCGCGCACGAGATGAACCTCACGCCCAGCGCCATCAGCATGCAGATGAAGCAGCTCGAGGCCTACCTGGGCCAGCCGCTGTTCGACCGCTCGGGCCTGCAGGTCAGGCCGATGAAGCTGGCGCACGAGGTCTCCTCGGTCATGCGCGATGCGCTGCAGCAGCTCGAGTCGCTGCGCAAGCGCGCGAGCGTGAGCATCGAGGGCAGCGTGCGGCTCGGCGTGATCGAGTCGATGCAGCCCATCGTGCTGCCCGCCACCATGCGGCTGCTGCGCGAGCGCTATCCGCGGCTGGAGCTGCGCCCGGCGCGCGGCCGCAGCGCGTCGCTGATCGCGGCGGTGAAGGCCGGCGATCTCGATGCGGCGCTGGTGGCGCAGCCCGAGAGCGGCGGTTCGGCACGGCTGCGCTGGCAGCCGATGCTGCGGCGCGAGCTGGTGCTGGTGGCGCCGCCCACGGCCACCGAAAGCTCGGTGGCTGCGCTGTTCAAGCAGTACGACTGGATCCGCTACGACCGCTCCACCGTCACCGGCACGCTGGCCGCGCGCTTCGTAAGCACGCAGGTGCGCAAGAAGCGCGGCACGCTGGAGTTCGACAGCACGCCCGCCATCGTGGCCATGGTCAGCGGCGGCCTGGGCATCTCGGTGGTGCAGATCGCGGACCCGGGGCTGGTGGCGACCTACCCGGTGCGCATCGTGCGGCTCGGCCGCGGCGCGCCGATGCTGCAGCTGTCGCTGGTCACGCGCAAGACCGACGACGACAGCCGCACGCTGGCGGCCATGCGCGAGGCGATGCACACGGCGCTGATGACGGCGCAGCGGCAGCGCAGCGACCGGGGGATGTAAGAAAGGCCGCCCTACAGGTCCTCGGGCCGCAGGCCGCCCTCGACGCGCACGCCGCCCGACACCGCCGCGATGTTGCCGGCCGCGTCCGAGGCGCGCACCTCGATCACCGCATGGCCCGCGCGCGCGGGCGTCCAGCTGCACACATAGGGCGCGGCGCGCAGCGTGCAGACGGTACGGCCGTCGGCGATGAACTTGAGCTCGGCCACCGCCACGTTGTCGGCCGCGCTCGCGGCCAGGCGCAGCGGCAGGCCGGCCGCGGCGGTCGGCGGCGCGACGAAGGCCACGGCGGGCGGCAGCGTGTCGGCCGGCGGGTTGACCATCACGTTGGCCGAGGCCACCGCCGTGTTGCCGGCCGCGTCCATCGCGATCACGCGGATGGTCTGCATGCCGGGCGCGGTCGGCGTCCAGCTGCAGGTGTAGGGCGGCGCCGTGAAGCTGCAGATCGGCAGGCTCTGCGCGCCCATCACCTTGAGGCCCCACACGCCCACGTTGTCGACCGCCACCGGCGCCAGCGTCACCGGCTGGCCCACGGTGGCCATGGCCGGGGCGGCCAGCGAGACCACCGGCCTGTGCTCGTCGGGCAGGCCCAGCGGCAGGTCGATGGAGAACATGGCCTGGCCGCGCACCGCCTTCTGCTCGAAGGCATCGAAGATGGTGAACCAGCTCGCGCCCGGCGCGCGGCCCGGTGCCTGCGCCTTCACCAGCAGATTGGTCTTGCCGACCGCGAAGCAGGTGAAGCCGCAGCGCCAGTCGAAGACGAAGCGCCCGCCGGCGTCAGACACGCCCTGCGCGATCGGTTCCAGCGGCTTGCCCGCGCCCGGATCGCGCCACACCCAGACCTGCGCGCCGGGCAGCGCCGCGCCGCCTTCGCGCTCGCTCACGCGCACCTGGGTGGCGGTGGTCCCGGCCATGAACTTCGAGCTGCCGAGCTTGGGCCAGTTGCTCCAGTCGGTGTCGAGGTTGGCCTTGGTACCCTCGGTGAAGCGGATCATCTCGAGCGTGGCGACGCGGTTGGCCGCGGGGTCGAAGCGCTCCTCGAACACCGTGCCCAGCAGCGGGTCGAGCCGCCAGTGCTGGCGCGGCCACCAGTAGCGGTCGGCGGGCTTGGTGAGGTCGAGGTCGGCCTTGGGCGCGACCTCGGTGGTGTCGGCCACCGCGATCGCGTTGTAGTACTCGCCCGAGCCGGCGCCGAACACGTGCTCGAGCTCGTGCAGCAGGGTCTTGAGCTGGCGTCCGAGGTAGTCCTTCTCGGTCGACTCGACGGCGCCGGGCGCGATGGCGCGCGACAGGCGCAGCGGGTCGTGGATCGCGGTCCAGTTGAGGTTCCAGGTCGCGCCGCGCGCCGGAAAGGTCCAGCTCATCGTCAGGCCGCCATGGCTGTAGCCGCGCGTCGACTTGTTGATGCAGACCGCGATCTCGCCGTTGACCAGGCCGTTGAGGCTGCATTGCGGTGCCTGGGCCGGTGCGATCCATTGCAGGTCGGCGGCGGGATCGAAGCCGAAGCCGCGCACCGATTCGCGCGTGAAGACGGTGTTCACGTCGGCCACGTACTGCGCCAGCCGGCGGCCGGCCTCGGCGCCGCCGATCTCGGCCGCGAGCTGCGGATCGACGAAGAACTTCAGCCGGTGGACGCTGGCGGTGCCACGGCCGATCTCGTCGAGCACGACCGCGCCCGAGGGCGATGCGACCAGCAGGGTCACCGCCCCCAGCAGGGCGGCGCACAGCCGGCGTGCGCCGGCTTGCAGCGAGGAGAAGGCTCGCATCGGTCTTCCCCGCGGCGGGGGCGCAAAGCGCGAACGGTCGGCGCCGGGAGCCGGCCGTTCGCCGTGCGCGACCCCCGTCGGGCGGCCCTGCGATGCAGGGGGTGCCGGGAGCGCCGATCGGGCCGCGCCTCAGGGGCGCGCGGGCAAGACCCATCCGTCAACTACCGAAACCGGTAGTAATTCTAGATGGATTGTGTGTTTGTGTTTCAAACGTTGTTGCAATGTATCAAATTGGCGGCCCCGATGCCGCCGCGGCGACCGCTTCCTGGGGCGGCGCGCTGCCCAGCGCCTTGCAGACCGCGACCCAGTCCACGGCCAGCCGGCTGCGGCTCTGGGCCCGGTCGCGCTGGGCCTGCAGCAGGGTGCGGCGGGCATCGAGCGCCACGCCGAAATCGGTGAGCCCGCCCGCGTAGCGCGCCTGCGCGAGCGCCAGCGCATCGGCGCTCTCGCGCTCGCGCTCGGCCAGCTCGGCCTGGCGGCGGCGCTCGGCCGCATAGGCGCTGAGCGCGCCATCGATCTCGTGCCAGGCCTTGAGCACCGTCTGCTGGAAGGCGACCGCCGCTTCCTGCTGCTGCAACTCGCGCAGGGTCACGGTGCTGCGGCGCCTTCCCATGTCGAAGATCGGCAGGCTCAGCGAGGGGCCGACCTGCCACTGCCGGCTGCCCCAGTCGCCGAAGCGCTCGTGGCCCACCGATTCGTTGCCGAAGCGCGCGCCCAGCGTCACGCGCGGATAGAGCTCGGCCACCGCCACGCCCACGCGCGCGGTGGCCGCATGCAGCTGGGCCTCGGCGGCGGCGATGTCGGGTCGGCGCCGCGCGAGTTCGGCCGGCAGGCCCAGCGCGAGTTCGGGCAGGGCGCGGTCTTGCGCGGTGGCATCGGCCGGCGCCGCGAGCTCGGCATTGAGCGCGCCCGGCGCGGCGCCGAGCAGCAGCGTGATCTGGTTCATCGCCTGCGCTTCCTGCTGCAGCAGTGCCGGGATGCGGCCGCGCAGCTCGGCCAGCAGGCCGCGCTGGCGCACCGGGTCGAGCTCGGTCACGAGGCCGCCGCGCGCGCGGGCCTGCACCAGCTCGAGCGACTCGCCGACGGCCGCGAGGTCGGCGCGCGCCAGCTGCAGCTCGCGCTGGCTGCCGCGCAGCTCGACGTAGTTGCGCGCGACCTCGGCCTGCACGCTGAGCTGCGCCTGCCGCAGCAGCGCGGCCGAGGCGGCGCTGTCGGCATCGGCGGCCTCGACCGCGCGCCGCACGCGGCCCCAGAGGTCGATCTCCCACGAGGCGTCGAAGCCGGCCTGGTAGAGATCGAAGGGCTGCGACAGCGAGCGGATCAGCTGCTCGCGGTTGCCGGCCGACGAACCGATCGCGTCGATCATGCGCGTGGCCGCGCCGCTCTCGCTCTGCCGCTGGCGGTTCACGCCGGCGCTCGCCTCGAGTTGCGGCCCCCGCTGCGCCGCGGTGGCGCTGCGCTGCGCGCGGCTCTGCGCGAAGCGCAAGGCGGCCGTCTGCAGGTCGTGGTTGGCCGCGAGCGCGCGTGCCTGCAGGCTCTCGAGCAGCGGATCGCCGAAGGCCTTCCAGTCGCTGGCGGCGGCCGAGGCGCCGGCGCGCCGCTCGGCGCCCAGCAGCGCATCGGCGCCGCCGTGCCAGGCCGACCAGTCGGCTGGGGCCGACGGCTCGGCGGGACGATGGTCGGGGCCGACCGCGCAGCCCGACAGCGCGAGGGCGAGCACCAGCGGCGCGAGGGCATGATGGATGGACATGTCTTCTTCTCCAGACGTGGGATGGCGCGCGTTCAGGCGAGCCGGTTCCGGAACAACCAGGCGGCGAGTGGCAGCGTGACCACGGCGATGACCGAGAGCGGAACGAGATTGGCCGCCACCGTCGAGAGCCCGACGCCCTCGAGGTAGACGCGCTGCACCAGGTCGATCGCGAAGCGCAGCGGATTGGCCAGCGTCGCCATCTGCAGCAGCTCGGGCATGTTGCGCACCGGCGTGGTCAGGCCCGACAGCAGCATCATCGGCATCAGCAGCACGAAGGTGTAGAGCATGGCCTGCTGCATGTTGGCCGACACCGCCGAGATCGACAGCCCGATGCCCACGCTCGCGACGGTGAAGAACACCAGCCCGGTGTAGAGCGTGAACAGCGAGCCCGCCATCGGTATGCCGAACCAGAAGCGCGCCACCAGCAGCACCAGCGAGGACTGCACCAGTCCGACCAGCACCGGCGGCAGCGCCTTGCCGACCATGATCTCGAGCGGCGACATCGGCGTCACCAGCAGCTGGTCGAAGGTGCCCTGTTCGCGCTCGCGCGCCACCGACAGCGCGGTCAGGAGCAGCGTCTGCACCATGCTGAGCGCGGCGATCATGCCCGGCAGCAGGTTCCAGCGCGTCTCGAGGTTGGGGTTGAACCAGGCGCGCGACTCCACGGCCAGCGGCGCCGGCGCCATGCCCGCGCGGCTGCGCAGCTCGGCGTTGTAGCGCTCGACCACCGCGCCCACGTAGCCCGCGGCCGAGCCCGCGGTGTTGGAGTTGCGCGCATCGAGGATCAGCTGCACCGGCGCGCGCTGGCCGGCCGCGAGCCGCTGCTCGAAGTCGGGGCCGAGCTGCACCACCAGCAGCGCCTTCTGCGTGTCGATGATCTCGCGGATGTCGGCCTGCGTGCGCAGCGTGGCGACGCGGTGGAACACACCGGTGCCGTCGAGCCGCGCGACCAGCTCGGTGGCCGCGGCGCCATGGCTCTGGTCGAGCAGCGCATAGGGCACGTTGCTCAGGTCGTAGGTGGCGGCATAGCCGAAGATCAGGCTCTGCATCAGCGCCGGCACGACCAGGATCACGCGGCTCGCGGGGTCCTTGAGGATCGCGAGCAGTTCCTTGCGGCAGAGGTTGGCGATGCGCAGCAGGAAGTCGAACATGGTGCGGGTCCTTTCAGTCCAGGCGCTTGCGCGTGACCGCGCGCGCCAGCGCCAGCAGGCCCACCGCATAGGCGGCGAGGATGGCGCAGTCGCGCCAGATCAGCGGCCAGACGTCGCCCGCGAGGAACAGCGTCTTGACCAGCTCCATGAAGTAGGTAGCCGGCAGCGCATGCCCGATCACCTGCACCGCCAGCGGCGTGTTGCGCAGGTCGAACAGGAAGCCCGACAGCATCATCGAGGGCAGGAAGGTGGCGATCAGCGCCACCTGGCTGGCGAGGAACTGGTTGCGCGTGATCGAAGAGATCACCAGGCCCAGGCTCACCGCCACGACCAGGTAGAGCATCGAGCTCAGCACCACCACGACCAGCGAGCCGTACATCGGCACCGCGAACAGGAAGCGCGCGGCCAGCAGGCACAGCGCCAGCCCCAGCATGCCGACCGCGAAGTAGGGAACGATCTTCGCCAGCAGGATCTCGACCGGCCGCACCGGCGTGACGAACAGCGCCTCGAGCGTGCCGCGCTCCCATTCGCGCGCCATCACCAGCGCGGTGAGGAAGGCGCCGACCAGCGTCATGATCAGCACGATCAGCCCCGGCACCAGGTACCAGGTGCTGGTGTTGGCGGCGTTGAACCACATGCGCTGCTCGACCGTCACGCTGCCGATGGCGGGCGCGGCGCTGGCGTTGCCGCCGCGGTCGGCCTGGCGCAGCGCCGACTGGCCGATGGCCGCGTTGAGGTACTGCAGCACGATGGTCGCGCGGCCCGCGTCGGCGCCATGCACAATCACCTGCACGCGCGCCTGGCCGGCCGCGAGCGTGCGCGAGAAGTCCGAGGGCACGCGCACGATGGCGTCGATGCGGCGCTCGCGCATCAGCTGCTCGGCATCGTGCATCGAGGCCAGCGGTATCGGTGCGAGCGTGGGCGAGAGCTGCAGCCCGGCCATCGCCTCCTGCGCGCCGGGCGAGGCGTCCTCGAACACGATCGCCACCGGCGCATGCTTGACGTCGAGCGACATGCCGTAGCCGAAGATCAGGATCAGCACCATCGGCAGCAGGATGCCGATCGCGAGGTTGCTGCGGTCGCGCAGCAGCTGGCGGAACTCCTTGCGCGTGAGCGAGACCAGGCGGGACCAGAAACCGCTCATGCATGCACCTTTTCCTTTCGCGCCTTCTCGACGATGCCGATGAAGGCCTGCTCCATGTCGATGCGGCGCGCATCGTGCTCGCCGTGCTCGTCGCCCAGCGCCTGCGCGCGCACCTCGCGCGGCGTGCCGATGGCCAGCAGTCGGCCCGCGTCCTGGATCACGATGCGGTCGCAGTACTCGGCCTCTTCCATGAAGTGGGTGGTGATCACGACCGTGGTGCCGGCCTCGGCCAGCGCGGTGATGCGGCGCCAGAACTCGCGCCGCGCGAGCGGGTCGGCGCCGCTGGTGGGCTCGTCGAGGAACAGGATCTCGGGCTCGTGCAGCAGGCCGGTGGCCATCGCCAGGCGCTGGCGGTAGCCGCCGGGCAACTGGCCGCTGGGCGCGTCGATCTCGCGCGCCAGGTCGAACTGGCGCAGCACCGCGTCCATGCGTTCGCGCAGTCGCGCCCCGCGCAGGCCGTAGGCACCGCCGAAGAATTCGAGGTTCTCGCGCACGCTGAGGTTGCCGTAGAGCGCGAACTTCTGCGAGACGTAGCCGATGCGCCGGCGTGCCTGCGCGCGCGCATGGCGCAGGTCGACGCCGGCCACGCGCAGCTGCCCGCCGCTGGCCGGCAGCAGGCCGCAGAGCATGCGGAATGTGGTGGTCTTGCCCGCGCCGTTGGGGCCCAGCAGGCCGAAGATCTCGCCGCGGCGCACGCTGAAGCTGGTGCTGGCGACGGCGGTGAAGTCGCCGAAGCGGCGCACCAGGTCCTTGACCTCGATGACGGTGTCGCCGGGCGTGGAGGAGGAGGGCACCGGCTGCCGTGCGATCGGCTCGGCGGGCTTCGGTGCCGGGTCTTCCTGCGTGCGCAGCAGCGTCATGAAACCGTCCTCGAGCCGCGGCGCCACGGGCTCGGCGGCCGCGCCATCGAGCAGTTCGTCGATGCCTGCCTCGTTGGCGTCGTCGCGCCGCACGAAGCGCACCTCGCCGCCCTGCGGCACCGCGTCCACGATCTCGGCGCGCGCATCGAGCAGCCGGGCCTGCAGCCGTCGCGGCGGCTCGCCGGCCGGCGGCGCCGCCACGAAGCACAGGCCCCGCGCGCGGTCGCGGATCTCTTCGGGCGCGCCCTGCGCCACGAGCCGTCCCTCGCGCAGCACGAACACGCGCGCGCAGCGCTCGGCCTCGTCGAGGTAGGCGGTGCTCACGATGACCGAGAGCTTCTCGTCGTCCACCAGCTGCTGCACGATCTGCCACAGCTCGCGCCGCGACAGCGGATCGACGCCCACCGTGGGCTCGTCGAGCAGCAGCAGCTCGGGCGAGCGCACCAGCGTGCAGGCCAGCCCGAGCTTCTGCTTCATGCCGCCCGAGAGCTTGCCCGCGGGCCGGTCGGTGAAGCGGCCGAGGTCGGTCATCTCCATCAGCCGGCCGTAGCGCGCGCGCCGCTCGTCGCGCGGCACGCCGTGCAGGTCGGCATAGAGGTCGAGGTTCTCCTGCACGCTGAGGTCGTCGTAGAGGCCGAAGCGCTGCGGCATGTAGCTGATGCGGTCCTGCACCGCCTGCGGATCGGCGGCCACGTCGATGCCGAGCACGCGCAGCTCGCCGGCATCGACGCGCAGCAGGCCGGCCATCAGCCGCAGCAGCGTGGTCTTGCCTGCGCCGTCGGGGCCGACCAGCGCGGTCAGCGTGCCGGGCGGCACCTCGAGCGCGATGTCGTCGAGCGCGTGCACGGTCTTCTTCGCGGGCTTGACGACGAAGCGCTTGTGCAGGCCGCGCGCGAGGACGGCGGGGGAGGGGCTCGGCATTCAGCGCCCCTTCCGGGTTTTGCTCCTTCCCCCTCTGGGGGAAGGCCGGGATGGGGGCTGTGGGCGGTGAAACGGCTCGCAGCGATGGTGTGGCCCGGAGCCCCCACCCCGGCCCTCCCCCAGCGGGGGAGGGAGGAATGCGCAGCGGTGATTGGTGAACAGCATCACCGGCCCGTCGTCGAAGCGGAGTCCAGCCGCAGCGTCACCGTGGCCGGCATGCCCAGTCGCAGCCGGTCCTCCCTGTCGTCGACCATCACGCGGATCTCGTAGACGAGGCTGCTGCGCAGTTCCTCGGTCTGCACGGTCTTGGGCGTGAACTCCGCCACCGAGGCGATGTAGCCCACCTTGCCCGCGATCGCGCGATCGGGCTGGCTGTCGGTGGTCACGCTGGCTTCCTGCCCGGCCTGGATGCGGCCAAGGTCGGGTTCGGCCACGTAGGCCCGCACCCACTTGGGATCGGTGATCGCGAGCGTGAAGGCCGGCCGCTGCGGCGAGGCCATGTCGCCAGGCTCGAGCAGCCGCGCGCGCACCACGGCGTCGATCGGCGCCTTGAGCTCGCCCTCCTCGAGCTCGTGCTTCATCAGCGCGAGCTCGGCGCGCGCCGCCTCGAGCTGGGCCTGGGCCTGGCCGATGTCCTCCTTGCGCGGCCCGCTCACCACCAGCTGCCGCGCCTTGCGCGCGTTGTCGAGCTGGGCCTGCGTGACCTTGCGCCGCGCCTGCGCGCTCTCGAGGTCCTGCTGGCTCACCGCGCGGCCCGCGGTCGACTGGCCGATGGCCTGCAGCCGCGCGAGCTGCTGCGCCGCGAGCTCGGCATCGGCCTGGGCGGCGCTCACCTGGGCCTCGGCCTGCGCGATCTCCTCGGGCCGGCTGCCGGTCTTCAGCCGCAGCAGCGCCTGTTCCTGCACGCCGATGCGCGCCTGCGACTGCGCCACGCGCAGCGCCAGGGTGCGGGTGTCGAGCCGGCCGATGACCTGGCCGGCGCGCACCCGGTCGCCCTCGCGCACCGCGAGTTCGGCCACGCGCTCGCTGCCGCTGAAGGCCAGCGATACCTGGCGCAGGTCGACGTTGCCGTGGAGCACGATGCGGTCGGACGGTGCCGGCGAGCGGCCGAGGTACCAGGCGCCGGCGGCCGCGGCGGCCAGCACGACGACGGCGAGGGCGATCAGGGGTTTCTTGTTCATGGCGTTTTTCGGGCGAAAGCGGAAGGAGCGGCCGGATCGTATCAAATTCAAATTTGAATTTGAAGTAGGCCGGAAGTTGGGGTAGGCTCGCGCCATGGCCAGCCGCTCCCGTTCTCCTCGTCCGACCGCTTCCTCCGCACCGCCCGCCGCCGAGGCCGAGTCGACCGCGCGCGCGCCGCGCGCCGACGGCAACACGACCCGCGCGCACATCCTCGAGACCGCGGGCCGGCTGTTCGCCGAGCGCGGCTTCGCGGCCAGCACCAGCAAGGAGATCTGCACGCGCGCCGGCACCAACATGGCGGCGGTCAACTACCACTTCGGCGGCCGCGACGGCCTCTACGAAGCGGTGCTGGTCGAGGCGCACCGCCAGATCGTCAGCGTGGACGAACTGGTGGCGCAGGCCGGCAGCGGCGCCGATCCGCGCGAGCGGCTGCGCGCCTTCCTCGGCCACCTGGTCGAGATGGGCCACCAGCCGCAGGCGCCCTGGGGCTTTCGCGTGATGCTGCGCGAGGCGCTGTCGCCGTCGAGCGCGCTGCCGGTGCTGATCCAGAAGGCGGTGCTGCCCAAGGCCAAGGTGGTGCGCGGGCTGATCGGCGAGATCATGGGCCTGGCCGACGACCATCCCTCGGTGCAGCGCAGCGTGATGTTCACGGTGCTGCCGTGCATCGTGCTGATGGTCGCGCCCAAGGAGCTGGGCCAGCGCGTGCTGCCCGCGGTGCGCGAGACCGAGGCGCTGGTCGACGACCTGATGCGCTACGTGCTCGCGGGTCTCGAGGCGGTGGCGCGGGAAGCGGGCGGCCAGACCGCCGCCGCGCCCGCCGCGCCCGTCAAAGCTGGAAGGCGACGGTGAGCAGCAGCCCCTCGGCCACGTCGCGCAGCAGGCCCGGGCGCCGCGCGCGATAGGCCTCGCCGGCCGAGGCCGTGGTCTCGATCCACTCGGCCAGCCATTCGATCTCGTGCTCGCCGTAGAACACGACATTGGCCTCGTGGTTCAGCAGCAGGCTGCGCAGGTCGAGGTTGATCGAGCCGCACATCGCGAGCTGGTCGTCGACCACCACCGCCTTGGCATGGGCCATAAACGGCAGCATGCGAAAGCTCACGCCGGCGCGCGCCAGATCGCGCATGGCGCGCGCGCGCACGAAGTCGGCCAGCCGGTGGTTCGACTGCGCGGGAATCGCGATCGTGACCTGCACCCCGCGCCGCGCGGCCAGCCGCAGCGCGTCGCGCAGGCCGTCGCCGGGCACGAAGTAGGGCGTGATCGCGAGCAGCCGGTGCTCGGCACGGAAGCAGGCGTCGATCAGCAGCGCATGCGCGGTGTCCTCGGTCTGGTCGGGGCCGCTCGGCAGGAACTGCGCCATCGCGGCACCGGGGCCCTCGGGCACGTCCTCGGCCGTGATGGCACGCGGCTTGCGGCTGCGCACCGAGGCCCAGTCGTGGTCGAACTGGCGCGCCGCGGCGGCCGCCACGCTGCCGCGCAGGTCGAACGAGAGGTCGTGCCAGGCCTCGGGATGGGCGGCGTCGCCGTTGAAGTACTCGCAGGCGAGATTGCGCCCGCCCGACCAGAGCCAGCCGTCGTCGGCGATGGTGAACTTGCGGTGGTTGCGCAGGTTGCGCGGGCCGATGCGGCGCAGGCTGAAGAAGGGCCGGAACACCGCCACCTCGCCGCCGGCCGCGCGCAGCCGGTCGAAGTGGTGGCGCGGCAGCGTGAGCGCGCCGAAGCCGTCGAGCAGCACGCGCACCTTGATGCCCTCGCGCGCGCGCCGCGCGAGCCGCTCGATCACCGAGCGGCCGAGTTCGTCGTTGCCGATGATGAAGGTGCAGACGTCGAGCCGCTCGCGCGCGCCATCGATCACCTCGAACAGCGCGAGCCGCGCATGCTCGCCGTCGGCATGCAGCCGGATCGCGCTGCGCCCGGGCGGCGCCAGGCCGAAGCTCTCGATCAGGTCGGCGGCCCAGTGGCCGGCCAGCGCCGAGCGCGGCGGCCGCGGCGAACCCGCGGGGCGCAGCTTGCGCTGGCCGAACAGCAGGTACATCGGCAGGATCAGGTAGGGCAGCAGCACCAGGCCCATGACCCACGCGATGGCGGTGGTGGGCGCGCGCTGCTCGCGGCGTGCGCGGGTGGTCAGCACGTAGACCAGCAGCGCGAAGGTGACGACGAGGAAATGCTGGGACGGAGAGGGAAGCCAGTCGAACCCGTTTTTCGGCATGGGCCGATGATGCCTGAGGCCGCCGCGCGCCGCCGCGCTTGCCCCCTCAGCGCCGAAGGAAGGCCGGCACGCCGCGGCCCTGCGAGGCCAGGAAATCCATCATCGGGTCGACCACCGCGCGCACCGCGGGCCGCTCGCCGACGCGGTCGCGCCAGGCCACGAGCCGCGGCGTCTCGGCGGTCATCCCCGCGCCCTTGCGATCGGCGAACACATGGGCCATGTAGAAGGCGATGTCGGCATAGCCGTAGTCGCCGGCCAGGAACGCGCGGTCGTCGGCCAGCAGGGTGTCGAGCTGGCCGTAGAAGCGCGCGCAGGCGGCGCAGGCCTCCACCGCGGGCGGGCTCTGCATCGCCTCCTGCAGGCCGAAGAGCCTGACCACCTGCGGGAAGAAGACCTCGTCCGAGCGGTGCTCGAGCTGGCGCGCGCGGGCCCGCGCGGCCGCTTCGGCGGGCCACAGCGCGGGCTGCGGATGCCGGTCCTCGAGGTACTCGAAGATCTGGGTCGAGTCGAACAGCTCGACCGCGTCGTCGATCAGCACCGGCACCTGGCCCTTGGGGTTGATGCGCAGCACCTCGGGGTGCCTGGGGCTGTAGTTGTCGTCGCGATCGAAGGGCACCATCACGAGCTCGAAGGCGATGCCTTTCTCGAGCGCCGCGATCTGCACCTTGGCGCCGAACATGCTGAGGGGGCCGGAGAAGATGTGGGTCGTCATGGCCCCGAGTTCAGCAGAAAGCGCGGCTCAGGTCGATCCCCAGACTTCCTGCGCGGTCTCGACCACCAGCCGCAGCTTGGCGCGCTGCGCCTCGACCGCGATGTTGTTGCCGTGCACCGTGCTCGAGAAGCCGCACTGCGGCGACAGCGCGAGTTGCTCGAGCGGCGCGTACATGGCGGCGTTCTCGATGCGGCGCTTGAGCTCGTCCTTGTCCTCCATCTGGCCGAACTTGGTGGTCACCAGGCCCAGCACCACGGTCTTGCCCTTGGGCAGGAAGCGCAGCGGCTTGAAGTCGCCCGAGCGCGCGTCGTCGTACTCCATGAAGTAGGCGTCGAGATCCATCTCCTGGAGCAGCGCCTCGGCCACCGGCTCGTAGTTGCCGGCCGCGGCATGGGTGCTCTTGAAGTTGCCGCGGCACAGGTGCATGGCCAGCAGCATGCCCGGCGGCTTCTGCGCCACCACCTTGTTGATGAACGCGGCGTAGCGGTGCGGCAGTTCGTTCGGGTCGTCGCCGCGCTTGCGGGCCGCCTCGCGCATGTGCTCGTCGCAAAGGTAGGCGAGGTTGGTGTCGTCCATCTGCACGTAGGTGCAGCCGGCCGCGGCCAGCGAGCGCAGCTCGTCGCCATAGGCCTGGGCCACGTCGTCGTAGAACGCGGGGTCGAGCTCGGGGTAGGCCTCCTTGCTGATGCCGGCGCGGCCGCCGCGGAAGTGCAGCATGGTCGGCGAGGGGATCGTGACCTTGGGCGTGCGGCCGGCCGAGACCTGGCTCTTGAGGTACTCGAAGTCGGCCAGCTGGATGTTCTTGACGTGGCGCACCTTGTCGATGACGCGCATCGCGGGCGGGGCCAGTTCCTCGCTGCCGTCGGGCTTGCGGATCGTGACCGGGATGTCGGTCTTCACGCCGCCGAGCTGGTCGAGGAAGTCGATGTGGAAGTAGGTGCGGCGGAATTCGCCGTCGGTGATGCTCTTGAGGCCGATGTCTTCCTGGAACTTGACGATCTCGGCGATGGCCTTGTCCTCGACCGTGCGCAGTTGCTCGGGCGTGATCTCGCCCCTGGCCTTCTGCTCGCGCGCTTCGAGCAGGTATTGGGGACGCAGGAAGCTGCCCACGTGGTCGTAGCGGGCGGGCAGGGTGGCGTGCTGGGACATGAGGATGGAACTCCGGCTTGTCTGAACGAAAGGGGGTGGAACGGAACATCGTATCGCCTTGTGCGGCGACGTCGATGTGTACAGAAGACTCGGTGTTTTCCCTTGATTCGGCCGAATCGGCTGGAAATTCTCGTGTTTCTGTATACATTGAGTATCCATGGACACGCGATCGCCCCATTTCCCGCTCAACGCCTGGTATGCCGCCGCCTACGACGTGGAGGTGCGGCATGCGCTGCTGCCGCGCACGGTCTGCAACCAGAAGCTGGTGCTGTTCCGCCGCACCGACGGGCAGGTGGCCGCGCTCGAGGACGCCTGCTGGCACCGGCTGCTGCCGCTGTCGATGGGGCGGCTCGAGGGCGACGAGCTGGTCTGCGGCTACCACGGCCTGGTCTACAACAGCCAGGGCCGCTGCACCCACATGCCGAGCCAGGAGACGCTCAACCCCTCGGCCTGCGTGCGCAGCTTCCCGGTGGCCGAGAAGCATCGCTTCATCTGGATCTGGCCAGGCGATCCGGCGCTGGCCGATCCCGCGCTGGTGCCCGACATGCACTGGAACGACGACCCGGCCTGGGCCGGCGACGGCAAGATGATCCGCGTGAACTGCGACTACCGGCTGGTGGTCGACAACCTCATGGACCTGACGCACGAGACCTTCGTGCACGGCTCCTCGATCGGCAACCGCGAGGTGGCCGAGGCGCCCTTCGTCGCCACCCATGGCGACCGCTCGGCCACCGTCACGCGCTGGATGGAGAACATCGAGGCACCGCCGTTCTGGGGCGGGCAGATCCGCCATGCGCGCGGCTACGCGGGCAAGGTCGACCGCTGGCAGATCATCCGCTTCGAGGCGCCGTGCACGGTCAACATCGACGTCGGCGTGGCCGAGGCCGGCAGCGGCGCGGTGCCCAAGGGCGGCAACCCGGGCGACCGCGGCAGGGGCGTCAACGGCTACGTGCTCAACACCATCACGCCCGAGACCGACAAGACCTGCCTCTACTTCTGGGCCTTCGCGCGCAACTACTGCCTGGGCGAGCAGCGCCTCACGCACGAGCTGCGCGAGGGCGTCTCGGGCATCTTCCGCGAGGACGAGCTGGTGCTCGAGGCGCAGCAGAAGGCGATCGACGAGCATCCCGACCACCGCTTCTACAACCTCAACATCGACGCCGGCTCGATGTGGGCGCGGCGGCTGATCGACCGCATGGTCGACAAGGAGCGGCCCGCGCGCGCCGCGATCCCGATCCGCGTCGACCAGCGGCAGGCCGCATGAAGGTCGCCGCCAGCAGCAGCGCCGGCGAGCCCGGCGACAGCGGCGCCTCGCAGGCCGTGAAGGCGCAGCTGCGGCTGCGCGAGATGATCCTGGCCGGCGAGCTGCCGGGCGGCGCGCGCATCGCCGAGGTCGCGATCTCCGAGCAGCTCGGCGTGTCGCGCACGCCGGTGCGCACCGCGCTGATGCGGCTCGAGCAGGAAGGCCTGCTCGAGGCCCTGCCCAACGGCGGCTATGCGGTGCGCACCTTCTCCGAACGCGACGTGGCCGACGCCATCGAGCTGCGCGGCACGCTCGAGGGCCTGGTCGCGCGGATCGCGGCCGAACGCGGCGCGGCGCCAGTGGTGCTGAGCGAGGCGCGCGGCTGCCTGCAGCGCATCGACGAGCTGCTGCGCGAGCCCGCGCTCGACGACGCCGCCTTCTCGCGCTACGTGACGCACAACGAACGCTTCCATGCGCTGCTGTGCGAGATGGCCGGCAGCCCGGTGATCGCGCAGCAGCTCGAGCGCGTGATCAACCTGCCGTTCGCCTCGCCCTCGGGCTTCGTGATCGTGCAGGCCAATTCGCCGGCCGCGCGCGACATGCTGGTGATCGCGCAGGACCAGCACCTGCAGGTGCTCGACGCCATCGAGTCCGGCGAGGGCTCGCGCGCCGAGGCGCTGATGCGCGAGCACAGCCGCATCGCGCGGCGCAACCTGCGCGAGGCGCTGCATGGCGCGCCCACCGAGCAGCAGCGTCCGCTGCCGGGCGTGCAGCTGATCCGCCGCCGCGGCTGAGCGGCTTCCTTCTTTCTTTCCGGTCCTGGTTCCCCGATGAAAAGCGATCTCCAATGGATGCAGGCGCAGGTGGTGGCGCTGCGCGACCTCACGCCCACCGTGCGCGAATTCGAACTGCGGCCCGAGGCGGGCACGGCCGGCGGCCACGAGCCCGGCGCCCATCTGCAGGTGCGGGTGACGAGCGCGCAGGGCCAGTTGCAGACGCGCTCGTATTCGCTCGTGGGGCAGGGCGAGCACGGCGGCTGGCGCATCGCCGTCAAGCGGCTCGACGACGGCCGTGGCGGTTCGCTCGCGATGTGGCGACTGGCCGTCGGCGACCGCCTGCAGGTCAGCGCGCCGCAGAACCACTTCGCGCTCGACCTGTCGGCGCCGGGTTACCTGCTCGTGGCGGGCGGCATCGGCATCACGCCGCTGGTGGGCATGGCGCAGCGGCTGAGCGCCCATGCGCGGCGCAGCGGCGTGCCGCTGGCCATGCACTACGGCGCGCGCCATGCGGGCGAGTTCGCCTACCTCGACGAACTGCGTGCATCGCTCGGCGAGACGGCGTTGCGGACGCACGAAGGCGCCGCGGCCATCGACCTCGCGGCCGCCATCGCCGCGCTGCCCGCGGGCGGCCAGCTCTACACCTGCGGCCCGGCGCCGATGCTCGAGGCCGTGCAGCGCGCCTGGGCGGCGGCCGGCCGCGCCGCGGCCGACCTGCGCTTCGAGACCTTCGGCAGCAGCGGCCGGCTGGCCGCGCAGGCCTTCACCGTGCGCGTGCCGCGGCACGACCTCGCGATCACCGTGCCGGCCGACTGCTCGCTGCTCGATGCGCTCGACGCGGCCGGCGTGCAGACCCTGTGGGACTGCCGGCGCGGCGAATGCGGGCTGTGCGCGATGGACGTGCTGGCGGTGGACGGCGAGATCGACCACCGCGACGTGTTCCTCAGCGCGCACGAGAAGCAGGCCACCACCCGCATCTGTGCCTGCGTGTCGCGCGCGGTGGGGACGCTCACGCTCGATTCCGCGTACCGCGCGGACGCCTGACCGGCACCGATCCACCCCGTTGCGCGATCATCGCGCAGTTCATTTGTCTATCGCGCAACAAAGCGCCGCGCGGGCCCGCGCCTAGGTGAAGGCCCGCGACAAGGAATGTTGCAAAGTGTTGAAAAATAGGCCGATTCCGCTCGTCGCCCCCAAAGGAGAACTCATGCAAAGGCGTCAACTCATCCAGTCCGCGAGCCTCGCCGCGCTCGCGCTTTCCGGCGCGCTGTCCGTCACGGCCGTCCAGGCCCAGGACAACAAGTTCAAGATCGGCCTGATCCTGCCGATGACCGGCCAGTCGGCGTCGACCGGCCGCCAGATCGAGGCCGCCGCGCGTCTGTACATGGCGCAGAACGGCGACACGGTGGCCGGCAAGAAGATCGAGCTGATCGTCAAGGACGACACCGGCCTGCCCGACGTCACCAAGCGCCTGGCGCAGGAGCTGGTGGTGAACGACAAGGTCAACGTGCTCGCCGGCTTCGGCCTGACGCCGCTGGCGCTCGCGGTGGCGCCGATCGCCACCCAGTCGAAGACGCCGCAGGTCGTGATGGCAGCCGCCACCTCGAGCATCACCGAGGCCTCGCCCTTCATCGTGCGCAGCGGCTTCACGCTGCCGCAGGTGTCGGTGCCGATGGGCGATTGGGCGCCGAAGAACGGCATCAAGACGGTGGTCACGCTGGTCAGCGACTACGGCCCCGGCAACGACGCCGAGAAGTTCTTCAGCGAGCGCTTCGCGCTCAACGGCGGCAAGGTGATCGACAAGCTGCGCGTGCCGCTGCGCAACCCCGACTTCGCGCCCTTCCTGCAGAAGGTGCGCGACGCCAAGCCCGACGCGCTGTTCGTCTTCGTGCCCTCGGGCGCGGGCGCGGCGGTGATGAAGCAGTTTCTCGAGCGCGGCATGGACAAGGCCGGCATCAAGCTGATCGCCACCGGCGACGTGACCGACGACGACCAGCTCAACGACATGGGCGACGGCGCGCTCGGCGTGGTCACCTCGCACCACTACTCGGCCGCCCATCCCTCGGCCGCCAACAAGAAGTTCGTCGAGGCCTTCGAGAAGGCCAACCCCAAGCTGCGCCCCAACTTCATGGCCGTGGGCGGCTACGACGGCATGCGCGTGATCTACGAGGCGCTCAAGACCAGCAAGGGCCAGGGCGGCGGCGAGGCGCTGCTGGCCGGCATGAAGGGCCAGGTCTTCGAGAGCCCGCGCGGCCAGGTGCTGATCGACGCCCAGACCCGCGACGTGGTGCAGGACGTGTACCTGCGCAAGGTCGAGAAGAAGGACGGACAGCTCTACAACGTCGAGTTCGACGTGATCAAGGGCGTCAAGGATCCGGGCAAGGCAAAGTAAACACGGGATCGAGCAGCCGGACGCAGAGGACGCGAAGGTTGCGCGAAGGACGCGAAAGAAACTTCATTTGAATTCTTTCGCGTCCTTCGCGTAGTTTTCGCGTCCTTCGCGTCCGGTCAGCCCGCATTCAGCAGCCGCGAACAAGCGCACATGCTCACCATTCTTTTCGACGGCATCGCCTACGGCATGCTGCTGTTCGTGCTCGCCGTGGGGCTGGCCGTGACGCTGGGGCTGATGAACTTCATCAACCTCGCGCATGGCGCCTTCGCGATGGCGGGCGGTTATCTCACCGTGTTCGCGATGCAGAAGTTCGGCGTGCCGTTCATGCTGTGCCTGCCGCTGGCCTTCGTGGTCGTGGCGCTGGCCGGCGCGCTGCTCGAGCGCACGCTCTACCGGCCCATGTACGGCAAGCCGCACCTCGACCAGGTGCTGTTCTCGATCGGGCTGGCCTTCATGGCGGTGGCGGCCATCGACTACTTCGTGGGCTCCTCGCAGCAGAACGTGCAGCTGCCCGAATGGCTGCGCGGGCGCACCGAGCTCGGCGACGGCGCGCTGATGCTGGGCATGGGCCATTACCGGCTGTTCATCATCGCGGTCTGCGCGGTGCTCACCGTGGTGCTGCAGCTGATCCTCTCGAAGACCCGCTTCGGCAGCCGGCTGCGCGCGGCGGTCGACGACCCGCGCGTGGCCGCGGGCCTGGGCATCAACGTCAACGTGGTGTTCCTGCTGACCTTCGCGGTCGGCTCGGGGCTCGCGGGGCTGGGCGGCGCGCTCGGCGCCGAGATCCTCGGCCTCGACCCGACCTTCCCGCTCAAGTACATGATCTATTTCCTGATCGTGGTCTCGGTCGGCGGCACCTCCTCGATCACCGGGCCGCTCGCGGCCGCGCTGCTGCTGGGCATCGCCGACGTGGCCGGCAAGTACTTCATTCCGAAGATGGGCGCCTTCACCGTCTACCTGCTGATGATCCTGATCCTGATGTGGCGCCCGCAGGGCCTGTTCACGCGCAAGGGAGGCCGCTGATGGGCGCGCCTTCTTCCTCCTCCGACTTCCAGTCGCCGCTGCTGCGCAAGGCGCGCTGGCATCCGGTCGAGTTCGTCGTGTGGGCCGTGGCCTTCGCGCTGCCGCTGATCACGCCCTCGCACTCGCTGCTGGTCAACGAGATCGCCATCGTCGCGCTGTTCGCGATGTCGCTCGACCTGATCCTCGGCTACACCGGCATCGTCTCGCTGGGCCATGCGGCCTTCTTCGGCTTCGGCGCCTATGCCGCGGCGCTGTTCGCCAAGCTGGTGATGCCCGACCCGACCGTGGGCCTGCTGTTCGCCATCGTCGTGTCGGCGCTGCTCGGGCTGGTGGCCAGCGTCACCATCCTGCGCGGCAGCGACCTCACGCGGCTGATGGTCACGCTCGGCACCGCGCTGCTGCTGCTCGAGCTCGCCAATAAGCTCGACTGGCTGACCGGCGGCGCCGACGGCCTGCAGGGCGTGGTGATGGGGCCGGTGCTCGGCCTGTTCGAGTTCGACCTCTACGGCCGCACGGCCGCCTGGTATTCGCTGGCCGTGATGCTGGTGCTGTTCCTCGTCATGCGCCGGCTCGTGCATTCGCCTTTCGGCGCCACGCTCAAGGCGATCCGCGACAACCGGCTGCGCGCCATGGCGATCGGCATCCCGGTGGTGTCGCGGCTGGCCGTGATCTACACCGTGGCAGCCGGCGTGGCCGGCGCCGCGGGCGCGCTGCTCGCGCAGACCACCGGCTTCGCCTCGCTCGACGTGCTGGCCTTCGACCGCTCGGCCGACGTGCTGCTGATGCTGGTGATCGGCGGCGTGGGCTGGCTCTACGGCGGCGTCGCGGGCGCCATCGTCTTCAAGCTGCTGCAGACCTGGCTGTCGTCGGTGACGCCGCAGTACTGGATGTTCTGGATCGGCCTGATCCTGGTGCTGCTGGTGCTCGTGGGCCGCGATCGTCTGCTCAAGCCCTGGACCTGGTTCGGTGCCGGCAAGAAGGGCGGTGCGGCATGACCGACACCGTGCTTTCCACCCATGGCCTGGTGATGCGCTTCGGCGGCATCACCGCCACCAACAACGTCTCGATGGAGCTCAGGCGCGGCGCGCGCCATGCGCTGATCGGCCCGAACGGCGCCGGCAAGACCACCCTGATCAACCAGCTCACGGGCGTGCTCACGCCCTCGGAAGGCCGCATCACCTTGCTCGGCGAGGACATCACGCGCCTCGCGCCGCACAAGCGCGTGGCGCGCGGGCTGGTGCGCACCTTCCAGATCAACCAGCTGTTCGACTCGATGACGCCGCTCGAGACGCTGGCGCTGGTCGTGTCGCAGCACCAGGGCATCGGCGCGCAATGGTGGCGCCCGCTCGGCGCGACGAAGGCGGTGGCCGAGCGCGCGGGAGAACTGCTCGAGCAGTTCCACCTGGCCGACGTGGCGAATCAGCAGACGAAGCATCTGGCCTACGGCAAGCGCCGGCTGCTCGAGATCGCGATCGCGCTGGCCTGCGAGCCGCGCGTGCTGCTGCTCGACGAACCCGTGGCCGGCGTGCCCGCGGGCGAGCGCGAGGAGCTGCTGCAGACCGTGGCCGCGCTGCCGGCCGACGTGTCGGTGCTGCTGATCGAGCACGACATGGACCTGGTGTTCAGCTTCGCCGACCGCATGACGGTGCTGGTCAACGGCACCCTGCTGACCGAGGGCGATCCCGAGGCCATCGCCAACGACCCGCGGGTCAAGGAGGTCTACCTCGGCCATGGACAGTCCGCGGAGGCCGCCCATGTCTGAGCTGCTGCGCATCGAGAACCTCAGCGCCGGCTACGGCGAGGCCGTGGTGCTGCACGACGTGTCCTTCGCGCTCGGCGAGGGCCGCACGCTCGCGCTGCTGGGCCGCAACGGCACCGGCAAGACCACGCTGATCAACACCCTCGCGGGCGCCACGCGCCAGCACGGCGGCAGCATCGCGCTCGGCGGCCAGGCGCTGCACCGGCTCGCGCCGCACCAGCGCGCGGCGGCCGGCATCGGCTGGGTGCCGCAGGAGCGCAACATCTTCAAGTCGCTCACCGTGCACGAGAACCTCACGGCCGTGGAGCGGCCCGGGCCGTGGAATCCGCGCCGCGTCTACGAGATGTTCCCGCGCCTGGCCGAGCGCAAGACCAACCTCGGCACGCAGCTGTCGGGCGGCGAGCAGCAGATGCTGGCCGTGGGCCGCGCGCTGGTGCTGAACCCGAGGCTGCTGCTGCTCGACGAGCCGCTCGAGGGCCTGGCGCCGATCATCGTGGAGGAGCTGCTGCGTGCCATCCGCCGCATCACGCGCGACGAGGGCCTGGCCGCGATCGTGGTCGAGCAGCATCCGCAGGCGATCCTCGCGATCTCCGACGAGGCCGTGGTGCTCGACCACGGAACCGTCGTGCATGCCGACAGCGCGGCCGCGCTGCGCGCGCAGCCGCAGGTGCTCGATCGCTTGCTGGGCGTGGCGCGCTAGACGGTCGACGCCTCGGCCGGAAAGACAAGGAGACACAAGACCATGACGATCCGGAACACGACGATGCGACGAACCGCCGGCCTGTCGGCCCTGGCGGTCGCCGCGGGCCTGCTCGCCGCCTGCGGCACCGGCGGGCCTTCCGTGCCGCAGAGCCTGAGCCTCGGGCCCGACCCCGCCGCGGCCTGCGCGCGCCTCGCGGCACCGGTGCCGCCCGGCGCGATCGGCCTGCCCAGCGGTGCGGCGACCATCGACTCCGCCACCCTCGTCGCGGCCGCGCCGCTGGCGGTGGCCGAGCGCGGCCCGAGTCCGGCGGCGCGCATCACGCCGGCCACGCCCGCGCATTGCCGGCTGCTCGGGCGCATCGCGCCGCGCGATGCCGCGGCGCCGCCTATCGGGTTCCAGGTCAACCTGCCGCTGGCCTGGAACGGCCGCAGCCTGCAGTACGGCGGCGGCGGGTTCAACGGCGTGCTGATCACCGGCCTGGCGCTGGTGCCCGCGGCCCGCTTCGACCAGCCCGCGCCGCTCGCGCAGGGCTACGTGACCTACGGCACCGACTCCGGCCACCAGAACGTGGCCGGCCAGCCGCCGCAGGCCTTCGCGCTCAACGACGAGGCGCTCGAGAACTTCGCGCATGCCTCGTACAAGAAGGTGCGCGACGTGGCCGTGGCGCTGATGCAGCGCGCCTACGGGCAGGCGCCGCGCAAGCTCTACTTCATGGGCAGCTCGGAGGGCGGGCGCGAGGCGCTGACCATGGCGCAGCGCTATCCGCGCGACTTCGACGGCATCTTCAGCCGCGTGCCGGTCATCAACTGGACCGGGCTGCAGCATGCGGGCACGCGCAACGGCATCGCCACCTTCGGGGAGGGCTGGCTGCGGCCCGCGCAGGTACAGCGGGTGCACGAGGCCGTGCTCGCGGCCTGCGATGCGGCCGACGGCACGGCCGATCGCATCGTGTCGAACCCGGTGGCCTGCCTGCAGCGCTTCGATGCGGCCAGCCTGCGCTGCGCGGCGGGCACGCGCGGGGACGACTGCCTCAACGACGCGCAGGTGCAGGCGGTGCGCACGCTGCGTTCGCCGTGGCGCTCGCCCGTACCGCTGGCCAACGGCATCGCGGAGTACCCGGGCTGGGGCATCGGCGGCGAGGCCACGCCGGCCTTCGCCTCGATGGGCGGCTGGAACGCCTGGTGGACCGGCAGCGCCGCGCCGACCGTGCCGCCGCAGCCGAGCAACGGCATCGCGTGGTTCTACGGCAGCGGCGCGCTGCAGTACTTCTATGCCCGCGATCCGTCGCTCGACGTGCGCAACTACCGCGCCGAGGACCATGCGGCGCGCATCGCCGCCGTCTCGCGGCTGATGGATTCGACCGACCCCGACCTCGGCGCCTTCAGCGCGCGCGGCGGCAAGCTGCTGATGCTCGAGCACATGGCCGACTATGCGCAGAGCCCGTTCGCGGGCATCCGATATCACGAGTCGGTGGTCGCGCGCATGGGCCGCGCCGAGGTGGACCGCTTCATGCGGCTGTACACCGCGCCCGGCGTGGACCACGTGGGCAGCGGGGCGCCGGCCAACGTCGACATGCTCGGCGTGCTGGTCGACTGGGTCGAGCGCGGCCGCGCGCCCGCCGGCCTGCAACTGCTCGAGCAGGAGGTGCAGCCGCCCTTCAGGACGGTGCGCGCGCGCCCGTTGTGCGAATGGCCGCTGTGGCCCCGCTACGTGGTGGGGGGCGATGCGGCGCAGGCGGCGAGCTTCCAGTGCGTGCGCTAGCGTCGGGATCCGACGGGTCCTTCTGGTGCAGCGCTCAGATCGCGCAGCCGTCCGGGCCGCAGGCCGGCGTTGCCGACGAGGTTGAGGCGGGCGCGGCGAAGCTCGTGAGCTGCGCCTTCCACGCGTCCGGCCGGCCCAGCCACGGGCCGATGTCGACCCGGCTCGCGCCGCCATCGGGCCGTGCGAGCACGAAGGTCGGAAAGCCCTGGCCGCCGACGCGGCGCAGCAGCGCGCGGCTGGCCTCGATGTGCCGCGCGGTCGCCTCGCCCGACAGCCGCTCGAAGGCCGCGGCGAAGGCTTCGCCATAGAAACCCAGTTCCACGGCCAGCGCCTGGAGCACGTCGGCATCGGCGATGCGTCGGCCCTCGGCGTAGTGCGCGCGCTGCACGCGATGCGCCATGTCGAGCGCGCCGCCCGTGCGCAGCGACTCGGCCGCGAGCATCGCGGTGGTCGGCGGTTCGGAGTCCATCACGGCCGCGCCGTCGCGCAGCAGGCCCTCGAAGTAGGCCTCGCCGAAGGGCTGGCCCGTGAGCTCGGCGATGCGGCGGTCGTGCGGCAGCACGTAGTCGCGCCACTGCGGCGTGATGGCGCGGCGATTGGCGCCGGTCATCATGCCGCCGCCATGCAGTTCGACCCGCAGGCCTTGCACTTCGCGCGCCGCCTCGACCAAGGGTGCGGCGGCATAGCACCAGCCGCACAGCGGGTCGAAGATGCAGTGCAGGGTGGCGCCGTCGTGGCTGCCCGGGTTCATTGCGGCCATTTCATTTCTCCCTTGATGACCTTCGCGCTCAGTTCGAGCGAGGAGGCGTCTTCCAGCTTGGGGTAGCGCTTCTTCATCGCGGCGATCAGCGCGGCCGAGTCCTTGGCCTTGGCGGCCTCGGTTTCGAAGGCCTGCAGGTAGGCGCGCGTGAAGTTCACCGAGGCGAGCGTGGAGGGCGCCGAGCCGTCGGCGTTCGGCAGGTAGTGGCCAGGCACCACGGTCTTCGGCTTGAGTGCGGCGATGCGGTCGAGGGTGCGGCGCCAGTCGCGGCGCGACTCGGGCGTCTGCGTGTCGGCCACCCACAGGTGGATGTTGGCCGACACGGGCACGCCGCCGACCACGGTCTCGAGCGAGGGAATCCAGGCGACGGTGCGCGCGGGCGTGGGACCGACGACCTGGATCTTGCGGCCCTCGAGCTCGATCGTGTCGCCCGCGAGCGGCTCGGGCACCACCAGCGACTGCGGGGCGTTGTCCTTGAGGATCGGACCCCAGTGGGCCAGCTTGCCGTCCTTCGAGGCCTGGATCGCGGCCACGGTCTGCGGCGTGGCGACGATCCTCGCGTCGGGGAAGGCGGCGTGGATCACGTCGAGGCCGAAGTAGTAGTCGGGGTCGCTGTGGCTGATGTAGACGGTGGCGAGCCTGCGGCCGCCGGCCTGGATCTTCTTCACCAGCGCCTGGGCGTCGTTGCGCTGGAACTGGGCGTCGATCAGCACGACCTCCTTCTCGCCCGAGACGATGCTCGAGGAGACGGGGAACAGCGAGGCCGCGCCCGGGTTGTAGACCTCGAGCGTCAGCGGTGCGGCGGATGCGGCGAGACCGAGGGTGGAGAAGGTGGCGAGCGCGGTGGCGGCGATGAAGCGGCGGCGGAACATGGCGAATCTTTCTGCGCAGGAGGGTGTGACAGGTGAGCCCGCAGTGTGGATGGCGCCGAACGAAACAAAAACCGGCTCCCGCGCAAAGGATCGTTTCGGAATCCGGACGAATGAACCGGCTCAGTCGCGCCGCGCCAGCTTCTCCAGGTGCGCCACCAGCAGTTGCGCCGCGGGCGAGAGCGAGGCCTCGTCGCGAAAGCAGATCGCGAAGCGGCGCTTCGCCCACGGGTCGGCCAGCGGCATCAGGCGCAGGCCGTAGGCCTCGGTGAAGGGCTGCGCCACCTCGGCCGGCACCACGCTGATCGCGAGGCCGGCGCGCACCACGCGCAGCGCGGCGTCGAAGTTCGACACCAGCACGCGGTGCACCAGCGGCTTGCCCGCGGCCGTGGCCTCGCGCGCGAGCAGCAGCTGCACCGCGCTGAGCGCGGGCATGCCGACGAACTCGTGGTCGAGCAGTTGCTCGAAGCGCACCGCGCGCATCCGCGCCACCGGGTGCGAGGGATGGGCCACCACCGCGAGGTGATCGCTGCGGTAGTCGCGCCGCTGCAGGCCCTCGAGGTCGGCCGCGTCCCAGCACAGGCCGATCGAGGCCACGCCCTCGCGGATGCCGCGCACGATCTCGGGGCTCACGCGCTCTTCCATGTCGACGCGGATGTTGCGGTGCGCCGGGTCCTGCAGGAAGTCGGCCACGTCCTCGGCCAGCGACTCGGCCATCACCGAGGCCGAGGCCAGCATGCGCACGTGGCCGCGCATGCCGCCGGCATAGGCCGCCATGTCGCGCTCGATGCGGTTGACGCTGCCGAGCATGGCGCGCGCATGCTCGAGCAGGGTTTCGCCGGCGGCCGTGGGCACCACGCCGCGGCGGCGCCGCACGAACAGCGGCGTGCCCAGCGTGTCCTCGAGCTGCGCCAGCCGCTTGCTGATGGCCGAACCGACGATGCTGGCCTGGGCGCCGGCGCGCGCGATGCTGCGGGTCTCGCAGACCGAGACGAACAGGCGCAGGGTGGTGAGGTCGAGATCGCGCATGGCGTCGGCTCCGTGGTTTTCGTGGTGTTCCGATTCGGAACGGATCGGCTTCCGAAATATAGCTTCTGCATCGAATCGGAAAGTCTAAGAATCGAGCCGATTCCAGACACCCACGGAGACACCGCCTTGACCGAACTTTCCGAACCGGCGCGCCCGCACGCCTTCCTGCCGCCGCGCGCCACCGTGCGCGAAGTGGGCCTGCGCGACGGCCTGCAGAGCATCGCGCGCACCCTGCCCACCGCGCACAAGCGCGAATGGATCCGCGCCGCCCACGCGGCCGGCCAGCGCGAGATCGAGGTCGGCTCCTTCGTGCCCGCGCGGCTGCTGCCGCAGCTGGCCGACACGGCCGAGCTGCTGGCCTTCGCGAAGACCCTGCCGGGCCTGTTCGCCTCGGTGCTGGTGCCCAACCTGAAGGGCGCCGAGCGCGCCATCGAGGGCGAGGCCGACCTGCTGGTGGTGCCGCTGTCGGCCAGCCATGCGCACAGCCTCGCCAACCTGCGCAAGACGCCCGACGAGGTGGTGGCCGAGGTCGGCCGCATCCGCGCCGCGCGCGATGCCGCGGGCTCGAGGACGCTGATCGAGGGCGGCGTGGGCACCGCCTTCGGCTGCACGCTGCAGGGCCCGGTGGCGCCCGAGGAGGTGCTGCGGCTGATGCAGGCGCTGCTCGACGCGGGTGCCGACCGCGTGAGCCTGGCCGACACCGTCGGCTATGCCGATCCGGCGATGGTGCGCCGCCTGTTCGAGCGCGCGCGGGCGATCGCGGGCGAGCGGCTGTGGTGCGGCCATTTCCACGACACGCGCGGGCTGGGGCTGGCCAACGTCTATGCGGCGCTCGAGGTCGGCATCGCGCGCTTCGATGCCTGCCTGGCCGGCATCGGCGGCTGCCCGCATGCGCCGGGTGCCAGCGGCAACGTCGACACCGAGGACCTGCTGTTCATGCTGCAGAGCATGGGTGTGGCCACGGGCGTCGACCTGCGGCAGCTGCTCGCGCTGCGCGAGCGCGTGGCGCAATGGCTGGACGGCGAGACCCTGCAGGGCACGCTGTGGCGCGCGGGCTTCCCGAAGACCTTCGCGCAGGAAGAGGTGGCGGCATGAGCACGTCCCAGGACAAGCCTCTGCCGCTGGCCGGCATCCGCGTGGTCGAGTTCACCCACATGGTGATGGGCCCGACCTGCGGCATGGTGCTGGCCGACCTCGGCGCCGAGGTCATCAAGGTCGAGCCGATCGAGGGCGACCGCACGCGCCACCTGCTGGGCGCGGGCGCGGGCTTCTTCCCGATGTTCAACCGCAACAAGAAGAGCATCGCGCTCGACCTGCGCCATCCGCAGGGGCTCGAGGCCGCGCTGCGCCTGTGCGCCGGCGCCGACGTGGTGGCGCAGAACTTCAAGCCCGGCACCATGGGGAAGTACGGCCTCGACTACGCGGCGCTGCGCCGGCTCAACCCGCGGCTGGTGTACGTCAACCACACGGGCTTCCTGCCCGGCCCCTACGAGCACCGCACCGCGCTCGACGAGGTGGTGCAGATGATGGGCGGGCTGGCCTACATGACCGGCCGGCCCGGCGATCCGCTGCGCGCGGGCACCAGCGTCAACGACATCATGGGCGGCATGTTCGGCGCCATCGGCGCGATGGCCGCGCTGATGCAGCGCGGCCAGACCGGCGAGGGCCAGGAGGTGCACTCGGCGCTGTTCGAGAACAACGTGTTCCTGGTCGGCCAGCACATGCTGCAGTACGCGATCACGGGCCAGGCCGCGGCGCCCATGCCCGAGCGCATCTCGGCCTGGGCGCTGTACGACGTGTTCACCGTGAAGGACGGCGAGCAGATCTTCCTGGCCGCGGTCAGCGACGCGCAGTGGCAGAGCTTCTGCGACGCCCTGGGCTTCGACGACCTCAAGGCCGACCCGGCGCTGCGCACCAACAACGACCGCGTGCGGCTGCGCCCGACGCTGCTGGCGGACCTGCGCGCGCGGCTGGCCTCGCGCCCGGCGGCCGAGCTGTCGGCGCTCTTCGAGGCGCGCGGCCTGCCGTTCGCGCCGATCGTGCGGCCCGAGGACCTCTACGGCGATCCGCACCTGCTGGCCACCGGCGGCCTGGCCGACATCCGCCTGCCCGACGGCGAGCGCGCGGGCCAGACCGCGCAGACCACGCTGTTCCCGATCACCCTGGGCGGCGAGCGCCTGGGCGTGCGCCTCGACCCGCCGACGCTGGGCGAGCACACGCGCGAGCTGCTGGCCGAGCTCGGCTACGACGAGGCGCAGATGCAGGCGCTGCTCGACGACGCGGCGGTGGCATAGACCGGTTTTCCTTTCCCCCACTACAACGAGAGACAAGACGATGCCCAACCAACTGCCTTCCTTCCTCAACCGCCGCGCGCTGCTGGGCCTGGGCGCCGGCGCGGCCGCGCTGGCCGCCTGGCCCGCCTGGGCGCAGGGCGACCGGCCCGTGCGCTTCATCCTGCCGATCAGCGCGGGCTCGGGCGTGGACGCCATCGTGCGCGCCGCCACGGTCGCGCTCGGCAAGGCCTTCGGCCAGCCGGTGGTGGTCGAGAACCAGCCGGGCGCGGGCGGCATCACGGGCACCTCGACCGTGGTCAAGGCCGTGCCCGACGGCTTCACCTTGGGCATGGTGTCGAACAACCACGTCATCAACCCGGCGGTGTTCAGGAAGATGCCCTTCGACCCGATCGCCGACGTCACGCCGATCAGCGTGGTGGGCGCCACGCCGCTGGTGCTGGCGGTGAACCCGAAGCTGCCGGCGAAGAACGTGAAGGAGCTGGTGGCGCTGCTGCGCGCCAAGCCCGAGGGCTACAACTACGCCTCCTCGGGCAACGGCACCATCATCCACCTGGCGGGCGAGATGTTCATGGACGAGGCCGGCGTGAAGGCGCGGCACATCCCGTACAAGGGCACGGGCCCGATGGTCACCGACATGATCGCGGGCCAGGTCGAGATGGGCGTGGTCGCGCTGCCGGCCGTGCAGCCGCACCTCAAGAGCGGCGCGCTGCGCGCCATCGGCCTGTGCGGCCCGGCGCGCTCGCCGGCCGCGCCCGAGATGCCGACCGTCGCCGAGCAGGGGCTGCCGAACTACGTGGTCGAGGGCTGGTTCGCGGTGATCGGGCCCGCGAAGATGCAGGCCGCCGACGTGCAGCGCGTGCACGACGCCGTGGCCGCGGCCTTCGCGAGCGCCGAGGTGCGCGAGGCGATGGACAAGCAGGGCAACCTCATCAAGCCGACCACGCCCGAGCAGGCGGCCGCCTATTTCCGCAGCGAGGCGGCGCGCTACGCGGCGCTGGTGAAGAAGGCCAACGTGGTGCTGGAGTGAGCGCGCGGTACATGCGCGGGCCCGCGCGGCCGCGGGCGATCAGTGCTCGGGCCGCACCGCGCGGTAGAGCGCGCGCACGAAATCCGACTGGGTGATCATGCCGGCCAGCCGCTTCTCGGCGTCGATGATCGGGATATGGTGGTGGCCGCCCTCGGAGAACAGCGGCACCAGGTCGACCACGGGGCGGTCGGCGCTGGCCACGCGCACCTGGCGCGTCATGATCTGGCCCACCACCTCGGGCTTGTTCGAGACCACGGTGCGGGTGGCGCGGATGAAGTCGCGCAGCCGGCCTGCGATGCCCTCGTGGTGCGCCAGGTCGAGCTGGCGGAAGAAGTCGGCCTGCGTGACGATGCCCACCACGCGGCGCGTGCGGTCGACCACCGGCAGCGCCTTGATGCGGCGCTCGTGCATCAGCGCCCAGGCCTCCTGCAGCGGCGTGCCGAACTCCACCGTGATCGGCGTGCGCGACATGATGTCGTCGCAGTGCAGCGTGCCGAGCCGCCGCTTGTAGCTTTCGAGCTCGGTCTGCTGGATCAGCGACTCGAGGTCGTCGCGGCTGATGTCGAGCACCTGGTTGTAGCGCGCGAGCACGGCATCGATGTCGGCCTGGCTGAAGCGCGCGTCGGCGCGCGGCGGCTGCGCCACCTGCACGTGCGGATAGCGCCGGCCGGTGAAGCTGTTGTAGGCCGCGCCCGCGAGCACCAGCAGCAGCGAGTTGACGAAGAAGGGGAAGAAGGCCGACGACAGGTGCGTGGTGTGGGTGAGCACCGCGAGCAGCGCCGCGGCGCCGCCCGGCGGATGCAGGCAGCGCGCGACGAACATCAGGCCGATGGCGCCGCCGACCGCGACCGCTGCGGCCACGGCCGGGTCGGGAATCCAGTTGACGCTGGCGATGCCCACGATGGCCGACAGCGTGTTGCCGCCCACCACCGACCAGGGCTGCGCGAGCGGGCTGGCCGGCACCGCGAACACCAGCACCGCGCTGGCGCCCAGCGGCGCGATCAGCCACACGGCATTGCCGCCGAGGGTCTGCGCGATCCAGCGGCAGATCAGCGCGGTGATCAGCAGCCCGATAGCCGCGCCGCCCATGGCGCGCAGGCGCTCGCGCGCATCGACGGTGGTGCGGCCCGGCAGCCAGGCGCGCAGATAGACGAGGAGCTTGTGGGCGGAGGACATGCGGATCGAAGGGGGTCTCTGTGTTGTTCTTGTTCGTTCGCCGGCCGCCGCTTCAGCCCTCGTGGGCGACGCGCCGTCCGATGTCGGGCCAGCGGCCGTGCAGCCAGACCCAGGCCACCAGGCCGATGGCCAGCATCAGGGTCGAGGTGAGCGCGAGCGCGAGCGTGGAGTGCATCACCAGCGGCGCGACCGCGCCGGCCACGATGCCGTTGGCGGTGGAGCCGATCACGGCCTGCAGCGAGGAGGCCATGCCGCGGCGTTCGGGGTGCAGATCGAGCACCAGCAGCGTGACCACCGGCACCATCAGCGCCCAGCCGAAGGCGAACACCGCGAGCGGCCACAGCGCCCAGGCCACGTGGGCGTGGAAGAAGGTGTTGGCGACCACGTTGACCACCGAGGTCACCAGCATGATCAGGAAGCCGTCGCGGATCTGGCGCTTGGGCGCGACCTTGCCGGCCATGCGTCCGCTGGCGCGCGCGCCGAGCATGATGCCGCCGATGGTCAGCAGGAAGAACCAGAAGAACTGCTGCGGCTGCAGCGCGAGGTGGTCGCCGAGGAAGGCCGGTGCTGCCAGCACGTAGAGGAACATGCCGTTGAAGGGCACGCCGCTGGCGAAGGCCAGCAGCAGGAAGCGCGGATCGGAGCACAGGTCCCAGTAGCCGCGCAGCAGGTGCTTGACCTGGAACGGCTGGCGGTGGCTGCGGTGCAGCGTCTCGGGCAGCAGCTTGTAGTTGGCGGCGAACAGCACCACGCCCACGGCCACCAGGAACCAGAACACGGCGTGCCAGCCCGCGTGCACGAACAGGAAGCCGCCGACGATCGGCGCGATGGCGGGCGCCACGCCGAAGTAGATCGTGACCTGGCTCATCACGCGCTGGGCCTCGGCGGGCGGGAACATGTCGCGGATCACCGCGCGCGAGACCACGATGCCCGCGCCGGTCGACAGGCCCTGCAGGCCGCGGAACAGCACCAGCTGCGTGATCGTCTGCGACAGCGCGCAGCCCAGCGAGGCCAGCGTGAACACCGCGAGACCCCACAGCACCACCGGCCGGCGTCCGAAGCTGTCGGACAGCGCACCGTGGAACAGGTTCATGAACGCGAAGCCGAACAGGTAGGCCGAGAGCGTCTGCTGCATCTCGGCCGGCGTCGCGCCGATGGATTGGGCGATGCCCGAGAAGGCGGGGATGTAGGTGTCGATGGAGAAGGGCCCGAGCATGCCGAGCACCGCGAGCAGCACGGCCAGCGCCCAGCGCGGGGCTTGCCAGAGTTTGTCTGCATCGGGATTCATGATGAGGATTGCTCCATTCTTCTTGTCTGTGCGTCTGTCGCAGAGGGGCCCAAAAAAGAAAGCGCCCTTGCGGGCGCCTCCTTGTCGGGGAAATACCGGGAGACCGGCTCAGAGCGTATCAATAAAGCTGCGCAGCTTGTCCGAACGCGACGGATGCTTGAGCTTGCGCAGGGCCTTCGCCTCGATCTGGCGGATGCGCTCGCGCGTCACGTCGAACTGCTTGCCGACTTCTTCCAGCGTGTGGTCGGTCGACATCTCGATGCCGAAGCGCATGCGCAGCACCTTGGCTTCGCGCGGCGTCAGCGAGTCGAGGATGTCCTTGACCACGTCGCGAAGACCCGCCTGCATCGCGGCCTCGATCGGGGCCGTGTTGCTGCTGTCCTCGATGAAGTCGCCCAGGTGCGAATCGTCGTCGTCGCCGATGGGGGTTTCCATCGAGATCGGCTCCTTCGCGATCTTCATGATCTTGCGGATCTTGTCTTCCGGGATCTCCATCTTGGCGGCCAGGATGCCGGCGTCGGGCTCGAAGCCGAACTCCTGCAAATGCTGGCGCGAGATGCGGTTCATCTTGTTGATGGTCTCGATCATGTGCACCGGGATACGGATGGTGCGCGCCTGGTCGGCGATCGAGCGCGTGATGGCCTGGCGGATCCACCACGTGGCGTAGGTCGAGAACTTGTAGCCGCGGCGGTATTCGAACTTGTCCACCGCCTTCATCAGGCCGATGTTGCCTTCCTGGATCAGGTCGAGGAACTGCAGGCCGCGGTTGGTGTACTTCTTGGCGATCGAGATCACGAGGCGCAGGTTGGCCTCGATCATTTCCTTCTTGGCATCGCGCGAGGACGACTCGCCCTCGTTCATGCGCTTGTTGATGTCCTTGAGCTCGGTCAGCGGCACCACCACGCGCGACTGGATGTCGGCCAGCTTCTGTTGCAGTTCCTGCACCGGCGGAATGTTGCGCGCGAGCACGGCGCTCCAGGGCTTGCCGGCGGCGGCCTGCTTCTCGACCCACTTGAGGTTCAGCAGGTTGGAGGCGATGCGGTTGCCGTTCTTGTCGAAGCCGCTGAAGTCGCGGATGAACTCGTCCTGCGGGAAGCCGCACTTGTCCACGATGATGCGGCGCAGCTCGCGTTCCTTCTTGCGCACGTCGTCGACCTGGGTGCGCACGAGGTCGCACAGGCGCTCGATGGTGCGCGCGGTGAAGCGGATGGTCATCAGCTCGTCCGACAGGGACTGCTGGGCCTTGGTGTACGAGGGCGTGCCGTAGCCTTCCTTGTCGTAGACCTTGTGCACCTTCTCGAACATCTCGGCGATGCGGTCGAAGCGCGAGAGGGCCTCGTTCTTGAGTTCCTCGAGCTTCTTGGTCAGCGCCTTGGAGCCGCCCTTGCCGTCGTCGTCGTCTTCCTCGTCGAATTCGTCGAAGTCTTCCTCGGCCACGTAGTCGTCGGCCTCGTTCGGGTTCGAGAAGCCGTCGACGATGGTCGAGATGACGACCTTGCCTTCACGGATCTCGCCGGCCAGGCGCAGGATCTCGGCGATGGTGGCGGGGGAGGCCGAGATGGCCTCCATCATCGCCATCAGACCGCCTTCGATGCGCTTGGCGATCTCGATTTCGCCTTCGCGGGTCAGCAGTTCGACCGTGCCCATTTCGCGCATGTACATGCGCACGGGGTCGGTGGTGCGGCCGAATTCGCTGTCCACCGTGGAGAGCGCGGCTTCGGCTTCTTCCTCGGCTTCTTCCACCGTGGTCGCGGTGGGGGCGGTGTTGTTCAGCAGCAGGGTCTCGGCGTCGGGGGTCTGCTCGTAGACGGCCACGCCCATGTCGTTGAGCATGGTGACCACGACTTCCATGGTCTCGGCGTCGACCAGCTTGTCGGGCAGGTGGTCGGAGATTTCGCCGTGCGTCAGGTAGCCGCGGGTCTTGCCCAGCGTGATCAGGGTCTTCAGGCGCGAGCGGCGCTTGGCGAGGTCTTCCTCGGACAGCACGGTCTCGTCGAGGCCGAATTCCTTCATCAAGGCGCGTTCCTTCGCCTTGCTGATCTTCATGCGCAGCGGCTTGACCTTCTCTTCGGTCGTCGCAACGGCAGCCGCGGGTTCGTCACCGGCCAGGTCTTCCTCGATGTCCGACAGGTCGACGTCGCTCTCGGGCGCATCCTTGTCGGCCTTGGGCTTGCGGCCGCGCTTGGCGCCGGTGGCGGGAGCGGCGGCGGCGGTGCTGGCGGCCTTGGGCGGGCGGCCGACCTTCTTGGCGGCGGGGGCCGCAGCGCCTGCGGCAGCCGTCTTGGCGGCCGTCTTCTTGGTGTCGTCGGTGGTGGTCGTCGATTTCGTGGGCACGGTTTTCACTTTCGTTGCGGCTGCCGCCTTGGATGCGGCTGCACCCGTCTTAGTTGCCGGCAAAGCGGCCGCTTTCAACGGTTTTTCGGCTGCAGGCTTGGCGGCGGCGCTTTTGGCGGGTGAAGGAGCAGGCTTCTTTGAACTGGGCATACGACCTCGTTACAACAAGAATGGACAAGCGGGATCACACGAAATCACACGGGCGCGGTCCGCGAGGACAGCGCCGCCAGCCCGGCACGGCCGGACAGGAACAATTGGGAAAAGAGGAATAAATCCTCAATAGGCAAGATGTCGGGCGATCATTTGGTGTGCAGTCCTTGCGGGTATTGGCCCTTTCCAGCGGGGTTGCCGTGGAGTGCGTTGCGCGAGGGGCCGGTCCGGAGGTGCTGCTGTCGCTCTTGCCGATTTCGCCAGTTGCGAAGCCCTACATTATAGCGTCTTGCGCAAATTTCAAGCAATTACACCGTCTTGGGCCGCATGCGGGCGCGCAATTCGAGCCGCCGCGCCTCGAGCGCCTTGTAGCGCTCGAGCGCCCGCGGGTCCTTGCCGACGGCCGCGATGGCCTCGCTCTGCTGGAACTTGAGGCGGTCGTCGAGCATGAAGTCGAGCACGCTGCCCAGCTCGCGCGCGGCCTCGGCCAGCAGATCGTTCTCGCTCGCTTCCGGATCGACGGGCGGGCCGCCTTCAGACGCCGTCATCAGCTTCTCGGCCAGCGCCTCGAACTCCTGGCCGCGCATGCCCTCGCGCAGCGCGGCCCACGACTGGGCGCCGTGCTCGTGAAGCTGGCTGTCGAGCCAGGTGAAGAGCGCGCCGTGCGGCCCGGGCAGCTCGCACAGCATCAGGTGCACTTCGTGCGACAGCGGCTCCCACTGCGCCATGTTGGCGAGCAGCAGCCGCACCGCGATGTCGGGCCGGCTCAACGGCTGGCTGCGCCCGCGCATCGGTTCGCGCGGCGGCTCCTTGCGGCCGAAACGCTTGTTGAACGGGCGCTTCTTGCTATCGTTTTCGTAGTAACGCTCGCGCTCTTCGTAGACCGGCGGCTCGGGGAAGTAGCCGTCGTCGTCGGGTGGGCGCTCCTGGCTGCGCTCGGCCTGGCGCGAGGCAGCGCCGCCGCGCGGTGCCGCGGCCGTGGCCCAGAGGTCCGACAGCGCCGCCGCGTCGAGCTGCACCAGCGTCGCGATCTCGCTCAGCAGCTGCCGCTTGAGGGCGCCGTCGGGCAGCGCGCTCCACAACGGCCGCACGTTGCTGCTCATGTGGGCGCGGCCCTCGGCGGTGCCGAGGTCGCAGCCCTCGCGCGCGGCCTCGATCATGAAGCGCGACAGCGGCGTGGCTTCCTGCACGAAGCGCGCGAAGGCGTCGGCGCCGAATTCGCGGATGAAGCTGTCGGGATCGTGCTCGGCCGGCAGGAACAGGAACTTGATGCTGCGCGTGTCGGTGGCATAGGGCAGGGCGCCGTCGAGCGCCTTGCGCGCCGCGCGACGGCCGGCGGCGTCGCCGTCGAAGCTGAACACCACCGATTCGGTGAAGCGGAACAGCTTCTGCACGTGCTCGGTGGTACAGGCCGTGCCCAGCGTGGCCACCGCGTTCGGAAAGCCGAGCTGGGCCAGCGCCACCACGTCCATGTAGCCCTCGGTGACCAGCGCGTAGCCGCGGTCGCGGAAGGCGGCCCGGGCCTCGTAGAGGCCGTAGAGCTCGCGGCCCTTGCTGAAGACCGGGGTTTCGGGCGAATTCAGGTACTTGGGCTTCTCGTCGCCGAGCACCCGGCCGCCGAAGCCGATGCATTCGCCCTTCACGTTGCGGATCGGGAACATCACCCGGTCGCGGAAGCGGTCGTAGCGCTTGGCCTCGCTGGCCTCGACCTGGCCGTCCTCGGTGTTGACGATCACCAGGCCGCTCTCGGCCAGCAGGGGGTCTTCGTAGTCGGGGAACACGCCCGCGAGCGTGCGCCAGCCCGGCGGCGCGTAGCCGATGCCGAACTGCTTGGCGATCTCGCCCGAGACGCCGCGGCCCTTCAGGTAGTCGATGGCGCCCGGCGCCTGGCGCAGGTGCTTGCGGAAGGCGTCGCCGGCCTTCTCGAGCACGTCGGTCAGCGTGGCCTGCTTCTGGCGCTGGCTGGCAGCGCGGGCGCGCTCGGCCGGCGAGGCGTCGTCCTCGGGCACCTGCAGGCCGTACTGGCCCGCGAGGTCGTGCACGGCCTCCACGAAGCCCATGCCGGCGTGCTCCATGAGGAAGCCGATGGCGTTGCCGTGGGCCCCGCAGCCGAAGCAGTGATAGAACTGCTTGGTCGGGCTGACCGAGAAGGAGGGCGATTTCTCGCCATGGAAGGGGCACAGCCCCATGAAATTGGCGCCGGCCTTCTTGAGCTGCACGTAGCGGCCGACGATTTCCACCACGTCGGCGCGCGCGATGAGTTCCTGGATGAATGAAGCGGGGATGGTCATGTAGGCGGGGAGCGGCAAATCATACGCAAGCCGTGGGTCCCCCGCGACCCGGCGGCATACTGGCGGCGACCGACCCTCCCGCCCGCATGACGACGATCAATCCGCTGAAACACGCCGCCCCGCTGTTGCGCCACCCGCTGCGCTTCGGCTGGGACGCCCTGAAGGAGTTCCGCGCCAACCAGGGGCTGCTGCTGGCCGGCGCGGTGGCCTATTACGCGCTGCTGTCGATCGTGCCGCTCCTGATCGTCAGCGTGATCGCGCTGTCGCACGTGATCGACCAGGCCGAGCTGCTGCGCACCATCGGCCGGTACCTCGAATGGCTGCTGCCGGGGCAGTCGAAGGCCATCGTGGCCGAGCTCTCGAGCTTCCTGGACCACCGCGACGTGCTCGGGCCGGTGCTGCTGGTGACGATGGTGTTCTTCAGCTCGCTGGCCTTCAGCGTGCTCGAAAGCGCGATGGCGGTGATCTTCCATCACCGCAAGGCCGACCACAAACGCCATTTCCTGGTGTCGGTGGCCATGCCCTACGTCTACATCCTGTGCCTGTGCGTGGGGCTGCTGCTGGTCACGCTGGTGTCGGGCGCGTTGCAACTCGTGGGGCAGGAGAGCGTCGACCTGCTCGGGCGCAGCTGGTCGCTGTCGGGCGTGTCGGGGCTGCTGCTGTACCTGCTGGGACTGGGCGGCGAGATCTTCATGCTGACCTCGCTCTATCTCGTGATGCCGGCCGGGCGCATGTCGCTGCGCCACGCGCTCTTGGGCGGCATCACCGCCGCTCTGCTGTGGGAGGCCACGCGGCGAATCCTGATCTGGTACTTCTCGACGCTGTCGCAGGTCAACGTCGTCTACGGCTCGCTGACCACGGCAATCGTGGTGCTGCTGAGCCTGGAGATCGCGGCCACGCTGGTGCTGCTGGGTGCCCAGGTGATCGCGAACTACGAGCGCCTGGACCGCACCGGCAGCACCCGCGTGCGGCCGTCCTCGGTCAGCGCGGAGGGAGTCGAATCGCTCCGTCCAGCCGGATCACCTCGCCGTTGAGCATGTCGTTCTCGATGATGTGCTTGGCGAGCTTCGCGTAGTCGGCCGGGGTGCCCAGGCGCGAGGGGAAGGGCACGCTGGCGGCGAGCGCGTCCTGCACTTCCTGCGGCATGCCGAACAGCATCGGCGTGCCGAAGATGCCGGGGGCGATCGTCATGTTGCGGATGCCGTTGCGCGCCAGGTCGCGCGCGATCGGCAGCGTCATGCCGACCACGCCGCCCTTCGAGGCGCTGTAGGCGGCCTGACCGATCTGGCCGTCGTAGGCCGCGACCGAGGCGGTCGAGATCAGCACGCCGCGCTCGCCCGTGGCTTCGGGCTCGTTCTTGCTCATGGCGTCGGCGGCCAGCCGGATCATGTTGAAGCTGCCGATCAGGTTGACCGTGACGGTCTTGCTGAACACCGCCAGCGCGTGGGGGCCGTTCTTGCCCACGGTCTTCTCGGCCGGTGCGATGCCGGCGCAGTTGATCAGGCCGACCAGCTTGCCGAGCTGCAGCGCGGCGGCCACCGCGGCCTGGCCGTCGGCTTCCTGGCTCACGTCGCACTTCACGAACACGCCGCCGATGTCGCGCGCGACGGCTTCGCCCTTGTCGGCCTGCATGTCGGCGATGACGACCTTGGCGCCGTTGCCGGCCAGCATGCGCGCCGCGCCTTCGCCGAGGCCCGAAGCGCCACCGGTCACGATGAAAACCTTGCCGTCGATCTGCATGTAGGAGTCTCCTGAGGAAGAAAAGCCTTGCATTATCGAAGACGGCCCGGCGTGAGGCGGTTTCGGCGCGCGCATAAAAAAAAGGCCCCGTCCGAAGACGAGGCCCTGAATTGGATCCGTGAGGACCCAAGGAGACAACTGGTGGTGGTCGGCGGCTCAGCGCTTGCGCGACGAAGCGGTCGCGGTCTTGGCAGCGGCGACGGCTTGCGTGGACACGGCGTTGAAGTTGGCTTCGGCGACGTCCGACGCTTGCTTGACGGCCTTTTGCACCGATTCGAAAGCGTTGTTGGCGGCGGCGACGGCGCTCTTCAGCACGGCGACGGCGGTTTCCGAACCGGCGGGAGCATTCTTCGAAGCGCTGTCGACCAGGCCGACGAAGGCTTGCTGGGCTTCGCTGGCCTTCGATTCGAAGGCCTTGGTGAATTCGGCGCCGGTGCCTTGGGCGATTTCGTACAGGTGGCGGCTGTAGGCGGCGGTCTTCTCGGCCAGGGGCTGGAACAGGCTGGCTTGCAGCGTCAGCAGTTCTTGCGCGTCCTTCACGCTCAGGGCGGCCTGGGCGGTGGTGGCGGCTTCCGACAGGGCGGCCTTGGAGGCGGTCACGTTGAGTTCGACGAGCTTCTCGACGCCTTCGAAAGCCTTGGTGGTCAGGCCGAACAGGGTTTCGAGGTTGGCTTTTTGGGCGGCGAGGATCTGGTCAGCGGTCAGGGCCATTTGGAATCTCCGGAAGGGATGATGGTTGGTCTATTCACGTGCGCTGCGCCTCGTCGGCTTTGTTGCGGTGCAGCATGGGCTCAAGTATAGGCAGCTGAAATCTCCGGGCAAGGGGTTTTTGTTGCTTTGCAGCAATTTAGAAGGCGCTTTCTAAAACCGGCCGGCCGCTCTTGAACCGCAATGGCGGCCGCGGGTGTCGCGCAGTCGCCTGGAGCCGGCGAAGGCCACTGGCAGAATCTCGCGCGATGACGACGCCCGCCTCCCCCGCCTCTCCCAGCGCCAAGCCCGTGCCGCAGCCGCGCGCCAGCTACCCCGTCTTCCGCAGCATTCCCACGCGCTGGATGGACAACGACATGTACGGCCACGTGAACAACGTCGTCTACTACAGCTGGTTCGACACGGCGGTGAATGCGCTGCTGATCGAGCGCGGTGCCCTCGACATCCACCAGGGCTCGACCATCGGCTTCGTGGTCGAGACGCAGTGCAACTACTTCGCGCCGCTGGCCTTCCCGCAGACCGTGGAAGCCGGCATCCGCGTGGCGCAGGCCGGCCGTTCCAGCGTGCGCTACGAGGTCGGCCTGTTCGCGCAGGGCGCCGACACCGCGGCGGCCCAGGGGCATTTCGTGCATGTCTACGTCGACCGCACGACCCAGCGGCCGGTGCCGCTGCCCGAGGCGCTGCAGCGCGTGGTCGATTCGCTGCGGGCCTGAACTCCAGTAGAAACGGCGCCCTTCAAGGCGCCGTTGTCGTGCGAGATTAAGAGAAGAGACTTACTTCTTGGCCATCGCCTTGATGTCGGCCTTGCCCTTGTCCTCGTCGGCCTTGGCCTGCTTCACACAGGCGGACTTGGCATCGCCGGTCTGGTCGTCGCACTTTTCCTTCGCGACTTCATAGGTGGCCTTCACCTTTTCCTCGGCAACCTTGCGGGCGTTGCTGTCGCTGGGCTTGAACTGTTGTTCGAGTTCGGCCTTGGCAACGTTCTCCTTGCCCTTGGCTTCCTTCTGGCAGACGTCCTTGGCGTTGTCCTTCATCGTGTCGCACTGGGTCTTGGCGACCTTGTAATCGGCCTCGATCTTTTCCTTGGCGACCTTGTGCTCGTCCTTGTTCATCTGGGCGCCGGCCTGGGTGGCGACGAAGCAGGTGGAGGCGAGCGCGAGCATGAGCAGGTGTTTCTTCATTTTGGAGTTCTCCTAGTCGATGGGTGAGGGAAGGCGTGCGTCAGGACATCAGTAGCGTTCGAACCAGAGCGCGTCGGGCGAGCGGCCGTCGCGCGATTCCCAGTCCTTGACCTGCTTCTCGGCCTCGTCGCGGCTGATGCCGTGACGTTCCTGGATGCGGCCCAGCAACTGGTCGCGCTTGCCGGCGATGACGTCGAAGTCGTCGTCGGTCAGCTTGCCCCATTGCTCCTTGACCTTGCCCTTGAGCTGTTTCCAGTTGCCTTCGATGGTGTCCTTGTTCATGCGCATCTCCTTGAGAGGTTGATTCGGCGGTCATTTCGCCGCCGTGAAAACACTGTCTCCAGGTGCATTCACCCCAGCGGTAGGACGTGCTGGGCAGGGTCCGTAGGCACAGGCCGACGGGGGCCGTGATAATCGAGTGATGCCCGGAAAAACTCCGGGCCGGGACGACCGAGAGAGACAACGCGCGCCGCACCATGATCATTCACAGCCTGCTCGACACCGACCTCTACAAGTTCACCATGATGCAGGTCGTGCTGCATCACTTCCCGGGGGCGCGCGTCGAGTACCGCTTCAAGTGCCGCAATCCGGGCGTCGACCTCGCGCAATTCGCCAGCCAGATCCGCGAGGAGGTGCGCAGCCTCTGCTCGCTGCAGTTCCGCGATGCCGAACTGGCCTACCTGCGCTCGATGCGCTTCATCAAGAGCGACTTCATCGACTTCCTCGGGCTGTTCCGGCTCAACGAGAAGTACATCAACATCATTCCGCAGCCCTCGGGCGAGCTCGAGATCCGCATCCAGGGGCCGTGGCTGCACACCATCCTGTTCGAGATCCCGGTGCTGGCGATCGTCAACGAGGTCTACTTCCGCAACACGCAGAAGCGCCCCGATCTCGACGAGGGCCGCCGCCGCCTCGAGACCAAGATCGCGCAGCTGCAGGAAGCCGGCCTCGGCGACCTGAAGATCGCCGACTACGGCACGCGCCGCCGCTTCTCGAAGGACTGGCACGAGGAGGTGCTGCGCACCCTCAACGCGCGCCTGGGCGCGGTGACCTCGCCGCCCGCCAACTCGCAGCCCGGCGGCCGGCTGCCGCAGCTCGCGGGCACCAGCAACGTGCTCTATGCGATGAAGCTCGGACTGATCCCGCTGGGCACCATGGCGCACGAATACCTGCAGGCCTGCCAGGCGCTCGGTCCGCGGCTGCGCGACAGCCAGATCTTCGGCTTCGAGAGCTGGGCGCGCGAGTACCGCGGCGACCTGGGCATCGCGCTGTCCGACGTCTACGGCATGAGCGCCTTCCTGCGCGACTTCGACCTCTACTTCTGCAAGCTGTTCGACGGCGCGCGCCACGACAGCGGCGATCCGTTCCAGTGGGGCGAGCGCATGATCGCGCACTACCTCGCGAACCGCGTCGACCCGCGCACCAAGACGCTGATCTTCAGCGACGGCCTCACGGTGCCGCGCACCATCGAGCTCTACCAGCAGTTCCGCGGCCGCTGCCAACTGGCCTTCGGCATCGGCACCAACCTCACCAACGACCTGGGCTACGAGCCGCTGCAGATCGTGATCAAGATGATCCGCTGCAACGACCAGCCGGTGGCCAAGCTGTCCGACACGCCGTCGAAGAACATGTGCGAGGACGAGAAGTACCTGGCCTACCTGCGCCAGGTGTTCGAGATCGAGCAGCCCGCCGCTTGATGGCCGCGGCATTCGACGGCAGCACGATCTCGCCGCTGTGGGGCGTGCCCTTCGGCGGCATCCTGCTGTCGATCGCCTTAATGCCGCTCTTCGCGCCGTCCTTCTGGCACCACCACTCCGGCAAGGTCTCGGCCGCCTGGGCGCTGGCCTTCCTGCTGCCCTTCGCGGCGCTGCACGGCCCGGCGCTCGCGGGCACGCAGCTCATGCATGCGCTGGTGGCCGAGTACATCCCGTTCATCGTGCTGCTGACCGCGCTGTTCACGGTGGCCGGCGGCATCCACATTCGCGGCAACCTGCACGGGGCGCCGGGCCTGAACACCGCCATCCTCGCGATCGGCGCGGTGCTCGCGAGCTTCATGGGCACCACGGGCGCGTCGATGCTGCTGATCCGCCCGCTGATCCGCGCCAACGACAACCGCGTGCACCGCGTGCACGTGGTCGTGTTCTTCATCTTCATCGTCTCGAACGTGGGGGGCTCGCTCACGCCGCTGGGCGATCCGCCGCTGTTCCTCGGCTTCCTCAAGGGCGTGGACTTCTTCTGGACCGCGCGCAACATCCTGCCCGACACGATGTTCGTGCTGGGCGTGCTGCTGGTCCTGTTCCATCTGATCGACCGCCACTACTACCGCAAGGAAGGCATCCTGCCGGTCGACCCCACGCCCGACACGCGCGGCATCGGCTTCGACGGCGCCGCCAACTTCTGGCTGCTCGCGGGCGTGGTGGCGCTGGTGCTCATGAGCGGTTTCTGGAAGCCGGGCGTGCACTTCGACGTGGCCGGCACCGAGGTCGGCCTGCCTGGGCTGCTGCGCGATGCCGGGCTGATCGCCATCACGCTGGTCTCGCTGAAGATCACGGCGAAGTCGGTGCACCAGGCCAACCAGTTCGAATGGGGCCCGATGGCCGAGGTCGCCAAGCTGTTCGCGGGCATCTTCCTGACCATCATCCCGGTGATCGCGATGCTCAGGGCCGGCACCCAGGGACCGTTCGGCGCCGTCGTCTCGGCGGTCACGCGGCCCGACGGCCAGCCCGACCCGGCGATGTACTTCTGGGCCACCGGCATCCTCAGCTCCTTCCTCGACAACGCGCCGACCTACCTGGTGTTCTTCAACACCGCGGGCGGCGATCCCGTGGCGCTGATGACCACCTACGCGACCACGCTCGCGGCCATCTCGGCCGGCGCGGTCTTCATGGGCGCCAACACCTACATCGGCAACGCGCCCAACCTGATGGTCAAGGCCATCGCCGAGAGCCGTGGGGTGCGCATGCCGAGCTTCTTCGGCTACATGGCCTGGTCGATGGTCATCCTGCTGCCGCTGTTCGTCCTCTCCACCTTCCTTTTCTTCCGCTAGCGAGACAAAGCCCATGAGCAAGCCCAAGATCCTGGTCGCCCGCGCGATCTTCCCCGAGACCCTCGAGCGCCTGGCGCAGCATTTCGAGATCGAGTCGAACCAGTCCGACGAGAGCTGGACCAGGGAGCAGCTCGCCGCGAAGCTGCAGGGCAAGCAGGGCGCCTTCACCACCGGCAGCGAGCGCATCGACGCGGCGCTGCTCGATGCCTGCCCCGACCTCAAGATCTGCGCCAACATGGCGGTGGGCTACAACAACTTCGACGTCGACGCGATGGCCGCGCGCGGCGTGGTCGGCACCAACGCGCCCGACGTGCTGACCGAGACCACCGCCGACTTCGGCTTCGCGCTGCTGATGGCCACCGCGCGCCGCATCGCCGAGAGCGAGCATTTCCTGCGCGCCGGCAAGTGGCAGAAGTGGAGCTTCGACATGTTCGCGGGCTCCGACATCCACGGCGCCACGCTGGGCATCATCGGCATGGGCCGCATCGGGCAGGGCATCGCGAAGCGCGGCGCGCACGGCTTCGGCATGAAGGTGATCTATCACAACCGCTCGCGGCTCGACGCCTCGCTCGAGGCCGAATGCAAGGCCAGCTATGCGAGCAAGGAAGAGCTGCTCAAGACCGCCGACCACGTGGTGCTGGTGGTGCCGTACTCGGCCGCCTCGCACCACACCATCGGCGCGGCCGAACTCGCGCTGATGAAGCCCACCGCCACCTTGGTGAACATCGCGCGCGGCGGCATCGTCGACGACGCGGCGCTGGCCGCGGCGTTGCGCGAGCAGCGCATCGCCGCAGCGGGGCTCGACGTGTTCGAGGGCGAGCCCAAGGTCCATCCCGACCTGCTGACCGTGCCCAACGTCGTGCTCACGCCGCACATCGCGAGCGCCACGGTGCCCACGCGCAAGGCCATGGCCGGGCTCGCGGCCGACAACCTGATCGCCTTCTTCACGGGCAAGGGCCCATTGACGCCGGTCACGCCGTTGGCCGCCAAGTAAAAGAAAAGAAAGCGCCCCGCGATCCCCTTGGAACTCACCGACTTGATTCTTCTGGCCCTGGCGGCCGTGGCCGTCATCCAGCTCGTGCTCTTCGTCTGGCTGCTCGCCCGCCGGCCGCCGCCGCCCGACCATGGCGAACTGCTCGCCGCCAACGAGCGCACCGAGCGCGAACTGCGCCGCGAGATCGCGGAGAGTTCGCGCGGCGGACGACAGGAAACCGCGCAGGCCTTCGCCACCTTCCAGCAGTCGCTCGTGATGCAGGGCGCCGAGGCCACGCGCACGCAGAACGCCCAGCTCGACGCCTTCGCGCTGCAGCTCGCCGCGCTGCAGAAGACGCTGGCCGACACGCTGGCCTCGCAGCTGCAGGGCCTGTCGGAATCGAACGCGCGCCGTCTCGCCGAGGTGCGCGCCACGATGGAGAGCCAGCTCACGCAGCTGCAGCAGGGCAACGCCGCCAAGCTCGACGAGATGCGCAAGGTCGTCGACGAGAAGCTGCAGAGCACGCTCGAAGCGCGCCTCGGCGAGAGCTTCCGGCAGGTGGCCGAGCGGCTCGAGCAGGTGCACAAGGGGCTGGGCGAGATGCAGACGCTGGCCGTCGGTGTCGGCAGCCTGCAGCGCGTGCTGACCAACGTGAAGACGCGCGGCATCTTCGGCGAGGTGCAGCTCGAGGCGCTGCTCGAGCAGGTGCTCACGCCCGAGCAGTACGCGCGCCAGGTCGAGACCAAGCCGCGCAGCGGGCAGCGGGTGGACTTCGCGATCCGCTTCCCGGGCCGCGGCGACGAGGGCGCGCCGGTCTGGCTGCCGATCGATGCCAAGTTTCCGCGCGACGACTACGAGCGCCTGATCGAGGCCCACGAGCAGGCCGACGCGGTCGCCGCCGAGCTCGCCGCCAAGGCGCTCGAGGCGCGCATCCGCGCCGAGGCCAAGTCCATCGCCGAGAGCTACCTCGCGGCGCCGCACACCACCGATTTCGCGATCCTCTTCCTGCCGGTCGAGAGCCTCTATGCCGAGGTGCTGCGGCGGCCGGGCCTGATGGACGCGATCCAGCGCCAGCACCGCGTGACCCTGGCCGGGCCGACCACCTTGCTCGCGATGCTCAACAGCCTGCACATGGGCTTTCGCACGCTGGCGCTCGAGCGCCAGGCCTCCGAGGTCTGGAAGGTGCTGGGCGCGGTCAAGACCGAGTTCGAGCGCTACGGCGAATGGGTCGAGCGCGTGAAGGAACAGGTGGCCAAGGCCTCCGACACGCTCGACAAGGCCGATACCCGCGCCAAACAGATGCGCCTGGCGCTGCGCAAGGTCGAGGCGCTGCCCGAGGGCCAGGCGCAGGCGCTGCTGCCGCCGCTGGCCGCGGGCACCGAAGGCATCGACGCCGACCCCGACACCGGCGGCAAGCCGTGAAGGGCAGCGAACTGCTGCGCGTCATCGGCGCGCAGGTCTGCCTCCACGCCACCATGGCCGGCATGCGGCTGGCCACGCCGCTGCTGGCGCTGCAGCAGGGCTACAGCGCAGCGGCCGTCGGCGTGCTGATCGCGCTGTTCGCGCTGACCCAGGTCTTCCTCGCGCTGCCGGCCGGGCGCTTCGCCGACCGCCACGGCTTCAAGCGGCCGCTGCTGCTGTCGGTGGTCGCGGCTTCCCTCGGCGCGGGGCTGGTCTTGGCGTTCCCGGTTTTTCCGGCCATGTGCGTGGCGGCGCTGCTGACCGGCGGCGCCACCGGCGCGACCGTGATCGCGCTGCAGCGCCACGTCGGCCGCTCGGCCACCACGCCGACCGAGCTCAAGCGGGTGTTCAGCTGGCTCGCGATCGCGCCCGCGGTGGCGAACTTCGTCGGCCCGTTCCTGGCCGGGCTGCTGATCGACCACGCGGGCCGCGCGGCGGCCGACATGCTGGCCTTCCGCGTCTGCTTCGCCGCCATGGCGCTGCTGCCGATCCTGTGCTGGCTGATGGCGCGCGGCGCCCACGAGCCGCCGCCCACGCCGCCGCTGCCCGGCGCGGTGCGCACGCGCGCCTGGGACCTGCTGCGCGAACCCATGTTCCGCCGCCTGCTGTTCGTGAACTGGCTGCAGTCCTCGAGCTGGGACGTGCATGCCTTCGTGCTGCCGGTGCTGGGACACGAGCGCGGCATCAGCGCCTCGGTGATCGGCTCGATCCTCGGCGCCTTCGCGATCGCGGCGGCCGTGATCCGCATCGTGCTGCCGGCGATCGCCTCGCGCGCCTCCGAGCGCAGCGTGATCCTGAGCTCGACCCTGGTCACGGTCTGCGTCTTCCTGGTCTATCCGCTGCTGCCGACGGCCCTGAGCATGGGTGTGTGCTCGGTGGTGCTGGGCTTCGCGCTCGGCGCGGTGCAGCCGATGGTGATGAGCATGCTGCACCAGATCACGCCGCACAGCCGCCATGGCGAGGCGCTGGGGCTGCGGCTGATGACCATCAATGCATCGAGCGTGGCGATGCCGATGCTGTTCGGTTCGCTGGGTGCGCTGATCGGCATCGGTGGCGTGTTCTGGGTCGTGGGCGGCGTGGTGGCGCTCGGCGCGCGCGCCACCTGGGGCTTGCAGGTGCGCGAGGAGGGGCACTGAACGGCCCCGAAGCCACGGCCGCCTTCCGGGAGACCCTGATCCAGATAAGATCAATTCTCATCTGATTGACAAGATAGTGACTTGAAGTCAGTATCGCCGCCTCCTCAACGAATCCCGAAGGCGGTCCCATGGACTCCCCATCCCGGGCGGCGATCGACGATCCGCGCCGCCGGTTCGCGCTCGTCGCCGCGGTCTATCTCGGCAGCTTCATCGCCACGCTCGACGTGAGCATCGTCAACGTCGCGCTGCCCACGCTGCAGCGCGCGCTCGCCACCGACCTCGCGGGCCTGCAGTGGGTGATCGACATCTACGCGCTGTGCCTGTCGGCCTTCATGCTGTCGGCCGGTCCGCTGGGCGACCGCTACGGCCGCAAGCGTGCCTGGCTGGCCGGCGTGGTGGTGTTCACCATCGGTTCGGCGATGTGCGCCATGGCCGGCAGCCTGAGCACGCTGCTGGCCGGCCGCGCGGTGCAGGGCATCGCGGGTGCGCTGCTGATCCCGGGGGCGCTGTCGATCCTGGCCCATGCCTTTCCCGAGCCGGCGAGCCGCGCGCGCGTGATCGGCGGCTGGTCCTCGTTCACCGCCATCTCGCTGATCCTCGGGCCGATGCTCGGCGGCCTGCTGGTGGACCACACGGGCTGGCAGAGCATCTTCCTGATCAACCTGCCGATCGGCCTGCTGACCGTGGGCCTGGGGCTCTGGGGCATCCGCGAGACCTCGCACCCCGAGCATGCGGCGCTCGATCCGGCGGGGCAGGTGCTCAGCGTGCTGTGGCTCGGCGCGCTGACCTTCGGGCTGATCGCGGCCGGCGAGCACGGCTGGCTGTCGGGGCGCACCACGGTGTCGCTGGCGCTGGCGGCGCTGGGACTCGTGCTGTTCCTCGCGGTGGAGGCGCGCGTGCAGCGGCCGCTGCTGCCGCTGGGCCTCTTTCGCGACGCGCGCTTCTCGGTCACCAACTTCGCGTCCTTCGTGCTGGGCTTCTCGGCCTACGCGAGCCTGTTCTTCTTCTCGCTGTTCCTGCAGCAGGTGCAGGGCTGGTCGGCCACCGACACCGGCTGGCGCATGGTGCCGCAGTTCGTCGCGACCGGCATCGTGTCCTCGCAGTTCGGCCGGCTGTCGCGGCGCCATGGCGTCCACGCGCTGATGGTGGCGGGCTACGGCCTGATCGGCGCCGCGATGCTCGCGATGACGCTGCTGGCGGCCGACACGCCGTACGTGATGCTCGCGCTGCTGTTCGTGGTGCTCGGCGCCGGCACGGGGCTCGCGGTGCCGGCCACCAGCACGGCGGTGATCGCCTCGGTGCCGGCGCAGCGCTCGGGCATGGCCTCGGCCACGATGAATGCGCTGCGCCAGGCCGGCATGCTGATCGGCATCGCGCTGCTCGGCACCTTGATGAGCAGCCGCGCCACCGCGCTGCTGGCCACCGCGCTCGAGCACGGGGGCCTGCCGGCGGCGCGCGCGCAGGAAATGGCGGTGGCCGCCGTGGCGCGGCACGACACCGCCGCGCTGGGCGCGCTCGATCCTTCGCTGACCCATGGCCTGGTGTCGGCCGCGCTGGCCGGTGGCTTCCATGCGGCCGTGGCCTGTGCCGGGCTGGCCGGCCTGCTGGCGGCCGGGTTGCTGCTCGGCGTCAGGCCGCGCACCGCCGCGCTGGCGGCCCGCGCCTGAGGAGCCATTCTCCATGCCCGCCGCGCGCGTGCCGCTGCGCCTGTCCGGGCGTCGCCTTCCCGTTCTTCGTTCCCGGACCGTCATCAAGGAGTTGTCCATGATCCATCACGAACTCGGCCAGTGGCCGCTGGTCATCAGCGTGTCGTCGGGGTTGCAGACCCTCGAGGACATGCAGGTCTTCACCGAGGACTGGAACCGCTGGCTCGACCGTGGCGAGCCTTTTGCTTCGCTGCGCGTGTTCGCCGACGCCGACGCGCTGGTGCATCCCGAGGGCAGCGCGCAGCGCGCGAAGCAGTGGCTGCAGGCGCGCGGCGCCGACATCCGGCGCCATATGATGGGCATGGCCAGCGTGGTGCCGCCCGATCAATACGAGAAAATCCGCAAGATGAATGTCGAGAAGCTCTTCGGCGTGCCGGCCGACACCTTCGCGCGCACCGACGAGGCCATCGCCTGGCTCGGCGAGCGCGTGCTGGCGCCGCGCGGCCAGGCGCTCGACGCGGCCGCGGTGAACGCGGCCATCGCGGCGGCACGTGCCGCCGCAGCCACAACCTGAGGGAACCGAATGACGACGGGGCGCCGCACCACCACTTCTTCCACGCCCGATGCGGCGGATCCGCCCGCGTCTTCCGAAGCGGCCGAGCCGCGCCGCCGCGTGAAGGCACCCGAGACTCGCGCGGTGGCGCTGATGGACGCGGCCGAGCGGCTGTTCATCGAGAAGGGCATCGCCACCACCAGCATCGACGACATCGCGGCCGGCGCGCAGGTGGCCAAGGGCACCTTCTACCTGTACTTCCCCTCGAAGGAGGCGCTGCTCGGCGCGCTGCAGCAGCGCTTCGTCGACAGCTTCTGCGCGCGGCTGCAGGAGGCGATGGACCGCCACCGTCCCGAGGACCACCATGGCCGCATCAAGGCCTGGGTCGAGACGGGGCTCGCGACCTACCTCGACAACGTCGCGCTGCACGACGTGGTGTTCCACGAATACCGCCCCGAGGACCGGCGCATGCGCAACGACAACGCGGTCATCACGCAGCTGGTCGGCCTGCTCAGGCGGGGCGACGCGGCCGGCGTGTGGGAGGTCGAGGACCCGACGCTCACGGCCGTGATCCTTTTCAATGCGCTGCACGGCGTGGCCGACGATGCCGTGGCCATGGGCCTCGCGACCGGGCCGGGGCCCGAGCGGCGCCGGCGCGCCAAGGCGCTCACGCGCTTCTTCGAGCACGCGCTGCGGCCCGATGACGACGATGGCGACGACGAGGCCGCCTAGTCCCCGAGGCGCGGTCCGCGCCCGCTCGGATCAGAGCTTGTAGAAGCGCTTGATCGCTTCCCACGCGTCTTCGGGCGCGTCGACGTACTCGAAGAGCTTGACGTCGCCGGGCGAGATCACGCCTTCGTCGACCAGGAAATCGAAGTCGATCAGGCGCTTCCAGTAGTCCGCGCCGAACAGCACGATCGGCACCGGCTTCGACTTGCGCGTCTGCACCAGCGTGATCACCTCGAACAGTTCGTCGAGCGTGCCGAAGCCGCCGGGGAACGCCACCAGCGCCTTCGCACGCATCATGAAATGCATCTTGCGGATCGCGAAGTAGTGGAACTTGAAGCTCAGCGCGGGCGTGACGTAGGGATTGGCCGCTTCCTCCATCGGCAGCGCGATGGCCAGGCCGACCGACAGGCCGCCGGCCTCGTGCGCGCCGCGGTTGGCCGCCTGCATGATGCCGGGGCCGCCGCCGGTGCAGATGAAGAGCTTGTCCTGCGGCTCCTTGTCCTCGCTGTGGCGCGCGACCAGCTTGCCGAAGGTGCGCGCCTTCTCGTAGTAGTGCGAGCTGCGCGCCAGCCGGCGCCAGCGCTCGGCCGCGGCGGTGTCGCCGGCCTTGTCGGCCTCGACGATCAGCGCGGCGGCTTCTTCCTCGCTGCGAAAGCGCGCGCTGCCGAAGACCACGATGGTGTTCTCGATGCCGTGGGCGCGCTGCTCGAGGTCGGGCTTCATCAGCTCGAGCTGCATGCGCACGCCGCGGGTTTCGCGGCGCAGCAGGAACTCGGGGTCGGCGAAGGCGATGCGCGAGGGATCGGGATCGAGCGGCAGCCCCTGGTCGGCATGGGACTGGAGCGTGGCCCAGGCATCGGCGAGGCGCTTGTCGTGAAGGTCGTGCGTGCTGTTGGTCATAAGGATGGGATTGTGCAGCGCGGGATTCGTTGCGTGCGGACGGGCCGCAAAGACAAAAGGCTCCTTGCGGAGCCTCTTGCGGGTGGTGGTCAGCCGGGGAAGGCGGCGCTCAGACGCGCTTGCGGTATTCGCCGGTGCGCGTGTCGATTTCGATCTTGTCGCCTTGCGAGACGAACAGCGGCACGGGCACTTCGAAGCCGGTGGCGATCTTGGCGGGCTTCAGGACCTTGCCCGAGGTGTCGCCCTTGACGGCCGGCTCGGTCCAGGTGATTTCGCGCTCGACGCTGGTCGGCAGTTCGACCGAGATCGCCTTGCCGTCGTAGAACACCACTTCGACGGCCATGCCGTCCTCGAGGTAGTTCAGGGCGTCGCCCATGTTCTCGGCTTCGACTTCGTACTGGTTGTAGTCGGCGTCCATGCAGACGTACATCGGGTCGGCGAAGTAGGAGTAGGTGCAGTCCTTCTTCTCGAGCACGATCTGGTCGATCTTGTCGTCGGCCTTGAAGACCACTTCGGTGTTGAAGTTGGCGATCAGGCTCTTCATCTTCATGCGCACGGTGGCGCTGTTGCGGCCGCCGCGGCTGTATTCGGTCTTGAGCACGACCATCGGATCCTTGCCGTGCATGATGACGTTGCCGGCGCGGATTTCTTGAGCGATTTTCATATCAGGGTCTCTGGATGTAAGCCGCTCGGTGCGCGGAGCTTCCAGAATCCGGGCAGGAGTGCCGGTTGGAAAAAGCCCCGCGGTACATGTCCCGCGGCAGGTTCAGCGGAGTGCATCTCGAACCCCCAGGAAGTTCCCAGGATCCGGGCCGAAATCCGCAAAGCCCGCTATTTTAGCTTTTTCCGGCGACGAAATGCTGCAGTTGGGTCACGAGATCGTCCTGCGCGAGCAGGCGATCGCGCCCTGGGGTGACCGCGAGACGCCATTCCTCGCCGATGTCGGCGAGTGACAGCGCCGCGTCGCCGAAGCCGTTCCAGGCGTGGTGGAAGCGCCGCATCGAGGCCGGCGCTTCGAGCCAGTCGAGCCAGGCGTTCAGCTTCACGTGGTGCGCATCGTCGTCCTGTTCGTAGATCTGCCAGACCAGCGGCGCGCCGGCCCAGAGGGCGCGCACCAGCGAGTCCTCGCCGCGCACGAAGTTCAGGTCGCAGGTCCAGAGCAGGTGGTCGAAATCGGGCTGGTCGAGGTGCGGCAGGTATGAAATCGATAGCGCACTCGCGTGGCTGGGCGAGCGTTCGAGCCCTGGTGCGCTCGAAAGGCAGGCCTTGACGGCTTCGGTCGCCCGGCCCGGCGTCACCAGCAGCCGGGTCGGCGTGGCGTCATCGGCCAGTTGCGTCAGCAGCGCGGTCAGGGCCGGCGGCTCGTAGCAGAACAGCGACACCAGCCGTTCGCCTTCGCGCCAGGGCAACTGCCGGCGCGCCAGCCAGTCGGTGCGATCGAAGGCCGCGCGCCGCCGCGCCAGGTCCGGCTCGCGCAGCAGGCCGCCGGTGGCCGGCGTGAAGCCTGGATAGAAGAAGCGCTTGGTGAGCCCGGCGCCCGGCTCCCTGAACACCGGCGAGGGCAGGCCGTGCAGCCGCTCCACATAGGGTTCGGCCGAAAGGTATTCGAGGTTGATCCAGGCGCGCGGGGCGCCATCGGCGGCCGAAGCTGCGGCGAAGCGCGCGATCAGCGCGGGTGCCGGATCGCAGCCGAATGCTTCGATCAGCACCCGCGGCGCCGGCTCGGCCGCGGCCGCGCTCACCGCGGCCGGGTCGCTCCAGTCGATCACGCGCACGCCCGCGCAGTCTTCGGGTGCCATCCAGGCCAGCGCGCTGGCGTCGTCGACCCAGAGCCGCACCGCTTCGCCGAGGCCGGCGAGCTGGCGCGCGAGCCGCCAGCACACGCCGAGGTCGCCATGGTTGTCGATGACCTTGCAGAAGATGTCCCAGTCGCGTTGCATGGCCGCGAGTGTGCACCTTGTGCCTTTCTTCTGAATGGCTCTCGCGCGGGGCCGTCGCTATGCTGGCCGCGCACCACAACCACAACGGAGAGAGCGAATGAGCCTGAAGAAGATCCGCGCCCACCATCCCGGCGCCGCCTTGCCCGCGACCTCGCGACTGCGCACGTTGCGCGGCGCGCTGGCCCTGTCCCTCGCGCTCGGCGGCCTCGCCACGGCAGCGGCCCAGACGCTCACGCCGCAGCAGCAGCGCTTCCGCGAGATCTACAAGGAGCTCATCGAGATCAACACCACGCACTCGGTGGGCGACAACACGCAGGCCGCGCGCGCGATGGAAAAGCGCCTGGTCGAATCGGGCTTCGCACCCGGCGATATCCAGATCTTCGAACCCTTCCCCAAGAAGGGCAACCTCGTGATGCGCTTCAAGGGCGACGGCTCGAAGAAGCCGTTGCTGCTGCTGGCCCACATCGACGTGGTCGAGGCCCGGCGCGAGGACTGGAAGACCGACCCGTTCAAGCTGCAGGAGTCGGGCGGCTACTTCACGGCGCGCGGTTCCATCGACGACAAGGCCATGGCCTCGGCGCTGGTGTCGGTGCTCGGGCAACTGAAGCAGGAGGGCTTCAAGCCCAGCCGCGACATCATCCTCGCGCTGACCGCCGACGAAGAGCGCGGCGACGCGCTGAGCAACGGCGCCTTCTGGCTCATCAACAACAAGCCCGAGCTGCTGCAGGCCGAGTTCGGCATCAACGAGGGCGGCGGCGGCGAACTGCGCAACGGCAAGCCCAATCTGCATCGGCTGCAGGTGGCCGAGAAGATGTACACCACCTACATGCTCGAGGCGCGCGATGTCGGCGGCCACAGCTCGGTGCCGACGAAGAGCAACCCGATCTACGCGCTCTCGGCCGGCCTGGAGCGGCTGGGCAACTACGCCTTCCCGATCAAGCTCGCCGACGTCACGAAGACCTATTTCGCGCGCAGCGCGCCCTTCGCCACCGGCCAGCTGGCCGAGGACATGCGTGCCATCGGCACCGGCAACCCCGATGCCGGCGTGCTCGAGCGCATGACGGCCAACCCGGCCTACAACGCCCAACTGCGCACCACCTGCGTGGCGACCATGGTGCAGGCCGGCCATGCCGAGAACGCGCTGCCGCAGTCGGCCAAGGCCACGGTCAACTGCCGCATCCTGCCGCACGACGATCCCGACGAGGTCGAGCGCCTGCTGACCCAGGCCGTGGGCAACGACAAGATCGTGGTGCGCAACCTCGGCAAGCCGCTGCGCAGCCCGGCGTCGCCGCTGCAGGGCGACCTGGTGAAGACGGTGGAACGGCTGACCGAGCAGATGTGGCCGGGCGTGCCGGTGATTCCCGCGATGAGCACGGGCGCCACCGACAGCCGCTTCCTGCGCAATGCCGGCATTCCGATGTACGGCGTGACCGGCATGTTCCTCGAGCCTTCGGATGCGCGCGCCCACGGGCTGGACGAGCGCATCGAGATCCAGCGGCTCTACGACGGGCGCGAGTTCCTCTACCGGCTGGTGAGCGAACTCGCGAAGTAGGCGCCGCCGGGTTCCTGGTCTCGATCAGGGCGTGAAGGTATCGCCGAGCACGATGCCTTCGCGCCGCGGATCGGCGCCACCCGTGAGCACCGGCTGGCCGCCGACGTTGGTGCGGATGATGGTGCTGATGCCGCTGGACTGGGCGCCGAAGTTGACCGTGTGGCCGAGCGCGCGCAGGCCGGTGATCAGCGGATCGTTGTTGCCCGAGTTCGAGGTGTCGATGGCGGGGTGTTCGCCGCCGACGTTGGTGGGCGAGAACGTGTCTTCTGCTTTCGCCTTGCTGTTGGTGGCGCCGAAATCGACCAGCGAGGTGGCCTGCTGGGCATCGAGGCCCCAGTCGAGCGCGCCGACCAGCGTCTTCACCACGTACTGGATGATCGTCCCGCCGCCCGGTGAACCGGTGCCCATCACGAACTCGCCCATGCTGCCGTCGGCGTTCTTCTTGAACACCAGGGTCGGCGCCATCGTGCTGCGTGGGCGCTTGCCCGGCTCGACGCGGTTGGCGATCTTGATGCTCGGGTCCTTGGCGTCGTTGGGGTCGGCCGAGAAATCGGTCAGCTGGTTGTTCAGCAGGAAGCCCTGGGTCATGTGGAACGAGCCCATCGAGGCTTCCACCGTCGTGGTCATCGTCACCACGTTGCCCTGCTTGTCGACCACGGTGAAGTGGGTGGTGCCGCGCTCCTCGGTCTTGTCGATGCCCCGCGGTACGCTGTCCAGTTTGCCGGGGTCGGCCAGGCCCATGCTCTTGGTCAGGCTGATCAGGCCCGCCCGCTCCTGCAAATAGGACTTGCGAAGCATCTTGTCGGGCGAGCCGCCAGGCAGCGGCACGAAGTCGGTGTCGGCCACGTACTTGTCGCGGTCGGCATAAGCCAGGCGCTCGGCCTCGCTCACCAGGTGCACGCCCATCACGCTGGGCTTGCCGCCCTCGAGGTCGATGGCCGTCGGCTTGTACTGGCCCATGTCGAAGTTCTCGAGGATGCCGAGCGCCTGCACCACCGCGATGCCGCCCGAAGAGGGCGGCGACATGCTGCAGATGTAGTAGTCGCGGTAGGTGCCGCAGACCGGATCGCGGCGCTTGGCCACGTAGTTCGCCATGTCGGCCATGGTCGTCTTGCCGGGCGTGATGGCCGAGCCGTCGACGGCCTTCGAGACCGCGATCTTGTCGACGATGCCCTGGGCGATCGCGCCGGTGTAGAACGCGTCCGCGCCCTGCGTGGCGAGGGTCGTGAGGGTCTTGGCATAGGCCGGGTTCCTGAGCCGCGTGCCCAGCGCCTTCGGCGTGCCGTCCTCGTTGAAGAAATAGGCGGTCGCGTCGGCATCGCGCTTGATGTCGGTAGCCGCACCGGAGATGGCCGTGGCCATGCGGCCGCCGATCGGGAAGCCGTCGGAGGCCAGCGTGATGCCGTAGCCGAACAGGTCCTTCCACGGCAGCTTGCCATGGTCCTTGTAGGCGATGTCGAGCATGCGCACGGCACCGGGCGTGCCGATGGAGCGGCCGCTCGCGCGCAGCCGCGAGGTGGGCTGCGGCGGATTCTTGTCGCTGACGTCGTTGATGTAGCGCAGGTAGTTCTCGGTGGCCGCGGCGGGCGCCATCTCGCGTCCGTCGTAGGCCTGCACCTTCTTGGTCTTCGCGTCGTAGTGCAGCATGAAGGCGCCTCCGCCCAGGCCGCTGGACTGCGGCTCGACCAGGCCCAGCACCACCTGCACCGCCACCGCGGCGTCGACCGCGCTGCCGCCGGCCTTGAGGATGTCGCAGCCCGCGCGCGTGGCCAGAGGATGGTTGGCCACCACCATGTAGTTCTTCGCATAGACCAGCTTGTGGCCGACCACGTAGCCCGAGGCCGGCTCGGGTGCCGCCGGGTCGCCGGGGTCGCCCGAGCCCACCGTCACCGGCGTGCCGCTGTCGCCGATCAGGCAGCCCTTGTCGGCCGCCGGGGGAGGCGGCGCCGGCGGGTTGGCCGCATTGATGGCGGCGATCGCCGCGATCAGCGCCGCATTGTCCTGTCCGCCACCACCGCCGCCGCAACCGGCAACGGCCAATGCGAGCGCCAAGGGCGAAAGCGCCCGCCAGCTCAGCGGCTGAATCTTCTTCGTCATGGAGAGTTTTCCCGAATAGTTTTGATGGAACGACGCGGGCGCTCCTCGTGCCCGCATCCCATCATCTGCAGATTCCGTTCCACCCACCTCGGGGTTTGCGCGGGGCCGGCCATGGCACCCGCCGCCGCGCGCCACAATAGCCGCCATGTCAGACGTGCATTCCGATCAACTGCTCAGCGAAGTCGCGGCCCTGCCGCAGCTGCCGGGCGTCTACCGCTACTTCGACGCGGCCGGCGCCGTGCTCTACGTGGGCAAGGCGCGCAACCTCAAGAAGCGGGTCGCCAACTACTTCCAGAAGAGCCACGGCGGCACGCGCATCGGCCACATGATCTCGAAGATCGCGCGCATGGAGACCACCGTGGTGCGCTCCGAGGCCGAGGCGCTGCTGCTCGAGAACAACCTCATCAAGACGCTCAAGCCGCGCTACAACATCCTGTTTCGCGACGACAAGAGCTATCCCTATCTCAAGATCGCCTCGCACCAGTTTCCGCGGCTGGCCTACTACCGCGGCGCGGTCGACAAGAAGCATCGCTACTTCGGGCCGTACCCGAGCGCGTGGGCGGTGAAGGAGTCGATCCAGCTGCTGCAGAAGGTGTTCAAGCTGCGCACCTGCGAGGACACGGTGTACGCCAACCGCACCCGGCCCTGCCTGCTCTACCAGATCAAGCGCTGCACCGGTCCCTGCGTGGGCCACATCTCGACCGAGGCCTACGCGCAGGACGTGGCGAGTGCCGAGGCCTTCCTGCGCGGCGACACGCAACTGGTGCTCAGCAAGCTCGAGCAGCGCATGACCTCGCACGCCGAGAAGCTGGAGTTCGAGCAGGCGGCCGAGCTGCGCAACCAGATGTCGGCGATCTCGCGCGTGCTGCACCAGCAGTCGATCGAGATCGCTTCCGACAAGGACGTGGACATCCTCGCGGTCAAGGTGCAAGGCGGCAAGGCCTGCGTGAACCTGGCCATGGTGCGCGGCGGCCGCCACCTGGGCGACCGGCCCTACTTCCCGGTGCACGTCGAGGACGCCTCGCAGATGCACCATGGCGAGCTCGACATCGACGAAGGCGAGGGCGCGCCTCCCGCCGCCACCGATTCGGTGGAGGTGCAGGTGCTCGAGGCCTTCATCGCGCAGCACTACATCGACGTGCCGGTGCCGGCCACGCTGGTGCTCAGTGAGACCGTGGGCCGCGAGCTGATCGAGGCGGTGTCGCTGCAGTCGGGCACGCGCGTGACGGCCGTGTTCCAGCCGCGCGAGCAGCGCCGCCACTGGCTCGAGATGGCCGAGAAGAACGCCAGCCTGCAGCTGGCGCGCCTGCTGGCCGAGGAGGGTTCGCAGCAGGCCCGCACCCGCGCGCTGGCCGATGCGCTCGAACTCGCGAGCGAGGACCTCGACAACTTCCGCGTCGAATGCTTCGACATCTCGCACACCGCGGGCGAGGCCACGCAGGCCTCGTGCGTGGTGTTCGAGCACCACGCGATGCAGAACAAGGAATACCGGCGCTACAACATCGACGGCATCACGCCCGGCGACGACTATGCGGCGATGCGCCAGGTGCTGCACCGGCGCTACGGCAAGCTGGCCGAGGCGATGGCCGCCGAGACCGAGGCGCTGCCGCCCGGCGATGCCGAGAGCGAAGGCGCCGAGGGTGCGCCGGCGCCGGCCCGGGCCCGCGGCGCGCGCATGCCGGAACTGGTGCTGGTCGACGGCGGCAAGGGCCAGGTGTCGATGGCGCGCGAGGTGTTCAGCGAGCTCGGCCTGCCGCTGTCGCTGATCGTCGGGGTCGAGAAGGGCGAGGGCCGCAAGGTCGGCCTCGAGGAACTGGTGTTCGCCGACGGCCGCGAGAAGGTCTACCTGGGCAAGGATTCGGCGGCGCTGATGCTGGTGGCACAGATCCGCGACGAGGCGCACCGCTTCGCCATCACCGGCATGCGCGCCAAGCGCGCCAAGGTGCGCGTGGGCGGCAGCCAGCTCGAGGACATCCCGGGCATCGGCCCGAAGCGCCGGGCCCGGCTGCTGCAGCGCTTCGGCGGCATCCGCGGCGTGGCGGCAGCCAGCGTGGAGGACATCGCCTCGGTCGAGGGCATCGCCTTCGACCTGGCCGAGGAAATCTACCGTGCGCTGCACTGAACTCGCCGGCGCGGGAGCGGGGCGCCGGCACGGCTTTGCCCCCGTTCTCGAATCCATCGTTTTCGCGTGACACAATCGAGCGCATGTTCTGGACCCTGCCGACCATCATGACCTGGACGCGCATCGTCGCGATCCCCCTGATCGTCGGCGTGTTCTACCTGCCCATCGCCGACCCGATGCGCAATGTGATCGCCACGGTCATGTTCATCGTGTTCGCGGCCACCGACTGGCTCGACGGCTTCCTGGCGCGCAAGCTCAACCAGACCTCTGCCTTCGGCGCCTTCCTCGATCCGGTGGCCGACAAGTTCCTGGTCTGCGCCTCGCTGCTGGTGCTGGTGCACCTGAACCGGGCCGACGTGTTCGTGGCGCTGATCATCATCGGCCGCGAGATCGCGATCTCGGCGCTGCGCGAATGGATGGCTCAGATCGGCGCCAGCAAGAGCGTGGCGGTGCACATGATCGGCAAGGTCAAGACGACCGTGCAGATGGTCGCGATCCCGTTCCTGCTCTACGACGGGCAACTGTTCGGCTTCATCGACACCGGCCTGTGGGGCCAGTGGCTGATCTGGGTCTCGGCCGTGCTCACCGTGTGGTCGATGGTCTATTACCTGCAAAAGGCCATTCCCGAGATCCGGGCCCGGGCCAAATGAGTTCCGCCTCGGCCCGCGAGGCGGGCTGGTTGCGGGCGATGCCCGCGGTCTTCGTGCTGATCTGGAGCACCGGCTTCATCGTCGCGCGCTACGGCATGCCGCATGCGCCGCCGTTCAAGTTCCTGGCCGTGCGCTTCGTGCTCTCGTTCCTCTGCTTCGGCCTGTGGGTCGCGCTTGCGCGCGTGGCCTGGCCTTCGACCCGGGCGCAGTGGGGACACCTCGCGGTCACCGGCATCCTGATGCAGGCCGGCTACCTCGGCGGCGTCTGGGCCGCGGTGCGCGCGGGCATGGGCTCGGGGCTGGTCGCGCTGCTGGTCGGCATCCAGCCGGTGCTGACCGCGATCTGGATGTCCTTCAACGGCGGGCGCGTGTCGCCGCGGCAGTGGCTGGGCCTGGCGCTGGGCTTCGCCGGGCTGGTGCTGGTGGTGTCGCGCAAATTCGGCGATGGCGCGGAAGTCAGCGCGGCGACCATGAGCCTGGCGCTCATGGCGCTGGTGTCGATCACCGCGGGCACCCTTTATCAGAAGCGCTTCGTCGCGCCCTGCGATGTGCGCAGTGCGAGCGCGGTGCAGATGGCGGCTGCCGTGGTCGCGACCCTGCCGTTCGCGCTGCTCGAGCCCGAGGCCATCGCATGGAACGCGCATTCGATCGGCGCGATGGCCTGGTCGGTGCTCGCGCTCTCGCTGGGCGGCAGCTCGCTGCTCTACATACTGATCCAGCGCGGCACCGCGACCGCGGTCACGAGCCTGCTCTACCTGGTGCCGCCTTGCACGGCGCTCATGGCCTGGCTGCTGTTCCGCGAGCAGATCACGCTGACCACGCTGCTGGGCACGGCGCTCACGGCGGTGGGCGTGAGCCTGGTGGTGCGCGCGGCTCGCTGAGGCGCGGGGCTTTCGCCTAGCGCGCGGGCTTCCAGGGCTCGCCGCGAAAGCGTTCGGCCAGGTGGTCGACCAGGAGCCGCACCCGCCGCGGCGTCTTCGGCCGCCAGGGCGCGATCCAGTGGATGTCGGCATCGGGCATCGCGTACTGCGGCAGCACCCGCACCAGCGCGCCCGAGGCCAGCTGCGGCGCGATGTCCCAGAGGCTGCGCAGCATGATCCCGTGGCCCGCCAGGCACCAGTCGCGCACCATCTCGCCCGAGTTGCTCGACAACGGGCCCTGCACCCGCACGCGCGCCGTGCTGCCGTCGCGGCCGTGCCGCAGCGACCACAGCGCATATTCCTGCCGATGGATCTCGCCGTTCTCGCGCGCGACCAGGCAGTCGTGCGTGGCCAGGGCCTCGACGCTGGCCGGCGTGCCGCGGCGCGCGAGGTAGGAGGGCGCGGCCGCGAGCACGCGCTGGTTGCGCGCAATGCGGCGCGAGACCCAGTCCGAGGCATGGCGCTGCTGCACCGCCCACAACCACAGCGCGCCGTCGTAGCCTTCGGCGCCCAGGTCGGGCAGGCGCTCGGTCAGCTGCAGCTCGATGCGCAGGGCCGGGTGGGCGGCCTGGAATTCCGCCAGCGCAGGACCGAGCCAGCGCCGGCCGAAGCCGAAGGTGGCGGCCAGCCGCACCGCGCCCGTGAGCTCGTTCTGGCGCTCGCCGAGCTCGCCCTCGAGCGCCGCAAAGCCTTCGAGCAGCTGCTTCGCATGCCGGCACACGGCCTCGCCCTCGGCCGTGACACTGAGCCGCCGCGTGGTGCGGTCGAACAGCCGCTGGCCCAGCCGCGCCTCGAGCGCGCCGAGCCGCTTGGTGACCACCGAGGGCACGACGTCGAGCGCGCCGGCCGCGCCCGCGAGGCTGCCGTGTTCGCGGATGGCGAGCGCCAGTTGCAGGTCGCCGCGCTCCAGTGCCAATGAATTCATGCCAGAACGGAAAGTATGAATTGGCCGATTGTTGCTTGATGGACCCCGGTGCGCAACGCACAATCGCCGCGTGACCGCCTCCTTCCTCGACTTCCCCGTCTTCGACATCGAACGCGATGGCGTGCGCGTGCATGGCCGCATCGGCGGCAGTGGGGCACCCCTGCTGTTGCTGCACGGACACCCGCAGACGCACGCGATCTGGCACCGTGTCGCGCCCGCGCTGGCCGAGCGCTTCACCGTGGTGGCGATCGATTTGCGCGGCTACGGCGATTCGGGCCGGCCCGCCGCCGATGCCGCGCACGAGAACCACAGCAAGCGCGCGATGGCGCTCGATGCGCTCGCGGCGATGCGCCACCACGGCTTCGAGCGCTTCGGCGTGCTCGCGCACGACCGCGGCGCGCGCGTGGCGCACCGGCTCGCGGCCGACCATCCGGCGGCGGTCGAGCGCATGCTGCTGCTCGACATCGCCCCCACGCTCGCGATGTACGAGCACACCTCGGAAGCCTTCGCGCGCGCCTACTGGCACTGGTTCTTCCTGATCCAGCCGCCGCCGCTGCCCGAGGCGCTGATCGCCTCCGACCCGGTGCGCTACGTGCGCAGCGTGATGGGCGGGCGCCATGCGGGGCTCGCGCCGTTCGCGCCCGAGGTGCTTGCGGAGTACGAGCGCTGCGCGGCCATCCCGGGCAGCGCCGAATCCATCTGCGAGGACTACCGCGCCTCGGCCGGCATCGACCTCGATCACGACCGCGCCGACATCGCCGCGGGCGCGCGGCTCGCGATGCCGCTGCGCGTGCTGTGGGGCGCGCACGGCGTGGTCGGCCGCGCCTTCGACGTGCTGGCGCTGTGGCGCGAGCGCGCCGACCGGGTCGAGGGGCATGCGCTGCCCTGCGGCCACTACGTTCCCGAGGAGGCGCCGGGCGAACTGCTCGCCGAGGCACTCGACTTCTTTGCACCGCTCATCCCATCGGAAGGACCCAGACCATGACCACCCACAGAATCGCAGTCATCGCCGGCGACGGCATCGGCAAGGAAACCACACCGGAGGGCGTGCGCGTGCTCGATGCGGCGGCGCGCAAGTTCGGCATCGACCTGAAGTTCGATCACTTCGACTTCTCGAGCTGGGACTACTGCGAGAAGCACGGCAAGATGCTGCCCGACGACTGGAAGGACCAGATCGGCGGCCATGACGCCATCTTCTTCGGCGCGGTCGGCTGGCCCGAGAAGATCGCCGACCACATCTCGCTGTGGGGCTCGCTGCTGCTGTTCCGCCGCGAGTTCGACCAGTACATCAACCTGCGTCCCGCGCGCCTCATGCCCGGCATCGTCGCGCCGGTGGTGCGCCGCGACGGCTCGCCGCGCCAGCCCGGCGAGATCGACATGTACATCGTGCGCGAGAACACCGAGGGCGAGTACTCGAGCATCGGCGGGCGCATGTACGAAGGCACGCCGCGCGAGATCGTGGTGCAGGAGACCGTGATGTCGCGCGTGGGCGTGGACCGCGTGCTCAAGTTCGCGTTCGAGCTCGCGCAGTCGCGGCCGAAGAAGCACCTGACCAGTGCCACCAAGTCGAACGGCATCTCGATCACCATGCCCTACTGGGACGAGCGCGTGGCCGAGATGGCGAAGGCCTACCCGGGCGTGACGCTCGACAAGTTCCACATCGACATCCTCACCGCGCACTTCGTGCAGCGGCCCGACTTCTTCGACGTGGTGGTGGCGAGCAACCTGTTCGGCGACATCCTGTCCGACCTGGGGCCGGCCTGCACCGGCACCATCGGCATCGCGCCGAGCGCCAATCTCAACCCCGAGCGCACCACGCCCTCGCTGTTCGAACCGGTGCACGGCTCGGCACCCGACATCGCAGGCAAGGGCATCGCCAACCCGATCGGCCAGATCTGGTGCGGCGCGATGATGCTCGAGTTCCTGGGTCACAAGGACGCGCACGACGCGATCCTGTCGACCATCGAGAAGGTACTCGCGCCCGGAAGCGGTGCGCCGCGCACACCCGATATCGGCGGCACGGCGAGCACGAGCGACCTCGGAAAAGCGATCGCCGAAGCCTTGTGAGACGGCCGCGGCCCGGTCGGAAAAAGGTCTTCGCGAAACGCCCCTAGAATCGCGCGCTCCGCTGCGCCGCACGGGCTGATGTCGTATTGACACCCCGCAGGCCAGTGGTTGTAATCCCCGATGGCAGCGCGCTGCCGGGGCGTCAGGCCTGCCAAGCTTCCGCGTCGGATCACGCCGCGACGGACTCGCCAGCCGACGAAAGCCGACCAACTTTTTTCTACAAGGGGCCCTTGTGAACAAGACCGAACTGATTGAGCACATCGCAAAGAACGCCGATATTTCCAAGGCAGCCGCCACGCGCGCGCTCGAATCCACCATCGGCGCCATTCGTACCACGCTCAAGAAAGGCGGCTCCGTGTCGCTCGTCGGTTTCGGCACTTTTGCAGTCGGTAAACGTGCGGCGCGTACGGGTCGCAATCCGCGCACCGGCGACGCGATTAAAATCAAGGCCGCCAAGATTCCGAAGTTCCGTCCCGGCAAGGCCCTCAAGGACGCGTTGAACTAAGTCGACGACGAGAACTCGGAAGAAAAGTATTCCCGGTGGGGTGCTTAGCTCAGCTGGTAGAGCGGCGCCCTTACAAGGCGTAGGTCGGGGGTTCGAGCCCCTCAGCACCCACCACCCACCCGATGCAAAGGCGAACAACGGTTCGCCTTTTTTATGGCCGTCCGACAGCCACCGCCTGAGAGTGTCCAAGCATGTTTGATTTCTTCCGCAAGTACAACAAGATCATGATGATTGTCTTGTTCTTGCTGATCATCCCGTCGTTCGTGCTGTTCGGCGTCGAGCGCTACCAGGGCTTCTCCAAGGACGAGGCCGTCGCGCATGTCGACGGCACCAGCATCACGCGGCCCGAATGGGATGCGCAGCATCGCGTGGAAACCGACCGCATCCGCCAGCAGTCGCCCAACGTCGATCCGCTGGTGCTCGACTCCGATGCGCTGCGCTACGCCACGCTCGAGAAGATGGTTCGCGACCGCGTGCTGACGGTGGCGGCCAACAAGGCCAACATGACGGTGTCCGAGGAGCGCCTCTCGCGCATCTTCGCGCAGGACCCGGGCCTCGCGACCTTCCGCACGCCCGAGGGCAAGTTCGACCGCGACGCCTTCCAGCGCGTGACCGGCCGCACGCCCGAGCAGTACGAAGCGTCGATGCGCGCCGAGCTCGCCACGCAGCAACTGCTGCTGGGCGTGTCGGGCACCACCTTCACGCCGCCCGCGCTGGCCGCCGCCACCATCAATGCCTTCTACGAACAGCGCGAGATCCAGGTGTCGCGCTTCGCGCCCGAGGGCTTCGCATCGAAGGTCACGGTCAGCGATGCCGACATCGAGACCTACTACAAGGACCACACGGCGCAGTTCCAGGCACCCGAGCAGGCAAGCATCGAGTACCTGCTGCTCGACCTCGAGGCGGCCAAGAAGAACGTGACGGTCAACGAGGCCGAGCTCAAGAGCTACTACGAGCAGAACACCTCGCGCTTCGGCACCAAGGAAGAACGCCGCGCGAGCCACATCCTGATCACCGCGGCCGCCAGCGCGCCGGCGGCCGATCGCGCCAAGGCGAAGGCCAAGGCCGAGCAACTGCTGGCCGATGTGCGCAAGGCGCCCAACACCTTCGCCGATGTCGCGCGCAAGAACTCGCAGGACCCGGGCTCGGCCGAGAAGGGCGGCGACCTCGACTTCGTCACGCGCGGCGCGATGGTCAAGCCTTTCGAAGACGCAATGTTCGCGCTGAAGAAGGGCGAGATCAGCAACGTCGTCGAGACCGAGTTCGGCTATCACATCATTCGCCTGGACGACATCAAGCCGGCCGTGGTGCCGCCGTTCGAGCAGGTGCGCGCCACCCTCGAGAACGACTACCGCGCCCAGCAGGCCACGCAGGAATTCGCCAAGGCCGCCGAGACCTTCACCGATGCCGTGTACCAGCAGCCCGACAGCCTGAAGCCGGCCGCCGAGAAGCTCAAGCTCACGATCCAGACCGCGACCAACATCGGCCGCACGGCCGCGCCCGGTGCGACCGGACCGCTCGCGAGCCGCAACTTCCTGAGCGCGCTGTTCTCGCCCGATTCGTTGAGCCGCAAGCAGAACACCGAAGCGATCGAGGTCGGCACCAACCAGCTCGCCTCGGGCCGCGTGACCCAATACTCGGCCGCGCATCCGATTCCGCTGGCCGACGTGAAGGACAAGATCCGCGCGCAGCTCGTCACCGAGCGCGCGGCGGCGCTCGCGAAGACCGAGGGCGAAGCCAAGCTCGCGGCCTGGACCACGAAGGCCGATGGCGCCAATTTCTCGGCGCCCGTCACCGTGTCGCGCACCGATGCGAAGGCACAGCCGGGCGTGGTGGTCGAGGCCGCGCTGCGTGCCGACGCCAGCAAGCTGCCGACCCTGGTCGGCGTCGACCTCGGCACGCAGGGCTATGCCGTGGTGCGCGTGACCAAGGCCGTGCCTCGCACCGCGCCGACGGCGGAGGTCGCGAAGCAGGAGAACGCGCAGGTCGGCCAGTCGATCGCGGCCGCCGAAGACGCTGCGTACTACAACCTGCTGAAGGACCGCTACAAGGCCGAGATCCTGGTGCCGCGTCCCGCGACCGACGGACTGCCGTTCGCCGGCGCACGCTGACCGGTCGCGCCGCGAGGCGCTCCCTCATCCCCTTCGCGGGCCGCCTGGTGCGGCCCGTTGCTTTTTCGGTCTCGCGTGGGACAAGCGCCAGGGTCGCTTCTTGCCAGAATCCGCGCATGGGAACTCTCTACCTCGTGCGCCATGGCCAGGCCAGCTTCGGCGCGGCCGACTACGACAACCTGAGCGAACTGGGCCACAGGCAGTCGGTGCGGCTCGGCGAGTACTGGCGCGAGCGCGGCATGCGTTTCGACGCCGTGATCACCGGCACCCTGCGCCGGCACCGGCAGACCTGGGAAGGCATCGCGCAGGGCCTCGGCCTGACGCGCGACGACGTGCTGCCCTGGCCCGGCCTCAACGAGTACGACAGCGAGGCGGTGATCGCCACCATCCACGAAGGCAAGCTCGAGAAGCCCGATTCGCCCGAGATGTACCGGCATCACTTCCGTCTGCTGCGCGAAGGACTGGGTGCGTGGATGCAGGGGCGCACGAAGCCGGTCGGCATGCCCAGCTACGTGGACTTTCTCGCGGGCGTGACCACCGCGCTCGATCACGTGCGCGACAAGCACCACGGGGCCAAGGTGCTCGTGGTGTCGAGCGGCGGGCCGATCAGCACGGCGGTGGGCCATGTGCTGGGCACCAGCGCCGAGACCACGATCGAGCTCAACCTGCGCATCCGCAACTCGTCGGTGACCGAGTTCGCCTTCACGCCCAAGCGCCACATGCTGGTGACCTACAACACGCTGCCGCATCTCGACGGGCCGGCGTACGAGGACTGGGTCACCTATTCCTGAAGCAGGCCTTCGCGCTCAGGCCTGCCAGACGCCGTAGCCCGCCTTGCGCAGGGCGATGCCGAGCTCGACTTCCATCGAGCGCGCGTCTTCGTAGTTCATCGGGTTGTAGCGCTCGTAGAGCGCGGGCAGCAGGTGCAGGCCGTAGTCCTGCACGAAGCTGTTGGCCTGGATGCCGGCCTTGTGCTTGTCGAAGCGGATGTCGGGATCGAGCCCGGTCATGCCCACGTAGACGAAGGGTTTGCCGAGCTGGTAGTCGGGATTGGCCCGGCGAAAGCGGGCGATGTTCCAGACGCGGTCGTCGAGTTCGACCACGTAGACATGATGGTGCGCGCGGGGTTTGCGTGGCATCGGCCCCGCCCGATGTTGCGACGGCTCAGCTCTTGCGCTTGATGAGGCCGTAGAGGATCAGCAGCACGATCGCGCCGAGTACCGACGCGATGAAGCCGGCGCCTTCGCCGGCGGTGTACCAGCCGAGCGACTGGCCCACGTAGGTGACGATCAGCGAGCCCGCGATGCCGATCAGCGTGGTGACGATGAATCCGGCGGAGTCGTTGCCCGGCTTGACGGCGCGTGCCACCAGACCTACGACGAAGCCGATCAGGATGGTCCAGACGATGCTCATGAGTGATCCCTTGGTTCGTGAATGAAGCGGCGCCCGCATGGCAGGGCGCGGCCATGATAGCGGCCGGATGCTTCGCGCGGGCGCGCCGCAAGCGCATGTCGGCGAATCGGGATGCGGGGCTGCGCGATTTGGCGCCGCAGGCTGCGGCCGGCCCGCTGTGGCGTCCTACAGGGTGGTCGAGAACGGGACGCTATACCTTCGGCATGCTCGAAAAGTTGCCCGAAGTCATCGGCCAGGCCCTGCACGGTGTGCGCGCCGGCCTGGACAAGATCGTTTTCAACACGCTCGGCCTGCGCGAAGGCATGGCCACCATCTCGCTGACCAGCGTGGCCTTTGCCGACCATGCGCCCATCCCGCCGCGCTACACGGCCGATGGCGAAGGGTTGTCGCCGCCGCTGCAATGGGAGGGCGTGCCGCAAGGCGCGGCTTCGCTGCTGCTGGTGGTGGAGGATGCGGATTCGCCGACGCCCAATCCGCTGGTGCATGCCATCGTCGTCAGCCTGCCGCCCGGCGACACCCGCCTGGTCGAGGCGGCGCTGCCGAGCCAGGGCAACGAAGGCCAGGACACGGTGCATGCCGGACGCAACTCCGGATTGCAGGCGGCCTGGCTGCCACCCGATCCGCCACCGGGGCACGGCGTGCACCGCTACGCCTTCCAGCTGTTCGCGCTCGACCGCGCGCACGAGTTCTCGGTCGCGCCCGGACGGGACGAGGTGGTCGACGAACTGAAGGCGCATGCGATCGCCAGCGGGCTGCTGATCGGCACCTTCGAGCGCTCGGATGGCTCGATCCGCCAGAAGGACGCCGCGCATGAGGAAGCGCCGCAGGTGGCGCCATCGGGCCCGCTGGCGGCGGGCTGAGTGGTCCGCGCGCATCATTCTTTCGAACCGGGGTCGGGCGAGCGTCTTTTATGGCTATAATCGTGGACTCTATTACGGTGGCTGTAGCTCAGCTGGTAGAGTCCCAGATTGTGATTCTGGTCGTCGTGGGTTCGAGTCCCATCAGCCACCCCATATGAATTCCCAAGAAACGGCCCTGGAGCGATCCAGGGCCGTTTTTCTTTTGGGCTTGCCTAAAGCGTTTTCCGTACACCTCGCCCATGCGCGAAGGGCGGGCGAATGCATTTCTTTCTGGCCCTTCATTAAGCGCGAGCCGTCCGAAACGGTATCAAGACGTTCAATTTTCTGGCCTCCGCGTGGCGGGCAGTCTTTCAAACCCCCGATCAGGCGCCGATCATGCCCAAGAACGGGGCGTTTTACCCTTGGGCTGTTGTAAAACGCCAAGCGCCCCGGATTTTTCTGCGCGGGCTTGCTCAAAATCAATTGCAAACTGAATTAAACTGCGGGCGTTTTCATTTACAGGAGTCAGCCAATGGCCTCGACGCTCGCAGATATCAATTCCCAGATCCAGAAGCACGACGAACAGATCGCGCAATTGCGCAAGCAGGCCGAAGAGCTGCGCAACCAGGAACGTGCCGGCGTGATCGAGGACATTCGCAGGAAGATCGCCGACTACGGTTTGACCGCGTCGGATCTGAAGCTCTCGGCCGGCCGCGCCGTGACCGCCAAGCGCGCCGCCAGCACGCCGGCGCCCAAGGCCGCCGCCAAGTACCGCAGCCCGACCGGCGAAACCTGGTCCGGCGGCCGTGGCCGCAAGCCGCGCTGGGTGACCGAGGCGCTGGCCGCCGGCAAGTCGCTGACGGATTTCGAGATCAAGTGAGCGTGGTGCGCGAACCCGCGCCAGCCGACTCCGCAATAAAAAAGCCCGCGCATGCGGGCTTTTTTATTGCGGGCATGGGGTCCAATCTCCTGCTGCCCCGCGTTGTGGCGATCAGTTCACCATCACGAGCTTTCCCTTGACGCCGCGCGAACCCATGTGCGCGTAGGCGGCTTTCAATTCGGCCATCGGCATCGTGCTGTCGATCACCGGCTTGATCTTTCCCTGCCCATACCATTGCGCCAATTCGGCCATCATCTGCGCGTTGGCCTTGGGTTCGCGCCTGGCGAAATCCCCCCAGAACACGCCGACCAGCGAGGCGCCTTTCAACAGCGTGAGGTTCAATGGCAGCGAGGGAATCGGGCCCGACGCAAAACCCACGACCAAATAGCGGCCGCGCCATCCGATCGAGCGAAATGCCGGCTCCGCGAAATCGCCGCCGACCGGGTCGTATATGACGTCGGGGCCTTTGCCGTCGGTCGCGGCCTTGATGGCATCCCTGAAACCATTCGGCAGCGCATGCGTGGTGTAGTTGATCGTCGCGTCGGCGCCGATCGAACGGCACAGCTCGCATTTCTCGTCGGTGGAAGCGGCCGCGATCACGTTGGCGCCGGCCGCCTTGGCGATCTGGATGGCCGCCGTGCCCACGCCGCCCGCCGCGCCGAGCACCAGCACGGTTTCGCCGGCCTTGAGCTGCGCGCGGTCCATCAGCGCATGCCACGAGGTCGCGTAGATCATGATGAAGGCGGCCGCGTCGACGTGGCCGAAGCCCTCGGGCAGCGGCATGCACAGCGCCGCGGGTGCCAGCGTGTGGGTGGCGAAGCCGCCGGTGCCCGAGAGGCAGGCGACGTTCTGGCCGACCTTGAGGTGCGTGACGCCTTCGCCCACGGCCTGCACGATCCCCGCGTACTCCGAGCCCGGCACGAAGGGCAGCGGGGGCTTCATCTGGTACTTGTTCTGCACGATCAGCAGGTCGGGGAAATTCAGGCTCGCGGCCCGGATCTCGATCAGCACCTGGCCCGGGCCGGGTGTCGGCGTGGGCAGCTCTTTCCAGGTGAGCGCGTCGACGCCGACGGGGTTCTCGCAAAGCCATGCGTGCATGCTCGGTCTCCTTCGAAACGGGTAGTAATGTTGAGGCAATGAAGCGCGCGATGATAGGCGTCGCCCTTGCGTGTCCTTGTCCCTGCTGCGACGCACCCGACGCCTACAATCCGTTGCACCGCACCGCATCATGAAGATACTCATTTCCAACGACGATGGCTTCCAGGCGCCCGGCATCGTCGCACTGCACGACGCGCTCAAGGACCTGGCCGAGGTCGAGGTGGTGGCCCCCGAGCACAACAACAGCGCCAAGTCGAACGCGCTGACGCTCGCGGCGCCGCTCTACGTCCACACCGCGCACAACGGCTTCCGCTACGTGACCGGCACGCCCGCCGACTGCGTGCACATCGCGCTCAAGGGGCTGCTCGGCTACCGGCCCGACCTCGTGGTCTCGGGCATCAACAACGGCGCCAACATGGGCGACGACACCATCTATTCGGGCACCGTCGGCGCGGCCATGGAGGCCTACCTGTTCGGCATTCCCGCGATCGCGTTCTCGCAGATCGAGAAGGGCTGGGCCCATGTCGATGCGGCCGCCCAGGTGGCGCGCCGGCTGGTGCAGCGCATCGAGCGCGAGCGCATGCTCGAGGGCGGCGCCTTTCTTTTGAACGTCAACGTGCCGAACCGGCCGTTCGACGAGCTCAAGCCGGTGAAGGTGTGCCGCCTGGGCCGCCGCCACGCGGCCGAGAAGGTCATCACGCAGGAAAGCCCGCGTGGCGACACGATGTACTGGATCGCCGGCGCGGGCAGCGCCAAGGACAGCGGCGAGGGCACCGACTTCCATGCCACGGCCGAGGGCCACGTGGCGCTCACGCCGTTGCAGATCGACCTGACCGACCACGCCAACCTGGGCCAGTGGCGCGACGCGGTGGTCCGGCTCGCCGACTGACATGGCGACCCAACGGCCTGGATTTCCGGCTCGCCTCGCGCCCACCGTCTCGGCTTCGACGCCGGCTTCGTCAGCGCTGCGCGGACGGCAGCCCGCGGTGCCACCGAAGCCGCCAGTCCACTCGACGCCCTCGATGGCCTCCGACGCGGTGCGTGCGCGCATGGTGCAGAAGCTGGCCGCGCAGGGGATTTCGGATGCGCGCGTGCTGCGCGCCATGGGCGCGGTCGAGCGGCATCGCTTCGTCGACAGCGCGCTGGTCAACCAGGCCTATGAAGACACCAGCCTGCCGATCGGACTGGGCCAGACCATCTCCAAACCCAGCGTCGTGGCGCGCATGATCGAACTTTTGCTTGCGGCCCCGGCTCTGACCGGCAAGCCGCAGGACCGTCTGGGGCGCGTGCTCGAGATCGGCACCGGTTGCGGCTACCAGGCCGCGGTGTTGAACCACGTGGCCACGGAGGTCTACAGCATCGAACGGTTGCGCGGCCTGCACGAGCGGGCACGGACCAATCTGCGGCACTTCCGGCTGGCCACGGTTCACCTGATGTTCGGCGACGGCATGGTCGGCTATGCCAAGGGCGCGCCCTATGCGGGCATCATCGCCGCCGCCGGTGGCGAGGCGGTGCCCGAGGCCTGGATCGAACAGCTCGCGGTGGGGGGGCGGATCGTCGCGCCGACGCACTCGGCGAAGGGCGGCCAGGCCCTCGTCGTGATCGACAAGACGGCCCGCGGTCTCGAGCGCCTCATTCTTGAGGCGGTTCACTTTGTCCCCCTAAAATCGGGCGTTGCTTGAAGGAATAACAAATGCAGGGTTTTGGCAATCGGAGTTGGTACGCTGGCGTCACGTTGGCCGTCGTGCTCGTGATCGCGGGGTGTTCCACGCCGCGCGGCCCGGCACCGGTCGAAGACCGCGGCACGATGACCCGCGCCCCCGGCGCGGCGGCGCCCGTCCCGGGCGGTCCCACCATCACGACCGACGCCTCGGGCAAGCCGCTGGCCGGCATCGAGAACTTCGGCAAGCCGGGCTACTACGCCGTGCGTCCCGGCGACACCATCCGCCGCATCGCCAACGAGACCGGCCAGACCTGGCAGAACCTCGTTCGCTGGAACAACATCGACAACCCCGACCTGATCGAGGTGGGGCAGGTGCTGCGCGTGATCCCGCCTTCGGGCCCGGGCTCCACCGTGGCGGCCGTGCCGTCGGCCCCCAACGAGAACGGCGTCGTCACCAAGCCGGTGACGCCGCAGCCCGCGGTCGTGCCGGGCGTGGCAGCGAGCGGCGCCGCCGCTGCGGGCACCAAGCCGCCGGTCACGGCCTCGCCTTCGAGCCCGGCTGCATCGGGTGGCGATGAGGACATCGGCTGGATCTGGCCCGCCCATGGCTCGCTGATCGCGGGCTTCGACGATGCGAAGAACAAGGGCTTCGACATCAGCGGCAAGGCCGGCGACCCGGTGCTGGCCGCCGCCGACGGCCGCGTGGTCTATGCGGGCGCGGGCCTGCGCGGCTACGGCAACCTGATCATCCTGAAGCACAACAACACCTACCTCACGGCCTACGCGCACAACCAGACGCTGCTCGTGAAGGAAGACCAGTCGGTGCAAAAGGGTCAGAAGATCGCCGAGATGGGCAACAGCGATGCCGATCGCGTGAAGCTGCACTTCGAGATCCGTCGCCAGGGCAAGCCGGTCGATCCGGCGCGCTACCTCCCGAATCGGTGATGCCATGGCCGGTTCCCGCCCCCGTCGCACGCTGCCCGTGCGCCGGGCGGTGGGCAACGAGGCCGAACCGGCGATCGGTGGCGAAACGTCGCCGCCCGCCTCATCCCCCGATGACTTGATCGCGCCCGAGCCGAGCGCCGAAGCGCTCGCGCGTACCGGTGACGACACGGCCGACGCGCTCACCGTCTACCTGCGCCGCATCCGGCGCACCGAGCTTTTCACCCCCGAGCAGGAATACGCGACCGCCTGCGCCGCGCGCGCCGGCGATTTCGCGGCACGCCAGTCGATGATCGAGCACAACCTGCGGCTCGTGGTCAACATCGCGAAGGCCTACCTCCACCGCGGCGTGCCGTTTTCCGATCTCATCGAGGAGGGCAACCTCGGCCTGATGCACGCGATCACCAAGTTCGAGCCCGAGCGCGGCTTCCGCTTCTCGACCTATGCGACCTGGTGGATACGCCAGTCGGTCGAGCGCGCGCTGATGACCCAGTCCCGCACGATCCGCCTGCCGGTGCACATCGTGCGCGAGCTGCAGCAGGTGCTGCGCGCGCGCCGCACGCTCGAGAGCGATCCCGAGTTCCTGGCGCGGCGGCCCGACGGGGTGCGCGTGGAAGACGTGGCGGCGCTGCTGGGCTCGGACGTGCAGTCGGTGGCCGACCTGCTGGCGCTGGCCGAGACCCCGCGTTCGCTCGATGCGGGCGAGTCGCGTGGCGAGGAGAGCTACGCGCTGTCCGATTCGGTCGCGGCCGACAACGAGGAGAGCGACCCCACGGGCGCGACGCAGGCGCACGAGGTCGAACGCCTGCTTGACGGCTGGGTGGCCGCGCTCGATGCGCGCGAGCGCGAGGTGCTCGAAGGCCGCTACGGACTGCACGACCGCGAGCCCGAGACGCTCGAGGTGCTCAGTGTGCGGCTGTGCCTGACGCGTGAGCGCGTGCGCCAGATCCAGAACGAGGCGCTCGCCAAGATGCGGCGCCAGCTCGCGCGCTCGGGCGTGGGGCGGGACGCCTTGTTCTAGCCTTGCCGGGCGCCGCGCGAGGGACTCTTCCCACGCTGAGACAATCGGGGGATGACGGAATCCATCAAGAAAGATAAATCCCCCACGGACACACCCACGAACGCAGGCGGCGAATGGCTCCACGTGGAATCGCTGGACCTCGATGCGCAGGGCGTGGCGCACAAGGCCGACGGCATGGTCGTGTTCATCGAGGGCGCGCTGCCCTTCGAAGAGGTGCAGCTCAACGTGCATCGCCGCAAGAACAACTGGGAGCAGGGCACGGTCACGCAGATCCGGCGCGAGTCCTCGCAGCGCGTGCGGCCCGGCTGCCCGCACTTCGGCCTGCACACGGGCGCCTGCGGCGGCTGCAAGATGCAGCACCTCGATGCCGCGGCGCAGGTGGCGGTGAAGCAGCGCGCGCTCGAGGACAACCTCTGGCACCTCGGCAAGGTCCGCCCCGAGAACCTGCTGCGTCCGCTCGAAGGCCCGGCCTGGCACTACCGCTACCGCGCGCGCCTGTCGGTGCGCCACGTGGTCAAGAAGGGCACGGTGCTGATCGGCTTCCACGAGCGCAAGAGCCGCTACCTGGCCGACATGCAGGTCTGTCCCGTGCTGCCGAAGCAGGTCAGCCAGATGCTGATGCCGCTGCGCGCGCTGATCGCCTCGCTCGATGCGCGCGACACCTGCCCGCAGATCGAACTGGCCTGCGGCGACGCGCCCGGCACCCAGGCGCTCGGCACCATCGCGCTGGTGCTGCGGCACCTCGAGCCGCTGTCGGATGCGGACATCGGACGCCTCAAGGCCTTCGCCGCGAAGAACGAGCAAGTGCAATGGTGGCTGCAGCCCAAGGGGCCCGACACGGTGCGGCTGCTGGAGGAGGGCGGCACGCCGCTGGCCTACGGGCTGCCCGAGTTCGGCGTGACGATGCCGTTCCGGCCCACCGATTTCACGCAGGTCAATCCGCACATCAATCGCGCGCTCGTGGGCAAGGCGCTGCGCCTGCTCGACGTGCAGTCCGACGAACGCGTGATCGACTGGTTCTGCGGCCTCGGCAACTTCACGCTGCCGCTGGCGAGCCGCGCGCGCGAGGTGCTGGGTATCGAGGGCAGCGACACGTTGGTGGCGCGGGCCACCGACAACTTCCGCAGGAACCAGCCCGCGACCGCCGCGCGCCGTGCCCTGTCGCCGGCTTCGTTCGTGGCGCGCAACCTGTTCGAGATGACGCCCGAGATGCTGGTCGCCGACGGACAGGCCGACAAGTGGCTGGTCGACCCGCCGCGCGAGGGCGCCTTCGCACTCGCCAAGGCGATGGCCGACCTGCACCAGCAGCCCGAGCTGCGCACGGGCGGATGGACGCCGCCGAAGCGCATCGTCTACGTGAGCTGCAATCCGTCGACGCTCGCGCGCGATGCCGGCTTGCTGGTGCACCAGGCCGGCTATCGCTGCACGCATGCGGGCGTGGTCAACATGTTCCCGCACACGGCGCACGTGGAATCGATCGCGGTGTTCGAGCGCGAATGAGGCGGTTCCGACGCCGCAATGAGGAAGGGCCCCGAAGGGCCCTTTCTTTTTCACCGATCGATGGCCGCGGGGCCATCGAAGGAGGAGCAAGCGTCAGTCGCGTTCGCCGCCCGCGAGGCCCAGCAGCGCCAGCAGGCTCTGGAACACGTTGAACAGGTCGAGGTACAGGGCGAGCGTCGCGCTGATGTAGTTGGTCTCGCCGCCGTCCATGATCTGCTTCAGGTCATAGAGCATGTAGGCCGAGAAGATGCCGATGGCCGCGACCGAGATCGCGAACATGCCGGCGGTCGAGCCGACGAACACGTTGATGACCGCGCCGACCATCAACACCATCGCGCCGACGAACAGCCACTTGCCCATGCCCGACAGGTCGCGCTTGATCACGGTGGCCAGCGAGGCCATCACGAAGAACACGCCGGCGGTGCCGCCGAAGGCCGTCATGATCAGATCGGGACCGTTCTTGAAGCCCAGCACCATCGAGATCAGGCGCGAGAGCATCAGGCCCATGAAGAAGGTGAAGGCCAGCAGCACCGGCACGCCGGCAGCCGAGTTCTTGGTCTTCTCGATCGCGAACATGAAGCCGAAGGCACCGCCGAGGAAGACGATGAGACCGAGCCCGCCGGTCAGCGAGCGGGTGATGCCGGTCTGCACGCCCAGCCAGGCGCCCAGCACGGTGGGCAGCAGGCTCAGCGCCAGCAGCCAGTAGGTGTTGCGCAGCACGCGTTGGCGGTCAGCCTGCGGCAGCACCTGGCCGTAGCCGCTGGAAGTGTCGAGGGTTGTAACGCGGTCGTTCATGGCCGAAGCTCCTGTGGTTGCTGCCTTGGCAGTTGGGCCGATTCTAGGAGTCTGCAAGACCGGGGCCCCCAAAGACCGTATGGGGGGTGTTCCTTAGACGGCGCGCCGTCCGACAGGGGGAGGCGCTTCGCTTCAGCGGACCGGTATGCTCGGGGGTT